>CANNIZ010000019.1 GCA_947505245.1 Pseudomonadota bacterium | reverse complement strand
CGTCCGACCCCGGCGTCGTCCCCGTCTTGTCGTGGCCGTCCCCGTCCTGGTCGTAGTCCGACTTCCCGTCGCAGTTCGCGTCCACGCCGTCGTAGTAGGTCTCCACTGCGCCCGTGTACGTCGTGTTCAGCAGGTCGTTGCAGTCGTCCGACCCCGGCGTCGTCCCCGTCTTGTCGTGGCCGTCCCCGTCCTGGTCGTAGTCCGACTTCCCGTCGCAGTTCGCGTCCACGCCATCGTAGAACGCGTCCACTGCGCCCGTGAACGTCGTGTTCACGAGGTCGTTGCAGTCGTCCGACCCCGGCGTCGTCCCCGTCTTGTCGTGGCCGTCCCCGTCCTGGTCGTAGTCCGACTTCCCGTCGCAGTTCGCGTCCACGCCGTCGTAGTAGGTCTCCACCGCGCCCGTGAACGTCGTGTTCACGAGGTCGTTGCAGTCGTCGCCGCCGCTGGCCGACGCGATGTGCCCGTCACCGTCCCGGTCGGTATCGCACACGTCGCCGATGCCGTCGACGTCCTGGTCGGCCTGGCCTGGGTTTGCCGTGGTCTTGCAGTTGTCGAGCGTGTCGCCGACGCCGTCGCTGTCCGCGTCCAGATCGTACGCGACCTTGACGTCGAGGATGCCGACGGCCTGGGCACCGTTGCCCTTCAGGTACGCGCACCACCGCTCGGAGGTGGCGCCCGTGGTCGCGATGTGCGCCGCGATCGTGGCCGCGTCGTTGGACTGCGCGATGCCCGAGGACGTCGCCCACGCCGAGCCGTTCCAGTACTGCGGCGTCGAGCCGCCGTTCGGCGTGAGCGTGTACGTGATCGTCCCGCCCTGCGCGTCTTCGACGACCGGGAATCCGGTCCAGATGAACGGGCCCGACGGCACCGCGTTGGCCGCGGCGCACACCAACGCCTGCGTCGGGTACGTGTTCGCAGGCGCCGAAGCGACGACGCGGCCGACCCCGCCGCTGCCGCCGCCGGCCGAGCCCGCCAGAGGACCCGCGCCACCGAGGACCGAGGTGACCGCGATCGAGCCTGTCGTGAATTCCGTGTGGATCAGGCCACCGGCGCCGCCACCACCCGAGCCGTTCGTGTCTTGCGTCCTCCCGGGGCCACCGGCCGCGCCGATGCTGTTGAGGGATCCATTGCCGAGAGCGCGCGCCGCGAAGATGACGATCGTTCCACCGCCGCTCCCGCCCGCGCCGCCCGGGAGCATGCCAGCCGCGGTGTTTCCGTTCGTCCACGCGCCGCCGCCCGCGCCGCCGCCGCCGAGCGTGAGCCGCGTGTTGTCGGCGTAGCGCGCGCCACCGCCGCCGCCACCGCCACCATAGGCGGCGCCGCAGGTGTCGCCGCCGCCGCCGCCCACGCCGACGCCCGTCCCGGCCGGGGCCGGTGAGACATTGACGACGTCATAGCAGGAGCCACCCGCTCCGCCGCCCGGAGAACCAGCTGCCCCGCCCGGAGCTACCGGGCAGGTCGCTGCGCTTCCGCCGCCTGCGTTGATGCCATCGGCCCCGCCGAGCCCCCCGGCGATCGCGGCCCCACCGCACCCGTCGCCCCCCGCCGCGCCGCCGCCGCCGCCCGCGTGCCCGCCGCCGCCGCCGCCGCCGCCGCCGTCATCGGCGTTGTCGAGCCCGTCCGCGCCACCTCCTCCGGCACAGAACCCACCGTTTCCGCCCTGGCTGCCCGTTGCCGAGGCCGTCCCCTCGCCGCCGCCGCCGCTGCCGGTGCCGCCGAGCCGGAGCCCGCCGCCGTTGCCATCGGCACCCGCGGGGCACTCGCCCGACGCGCCGCCACCGCCGGCCGCCACGCCGCCCGGGTACGTGACCACGCCGCCCGCGCCGCCGCGGTAGCCGAGCCCGTTCGCGCTCACGGCGGAGGTGCCGTCCACCGTGACGCCCGCCGTGCGGAACGCGACGATGCCGCCGACGATGCCGTTGAAGGGATCGGCCGTGACCGTCGCCGAGGTCGCGAGCGTCACGCCTGTGTAGTTCGGGACGCGCTGCGCGATGATGGTGTGATTGACGCCGTCATACGCGCGAGCCGTCGGCGTGATCGTGACGTTCGTACCGGCGACGGAGACGACGCGCACGGTCTCCCACAGGCCAACGCTCACCGCCGTGGACGACTTGTTGCGCGCGTCTACGAGGAGCAGCTCGTCACCGGTCGCGAGGCCACCGGCGAGGGTAGGGAGCGGCAACACCGTCGCGCCCGACGCGACCGCGCTCGTCACGCCCCACGCCTTCCCATCGGCGACCGTGCGCGTGGCCGACTGAGTCTGCGTCGAGAGGTTGAACGTGGCCATCGTGACCGAAAGCGCGCCGTCGAGGCCCGTGCCGGACACCACAGGGAACAGGTGCGCTCCACCACCTGAAACGACGACCAGGCGCGGATCATAGACGAGCTCGGACGAAGCGTTGAGCGGGTAGTCGATGGTGGCTGCGGCCGCGAGGCCACCGACACCGAGGGCGAGGACAACGACCGCTGAACGACGACGCCTGAGGAGCTCCGCAAGACGCGCAATCTATCGCATCTCGCGACCGCTCCGCCATCGGATTCAACGGAGCCCAAAGGCGAGGCGGATCTCGTTCACGCGACCGACCGTGAGCGCCCCACCGACGTGATCGTAGCGCATGTTGCGCCGCACCGGCACGAAGCCCGCCCCGCGGATGTGGCGTTCGACCTCGTCGATCGTCATCGCGAACGTGCTACCGGCCGCGCTCACGACGTTCTCTTCGAGCATCACGCTGCCGTAGTCGTTGGCGCCCATGTGCAGCGCCGCCTGCGCGACGCCCGGGCCCTGCGTGACCCAGGACGCCTGGACGTTCTTGATGTTGTCCGGGAACAGGCGCGAAACGGCGTTCGTGCGCAGGTAGTCGGCGGCGGTGTTGCCGTCGGGCTTCACGGAAGTATTGTCGGACACGAACGTCCAGCAGTTGAACGCGGTGAAGCCGCCCGTCTCGTCCTGCACGTCGCGCAGGCGCAACAGGTGCTTCACGCGGTGCTCCGCGGTCTCGCCGACGCCCATCATCATGGTCGAGCTGCTGCGAAGCCCCGTCTCCCCTACGTCCCCTCGAGGATCGGTGCGAGGTCGAGCAGCGAGACCCCCGTGATCGATGGCGCGAGCGGATAGCTCTCGTGTCCGCCGTGCACCACCCACAGGTGCGCGAGCTCGACGTCGGCGAGCGCGTGGCGCATCGAGGGCGTGACCTTGGGGGCGGTGGTGCGTTTCACTTCGAAGCCGACGCGCACAGCACCGCGCGTCACGAGGAGGTCGAGCTCCGCGCCCGCGTGCGTGCGCCAGAAGGGTGGTTCGGCGCGACGGTGGGTGTGCGGCTCCAGGTTCGACCCGCGGCCGCGTGCTGCCCCGCCCCGCCCAGGCGCTGTTCCTGCGCGCGTTCGACCGCGACCCGGAGGCGCGCATCGACCGGATGTACCGGTAGCTACCGGACGACGGGCGGCGTCACGCTCGCGCCGACGTCGATCACGCCGGGCTGCCGGCTCTCGTGGCTCACCGCGCGGACGCGGGCGCGCTCGGCCCACGGCGCGGGCAGGTCCGCCCCCGCGAGGCTCCCCTTCCCGCCCGCGAGCAGGTAGGCGCCGGGCGCGCCGTCGCCCAGGTGCTCGTAGTAGCTCGCCCGGCCGGTGAGCCGCTCCGCGTCGTCGAACAGAACCCGGCGCAGCGCGGCGAGCGCGGCCTCGTCGGCGCGCTCGAGCACGTCGGCTGGGCGCGCGCCCTTCGCGCCCGTCACGAACACGAACACGCGGTCGTCGCGACCGACGGCGAGCCAGGTCGCGCGCGGCGGCGGCGGAAACGCGACGAGCACGACGTTCGTGGCCACGCCGAAATCGAGCACGCGGAGCGGCGTGCCGGCGTCCGAGCCCCGGGGCCGGTCGTCCAGGGCGGCCGTGAGCGCGGCCACGAGCCCCTCCACGGCCGCGCGCAGCGCCTCCGCCTCCGCTGGCGCGGCCGCGCACAGCACCTTCACCGCGAAGTACGCCTCCATGCCCGACTGCGCACGCGGGGACTGCGGGCACGCCGGGTCCGCGGGCACGTCGAGCGCCGCGGGCCAGCCCGCCGTGTCGATCCCCGCGAACACCGGGGCCGCCGCGAGCGACCCGAGCACGGACGACAGGTCGGGCTGGGGCTCGCTGTCGAGCGCGGCGGCCGCCACGAGGTAGGCGGCGATCTGCTGCACGTGCGCGCGCTTCGCCGTGGCCGCGTCCGCGACCTCGTCACCGTCGAGGATGCGCGCAGATCTGCTCCGGCGCGCGGAGCAGATCTGCGCCGACGCGCGCTCCCACGCTTGCTCGCGGAGGGCCTCATCAGGCCACGTGAGGCCGTCGATCCCCGCGACGTCGAGCGTGGCGGGCGGGTCGTCGACCGCGAGGCGCGTGGCGACGAACTTGCGCAGGCGCTTCGGCACGTCCGCGAGCGTGAGCGTGCCGCGGCCGCCGTCGCGGGCGAACACCGTGGGCGCGTCGCGGTCCCGGGCCGCGTACGCGTACGCGGGCTGCTCCGCGGCGGGGGCGTCGAGCCGGAGCAGCGCGCGCAGGGCCTCCTCCTGCTTGGGCGTGGCGTCCTCGAGGCAGGTGCCGTGGGGGTGGGCGCCCCACTTGTCCGCCCACAGGACGTAGATCCGCTCCTGACGGTCGACGGCGAGCCACTTGAAGTCCACGCCCACGGGGCACCTCCGGGCGCGGACGCTACACCGGGAGGACGGCCGCCGGCAAACCCCGCGCGGCGGCGCGCGCCCCGCAGCGAACCGTGGCTCCCGGCTCCCCGGCGGGCGCCGCGGTGGATGTGTTCGATACAAGGGAGGTGCGCATGTTCGCTCTGCTCGTCGCCGCCGCGCTCGCGCAGGACTGCGATTGCGCCTGTGACCCGTCCTGGGCGGCGTGGGAATGCGAGATATTCTCGCGACAGTGCCAGGAGGATTGTGCCGAAGCGGCGGCCCGAGCGGCGAACCCGGAGCCCGCGTCCGCCTGGCCAGAGCGCGTGGACACGCTGAACACCGCGCCCACCGAGCCCCCGAGCGACCAGGTGGTGCCGTACGAGGATCCCCAGGGAAACGTCCACGTCCCCGAGGGCCCGTACGGGCCGATCGAGTCGCTGCGCGAGCAGGGAGAATCCGGGTTCGACCGGCCCGGCCCGACGGTGCTCGAGGTGCCTGCCGAATGGACCGTGGAGGGCAACACCATCTACATCCCGATCGAAGCGACCTCGCCGCCCGTCCCGGTGTCTCCGCCCGCGCCCGTGGAGGAGCCGCCGCCCGCGGACTCCCCCGCTCCGGAGTAGCCGGCGGTGCGGCTCTCCGGGGGTCGTGCTATCGGGGGCGACCGACGTCTCCGAAGACGCCTTCGACGACTGGGTCGTGAAGCGGTTCGGACGCCGGCTGTTCGACATCTTCTTCCGGACGTACAGCTCGGAGAGCGCCGGAGCGCGTCCCGAATCGACACGAGCAGAGCTGACCTTTTCAGCTTTCAGCGAGTGTACCTTGAAAAATTGATGGCGGCTTCAATTTTTCAAGGCACGCAACCCGCTCGTCAGGCGAGGCGGATCTCGTTCACCCGCCCGACGGTGAGCGCCCCGCCGACGTGGTCGTAGCGCATGTTGCGTCGGACCGGCACGAAGCCCGCCGCGCGGATGTGACGCTCCACCTCGTCGATCGTCATCGCGAACGTGCTTCCCGCGGCGCTCACGACGTTCTCTTCGAGCATCACGCTGCCGTAATCGTTCGCGCCCATGTGCAGCGCCGCCTGCGCGACGCCAGGCCCCTGCGTGACCCACGATGCCTGGACGTTCTTGATGTTGTCCAGGAACAGGCGCGACACCGCGTTCGTGCGCAGGTAGTCGGCCGCCGTGTTGCCGCTCGGCTTCACGTAGGTGTTGTCGGGAACGAACGTCCAGCAGATGAACGCGGTGAAGCCGCCCGTCTCGTCCTGCAGATCGCGCAGGCGGAGCAGGTGCTTCACGCGATGTTCAGCCGTCTCGCCGACGCCCATCATCATCGTCGAGCTGCTGCGCAGGCCGAGCTTGTGCGCCTGGCGCATGCACTCGAGCCACTCGTCCGTGCTCGACTTCAACGGGGCGATCTTCTTGCGGATCTCGTCGTCCAGGATCTCCGCGCCGCCGCCCGGGATGCTGTCCATTCCGGCCGCGATCAGGCGCGCGATCACCGTGCGCAGGTCGAGGTTGGACACCGTCCCGATGTGGTAGATCTCCTCGGGCGACAGGGCGTGTAGCGCCAACGGCCAACCCGCCTTGATCCACTTGAACAGGTCCTCGTACCACTCGATCTTGAGCTCGGGGTGCAGCCCGCCCTGGAGCAGCACCTCGATCCCGCCGCACGCGACGAGCTCGTCGAACTTCGCGGCCATCTGGTCGCGCGAGAGCACGTACGCCTCGCCGTGTTTCTTCGGGCGATAGAACGCGCAGAACTTGCACGCGACCACGCACACGTTCGTGTAGTTCACGTTGCGGCTGATGATGTACGTGACGTCGTCGCCGGGGTGGAGGTCCTGACGGCGCAGGTCCGCGGCGGCGCCGAGGTCGCTGATCGTCGCCTCCTTCTGCAGGCGCACGCCCTCGTCGAACGTCAGGCGCTCGCCTTTGGCGCCTTTGTCGAGCAGCGTGTCGAGGTCAGTCGCGCGCTTCACGAGCTTGAGCGGCGGGCCATAGAGCTTGATCTCGTCGGTCTTGGCGAGGCCCGCTTTGCGCGCGAGGGCGGCGAACCGCCGCAGACCCATCATCGCGCGGTCGTCGAACGTGTAGCGCAGGTTCTGGGTGAGGTAGCGATGCTCCTCACCGACGTAATCGGCGTCGATCGCGTCCACGCCCTGGCGCCCCGCCTCGCGCACGGACCCGCGCACGTCGATGTCGAGGTCCGGACGACCGGCCCACACGGCGAACACGAACGGCAGCCCCGTCCACGCCTTCCACGCCTCGGCGAGGTCGACGCGAACCGAGAGCCGCTCCGGAAGATCGCGCGCGGCGTCGCCGATCACGAGGCTCGCGACGGTGCCACGGGCGGTGTGAACGCCAGTGCCGGCTTCCACCTCGCGCACGACGAGATCGTCGCGCAGGTGCGCCTTCCACGGGCCCGCGACGAGCAGCTTCGCGAGCATCGCGGACGTGCGCGACGAGCCGTCGAGCACGAGCTCGGTCCACTGCTCCATCGGCGTCTCGGCGACGACGAGCACGCTGTGGACGGGACCGTCCGCGCCGATCGCGTAGCCGGGCAACACGCGGAGGTCCTTTCCGCCGAGCACAGACGCCACAGGCACCAGCGCGAGATCGACGACGCCGTCTTCCAGCATGCGGGCGACCGCGGACGGGTGGTCGGCGATCAGCCGGAACTGGGACCGGTCGATCTTGGACGTGAGCGGCCACGCGTTGAGGTAGCCGACGCTCGCGATGGTCTTTCGCATGGTCATGCCTCGCAAATGACGTTGTAGTGGGTGTCGCGCTCGACCGGGATGCGGCCCGCGCGACGGATGAGCTCGACCAGATCCGCGCGGGTCAGCTCCTGCGGCGTCTTGGCGCCGGCCATGTGGTAGATGCGCTCCTCGCGGACGGTGCCGTCGAGGTCGTTCACGCCGAACGAGAGCGAGATCTGCGCGAGCTTCACGCCGAGCATCGGCCAGTACGCCTTGATGTGCGGAATGTTGTCGAGCATGAGCCGCGCGACCGCGAGGGTGCGCAGGCTGTCGTGGCCGGTGGGGCCGGGAAGGCGCTGCAGGCGGTTGTTCTCGTTGTGGAACGCGAGCGGGATGAACGTCTGGAAGCCGCGCGTCTCGTCCTGCAGTCCGCGCAGGCGGAGCAGGTGATCGACGCGCTCCTCGGTCTTCTCGATGTGGCCGAACAACATCGTGCAGTTGCTTCGCAGCCCCATCTGGTGCGCGATGCGGTGCACGCCGAGCCAGCCGTCCGCGTCGACCTTGTCGGCGCAAAGCTTCTTGCGGGCGCGCGTCGCGAAGATCTCCGCGCCGCCACCGGGCAGGGAGCCGAGGCCCGCTTCCACCAACGCCTCCAACACGCCGCGCACGGTCATGTCGTACTTCTCGGCATAGTACGCGATCTCGACCGCGGTGAAGCCCTTGATGTGGATGTCCGGACGCTCTTCCTTGATCGCCCGCAGCAGGTCCGTGTAGTAGCTGAACGGCACGTCGGGGTTGAGCCCGTTCACGATGTGAACTTCGGTGACGAGCTCGTCCTTGAGCGCGCGCACGCGGCCGACCGCCTGATCGATCGTCATGGTGTACGCGTCTTTGTCGCCCGTCTTCAAGCGCGCGAAGCTGCAGAAGATGCAGTTCGCCTCGCAGACGTTCGTCGCGTTCACATGCAGGTTGCGGTTGAAGTACGTGAGGTCGCCGTGCAGCCGCTCGCGGACGTGGTTCGCGAGCGCGCCGACCGCCGCGATGTCGCGGCACTCGAACAGCCGCATCCCGTCCTCGAACGACAAGCGCTGGCCGAGCAGCACCTTGTCGCGCAGGTCGCCGAGGTCGGCGGCGGCGAGCGCGTCGCGCGCGACGTGGGAGAATGTCGTCATTTCCGTGTTCATGGCATCCCCTTCCAACGCGCCATCTGGTCGTTGTCGAGTCCGATCAAATCGAGGATCCGCGCCGTGACGGTATCCACGACCGCCTCCGTCGTCGCGGGCTTACTGTAAAACGACGGGGACGCGGGCATCACGATGCCGCCCGCTTCGGTCACGGCGGTCATGTTGCGCAGGTGCACAAGCGAGTACGGCGACTCGCGCAGCACGAGCACCAGCCGCTTGCGCTCCTTGAGCATCACGTCGGCCGCGCGCCCGACGAGGTCGGTCGATACGCCATGCGCGATGCGCCCGAGCTGACCGGCTGAGCACGGGACGATCACGCACGCGTCGAACCGCGCGGAGCCCGACGCGAACGGTGCCGTCATGTCGCCCGCGCTGTACAGCGGGAAGTCGAACGACTTCGGGTCGGTGCCGATCTCGTGGTCCCACACGAGGCGTCCGTACTTGCTGAACACGAGGTGCGTCTCGACGCCGGCGGCGCGGCCCTGGTCGGCGAGCCACATCAGCAGGCGCTGAGCGTACACGTGCCCGGACGCGCCGGAGACGCCGACGACGAGCTTCATTCGGGTCATATAGATCGCTCGACGAGGTACCGTCCCAACGCGCCGAGCGCGTCGCGGCCGGTGCCCGCGGGGAGGTCGCCGAGGGCCGCGAGCGCATCCTCCACGCGCTCCTGGGCCTCTTGCTGAGCGCGGTCGAGCGCGCCCGTCGCGCGCACCCGCTCCAGCAACCCAGGCACCGCGGACGCATCGGGGTCGCCCAGAGCGAGCACGTCGCGCAGGCCCGGATCGGCCTCCATCGCGAAGATGAGCGGCAGCGTGACCTTGCGCTGACGGAGGTCGGCGCCGGGCGACTTTCCAGTCCCGGACGCGTAATCGAGCACGTCGTCGGTGATCTGGAACGCGACGCCCACCCCGCGCCCGAACCGCTCGAGCGCCGCGGCGAGCTCGGGCTTGCCGGCGGCCCACGCGCCCGAAGCGCAGCACCACGCGATCAGCGCGGCCGACTTGCGGTCGATCACCTCGAAGTACGCTTCGCGATCGGTCGAAAGGTCGCCTGCGTGCCGCAGCTGCAGCACCTCGCCTTCGGCCATCTCCGTGACGGCGCGCGCGAGCTCGGTCACACAGGTGTGCCCCCCCTCTTCGGCTGCGAGCAGCACGGCGCGCGCGAGGCAGAAATCTCCCGTCAACACGGTGACCGCGTTCCCGTGTACGACGTGCGCGGCCGGTCGACCCCGCCGCATCGCGCCGTCATCCACCACGTCGTCGTGCAGCAGCGACCCGAGGTGAATCAGCTCACCTGCGCAGATCAGGCGCGTGTACGGCCGATCGTAGCCGACGGCGCGCGCGCCCAACGCGGCGAGCGCTGGACGCAACCGCTTGCCGCCCGCGTCCGCGAGCCAGCCTGCCACCTGGGGCACAGCTGCGACGTCCGAATGGATCAGCTCCCGGAGCGTGGTCTCCGCGACGAGCAGATCGTCCGCGACCCACGCCAACGCGTCTGCCGGGCCTGCGATTCGCGTGAGCGGCGAGCCAGCGACCACCCCGGCCGGGCGCGCACGGCGACCCGTCCCGCCAAGCGGGTCGGAAAGCAGACCGACCGTTCCGTCCATGGGTGCTCCTGTCTTGCTGCAAACCCTAACCTCCCGACTTGAGATTTCAATCGTTTCTGAAAACATTGATAGTCCGAATTCCGTGCGTTACCCTAAGTACGCGAGGTTTCAGCGGCGATGAAAGACATGACTACGCTCGCTCTGCTCGCTGCGCGCTCCTCACGACCGCGCAAGCTTCCTATCGACGCGCGCGCTGCGCTGATCCGCCACGGGCGGGCTCCGCGCGCGCTCACTGCCGCCCCCGAAGCGGTCGTTGCGGTGCTTGCATGAACGAAAACTCCCGCGACGCGCGGCGCATGGCGGTTCGGCTGTCGGCCGACACGATGGCCGAGATCATCAGCTTCTGGGGCTTCAAAGCCTCGATGGGGCGGATCTGGACGCTGCTGTACCTGTCGATCGAGCCCGTGTCGGCCGACGTGATCGCCGAAGAGACCGAGCTTTCGGCGGGCATGGTCAGCATGTCGCTGCAGGAGCTCATGCAGTGGGGCCTCGCCTCGCGCGACCCCCTCTCCACCGATCGCAAGCGGCGCTACATCGCCGAGACCGACCTCTGGGCGATCATCCGCCGCATCGTCCGCGAGCGCGAGCTTCGCCTCGTCGGGCGCGCCGTCGAGCGGTTCAAGAAGGCGGTCGAGGTCCTCGAAGAAGCGCAGAAGAAGCACCCCGACGATCGCGACGTCGCCTTCATGCTCGAGCGGCTTCGCGGGCTGCAGGACCTCGCGCAGATCGGCTACCGGCTCGTCGAGAATCTTGCCGACCTCGGGCAGCTGTCGTTGTCGCCGATCAGGGGAGCGCTGTCGCGGCTCTCGTGAGCGTCTGACGCAGCCAGACGTGGCCGGGATCCGCGTCCGCGCGCTCGTGCCAGATCGTCGAGATCGTGAACCCGGGCAGCTTCAACGGGTGCGGGACCACGTGCAGCGGCAGGCGGTCCGCGAACGCGCGCGCGACGCGCTCAGCGAGGGTCGCTACAAGATCCGTCTCGGCGAGCAGGTGCGGCACCGCGAGAAAGCTCGGGACCAGCACGACGGTGCGCCGGGTCAACCCGCGGGCGGCGAGCACGTCATCGACGACGCCTCCGGGCCTACCGCGCGGCGCGACGAGCACGTGACGGGCGACCGCGAACCGCTCGGCGGTGAGCCGGGTGTCGCAAAGCGGGTGGCCTCGCCGCATCACACACACGAACTTCTCGTGGAACAGGGCCCGCGCGCGGAGCCCGGCCGACGGCTGGTCGCGCACCGGCTGGATCGACACGTCGATCTCCCCGCTGTGGAGTGCTGGCTCGGCGTCCGCCTGGGAGCGCACGTGCAGGTCGACGCCCGGCGCCTCCCGCTCCAGGATCGCGAGCACGCGCGGCAGCAGCAGCATCTCGACGAGATCGGTGGTTGCGACGCGGAACACGCGCCGCGCGTTGAGCGGCTCGAACACGGGCTCGACCGACACGGCCGCGGCGAGCTCCGAGGCTGCGGCCCGCAGGTGCCGACCCATCACCTCGGCGCGCGCCGTCGGCACGAGGCCGCGGCCCGAGCGCACCAGCAGCAGATCATCGAAACGCACGCGAAGGCGCGCGAGCGTGTGGCTCATCGCCGACTGGCTCACACCCATCCGCTTCGCCGCGAGCGTCACGCTTCGCGTCTCGAGCAGGGCGTCGAGGGCCATCAGCGACGCGGTGTCATGCATGGGATTCATAAGATGCATGATACCCGGTGCGCTCGTCGAACCGGGAACCGTGCGCAATGTTGCCGCACCAATCCTGGAGTTCCCATGTCGTTGTTTGCAGTTGCAGGCGTCTCTGGACACACCGGCCGCGTCGTCGCGGACACCCTCCTCGCCCACGGCCACTCCGTGCGTGTGATCGTGCGCGACGCCGCCAAGGGCGAGCCGTGGAAGGCGCGCGGCGCCACCGTCGCGGTCGCCGACGTCGAGAACGCCGCTGCGTTCGCGTCTGCCCTCAAGGGCGCCGACGGCGCGTACGTCCTGCTCCCGCCAAACATGACGACGGGCAACATGCGCGCCTACCAGGCGAAGGCCGGTCGCGCCCTCGTCGAGGCCATCGCAGCCGCCGCGATCCCGCACGTGGTCATGTTGTCCTCGGTGGGAGCCCAGGAGCCCGCGGGCACCGGTCCGATCGCAGCGCTCTACCCGATCGAACACGCGCTGCGCGACCTCCCGAACACCGGCGCCTCCTTCTTGCGCGCCGCGTACTTCATGGAGAACCTGCAGGGCAGCTTCGGCATGCTCGACCAGGGCATCTTCCCGACGTTCGCGCCGAAGGACGCCGGCATGGCGATGATCGCCACCAAGGACATCGGTGAGGTCGCCGCCGGGCTGCTGCTCGAAGGGCCCCCCGCGCCGGGCAAGCCGCGCGTCGTCGAGCTCGGCAGCACGCCGTACAGCGCGTCGGATGTCGCGGCCGGGCTGTCCAAGCTCCTCGGCAAGCCGATCGCCGCCTACGAGGCGCCGGTCGCTTCGATGGCCGCCGCGCTCGCCGGCTACGGCATGCCCGCCGACGTCGCGGCGATGTACCAGGAGATGACGGAGGGCGCGATGGCGGGCCTCGTCAAGTTCGAAGGCGGCCACCGCCGCGCGTCGGGAAAGATCACGCTCGACGCGTTCCTCGCGGCCGCGCTCGCACAGAAGTAGCCACCCTCCTGCGGTGGGCAGCGCGATCGTCATTGCGCCCGCCCGCCGCCGGACTATGATGCCGCGCAGAGGGACACATGGTCGCGGTGTGGGTCGGTCTCATCGGGCTCCTCGCAGGTTGCTCACAGGAGTCGCGCCTGGAGGGGCACGTCTACGATGTGTGGGGCAACCCCGTCGAAGGCGCTACGGTCGTGATGGAAGGCCAATCCGAGCGTCCCCTGACGGACAAGGCCGGTCGCTTCTCGCTGCCCTGGCTGCCCGGTGAACACAAGATCAAGGCGGGCCGCGAGGGCTTCGTCCAGGATCACCTGACCATCAAAGTGCCCGAACAACCTGGCACTCCGGATGCGCCCGCGGTCGAGTTCGCGCTCTGGCCAAAGCCCGAAGATCCGGGCTTCTACGCGAAGGGCATCGACGCGTACGTGCACCTCGAACCTGAGCAGGTCCGCATCGTCGGCAACCAGGACCTCCAGAGCTACCGCGGCGTGCGCTTCGTCACCGCCCGCACCGACGGAAACACGCTCAGCGTGCTGTTCCACACGCCGCTCAAGATGGACAAGGTCATGCGCCTCGGCCTGTCGCTCCACCGCATGGAGTACATCGAGCAGGCCAAGATGACGGGCCCCGTCGCCGAGATCAACACGGACGTCGATCTGTGGGTGCCCACCAAGGAGATCCCTCTCGACGTGGTCCCGCTGCACAGCCGCATGGACTACCTGCTCACGGCCAAAGACCTCGAGCCCGGCACCTACACGATCGACACGCAGCACCTGCTGTCCGGCGCCTCGGAAGACGACTTCCACGAGGTCCCCGAGCCCTGGCGCGTCGCGTACCCGTTCGAGGTCCGTTAGCCAGCCTCGTCACGCGGTCGGCACGCCTTCGCGGCCGCACTGCTGGTTTGCGGGCACGGCGCGCGCGAGCTGCTTCGGCGGCGCGAGCTTGAGGTCGCCCATGAGCGCGACGAACGCTTCACGCGTCTTCCCACCGCCGAGGCGCGCGTTCGTGGCGATCTCCTCCTTGATCGTGGACACCGTGCGGCCCTTGTAGTCGTGCCCGGGGTACACGAGCGTGTCGGGCGGCAGCGTGAACAGCTGCGTGTGGATGCTGTCGTACAGCCTGCTGGCGTCGCCCTGCTGGAAGTCGGTTCGTCCGCAGGTTCCGATGAGCAGGGCATCGCCGGTGAACGCGCGGTCGCCAGCCACGTACGCCACACACCCGTTGGTGTGCCCCGGGGTCTCGCGCACCTCGAGGTCGATCCCCCCGAAGCGCACGTGATCGCCGTTGTGCACGGGGAAGTCGGCGCACGCGGCCCCACCGTCCGCGTGGACGACGGTGCGGCTGCCGAGCCGGTCGCGCAGCTTCGCGCCGGCGGTCACGTGATCCGCG
Organism: Pseudomonadota bacterium; assembly: GCA_947505245.1. Classification (GTDB taxonomy): domain Bacteria; phylum Myxococcota_A; class UBA796; order UBA796; genus SYKL01. Next base: position 72,832 of record CANNIZ010000019.1, on the reverse strand, counting down.
TGGACGTGGGTTTCGAGCGTGTACACGAGCGTCAGCCCGAGTTCGGTGAGCAGCCCCACGTACGCGTCGACCTCCTCGACGACGGGGTCGATAAGCACGGCCTCGCGCGTGATCGGGTCGGCGAGCAGGTAGGTGAACGTCGACGAAACCGGTTCGAACAGCTGACGGAACAACATGGGAGCCTCAGGATCAGAGTTGTTGGTACAGGACGAAACACGCCATGAACAGGACGAACACGCCAAAGCCGCGGCGGAGGTGCACAGGTGCGACCTTGCCGGCGAGCAGGCTGCCGCCGAGAACGCCCACCACGGCGGCGACGGACACGAACGCGGCGAGTCCGTAGTCGATGGACACGTGGGCCGCGTGGCCGGCGTAGCCAGCGAAGCTCTGGAGCGTGATTACGAGCAGCGAGGTGCCGATCGCCTTCGGCATCGCGAGACCACCGGCCAACACGAGGGCGGGCACCACGAGGAAGCCCCCGCCGGCGCCCACGAGGCCGGCGAACGCGCCGACCAGCGCGCCCTGGAGGAGCACCTTCCAGATGACGGGCTCGACGGGAGCCCGCGCGCCGGGATCCTTGCGGCCCCGCAGCATCGCACCCGCGACGACGAACATCGTCACGGCGAACAGGCCGAGCAGCACGTTGTCCGGCAGGTAGTTGGCGACCGAGCCGCCGAGGTAGGCGCCGACCATGCCGGCGGCGCCGAACAGCAGCCCGATCTTCCACACGACGTTGCCGGCGAGCGCGTGGCGGACCACGCCGACGAGGCTCGTCACGGCGACGACGAGGAGCGAGGTGGCGATCGCCTGCTTGGGTTCGACGCCGAGCGCGTACATGAGCACCGGCGTCGTGAGGATGGAGCCTCCGCCGCCGAGCATGCCGAGCGACACGCCGATCAAAACCGACAGGACGAACGCCAGGCCGTTCACGCGGCGACCCGGTCGCGGGGCAGCCCGTGGGCGTCCCATGCGAGCATGCCGCCGGTCAGGTTGAACACGTTCCGGAACCCGAGCGTGCGCAGGATCGTCGCGGCGCGCCCCGAACGACCGCCGCTGCGGCAGACGACGAGCACAGCCCGGTCGCGGTTCCAGGTGCGCGCGGCCTCCTCCAGGGTGCCGAGCGGGACGAGCTCGGCGCCAGGCACGCGGCCGAGGGGACCCGTGAACTCGCCCGGCTCGCGGACGTCGATCACCCGCAGCTCGCCGAGGTGCTCGGCGGCGAGGTGGGGCGCAAGATCGCGGAACCCGGCGCCGGTGAGGGTGGAGCGGGAGACGAGTCGGTCGCTGACCATGAAGACCTCCGATCGAGGGTGGGTGACACCGTGATGTACAGCAATCATCATGCCGCAATTTTACACACCACTTATCGTGCTTCATCCAACTCATATTAATACCGTGCCGGATTCGTTTCGTTCCGTTACGTTTCACAAATGAAACGAAACGTGGAACTCGAGGGCTGGCTTCGCAACCAGGGGGTGGTCGCCACCTTCCGCGGGCTCGCCGAGCTGCTGCCAGGCGCCGCGGTCGTGGTCACGGACGCCGCGCGCGACGTGATCTACTGGTCACCCGAGGCCGAGCGGATCTTCGGCCATCCCACGGTGGACGTCCTCGGCCACGGGTGTCCCAACGGCGTGGTGTGCGACGACGACGAGCCCCGCCCGTTCGGGGCCACCGCGCGGGTGAACCGGGTCGACGGGTCGTACGTGTTCGTGCGGCAGTTCAGCCGATTCTTCCCGGATGGTGGCGCCCTCCACGTCCTCGCGCTCGACGGGTCGGGCGGGGTCGCGCCGGCCCTCACGCGCGCCGACGCCACCGACTTTCACGGGCTCGTCACCCGCGACCCGGCGATGTTCCGCGCCATCGAGCTGATCCGAAACGTCGCCGCCACCGACGCTACCGTGCTCGTCCGCGGCGAGAGCGGCACCGGCAAGGAGCTCGTCGCCCGCGCGATTCACGACGAGAGCACGCGCAAGAACGGACCTTTCATCGCCGTCAACTGCGCGGCCTTCACGCCGACGCTGCTCGAGAGCGAGCTGTTCGGGCACGTCAAAGGCGCGTTCTCCGGCGCGGTCGCGTCGCGCAAGGGCATCTTCGCCCAGGCCAATGGCGGGACCCTGTTCCTCGACGAGATCGCCGAGCTGCCGCTCGAGCTGCAGCCAAAGCTGCTCCGCGTCCTGCAGGAGCACACGTTCGTGCCGGTCGGCGGCACGGAACCCGAGCGCACCGACGCGCGCGTCGTCGCGGCCACCCACCGCTCCCTCCGCGAAGAGGTGCGCGCCGGCCGGTTCCGCGAGGACCTGATGTACCGCCTGCGCGTCGTCCCCGTCTTCCTGCCGCCGCTCCGCCAGCGGCCGCTCGACGTCGATCTCCTGCTGCGCCACTTCGTGGACGACTTCAACCGCCGCGGCCCGCGCCTCGTCACCGGCCTCGCCCCCGAAGCCATGCGCGCGCTCCTCGAACACCCGTGGCCCGGCAACGTGCGCGAGCTGCGCAATGTCGTCGAATACGCGTTCGCCGTCGGCCGCAGCCCGATCATCAGCGTCGACGAGCTCCCACCCGAATTCCGAGAGGCGCACACCGAGGCCGCACCGCGCGCCATCGCCACCCGGTCCGCCGACGCCGACCGCGTCCGCGAGGCCATCGAAGAGGCCGAAGGCGACATCGACAAGGCCGCTGCCATGCTCGGCGTCAGCCGAACCACGTTCTGGCGCATGCGAAAGAAGGCCGGACTGCTGTAGCGCCCGGTCCGCGCCGACCCACCGGAGGCTGCGATCCGTCTACCTGCGCGATCACCAAACGAGTTGGGGCGGCGGGACTGCCAGATCGGGGGGCATGGCAGGACATGAGCGCCGATTTGGCAGTGGATCGGGCGGCTTTTCGACGGTGGAGTGCCAGATCGGCGGGCATGAGGAGGTCATGGGACCGGAGTTGGCACGCCGGGAGCGGGTTTGACTGCCAGATCAAGGGGCATGTCGGGTCATGTCGGGCGATCTGGCAGCGATGACGGGCGCTGCCTCGCCGGGCGAGGTGGCGGCCGAGCTCGGACTTCACGACCTCCCAGGGCTTCGCGTCCTTCACGTCGGCGATATCGATCACCGCTCCAGCTCGGCAGGTCAACGCAGCGACACGGCCGTGAACGCATCCCCGCCCTGATCCGCGTCCGCCGGACCGAGATCCAGCACCGCGGGGTGCGCGTGCAGGTCCTTGCGCAGCGCCTCCTTGAGCGCGCCCGTGCCGTGGCCGTGCAGCAGGAACACGACGTCGTGGCCCTTCGCGCGCGCCTCGCTGAAGAAGTGGTCGACCCGATCGATCGCCTCCTCCACGCGGTGCCCGCGCAGATCGAGCGTGTTCGCCTCGACGCGAAGGGCCTGGGAGGCCTCCTTCCGCTTCGGTGCGACGAACTTTGGCGGCAGTGCGACCGTGCGCGCGACCCGTTTGGAGGGCTCGAGATCGCCCTTTCGGACCCGCGCGACGACGCCGCGGACGCGCACCTGGCAGTGGCCCGATGAGACCTCGACGACCTCACCGACCTGGCCGAGGCTCTTCACCTTCACCGTGTCGCCCACGACGAACTCGGCGCTCGCCTCGGGGAGCTCCGCGTCGGGAACCAGCGCGCCGAGCGCCTGTACGGTCTGACGCGCGGCCTCGGCCTTGCGGCTGTCTGGCGCGCGCTGAAGGTCAGCGACGATCGCCGCGATCGCCTTCTCGGCCTGGCGCAACCGTTCCACGAACGCGCTGCCTTCGGCCTGATCGAGCCTGCGCTTTCGCGCCTCGAGCTCGGCGTCGCGCGCGTCGAGCGAGGTGATTCGAGCTCGTAATTCCGCCTCCGTGCGGCGCGACACCGCGGCCTCAGCATCGGCCTCCGTCCGCGCACGATCGAGCGCCGCGAGCGCGTCGTTCAGCCCGCGCTCGGACTCGGACAGCAGGCTGCGCGCGCGCTCCACGAGGTGCGCCGACAGGCCCATGCGCAGCGCGGTGTCGAGCGCGTGGGACTCGCCGGCGACGTCGTCGATCACGCGGTAGGTCGGCCGCCCGTCGGCGTACTCCATCGCGGCGCGACGGAACCGACCGTCGGCCTCGGCGAGGCCCTTGATCTGCGTCAGATGCGTCGTCGCGACCACGCGCGCGCCGCAGTCCACGAGGCCTTCGAGCACCGCGCGGGCGAGCGCGCCGCCCTGCGACGGGTCCGTCCCCGAGCACGGCTCGTCGAGCAGGCAAAGCGCGTTGGAGCCCACGATCGCTGCGCGATCGAGCATGCCGTGTAGCACCACGAGCTGCGCCGAGAAGCTCGACAGGTCGCCGTGGACGGTCTGCGCGTCACCGATGTCCGCGAGCACGTCGGTAAACCGGTCCACGCGCGACCCTTCCGCGGCCGGGACGAAGCAGCCCCAGCGCACGAGCAGCGCGCACAGGCCGATCGTCTTCAACGCGACCGTCTTTCCGCCCGTGTTCGGCCCGGTCAGCACCAGCGCGGGCCGCCCCGAGTCGATGCGCAGGCGATTGCCGACGACGGGGATCCCGCGCAGCAGCAGCACGGGGTGCCGCGCGTCCTTGAGATCGACGACGCCGTCTTCGCGCACGATCGGCCGCGTCGCGTTCAGCGACTCCGCGAGGCCCTCGCGAGCGCACGCGAGGTCGATCTCGATCGTCACCTCGACCGCGAGCACCACCTCGGGAGCCACCCGCCCGAGCATCGCGGAGAGTACGGTGCGCACGCGATGGCACGCCTCTTCATACGCGGCCTCCGACAGCCGCAGCCGGTTGTTGAGCTCGACGACCTCGGTGGGCTCGACGTAAACGGTGGCGCCGGAGCCTGACGTCCCGTGCACGATGCCGAGGTTCCACCGCTTCGCGTGCGCCTTGATCGGCACCACGTAGCGGTCGTCGCGCATCGTCACGTACCGATCCTGCAGCACGTCCGCGTACGCGTCGCCTTTCACGATGTCTTCGGCGGTCCGCCGCACCGACTCGTGCAGCCGCTGAATCGTGGTTCGAAGGTCGCCGATCTCGGGGTACGCGGACCCGCTGATCTGCCCGGTCGCGTCGTACGCCTGATCGAGCTCCAGCGCGACGAGCGGGTCGACGTCGATGCGCGCGCCGAGCGCCGCGAGAACGGGCGCGTCCGACGCCTCGCGCAGCCGGTTCGACAGCTGCCGCAGCGCCGCGAGGCTCCTTCCCGCGTCGCGCAGGCTCGGGTCGTCCAGCACCGCGCCCTTCTGGGCGCGCACCGCCGTCTCGCGCACGTCGGAGACCGCGCCCACCGGAATCGGCCCGCCCAACTCCTCCAACGCGCGCAATTCGTCGACCGCGTCGAACGCCACGCGAATCTCGGCCACCGACAACAGGTCCAGCGCGCGCACCGCAGCCGCGCCCATCGGGGTGCGCGCCCGCGCCGCGAGCGCGTCCATCACGGAAGCTCTGTCGAGGACGTCCATCCCGTCTACGTAATTGTTTGGGGACGCCCACGCGCGGCGCCTTGCGGTATTGTCGCCCCGCACCCGAGGTTCCGATGGGCTGGGAAGACGACGCGAAGAAGCTGGCCGAAACTGTAAAAGCGCGCAAAGCGGCCCGAACCGCGTCCAAACAGGCCGACCGCTCCCAGCTCGAGCTCGTCGTCGACACGGCGATCGGCGGCGCCATGACCAAGGCGATCGCGACGCTGAACAAGTTCGCTGACCTGTTCGGGGGTCGGTTCATCCCGACGCGGTCGTTCAAGGGCGACCCCGCAAAGGTCAAGGAATTCGGCATCAAGGACAAGGACAACGATCAGCGACGCATCGACGTGATCCGCGTCGCGCGCGAGCGGCTCGAGATCCGCGTCGACAACGTGAAATACGAGTGCGACATCATCTACAACGCCGACGAAGGCGTGCGCCGGCTCACGCTCGACCCGTGGCCCACGAAGTTCCCGAACGACGGCCGCGCGCTTCACCCGCGCCACGCCGAAGAGCTCGGCCAGGGGCGCGCGTTCGACACCGGCCTGTACCTCGGCGCCATCGCCGTCGAGTGGGCGAAGAAGCACAAGTACTCTCGTCTGGACTAAGTGCGTGCAGGTCACTGGTAGGTGATGAGCAACCCCAAGATGGCGCCGTAGGCCGTCGACGTCCACGGGTTTGCGGTGATCGGGCACGAACCCGACGAACATCCGACGACACGGTGGTAGCCGTACCCGAACAGCGCACCGAGCGCGAGGCCGACGACCACCTTCATGGCGTCGCCTGCAAGCGCTGCCTTTCCACGACCTTTCCCACTGGACCTCCCGGACCGCCTTTGCGGACGCAAGCGAGAGAGCCGCGGCGGGGTGAAAAGGGTTCACACGTGCCGAACAACGTCCCGCATTCCGCCTTGTACGCCGACTCGGCGAGCAATCCGCAAATTCGGAGGCGTCAGCCGACCGAGGTCAACAGCGGCGTCGCCTCGCCGAGGGGCACGCCCACCCGCACGCGGTCGCCCTTGGCCACCGTGAACCGCCAACGCCCCGGCGGCGCGACGAGCACCACGGTGGAGCCGAGGTGGAACACGCCGAGCTCGTCCCCGCGCGCGAGCTCCGGCCGCGGGTGCGGCTCGCCGACAATGGCCTTTCCGCCGCTGTTCGTGACCAGATCGCAGAACGACAGCGTGATGCGGCCCACGCCGAACGCTCCGACGAGCACCACGTCCAGCGGCCCGTGATCGGTGTCGAACCGCACCGCGACGCGCTCGTTCTTTTCGAACAGCTTCTTCACGCGCCGGACGGCCGCCGGGAACACCGGCCACAACGTGCCCGGCACGTAGCGCCACCGCACGACGGCGCCTTCGCGCGGGACGTGGACGCGGTGGTAGTCCTTCGGCGACAGGTAGATCACGACGCAGTCGCGCTCACCGTCGAACGGCTCATCGAGGAGGTGCGCGATCGTCGTGGGCCGCCCCGGCGCGACCTCGACGAGGCCGCCCGTCGTGCGGCCGACGAACGCCACCATGCCGTCCACCGGGGACACGATCGCGGCCGGCGCATCATGGATCGGGCGCGCACCGGCGCGGAGCTTGCGCGTAAACAGCGCCTCGAGCGTGGGGTAGGCCGCGAGCGGGAACTCCGCCTCCGACACGTCCACGCCGTACGTGCGTATGAACAGCCGCACCATCATGCGCGACGCCTTCGTTCGCGCGAACCAGCCCATGGTGCGCGCCCCGCGCTTGCGCGGGGTCAACGACAGCAGCGAGACGATGACGGCGTCCTTCACCGCGCTACAGTACCAGACGGAGGCCGCTTGGGCAGCGCGTTTGGAGTCCTGTTCCGCGTCACCACGTTCGGAGAGAGCCACGGAGGCGGTCTCGGCGCGATCGTCGAGGGCTGTCCACCGCGCCTCACGCTCGACGTCGCGGCGCTCCAGGCGGCGCTCGACCGTCGCGCGCCCGGCAAAGGCAAGCTCGGCACGATGCGCAAGGAGTCCGACACCGTCGAGGTTCTCTCGGGCGTCTCAGAGGGGCTGACCCTCGGCTCGCCGATCGCCCTGCTGTTGCGCAACGAAGACGCCGATCCCTCCGCGTACGAGTCGTGGCGCCACCTGTACCGGCCCTCCCACGCAGACTTCACGTACGACGCCAGGTACGGCCACCGCGCGTGGGCGGGGGGCGGGCGCTCGTCGGCGCGTGAGACCGCCGGGCGCGTCGCGGCAGGGGCGATCGCCGCGCAGGTGCTCACGTCGCTCGGCCCCGTGCAGATCGTCGCGTGGGTCGACTCGGTGGCCGACATCGACGCGACGGTCGACGACGCCACCGTCGCGCAGGAAGCCGTGGACGCGAGCGAGGTCCGCTGCCCCGATCCCGTCGCCTCCCTCGCGATGGCCGAGCGAATCCGCGCCGCGCGCGCTGCGGGCGACACGGTCGGCGGCACCATCCGCTGCGTCGTTCGCGGCGTACCCGCCGGCCTCGGCGACCCCGTGTTCGACAAGCTCGAAGCGGATCTCGGCAAGGCGATGTTGTCGATCCCGGCATGCAAAGGCTTCGAGTCGGGCGACGGGTTCGCGGGCGCGCGCCTGAACGGGCTCGCCCACAACGACCTTTTCGAGCCCGACGGCCAGGGCGGCGTCCGCACGCGTACGAACCGCTCAGGCGGCATCCAGGGCGGGATCAGCAACGGCATGCCGATCACGTTCCGGTGCGCGTTCAAGCCGGTCGCCACCGTGTTCCGCCCGCAAGACACCGTCGACGATCAAGGAAACGCCGCGGTGCTCACGCCCCGCGGACGCCACGATCCCTGCGTGCTGCCGCGCGCCGTGCCGGTCGTCGAAGCCATGGCCGCGATCGTGCTCGCGGACCACTGGCTCCGCTGGCGCGGACAGTGCGGTTCTTAGCGGCCTAACCGCCGCCGAACAGCCCGCGCATCGACGAGAAGATGCCGCTCTTGTCGGTGCCCGCGAGCTTTTCGAGCTCACCCGAATCGAGCAACACGGCACCGCAGTGCTCACACAGCTCGATCTCGACGCCGCGGAACGGCTTGGCGTGCATGTCTGCACCACACTTGCCGCACTTGTTCCAATGCAGCTTCTTGCGCTCCTCGAGCTCGCCTTTGATCAAGTCCTTGCCGAGCGCGGCCTTCAGCTTCTCTTTGTTCTCGCGGTCAATGCGCGCGAAGTATTCGTCTTCGGGGTTCGACATGGGGTCTCCTACAATGCATGAATCTTATCGCGTCGGCGGACGTTCGACGCGCGCCTAGAACGCCTTCAGCTCGGTCCACATCGCGTCGAGCTTGGGCGTCGCCTCGCCGAGGTCCTTGATCATCTCGCAGTTCGCGAGCACCTCGGGCGGCGGGAACACCGCCGGGTCGTTCGCGAGCTCGGGCTTGATCTTCGGCAGCGCGTCCTTGTTCGCGGTCGCGTAGCCCGTCGCGTTCGTCGTCTCGGCCGCGTTGTCCGGGTCGAGCATGAACTCGATGAACTGGTACGCGAGCTCGGGTTCCTTCGCGGACTTGGGGATCGCGAGGTTGTCGACCGCGAGCGTCGCGCCCTCTTTCGGGACGATGTACTTGAGCTTTCCACCCGATTCGCGCGCGGCCGAAGCGAGCTCGCCGGAGTAGCCGTGCGCCACCCACGCGTCGCCGCCCTGCAGCTTGCCAGCGAAGTCCGACGAGTCGTACGCGAGCACGAGCGGCTTCTGCGCCTTGAGCTTGGTCAACGCAGCGGCGAGATCGGCTTCGTCCGCGTCGTTCACCGACTTGCCGGCCGACTTCAGCGCGATCGCGAACACCTCGCGCATGTCGTCGAGCAGCACGACGCGGTTCTTGTTCTTGGGGTCGAACACCACCGACCACGAATCCACCACGCCTGTCACCTGCGTCGTGTCATACGCGAGGCCCGCCGTGCCCCACAGGTACGGGACGCCCGTGCGCTTTGCACCAGACGTCTTCTGCCAGTCGAGCTTCGGATCCAGATGCGGCAGTCCGGGCAGCTTGGCCTCGTCCAGCTCGGTCAACAGGCCCTGCTCGGAGAGCGACAGCACCATGTAGTCGCTCGGCACCACGATGTCGTACGCCACACCGCCGGCCTGGAGCTTCTGCTCGATGACCTCGTTGTTGTCATACGTGTCGAGGATCACCTTGCAGGCGCACTTCTCTTCGAAGCGCTTCACGACGTCTTCCGAGTGGTAGTTCGTCCAGATGTAGACGTGGAGCTCCTTCGGAGCCGCGGCGGGCGGCTCGGTCGTCGCGGAGCCACCGCCGGTACACGCGAACAAGAATGCCAACAACGTCATGGGGGACTCCTATTTGCTGTCGCGGTTCTCAAGCACCCACGACCCGATGATGAGGGGCGTGGTGACCGAGAGCAACAGCGTGCTGATGGCGTGGATCTCGGGCGTGATCTTCTTTCGGAACAGGCCGTACACGTACACCGGAACGGTCGTGTTGCCGACCCCCGCGACGAAGCTCGTGATCACGTAGTCGTCGATCGACAAGGCGAACACGAGCATGGCCGCGGATGCCACCGCGGGCAGAAGCTGGGGCAGCGTGATGGTGAAGAACGTGGTGACAGGCGGCGCGCCGAGGTCGGCGGCGGCCTCTTCGAGCGAGTGGTCCATTCCCGACAGCCGCGCCTGCACGACGACGACCACGTAGCTGACGCTGAACGCGACGTGCGACAGCCAAACGGTCAAGAAGCCCAGCTCGATGTGCAGCGCGCCGTAGAGCTTGAGGAACGCGACGGCCATCGCGATCTCGGGCAACACGATCGGCAGCAGCAGCAGCGGCCACACGACGCGCTGAAGTTTGGCGCTCGAGTACCGCAGCCCCACCGCGGCCAACGTGCCGAACGTCACCGACGTGAGCACCGTCGACACCGACAGCTTCAGGCTCATCTTCGCGGCGCGCCAGGCCGCCTCGTCCGCCCAGGCAGCCTCGTACCACTTCGTCGTCAGGCCCTCGAACTGCGCGGTGTGCGTCGCGTTGTTGAACGAGAAGATGATCAACACGAACACGGGCAGGTAAAGGAACAGGTACAACGCCACGGTGTACGCGCGGAACAGGTGCTTCGGCGTCTCGGATACGCCGGTCACGTCTTCACCGGCTGCGCCGGGGACTTCGCTCGCGTAGCGAGCCGGTAGCCCCACGGCATTCGCAGGGCCGCAGGCCCGAGAATGTCGAGGACAACGGCGCTCCTCGCGCCCGCCCGCACTTCGCGGCGTCGCGCGCGCTGCGCGGATCCGCCACGGGCGGGCTCCGCGCGCGCTGGCTGCCACTTCGAACGCGGGCGCTGCGGGGCTTGCATCACTTCTCCTTCACCACGTTCGGAGCGAGCGCCACGAGCAGCAGCACCATCGCGGTGAGCAGGAACGTGAGCGCGAACCCGAACGGCGGGTTCTTGCCGCCGAAGAACTGGTTCTGCACGACGTTGCCGACGAGCGCGACCTTCGACCCGCCGAGCATGTCCGACACGACGTACTGCCCGGCGGCGGGCACGAACACGAGCGCACAGCCAGCGAGCACGCCGGGCCGGGTGAGCGGCAGGGTGACGCGCCAGAACGCGGTCCACGGTGTGGCACCGAGATCGGCCGCCGCCTCGAGCAGCCGCTTGTCGAGCCGCTCGACGGACGCGTAAACGGGCAGGATCATGAACGGGAGCTCGTAGTACACGAGCCCGAGCAGCACGGCGCCTTCGTTGTAGAGCAACGCGAGCGGCTGGTCGATCAGCCCGATCCACTCGAGGAGGTTGTTCAACACGCCCTCCCCGCGCAGCAGCCACACCCACGCAAACGTGCGCACGACGAAGCTCGTCCACAGCGGGATCGCGATGCCGAGCAGCGCGAGGCTCCGCAGCCGCCCGGGAAGGTGCATCGCGAGCGTGTACGCGACGGGGTAGCCGAGCAGCAGGCAGAAGCCCGTCGCGAGCAACGCGAGCTTGAGCGACCGCCACAGGATGGCGAGGAACGTGGTGGTGAGCGCGCTCGCGTAGTTCTGCAGGAAGTCGCCGGAGCGGAAGTACGCGACGAGATCGTCCGGCCAGTCCACGCCGCCGTGCAGCCCGCGCGGCGCGAAGCTGTCCATGAACATCAGCCCCAACGGCAGAATCAGCATCGACGCGAGGAGCAGGACGGCAGGCGCCATGAGCCAGGCTCCGCGCGAGGTCTGGGTCATGCGGCCGCCTTCGCGAGCAGGCCCGGGAGCTCGAGTTCCACTTCGATGGCAGTGATGAACGACAGGTCTTCCGGATGCTCCCGAAACCACTCGATCCACTCGCTCTGAGCGATACGAGCGAGCGTGTCGCGCACGCGCTTTACGTGACGGCGGCGAACGTCGTGCAGCGTGGGGTCGTTGAGACCGAGGTACTCGATGAGTTCGCGCGCCTCCACGTCCGCAGGATCGACCGCCTTGTAGAGCCCGCGACCCCGCACGTACCGAATCCGCGCTGCGCCTTCCACCTTTTGGAAGAACCTGGATTCGAAGAACGGGGCGTTCGCGAGTGCCCGATCGTGCCGGCGCTTACGTTGGTTCGCGCTCTGCAGAGTCGCGTACCAGTTGAACCAGTCGTCATCGCCCTTCTTGCGCGGATCGAAGTGCTCGACGGCGCACGTGTCGAGCGCATCAACGCGCTTCTCGGTGTAGGCGCAGTAGCCACGCTGAGCGTCCAGCAGCGCCGCCCGAAGGGTACGGTTGTCGCCGTCGGCGCGGTACGCCCTCAGCCCGTCTGGCGGCGGGCCCTTGACGAGGAACCTCATGACTCATCTCCGGCGAAGCCGTACCGCCGGGCGAGATCGGCCATCTGCTCGATCTTCGTGTGCCGGTCGCCGCCTCCAGAGTCCACCTGGTCGCGCAGCTCGAGGTAACGGCGCCACGCGTCCACGCCGGCCGGTCCCATCAGCTCGGGCAAGTCGAAGTCCTGCCGAAGAACATCGTTGGGATCGTCGCCCTTGGGCGCCCGACCGTGCTTCGCGGTCACATGGCCGTGGCCGTCCCACTCAAGGACGATGCGCTGCCAGGGCTCAAACTGGGCTGCGACGATCGGGCTGTGCGTGGCGACGAACAGCTGGGTGCTCGAACCCTTGAGGATCTCCTCCCACACCGCGGTCAGCTCGAACAGGAAGTCGGGAAACAGGCTGTCCTCGGGCTCGTCGATCAGCACGAAGCCGCGCTCCACGACGCGGTTGAAATACAGCAGGTACAGGTGGCCGGTCCGAAACATGAAGTTCCGAATGCCCGTGCTCAACGCGGAATACGCGATGACGTCGCCGCTCGCCTTGTGGCGGATGTACGCCTTCAGGTTCTCGTTGAGCTGAATCGGGATCGAGGCCCCGGCGACGTCGAACTCAAGCCCGGCCGGCTCCAGTATGCGGTTCCACAGGCTCGCCAGGCCCTCGAGCACGGGACGGTTCACCGCGTCGAACTCGGTGATGAGGTTCGCCTTCGTCTTGTTGATGTTCTCGGGAAGGACCTCGTAAGCCTGACGTTCGCTCTCTCGACGCTTCACGAGGTAGACGAGCAACCGCCACATCTCGGTCACGGCGGCGTCGGACACCTCGTGTCGAATCGGAAAGTCGCGCATCAAGCCGAGCGCGGCGCTGAGGGACGTCTCCGGCACGCCATCCAGGTTTGGCCCCTGATTCACCAGCACATCGACTCGCTGCACGACGATCAGGTCGCAGCGCAAGGGACCACCCAAGTCAACCATGGTCGATTGGTTCGATTCGTTACGAAGGACGCGTTCCTCCAGTGCAACGTCACCCGTGACGTCACGCCATTCGGAGCGCCGTTTCCCCTGGGAGGTCGTCACCTGGACAAGACGCCGCTGGCCATATTCGATGACATAGGACGCCTCGGTACCAACGTGCGAAGGCTTAGGGAGCGACTGCAGGAGCCCGTCGAGGGCCCGCAAGATCGTCGTCTTACCCGTTCCGTTACGCCCGATGAAGCAAACGCGATCCGCGACTTCACCGGTCTCGGGGTTCGTGAAGTCGAGGACGGTGTCCTGGAACTGCTGGAACCCGCGCAGGTGGATGCGGCGGATCTTGAGTCCGCCGGTCACGTCCCCTCCACCGGCAACATCGCGAGCGACGTCGCGGGGAACACCACCCAGGCCTCGGTCCCCGGCTTCGGATCCACCTCGGAGCCCACCTGCGAACGCGTCGCGGTCGCCTCGATGATCCCCTTGCCGAGCCCCTCCGCGCGCCATTGGGTGAACTGGCCGTGGTACTGCCGATCGGTGATGCGGACCTTCCACGACACGTGGTTGGCCGACGGTCCCGCGCACATCGCGACGAAGTCAGGCCGCAACACGAGATCCACGTCCGTCCCGACCGGGGGCCGGTATTCGCCGACCGGGATCCGAGCCGCCGGGCCACCTTCGATCTGCACGTCTGCGCCGGCGTCGTCGATCGCGATCAGCTTGGCGCGCAGCACGTTCGCCGCACCGAGGAACGACGCCACGTACCGGTTCGCAGGCCGCTCGTAGACGTCTGCTGGCGTCGCGAGCTGGTGCACGCGCCCGTGGCCGATCACCGCGATGCGGTCGCTCATCGCGAGCGCCTCGCCCTGATCGTGGGTGACGAACACGAACGCGATGCCCGCCTTCTGCTGCAATTCGCGCAGCTCCTCGCGCATCGCCACGCGCAAGGCGTGATCGAGGGCCGACAGCGGCTCGTCGAGCAACAGCAGCCGCGGCTTGCACACGAGCGCGCGCGCGAGCGCGACCCGCTGCTGCTGCCCGCCCGACAGCTGGCTCGGCATCCGATCGGCGAATTGTCCGAGCCGCACCGACTCGAGCGCCTCGGCCACGCGCGGCCCGATCTCGCCGGTCTGGGCGCCCTTTCGGCGCAGCCCGAACGCGACGTTCTCACCGACGGTGAGGTGCGGGAACAGCGCGTACTGCTGGAACACCGTGTTTACCGGGCGATTCCACGGCGGCAGCGGCGCGATGTCCTGGCCGTCGAGCAGGATCCGACCCGAGGTAGGCGTCTCGAAGCCCGCGATCATGCGCAGGATCGTGGTCTTTCCGCACCCGCTCGGCCCGAGCAGGGTGAGGAACTCACCCGACCGAACGGTGAAGTTGACCCCGTCCACCGCAGTGGAGGTGCCGAACCGCTTGACCACGTTTTCCAGATGCAGGAGGGCCGCGTCGCTCAACGTCTTTCCTCGTTGCCCCGCAGCATCGTTCATGCGCGGGCGGAGGTCAACGTGAGCGCGCGGCCCTGTGGAACCGTGCGAGCTTCTCGTACCTACGGGGCGTCGGTGTCGTCGCCGCCGCCGCCGCTGCCACTGTCCGTGTCTTCGCCGCTGCCGTCGCCGCTGCCATCGCTCTCTTCCGCGTCGGGCGTACCGTCGCCGTCGTCGTCCGCGTCTTCGGCATCTTCCGTGCCGTCGTCGTCGTCGTCGCTGTCGGCTTCGTCGGGCGAGCCGTCGTCGTCGCTGTCCATGTCTTCGGCGGAGTCGTCCTGGCCGTTGCCGTCGTCGTCCGCGTCGACGTCGTCGCCTTCGCCGTCGCCGTCGTCATCCGCATCGGAGAGATCGGACTCGCCGTCTTCGTCGCTGTCGACCGAGTCGAGCGGGTTGGACTCGGACTCGGCTTCCACGGTGCCCTGGCCGTCGCGCTGCGCGGTGAGGTCGACGATCGACACCTGGCCGAGCGCCACGGTGCCGGTGAAGTCCGGGATGCGGCTCTGGCGCGTGCCGGCCGAGTTGGAATCGAACGTGAGCGGGGCGATCGAGCCGTCGGCCATCGCGACGAACAGGACCATCGGAGCGCCGGGCTCCATCGTCACCTTGAAGTCGCCCGTCGCCGCGTCCGCGTGCGCGGTCCGGCCCTGGGTGTCGATCGCGTAGATATCCGTCGCGCCCTGGGGGGCCACACCCGTCAGGGTCTTCTCTTGCGAACCCGAACAACCCATCGCCAGAAAGGACAGCAGTACCAACGAACGCATCCGACCTCCTCGACCGCCGTGTGGCGGCCACGAAGGAACAGTAGCCTCGGTCATCTGTACTACGTGCGAGTACAGGTCCGAATGTGTACCGCCGCGAAGTACAGCGCGAACCAGGAGCCCCCCGACCCCTAGAACAGATGCTCGATCGACTCGTAGTACTGGCCGAAGTGCACGCGATTGACCTGCTTTCCCATCTTGTACAATTCGCGCGCGACCGCTTCGATCGCGTGCACCATGCACACCGGCGAATTCTGCGAGGCGGCGACGATACAGGCGTTGATCGCGGCGTTGATGATCGGGCCACCCGTGAGCGTGAACTGCTTCGCGAGGTAGGAGATGTCGAGGTCCGCGCCGCGCGGGGCGTGCGTCGGAAACGCGCGCTGCCACAACTTCTCGCGCTCGGGCGGCGTCGGAATTGGGAACTCGACGACGGAGCCAAACCGGCGGAGGAAGGCCTCGTCGATGTTCTCCTGCAAGTTCGTGGTGATGATGCAGCAGCCTTCAAACACTTCGAGCCGCTGGAGCAGGAAGCTGACCTCCTGGTTCGCGAACCGATCCTGAGCCTGCTTCACTTCGCCGCGCGAGCCGAACAGCGCGTCACCTTCGTCGAACAGGATGATCGACGAGCCACCTTCGGCCGCGTCGAAGATCTCGCGCAGGTTCTTTTCGGTCTCACCGACCCACCGCGAGATGACGCTCGAGAGGTCGACTTTGAAGAGATCGAGCCCGAGGGCACCCGCGATTACCTCCGCGCACATCGTCTTTCCGGTGCCGGGCGCGCCGGAGAACAGGGCCTTGATGCCGTAGCCGCGCGGGCGGACGGCCGCGCCGCCCCACCGGTGCATGACCGTCTCTTGCTGGGCGAGGTAGTTCTCCAAGTGCTTGAGCTGGCTCATGACCTTGTCGGTCACGATCAGATCGTCCCACCGGTACTTCGGCACGATGTGCTGTGCCAGGCCGCTGAATTCTGGTCGCGCAGCTTCGCGACAGGCGGCCCAGATCGTGTCCAGATCGGGCTCGGCGTTGCCCGTCTCGGCGCCCGCGCGGTCGAGCACGCGCTCGATCGTGGTGCCGCCGATGCTGTAGAACCGCTCGGCGACGTCGGCGGCTTTGACGGGGTCCCACGAGCGCCTTTCGAGCGCCTCCGCCCACGCGTTGGTGCGCTCGAGCGTGGTGGTGCGGCCGACCGGAACGGTGATGTTCGGGCGATCGGGGCCGAGCATCATCGCGATCGCGCGGCGATCCGCGCCACCGACCACGATCGGGAACGGCAGACCGGCCATCGCCGAGCCGAGGTTGATGACCTGGGCGCGCAGCGCGGGCTCTTCGGAGGTGTCCGGCACGTTGATGATGTACGGGACCGCGCCGTCCAGGCGAAGGTCGCGGATCAGGTCCCACGGCTGGTCGAGGTACGGCTTCGCGCGCTCCACGTCGATGCGCACGAGCGGACGACCCGCGGCGCGCGCCACAGCCATCGCGACGCCGTCGCGCATACCCTGCGTGCTGCCGACGACGGCCACCGTGATCGGCGAGTTCAAGGCGCCCTTCACCTGCTCCAAGCGCCCGATCGCCACCTGGGGGATGAACGGCTGGCGGATCGTGTCCATCTTGAACGCGCCCGCGGCGAGCGCGATCTCGTCGCCCTGCAGCAGCCAGCGCAGCAGGCGCGGGGCCGGGTGCACGCGGCGCGCCGTGTGCGTCTCAGTGCCCTCGTTCGGGTGCAACATGAGCAGGCGGTTCTGGATGATCGTCGACCCGGGCAACAGGCGACCCTGCAGCTGCAACCGCTGCCGGCGCTCGGTGCGCAGCACGCGGGTGACCAGATCGACCGTCAGGTACGCCTGGTTCAGGTTGTCGTTCAGGTACGCGAAGATCTTGCCGTAGCCGGCGCTGATCTCAGGAGCGATCGCCAACAGGACGAGGTCCATGTCGTCGCCGTCGAGGTCGAACGCCTTGCGCAGCTGGGTGAACCGGCCGCCGGGCGCGTCGCGATACGACGCGGACGTGTTGATCGAGTCATCGAGCCCGTCGGCTTCGACGACGTAGTCGATCTCCCCGTGGGAACGCAGCAGCGCGTCGACCTCGTCGTCCGTGATCACGGAGCCCCAGAACTGGCCCTTGGCGCGCATCGCCGGGCGGGCGCGCTGGCGGCGTACGGCGCGCAGCAGGAGGAGGTCCGTGCGCCGCAGGCGCCGGGCGAGATCGCTATAGACGGAGTCTTTGGTGCTCATAGGGACCGGATGCTACACCGAGGAGGCCGTGCCCACGTCGGCAACCCGATCTTGCATTCTGTCGAACCAGATGTAAAATGTGACTGCATGACGAACCTCGCTCGCCAAATTCCGCGTCCGATTTGGCATGAACGCCTGCGCGCAGCCCATCGCGCAGCGCCCATCGCCTGGCTGACGGGGGTGCGCCGCGTCGGCAAGAGCACGCTCATCGCCGATCTGCCGGATGCCACCATCCTCAATTGCGACCTGCCCAGCGTGGTCACCCGCCTGGCCGATCCCGAGCAATTCCTCACCAGCGTGCGAACCCCGCTTCTCGTCCTCGACGAGGTTCATCAGCTGCCCGATCCGAGCCGTTTGCTGAAGATCGCGGCCGACACACGGCCCGATCTGCGCGTAATCGCCACGGGGTCATCGACCCTCGCGGCAACGAGCAAGTTTCGCGACACCCTCACGGGCCGCAAGCGCAGCGTGCACCTGGTCCCCGTCCTCGCAGAAGAGCTGGGCGCGTTCGGCGTCGACCTCGAGCGCAGACTGCTCCACGGGGGCCTGCCCAACCCGATGCTCGCCGAGCGCCCGCCCGTGGATTTCTACGGCGAATGGGCCGATTCGTTCTACGCGCGCGACGTGCAGGAGCTGTTTCGCGTCGAGAAGCGCTCCGCGTTCCTCCGACTGCTCGAGATCCTGCTGCGAAACAGCAGCGGTCTCGTCGAGCTCACCTCGCTCGCACGCGAGGCGGGTCTCTCGCGCCCCACCGTCGGCACGTACCTCGACGCGTTGCAGATCACCCACGCCGTCACGCTGCTGCGCCCCTACCATGGCGGTGGGACGCAGGAGATCACGCACCAGCCAAAGGCCTATGCGTTCGACACGGGCTTCGTCGCCTGGGCCAACGGCTGGAGCGAGCTGCACGCCGAAGACCGGGGGCGCCTGTGGGAGCACGTCGTCCTCGAGACGCTCCTCACCACGTCCGACGGGCCCCAGGTCCACCATTGGCGCGACAAGCAGAAGCGCGAGGTCGACTTCGTCATCCCCACGGGGCGCGATCGCGTCGACGCCTTCGAGTGCAAATGGAACCCCGACGCGTTCGACCCCCACGCGCTCACGGCGTTTCGCGACCGCCACCCCAAGGGACGCGACTTTGTCGTCGCCCCCATCGTCGGGGAGCCCTACGCCCGCCGCTTCGGCTCCCGCACCGTCACCATCGCGAACGCGGCGCACCTTCGGAAGCTTCTGGCAGGCTGATCCCCGCCCGTCAAACGCCCTGGAACATGTCCGACAGATCGACGCCCGGGATCGCCTTGTCGTGCGCGAGCACCTGCTGCTTGAGCATCGCCGGCAGCTGGGCCTTTGCCTTGCCGTCGATCTCGGCGCGGATGCCCTTGAGCTCGGGCGAATTGACGTCGCGCACGCCGATGTCCTGCCCGGTGCGCAGCTGGAACAACATCGCCAGCGCCTTGAGCGCGCCCAGGCCCGACTCGAGCCCCAGCTCGTAGTCGAGCGAGGTCACCGACAGGTCCGGGCCGAACGCGATCGACCGCACGTCGATTCCGGCGATCTTTCCCCACACCTCGTGCTCGATCGCGACGCCGTCACACCGGAGCAGCAGGCTCGCCACCTTCGGTTGCTTGAGCGCGTCGCCCATCGAGCCCTGCATGTACGCCGTGAGCTCCGCCGAGGCGTTCGCGCCGAGCGTGAGCTTCATCTTGTCGCCGAGCGCGACCTCCATCGGCTTCGGGCTCACCGTGGCCGTGATCGACGGCTTCGTGATGCGATCGGCCAGGCCCGCGCCGCCCGCCCCGCCGCCGTCTTTCGGGAACGCGCTGCCCATCGCGCTCACGACGCCAGACAGCAGGTTTCCGATGTCCTTGTCGTTGAACGGATCGTAGCCCGGCTCGCGGATCTTGGCCGGCAACGCCCCTTTGATCGCGTTTGCGAACCGGCCTTCGATGTCGCCCTTCAGGTTCATGAACACGTCGAGCACGTCGCCCGCGACGCCGGTGTCCAGCGTGAGCGACGCTTTCCCCTCGCGGAAGCTGTAATACATCGACGACACCGTGATGCCGCCCGTCGCGAGGCGCGCCCACACGCTGCCCGGGCGGACCTCAAGCGGCGGGTTGAACCGCGCCCACAGGCCATTGCGCTCGACGCCCGCCGAGAAGCCCGTCGCCCCGCCGGTGGACACGCGGTTCCCGTCGCTCTCACCGAGCAGCGCCTGGCCCGGCAGCTCACCGGCGACGCTCACGCCAGCGCCGTCGGTGTGGTCGCGCAGCAGTCCCTGGGTGTCCTCCACCGACGCGGGCATCGCGTCCTGACCGGCCGCATTTCCGGGGCCGGCGACCTTCGCTGGACCCGTCGTGGTCGGCGCTTTCGCCGGGCTGACTTGCTGCGGCCCGCGGGATTGTGCTGGCATGGGTGGAGCTCCCACGCCCATGCTACCATGACGAGCGGAAGGATCACCGACTCACGCACCTGATGTGCTTCCGTCGCAGTGTTCTGACCGTTACACTGACCGCTTGCGCCTCCGGACCGCCGGCTCGCAATAGGAGATATCGTGCTTCGAACCGCGCCTCTCGCCGTCCTGCTCGCACCCTACGCGGCCAACGCGGCAACGATCAACGTTTGCGCGGCGTGCACGTACACAACGATCGGAGCGGGCGTCGGTGCGGCGGCGACCGGCGACACGGTCGCGGTGGCGCCTGGCACGTACACGGAGTCGCTCACCGTCAACAAGGACATCCTGATCATCGGCACCGGCGGATCGGCTGCCACGATCCTCAACGGCGGCGCGACCGGCAACCAGGCGATCAACTTCAACGGCAGCGGCGCCGTCACGGTCCAGGGGTTCACGATCCGCCCGCGCGTGGGCTCCCGTCGCGCGATCGACGTCGGCGGCAGCGCCGACCTGAGCCTCACCGACGTCGTGATTCAGAACTTCTCAGCGCCCCGGGACGGCGTCGGCGTCCGCACGAACGGCTCTGGCACGTCGATTATCGTGACGAACTCCGTGTTCCGCGGCCTCACCGCCACGGGCAAACTCGGAGCCGCGATCTTCGCGCGGGCAGGCTCCGTCGTCACCGTCGTCGGTAGCACGTTCGACTCCAACACCGCGAACAACGGCGGCGCGATCTACACCGAACAGGGCGTCCCGATCACGATCACGGGGTCCACGTTCACGTCGAACACGGCGGACAACGACGGCGGAGCCGTCTATGTGACCCAGACGACGCTGAGCGTCTCGGGCTCCACGTTCCGCTTGAACGCCACGATCGGGAACGGCGCCAACGGCGGCGCCATCTACTACGACCAGACGACGGCCACTGTCGCAGGCAGCACGTTCGATCAGAACCGCGCCAATGATGGCGGCGGCCTGTACGCGGTGAGCTCCACCGTCGTGGTGTCGGCGTCCACGTTTACGGCGAACGCCTCCACCAACGCCGCCAACGGCGGAGGCGGCGGCGCGGTGTTCGCTTCGAGCGCCGCCGCGATGAGCCTGCTGTCGAACACGTTCACCGGCAACGCAGCCTCGAGTTGGGGCGGCGCCGTGTTCGGTTTGGGCGCAGGCGCCCTCACCATCCGGGACGACACGTTCAGCGCGAACACGTCGGCTCGCGGCGGCGGCGCGATTGCGATCAGCACGGCCACCAGCATCGACAGCAAGCGCAATTGGTTCTGCGGCAATGCGACCTCCCTCGACGGCGGCGGCGCTTGGATCGGCAACGTCACGCCCGCGACGAACAACATCTGGAAGAACAACCTGTTCGTCGAGAACACCGCGAACGCACGCGGGGGCGGTCTCTACACGACGTCGGCGGGCGCCTACAACAACAACGACTTCCTCACCGATCGCGGCGCAGTGGCCAGCGGCGGAGCCGTCTACACGACGCAGAACCTCACGTTCATCAACAACCTCATCGGCTACACGAGCGCCGGCGACGGCGTGCGCACCACCACGGCCACCGGCACCTACACGTACGGCGACTGGTTCACCAACACTGCGACGAACATCAGCGGGAGCATCACGACGCTCGGCGTCACCAACCTGCTCGTGGATCCGCTGCTGTACGGCTACACGCCGGCATCGGGCTGCAAGAACGTCCCCACCGCGTTCCACCTCGCCTACGGCAGCCCCCTCGTCAACACCGGCGATCCCGCGATCCTCGACCCCGACGCGTCTCGCTCGGACATCGGCGCGTTCGGCGGACCCGACGCCCCCGACTTCAAGGTCGACGCCGACGGTGACGGCTGGGCCGCGGTGTACGACTGCAATGACAACAACAAGACCGTCTACCCGGGCGCGACCGAGATCTGCGACAATCTCGACAACGACTGCGACCGCTTGATTGACGAGGGCGTACAGGTCACCTTCTACGCCGACACCGACGGCGACAAGTTCGGCGCCAAGGGCCCCACCACCCTCGCGTGCGCCGCCCCGGCCGGCTACGCCGCGAACAACACCGATTGCGACGACACCAAGGCCGCGATCAACCCCGGCGCCACCGAGGTGTGCGACGCGATGGACAACGACTGCGACGCGTCGATCGACGAAGGTGTGCAGCTCACCTTCTACGCCGACACGGACAGCGACAAGTACGGAAACCCGCTTTCCACCACTGCGGCCTGCGCGGCCCCGGCCGGCTTCGTCGCCGACAAGACCGACTGCGACGACAAACGCGCGCTCACCAATCCCGGCGCGCTCGAGGTCTGCAACAGCATCGACGACGACTGCGACACCCTCGTCGACGACGGCGTTCAGACCACGTTCTACGCGGACACCGACAGCGACAAGTACGGCAACCCCCTGTCGTCCACCGCCGCGTGCGCGGCCCCGGCCGGCTTCGTCGCCGACAAGACCGACTGCGACGACAAGCGCGCGCTCACCAACCCCGGCGCGCTCGAGGTGTGCAACAGCATCGACGACGACTGCGACGGTGCTGTCGACGACGGTGTGAAGCTCACGTTCTACGCCGACACGGACAGCGACAAATACGGCAACCCGTCGTCCACCACCACCGCCTGCGCGGCGCCGGCCGGCTTCGTCGCCGACAAGACCGACTGCGACGACACCCGCGCGCTCACCAACCCCGGCGGCACCGAGGTGTGCAACAGCATCGACGACGACTGCGACGGCACGATCGACGACGGCGTGAAGCTCACGTTCTACGCCGACACGGACAGCGACAAGTACGGGAACCCGTCGTCGACCACCGCCGCGTGCGCAGCACCGGCCGGCTTCATCGCCGACAACACCGACTGCGACGACAAGCGCGCCCTCACGAACCCCGGCGCCGTGGAGGTCTGCAACGGCATCGACGACGACTGCGACGCCGTGACCGACGACGGCGTGAAGAGCACCTGGTACGCCGATACCGACGGCGACACCTACGGCGACGCCGGGAAGACCTCCGCGGCCTGCAGCGTGCCCGCCGGCTACGTCGCCGACAAGACCGACTGCCTCGACACGAACAGCGGCGTTCACCCCGGCGCGCCTGAGTCGTGCAACGGCCTCGACGACAACTGCGACGGCAAGATCGACGAAGGGGTCGCGTTCACCTGGTTCAAGGACAGCGACGGCGACACCTTCGGTGACAGCGCCTCGAGCACCTCGGCGAGCTGCGTCGCACCCGCCGGCTACGTCGCGAACGCCACGGATTGCGACGACGCCAACAAGGCGATCAACCCGTCCGCCGCAGAGGTTTGCGACGGCTCGGACAACGACTGCGACGGGCTCACCGACGAAGGCCTGACCTCCACGTTCTACGTCGACGCCGACGCTGACACGTACGGCAACAAGCTCGCGCCCGTCGCCGCCTGCGTGCAGCCCGCCGGCACGTCAAAGGCCGCCGGCGACTGCAACGACTCCAACAAGGGAATCAACCCGGGCGCGTCCGAGATCTGCGACGGTATCGATCAGGACTGCGACGCGCTCATCGACGAGGGCGTGAAGACGACGTTCTACACCGACGCCGACGCCGACAACTACGGCACGTCCGCCACGACCCAGGCGTGCGCCTTGCCGGCCGGGTACGCGGCCATCAACGGCGACTGCAACGACGCGGCGAAGGGCATCAACCCAGGCGCATCCGAGGTTTGCGACGGCGTCGATCAAGACTGCGACGGCCTCATCGATGACGGCACCAAGATCACGTTCTTCCGGGATGTCGACGCGGACGGCTTCGGCGACGCGAAGACCACCACCACCGCCTGCTCAGCGCCGGTCGGCTACGTCGCGAACAGCAGCGACTGCGACGATCTCGCCGCCACAATCAAGCCCGGCGGCATCGAGGTGTGCGACGGCCTCGACCAGGACTGCGACGGCCTCGTCGACGAAGGCGCTATCGGCCCCACCTGGTACATCGACGCGGACAACGACACCCAGGGCGACGTTTCGTCGTCGACCAAGGCGTGCGCGCAGCCCGTGGGCTACTCGGCCGACGCGCTCGACTGCGACGACACCGACGCGCTCGTGTACACCGGCGCGCCCGAGCAGTGCAACGGCGTCGACGATGACTGTGACGGCGTGAAGGACGACGGCGTCGTGTTCTCCGACTGGTACGCGGACACCGACGGAGACACCTACGGTGACCTCACGTCCACGAAGAACGCCTGCAAGGCGCCTTCCGGCTACGTGCTCGACACCACCGACTGCGACGACAAGCTCGCGACCGTGAATCCGGCCGCGACCGAGGTCTGCAACGGCCTCGACGACAATTGCGACGGCACCGTCGATGGCGCCTCCGCTGTGGGCGCCGTGCTGTTCTACGCGGACACCGACAGCGACAAGTTCGGCAACCCCCTGGCGACCACCAAGGCGTGCGCAGCCCCCACCGGGTACGTTTCCGACAAGTCCGACTGCGACGACACGAACGCCGCGATCACCGACGGCACGCGGTACTACCCCGACGGCGACGGCGACACCTACGGCGACGCGTCCTCCTCGCTGAAGGCGTGCTTGCAGCCCGCGGGGCACGTCGCGAACGCGACCGACTGCGACGACGCCACCAAGGCGGTGAACCCCGGCGCCACCGAGGTGTGCGACGGCATCGACAACGACTGCAACGGCACGATCGACCTCGGCGCCACGGGCGCCCCCTCGTGGTGGACCGACGCAGACAACGACGCGTTCGGCGACGCCTCCGCGACCCCCGTGGCCGCGTGCGCACGGCCCGCGGGCGCGATCGACAACAAGCTCGACTGCGACGACAAAGACGCGCTCACCAACCCGAGCGCGCCCGAGCAGTGCAACAGCAAGGACGACGACTGCGACGGCACCGTCGACGACAACATCGTGTTCTCCGACTGGTACCCGGACGCCGACAACGACAGCTACGGCGACGCCGGCGCGGTAGCGACCAACGCGTGCAAGGCGCCTGTCGGGAGCACGTTCGACAACACCGACTGCGACGACAAGACCGCCACCACCAACCCCGGCGCGGTCGAGATCTGCAACGGCGTCGATGACGACTGCGACGCAGTGGCAGACGACAACCCGATCGGGGCCCCGACGTGGTACCTCGACGCCGACGGCGACGGCGACGGCAACGCCGCGATCTCCACCACGGGCTGCGTGGCGCCCGTCGGCTATGTCGGCAACGGCGACGACTGCAACGACGCCGACGCCGCGATCGGCGCCGCCGGCTACACCTGGTACGCCGACCTCGACGGCGACGCGTTCGGCGACAAGGGCGCCCCCCGACAGGCGTGTGCCCAGCCCGTCGGCGCCGTCGCGGACGCGACGGACTGCGACGACGTCGACGCGTTCGTGAACCCGTCCCAGGTCGAGGTGTGCAACGGCATCGACGACAACTGCGACGCGGTCGTCGACGACGACGCGATCGACGCGCTCACCTGGTATGCGGACGCCGACAACGACACGTACGGCGACGCTGCGACCTCCGTGGACGCCTGCAGCCGCCCGAGCGGCTTCGGCGACAACGACTTCGACTGCGACGACACGTCGTTCCTCGTCAACCCGGGCGCGCCCGAGCAGTGCAACAGCCAGGACGACAACTGCAACGGCCTCGTCGACGACAACGTCGTGTTCGTCGATTGGTACCCGGACGCCGACGCGGACGGCTACGGCGACGGCGCGGCGACGCCCGCAAACGCCTGTATCGCCCCCGCGGGCGCGACGTTCGACGACACCGACTGCGACGATCTCGACGCCGCCGTGAACCCGGTCGCGATCGAGGTGTGCAACCTCGTCGACGATGACTGCGACGGTGTCATCGACGGGCCGCTGTCGGCCGATGTCGTGACGTTCTGGGTCGACGCCGATAAGGACTCGTTCGGCGACCGCGACCTGCCGGTCGACGAATGCAGCGCCCCGAACGGCACCGTCGACAACCCGGACGACTGCGACGACTCCGACGCGACCATCACGGACGGCATCACCTTCTACGTGGACGCCGACGGCGACGGCCTCGGCGACCCGGCCGCGACCATCACCGCCTGCGCGCTCCCGCTCGGCGCGTCGGCGACCGCGACCGATTGCGACGACACGAACGCGACGATCGGCATCATGGGTTCGTGGTACACGGACGCCGATCGCGATGGCTACGGCGACTCCGCGTCCTCCGCGGTGCAGTCGTGCGCCGCACCCGCGGGTCGCGTCGGCAACAAGGACGATTGCGACGACACGTCGTTCCTCACCAGCCCGGGGGCTCCCGAGCAGTGCAACAACCAGGACGACGACTGCAACAGCCTCGTCGACGACAACGTCGTCAACACCGACTGGTACCCGGACGCAGACGCGGACGGCTTCGGTGACGGCTCGGCCACGCCCGTCAACGACTGCGCGGCGCCCGCAGGCACCACGTTCGACACGACGGACTGCGATGACGCGGCGCCGACGGTGAACCCGGCCGGCACCGAGGTCTGCAACACCGTGGACGACGACTGCAACGCGGTCGTCGACGACAACGCGGTCGACGCGGACCTCTGGTGGTTCGACGTGGACGGTGACGGCCTCGGCGACCCCCTGTCCACCGTCCTCGCCTGCGACGCCCCGTTCGGCGCCGTCGCAAACGCCGACGACTGCAACGACTCCGACGCGACGATCGGCACCGGCGGCACCTGGTACGTCGACGCCGACGGCGACGGCCTCGGTGACCCCCTGTCCACCGTCGTCGCCTGCGACGCGCCGCTGGGTACGGTCGCGAACGCCGACGACTGCGACGACGCGGACGACGCGATCGGCGCGGCCACCGAATGGTGGCTGGACGCGGACAACGACACCTACGGCGATCCGGCGTCCGACGCGGTGATCGATTGCTTCCGCCCCTCGGGCTATTCGGCCGACGACCTCGACTGCGACGACACGAACGTGAACGTCAGCCCCGAGGCTCCCGAGCAGTGCAACGACCTCGATGACGACTGCGATGGCGTGGTCGACAACGACGTCGTGGCCGTCGACTGGTTCGCCGACCTCGACGAAGACGGCTGGGGTGGTGACCTGCTCACGAACAACTGCCTCGCGCCCATCGGGGCGACCTGGCTCGACGGCGACTGCGACGACGGCGACGGCAGCGTGAACCCGAACGCCGTCGAGGAGTGTGACGGCGTCGATCAAGACTGCAACGACCTGATCGACGACGTCGCGAACCCGCCCACCTGGTACGCGGACGCCGACGACGACGGCTTCGGCGACCCGAGCGAAGGCACGGACACCTGCGACCAGCCTGCGGGAACGGTCGATGACCGCTCCGACTGCGACGACTCCGACCCGTTCGCGAACCCCGACGCGATCGAGCAGTGCAACGGCGTGGACGACGACTGCGACGGCGTGATCGACAACGACGTGCAGGACCAGACCTGGTACGTCGACGCGGACCACGACGGCTTCGGCTCCGTCGCCGTGACCGCCTGCGAGCGCCCGACGGACGGTGTCCTCGAAGGCGGCGACTGCGATGACGGCGACGCCACGACCTACCCGGGCGCCGACGACCCGCCGGGCGACGGCGTCGATCAGGCGTGCGACGGCGGCGACGACACCGGCGAGACCGGTGACAGCGGCGAAACGAACGACACCGGGCTGATCGCCGGCAACTACCAGGGCGGCGCGTGCGGCTGCGCGTCCACCAGCGGGGCGCCCGTCGGGGGCCTGTTCGCGCTGCTCCTCGTGGTCCTGCGCCGCCGCAAGGCGCGCTAAAGTCCGCGGTCCGGTGTAGCATCCCCTCGTGAACGAGTTCTCGCAACCGCCCTCGGGGCTGTCCGGCGTCGAAGAGCGTCTGATCGGTCAGACCCCTTCGATGCGCAAGCTCCGCGAACGCATCGCGCAGGTTGCGCGCACGCCTTTGCCCGTGCTGATCGTCGGCGAGACCGGGACCGGCAAGGAGGTGGTCGCCCGCGCGATCCACGACAACAGCGGGCGCACCGGCTCGTTCGTCGCTGTCGACTGCGCCGCGCTGTCTCCGAACCTCGTCGAGAGCGAGCTGTTCGGCCACGAGCGCGGCGCGTTCACCGGCGCCCAACAGCGGCGGGAAGGCCTGATCTGGCAGGCGCGCGGCGGAACGTTCTTCCTCGACGAGATCGGCGAATTGCCGGTGCCCACCCAGACGCGCCTGTTGCGCCTGCTGCAAGAGAGCACCTACCGGCTCGTCGGCGGCAACGAGGAGCGCAAAGCGGACATCCGCATCATCGCCGCGACCTGGCGCGATCTGGAGGCGTTCGTCGACGAGGGCCGGTTCCGGCGCGATCTGTACCATCGCCTCGCCGTCGTCGAGCTTCGTGTGCCGCCTCTGCGCGACCGCAAAGAAGACGTCGCGATCCTGCTCGAGCGGTTCCTCGACGCCGAGTCCCTCGCGGCTGGCCGCACGCCGGTGCGCCTCGCCGAGCACGTCAAAAAGCACCTCATCGAGTGGCCGTGGCCCGGCAACGTCCGCGAGCTCCGCAACGTGTCGTCGTACATCGCCGCGATGTCGCGCGGACCGATCGCGCAGTACGAAGATTTGCCGCCGCAGATCCGACGCGGCCCCGAGGGGCCGAACCCGTCGGCCGTCGCGGCGATTCGCACCGACCTTCCGTACATGGAGTCGCGCCGCGTCTGGCTGGACGCGTTCCAGGACGCCTACGTGGAGGCCGTGCTCGAGCGCCACGCCGGGAATGTCTCGGCCGCAGCGAGGGCTTCCGAAATGGACCGACGCTCCATCCAGCGGATCGTCGCGCGACGCCGATTGGGGCGCCGTTCCGACGACCTGTAGGCGTTCGCTACCCGAAGAACGGATCCGCGCGCCACACCCGGTCGCCCTGGAAACACGGCGGGTCGCCGCCCCACGCGAGCGCGAAGCCGTGAACCGGCGCGTCGGTGCGGCGGTCGATCTGCCAGGTGACGCCTTTGCCGCCCTCCACGTGGCTGCGACCGGTGACGATGACGAGGAACCCCTCGCCGTCCCAGCCCGCGAGGGCCTGCTCAGCGATGCGCTGGTCGCGCCACGCCATGGAGCGCACGAAGTCGCGCTCGCTCGCGGGCGGCACCGGGTGCCCCGACATGGCCGACTCGAGCACGCGGAAGTAGCCCGTCGGAACCGTGATCGTGGCGTCTTCGGGTGGCGCCCCGAGGGGCAGGCCCGCGGCGACGACCTTGGCGCCCCGCACCGACGCGGTGACGAGCGGGGCGTACGGCTGCCAGCGAAAGCCCCAGCTGTTCTCCCAGTCGAGCGCGGTCGGAAGCTCCTCCCACGACACCCGCTGGTTCGCGAAGTCGTCCAGCACGGTCTGCTTGCTGCCGTCCACCGACTCGAGCGCGACGGTGACGTGGGCGTCGGCCTGCAGGCGATGCACCACCTTCGCCGCACGGTAAAGATCGGGCTGCGTGCCGTGGCGCTCGCCGAGCACGATCACGGCCGGCGCGGGGATCGCGAGCACGTCGCGCAGCGAGCTGATCTCGCACTGCGTGTCGCCCGCGAGCGCGGTGGCGAGCCATCCGACGACCATCACGTCCTCCAGCGGTCTTTCGATATCCCGATCGCCCGCAGCCGCGCATCGAGCAGGCCCGGGAACTTCGGAAGCCACGTCGCGTTCAGCGGCGAGGGGTGCGGCAGCGGGTGCAGGCGCAGGGTTCGACCGCCGATCGCGACCTCGACGTGGGCCTCGTAGCGATCGGGGCGCTCCCAATGCGCGTCGAGGCGGTCACGCACCGCGCGGTCGTCGAGGCCGAACCAGGAGAACGCGCCCTCACCCAAACACAACACGTCGGTGCCATCCCACGCGTCGGCGAACAGCTCGAGGATCGGCGGGCGGAACGAGCGCACCGTGGAGATCGGCCACGCCTTGTTTCCGAGCGGCTTGAACGGCACCATGTTCGCCCAGAAGAAGAAGCCCTGGACCGCCATGCGGTCTTCCGGCGTGACCGCGTCCCGCGCGAACAGGGCGCGGTGGAGTCCGTTTCGGAGCAGCTTCCCCGCGGCCCCCACGAACGGAACACCGACCTTGATCTCGTCGCGACCTGGATCGCGGCCGAAGATGGCGACCCGCGCCTCGCGCGGCCCAAGGCCGAGCACGGGCTCGCACGGGTCCTTTCCAGCGCCCTCGTAGACGGGGAGGTCGCGCCGGTCCAACGTCGCGCCGAGCGCGCGAAGCCGCTCGTGAGGCGTCACTTCTTGCGCTCGTAGCCGTCGTTGCGGGGACCCGGCTTCGGCGTGTCGTCCTTGCGCTCATAGTCGCTGCGGCGGGTGGTCGCGCCGTCCTTCGAAGACTTGGAAGGGTCGCCCAACACACCCTGAAGCTTGGAGCGCGTTCCCTCGTCGAGCAGCCCGATGACGGCGGACACCTGGCGCAGACCCTGCTCGGCCTCACGCGAGGTGGCGCGCTCCTTGACGAGTTGCCGCTGCACGAACGCGTACAAAACGACGAAGCCGATCAGCACGGCGCCGAGGAAAGCGATGACGGCCTGCAGCGTGCGTTCGGTGCGCCGCGCCTGCTCTTCGACCTTGAGCGCGACCTGATCGGCGATGCCGCCGACGCTGTCTTCCACGGGCGACAATACGCTCTGAGTGACCGTGGCCTCGATCGTGTCGCTCACCGAGGGGCTGCGGCGGCCACCCTCGCGCATCGCGATGTAGAAGCTGTCCGCGATGAGCTCGGACAACACGATGCGCGTCTCCGGGTCATCGAGACCCTTGCGCAACGACATGATCGCCTTGGTGACCACGCGATCGGCCGTGTCCTCGAGCTGCGGCGTGACGCGGTTCTTCATGCCGTCCGCGAGCGCTCCGACGATGTCCTCGCGCACCATGTCGCGCAGGGCCGGCGAAAGGTTCGTGCGGATCCCGTGCGCGCCTCGCTCCGTGGTCACCGTCAGCAGGCCGTCGATCGTCGCCTCGATCTGCTCGCGCTGCGCGATGGTCAGGTCGGTGGCGCCGGACGCGACGCCCTCGCCGAGCTGCTTGCCGAGCTCGAGCGCCAGCTGCTTCTGCAGGACCTTGTCGCCGAGCGCGTCAATGCCGCCGGTGCGGTCTTCGCCGATGGCCTCGTCGAGCAGGCCGTCCATGGCGTTGTGCCCGATGCGGTACATACAACCGTCGAGCAACAGGCAGGTCAGGGCGATGATCGGCAGGTTCCGCACCGCGGCAGCCTAGCACCCGCGATCGTCGCCGTCCGGCACGAAGACCTCAGGGGCACGTCCCATCGCAACGCCAATCGCAGGTGACGGTATCAACCATCGTCCAGGTTGCATATGCATTTTCATAATACGTGACCTGGATGGCGAAGGCGCCGCTGTCCGCGAGTTCCGCGCAGTGACTCGACAGTACCGTCCGCGCGAGCTCGGCGTTGAACGAGGTATCACACGACGCGCCCGCACCCGCGCTCCCGGCGTACCCCTGGCAACCGGTGGGCATCTCACTCTTGATCGTCGCGTCAAGACTGCCAAAGATGCCGCCGCAACCCAGACCGGAGGCGACGGTGGCGGTGGCAACGACGAACTTGAAGCAACGTGTCTGCATTCCCATCGGGATCCTCGGCGCCAGAAGAACTGCGGCGCCACAATAATGACGACTCGACGAGCTGACCAGCCGATGCACCCCGAACGCGAACAGGGCGCGACGCCGCCCGGCTTTGCACAACTTTACGTTCCGGAAAACACGAAGAAACCCATCCGGTCGTATCCATGGTCGAGGCGCACGCATGAAGCGGCGCCGCCAGGGAGCAAGCCATGTCACTGTTCAACCGCACCAACGTGTTTCGCGCAGTCACCCTCGGCGCGCTCGTGCTCGCCGTGCCCGCCGGCCTCGCGTTCGCCCGCGGACCCCACGAGGGCGGCCCCCACGAGGGAGGACCCCACCAGTGCGGACAGGAGGGGCACGGGAGGTTCCACGGCGCCGGCAGCGCCGACGACGTCCGCGAGCGCATGGGGATGGTCGCAGAGCGCGCGCTGTCGCACGTGGACGCCACCCCCGAGCAGCGCACCCAGATCGACGCGATCCTCGACGAGGGCGCGCCAAGGGCGTTCGAGGCCCGCTCGGAGATGCACGCGCTGCGCCAGGAGCTGCGCGCCGAATTCACCAAGCCGCAGCTCGACGAAGCGAAGATCGAGAAGCTGCGCCAGAAGGGCCTTACGCTCGCGGATGACAAGAGCCGCGCCCTGACCGATACCCTCGTCCAGGTGGCCGAGGTGCTCACGCCCGAACAACGTGTGATCCTCGGAGACGCCATGGCGCAACGCGCGGCTCAATTCGATTCTGACGAGGAGTGAGCGATGACGAAGGTGCTCATCATCGACGATGACGAGCGCCTCGCGGCGATGCTCGTCGCGTACCTTGCGGGTCACGGCCTCTCCGCCGAGTCCCGAGGTGACGCGACGAGCGGCCTCGCCGCGATCAAGCCCGGCGGCTTCGACGCCGTCGTGCTCGACGTGATGCTCCCGGATCTCGACGGCTTTCAGGTGATCAAGCGGCTCCGAACGTTCTCGGACGTGCCAATCGTCATGCTCACCGCGCGCGGCGAAGACACCGATCGGATTGTTGGACTCGAGCTCGGCGCCGACGACTACCTGGCGAAGCCGTTCAACCCGCGCGAGCTCGTCGCGCGGCTTCAGGCGGTGCTGCGGCGCGCGCGCCCGTCCTCGCCGCGGAGCGTGCTGCGCTTCGGCGACCTCGCGATCGACCGCGACCAGCGCACCGTGACGAAACGTGGCGAGCACCGCCCCCTCACGTCGCACCAGTTCGAGCTGCTGTGGGCTCTCGCCCTGCACCCCGGCAAGGTGATGTCGCGGCAGGCGCTGATGGAGGCCGTGCGGGGCGAAGAGCTCGAGGCGTTCGACCGCAGCATCGACGTCCACATCTCGCGCATCCGCGCCGCGATCGAAGACGACCCGGCCGCACCGACGCGCATCGTGACGCTCCGCGGCGCCGGCTACGTGTTCACCGACCTGGGCCGCCCATGACCTGGTTCGGTCGCAGGCTCCAGCGGCGCGTGTTCGTAGCGCTCGTCGCGATGTCGTTCGCGTGGGCGCTCGCCATCGCCATCGTCGCGCGCGCGACGTTCGTTGCCGACGGGCATCTCCCGGCTCGCATCGCCGAGACCGTGCGCGTCGTCGGCGCCGAGCTTCCCCCCGACGACCCCTCCGCCATCGGTCCCGCGCTCGACGACGTCGCCGAGCGGCTCGAGGTGCGCGCCAGCCTGTGGGCACCCGACGGAAGCTTGCTGGCCCGCTCGGGCGGTCACCTGCCGCCACCCGCGCTCGGCTCCGACGACGAGGCCACGTTTCGTGGACCGAGCGGGCCCGGGCTCGCCGTACGCCTCGACGACGGGCGCGTGCTCGCTGTCGCGCCGCGCGGGGATCAGCACATTCGGCCTCGGTTCGCGCGCTTCCTGTTCGTGATCGGGGCCATGGCGGGCCTCGCCGGGCTGGGCTCCTGGCTCGTGTCGCGGCGGGTGACGCGGCGCCTTGAATCGCTCGGCCGCGCGGTGGACGGCCTCGGAGGCGGCGATCTGACCGCGCGGGTCGCCGTCGACGGCGACGACGAGGTGGCCGACCTCGCGCGCTCGTTCAACGCCGCAGCGGGCCGCATCGAGGGGCTCGTCGGCGGCCAGCGGCGCATGATCGCTGCAGCGTCGCACGAGCTGCGCTCCCCGTTGGCGCGACTCCGCCTCGCCCTCGAGCTGATCGGTGGACAGGACGCCTCCAAACACGCGCTGATCGACGGTGCGTCGCGCGACATCGAAGAGCTCGACGCGCTCGTCGGCGACCTCCTCCTCGCGAGCCGCCTCGAGGTGCGGCCGATCGAGCGGTCGCCGGTAGACCTCCTCGCGCTGGCGGTCGAGGAAGCCACCCGCGTGGGGGCGACCGTCACAGGCGGGCCAGCCACGGTGCAGGGTGACGCCAAGGCGCTCCGTCACCTGCTCCGCAACCTGCTCGAGAACGCACGACGCCACGGCGCCCCGCCGATCACCGTCTCGCTCGCGACCACCGACGGAAGGACCCGGATCACCGTCGCCGACCACGGCGCCGGCGTCGCAAAGGCCGACCAGGAGCGGATCTGGGAGGCGTTCTGGCGTCCGCCCGGCAGCCGGGAGGGCCAGGGGGGTGGGGTCGGGCTCGGTCTGGCGCTCGTCCGGCAGGTAGCCCGCCTCCACGGCGGGGATGCGTCGTACGATGTGGGGCCGCCGAGCGCGTTCGTGGTCGAGATCGAGGGGTGATCGCCCCGGCCATGTTACGTGGCCATCCCTCGGAGGATACCTATGCCGTTCGAACGGTGGAACGACCGCCTCGCGACCGCGATTGACAAAGACACCCAGCGCGCCATGCTCGCGGAGATCTCGCTGTGGCGCGCACGCAACCTGCGCGACCTGCCAGGCCAGCGCGACGCGGCCTTCGCGATGACCCAAATCTACCGCAAGCAGGGCAACGACGCCGCGGCCCGCCGTGAAGCGGAAGGCCTGTTGTCGTTGTGCCAGTCTTCGCCAGAAGCGGGTGAGGAAGAGACCAAGCTCGCGAAGGGCCTCGTGCACGACCTCGGTGGTCGTCCCGCGGCTCCACGAGCCGAGCGCCAGGCCGCCCGTCCCGAGCGTACGGAACGCGCAGAGCGGCCGCCGCGGCCCGAGCGCCCCGTGCGCGCGGATCGTCCGGATCGCGCCGAGCGTCCTGCCCGCCCGGAGCGCCCCGCGCGCGCCGAGCGCCCGCTCGACTACACGCCGCGTCCTGCCGTCGATCCCGTCGCCGAAGCGGTCGCGTTCGGTCGCTGGGACGACGCCCTCGCCGCGATCGAAGGCAAGCGGGGCGATCGCCCTGACCTCGTCCGCACGTACGTGCTGCTCGCCAAGGCCCTCGCCGAGCCCGACGAGACCAAGCGTCACCGCGAGCTCGGCGACCTCGAGCGCAACCTGCGCGCCCGCATCCTCGCTGTCCGCGAAGCCCGCGAGGCCCGCGCGAAGGAGCCCCGCCCCGAGCGTCCGGAGCGCGCTGAGCGCCCGGTTCGCACGGCGCTGATCGATCCGAACGATCCGCTCGCCCCGTTGCTCGGCGGCAGCATCCCGACGGACGCGAAGGCCCGCACCGAAGCCATCGAAGCCGCCGCCGAGAAGGTCGATCTCGACGATCTCGCGTCGGCCGCGCTCGATCATCACGTCCGCGCCGAAGGCGAGCAGAGCGTCGCTCCCTGGCTGATCGGCGTCGTCGTCCGCGCCTACGCCGAGGGCATCGCGCCCAAGACGCACACAACGATCGCGCGCCACGCGAGCGCGTGGGCGGCGACCGCCTATGGTGAGCCCGCGTTCCCCGCGATCGTAGACGCCTGGCGCGCCGCCAAGGCCGCCGGCTTCGAGTTCGTCGGCGTTCGTCGGGGCCTCGGCGTCCGCGGCGAGCCCAAGGAGCCCAAGGCCTGGACGCTTCGCCTCCGCAAGGACGGCGGCGAGCGCCTGTTCGTGATGCTCCCGGGCCACCAGGAATGGCACCCGGACGCGCTGCCCCGGTTCACGTCGCGCATCCTCGAGCTGTGCTCTACGGCCGTTCTGGTCGCGCCCGATGACGCCGCCGCACGCGAATCTGCGGCAGCCATCGGAGTCGCCGTGTCGGACGCGGCCCACGCGATCGCCGCCCTGGCCGCCGCCACGCCCGCCGCCCACGCCCCCCGTGAGCGCGCCGGCGACACGCTCGACGCGGTGCGCGCAATGCTCGCCGGGGCCGAGATGCCGAACGAAGACGCGCTCGCCGAGCAGCTCGCGAAGCTGCCGCGCGTGTACCGCGCGTTCGCCGTCGCCACCGAGGTGCTGCCCAAGTTCAGCGCTGCGGAAGCCGACGACCGACTCGCGCTCCTGTTGCGCGCCGCCGACAAGGCCGCACCAAAGGGTGCCGCCCTCGCCGAGGGTACGTCCCTCGCGATCCGCTCGGCCGCCACGGTCGAAAAGTCGGCCGCCGCCGCTGTTTTGCTCGCCGGACCCGCAGCTTCGCGCTTCGGTGGCCCTCGTGCAGATGCGTTGGTGGCGATCGGCGCGGCGATCGGTCGCGCTGGCATGACGGTGGACCGCGTGCTCCGCGGTACGACCGTGCGCGAGCGCAAGGACGACAAGGCGCTCGACGCGCTCGGTGACTCGGCGGACGGCTTCTGGCGCCTGCTCGTGCTCAACGGCGAGAAGAAGGCCGAAGTCTGGCTGCTTGGCGACGTGAAGCCCGAAGGCAAGGCCGCGATCACCCGCCTGCTCCAGACGCCCGCGCCGCGCGTGGTGGTGGTGCCGGTCGACGGAGATCTGCTCGGCTGGTACGGCACGATCGGCGGCCCCGACGCGGTCGGTTGGACCGGCGCCGAAGCCGCGGATGTTGTCGCCGAGACGGGCCGCGTCGCGAACTGACGCGACTATCGCCGGCCGCGTCGCGAACCGATGCGGTCTACCGCCGGCCGCGTCGCGAACCGACGCGGTCTACCGCAGGTAGGCGTACCCGGCGGTGTACCAGCTCCCCGTGGGCTGGCCGCCGTACATGGCGTACTCGACGCCGGTGGTGCACGCCGCCTGCGAGAACGAGCCTGACCAGGTGCTTCCCTGGCCAAGGGCCATGGTAGAGCCGCTCGCGTCGATGCCCCGCAGAAGGTACGAGGTGCCTACACCGTCCCCGGCCAGGTCGACGTAGGGCGCCCCATTTCGGGAGCCACGGACAGGGAGCGTGTTTATGGGTGCGCCTCCGTTGACGACGCCCGTCGCCACGTTCGTCCACGTGAATGCGGCATTCGTGGACGTAAACGCCTGATACCGCGTCGCGCTGGCGTACAACAGGATCTCGCGGCCGACAAACGGGATGGTCGCGGCCTGGGCCGGCGGCAACCAGGCGTCGATGACGCCCGCCACCACGTCCGCGGGCGTACCGCGCGCGAGATCGAGCGCGCAGACCGGCCCGCCCTGAATGCTCGCGACGCGCGTCCAGCCGCCCCCCATCGTCACCATGTCGCAGTAGACCGGGAACGCGTCCGTGGACGCACCCCCGTTGGGGTCGATCGTGTACGCCCCCGAAGCCAGGCTCGGGTGCTCGTTGTGGAGCGTGTAGCAGGACACGGCAGCGTGACTCGCGTCCGAGCCGTCCTTCTGCGGGAGGCTGGACGGCCAGTTCGAGGGCCCCAGGCTCGCCACGTACGTGCCCATGTAGATCGGCGGCGTCGACAGCGTGTCGCGCTTGCGGCCGTCGCCGACGTCGAGCCAGCCGTCGATGCTCCCGCCCACGACAACCTGCCCGGTGACGGGGTTCGTCGCGACGTCGAGCGCCACCGAGGTGTCCCGATCGCTGCCTTGATACCCGTGGTCCACGTAGGAGGCGCCTGACACCCACGCGCCGTTGGTGGCGTCGAACATGGAGAGAGCGGTGTCGTTGACGCCGTACCCGACAAGATTCCGGACCGGCGTGCCCGGGTCGGTGTCGTGGGCGCCGGCGTACCAATAGCCGACGATCGGACGGTTCCCCGCGCCCACGGAGATCGTGGACACCCCGTCGTTCTGCGAGCTGCCCCAGCCCTTCGACCACACGTGCGCGCCCGTCGCCCCGGTCACGCGCGCCGCCATCGCGTCGAACCGCCCGTTCGACGTCAACACCGTCGCCGCGTCCGAGACACGCGCGTTCTGCTCGAACCACCCGCCGAATACGACGTCTCCGTCGGCCAGCGAGGCGACCTCGAAGACCTCCTGGAGGCCATAACCCTCGACCGTGCGCAGCCACACGACGCTGCCGTCCACGCGGCTCAGGCGCGCGACGAACCCGTCGCCAGCAGTCGCCGGCAGGACCGACGTGTACGACGACGACGCTCCGGCGCTCGGGGTCACGTCCAGCGATGAACGACCCGCGGGTGTTCCCTCGCCGTAGTAGCCGCCCACCAACAGGTCGCCGGACGGGTGCCGGGCAACGCTCGTGACCCGCTCCGCGCCGGAGCCGGTGAACGCGGTCGCCCGAACGACCGCCCCCGCCGACAGCGTCGTCACAAAGCCGCGCTCTGCGATTCCATTCCCTGAACGGCCGGCTACCACGGTGCGTCCGAAGTCGTCGAACGCCACGCCGTGCGCGTAGTCGTCGCCTGGTGTGCCGAACGTATCGATGCTCTTGGTGTCGCCCGCCGCGTCGAGCGTGGCGACCACCACGTCCAACCCCCCCTTCGACGACACGGCGTGGCCATCGAACACCGTCACGGCACCGGAGAAGCTCCCGACGACGACGACGTTCCCCAGAGCATCAACGGCCACGTCTCCGAGCCAATCGCGGGTGTTCGTCCCGATCCGACGCCCCCAGCGAAGCTGGCCGTCCGGCGAATACCGCGCGACGACGATGTCGCCCCCGCCAGGGGCGGAGCCGAGCGTCGTTCCTGATGCGATTTCAAGGCTCGAGCTGTCGGCCGACCCCGCGAGCACGATGTCGCCGTCGGGGGCGAGCGCGACGTGAGCGTCGATCTCGAAACCGTTGCCCTGCCACAGCACCGACCACACGCCGCACGTGTGCGTGGTGCCGTCACACGCGGCGCTGCCGCAGTCGGCGTCCACCAGACAGGACTGCGTGTTCCCGCAGCCGAGGTCGCACTGCCCGCCGCAGTCCACGTCGGTCTCGCCGATGGCCGCGCTTAGCGTCGTGTCGACGCAGGTACCGCAGTCCAGCGGGTCAAGCAGGGCGTCGCAGTCGTTGTTGACGTCGGTTCCAGCCGCCATCTGCACGACGCTGCAAACCTCGGGAGCACCGGGGTACGAGAGCGGGTCATTCAGTTCGCAGTCGCCAGCGGCTTCCGACCACACGCCCGGCGGCGCCACACACGCGACGCTGGTCGAGGACACATCACCAAAACCGTCGCCGTCGACGTCCGCGTAGAACGTGGTCATGTTCGTCGGCGAGTCATCGATCAGCACGTTGCAGTTGTTGTCGACGCCGTCGCACAGCTCCAGCGCGTCCGGGTTCACTTCCGTCCTTCCGTCGTCGCAGTCGTCCGGGTTGCCCACGTAAAAACCTGGCGCAACACACGCCGATTGGGGGGCCGCGGTGTCGCCAAAGCCGTCATTGTCAACGTCGGGCCACCACGACGTGGGACCGAGCTTCAGCTTGTCCTTGTCGTCGCAATCGGAGGGATCCGCGACGTAGCCGGACGGCGCGACGCAGGCGTCTTTCGTGTCGAGCACGGCGCCGAGCCCGTCTTGATCGAAGTCGTGGTACCAGGTCGACGGCCCCTTGATGCCCGCGTCGGCGTCGTTGCAGTCCGTTCCGGACGTCACCCAACCCAGCTGCGGGGAGCACCAGTCGCGCTCGGTCGCCAGGTCGCCGAGGCCGTCCTTGTCTGCGTCGATGAAGTACGCGGTGCCAGTCCCGACGTCCACGTCCTCGTCGTCACAGTCGGCGGGCGCGTCGACCCCATCCGCATCGCAATCCGGCGCCGCGAACCGCGCATCCCCGAGCGCGAGGAACGCTCCATCGGAGCACGGATCCCCCGCGACCCGCACGAACAGGTGCCCCTTGTCCGTGTCGGCGCAGCCCGCCGGACCGAACACGCCGGACGCCGCGACCACAACGAGATCGCCGTCCACCGCGATGGTGGCCTCTTTCGCCGACGCCACGATGCACGAGGCCGCGGTCTCGTCGGACGGCACGATGCCATCCGGACACGACCACACGTCGACCGTGTAGTCGGCGGCGCCACCGGCCGCGACGAACGGGAGGTCGAGCCCGATCGCGAGCGAGGGCCACTCGGTAGTGCGGAACGCGCCCACCGGTGTGGTCGCCGGGACCACGTCATCGAACGGGGTCGCGACGTTTCCGGCATCCACGAGCGAGAACGACATGACGGAAGGCGCGCGATCGACCACGACGCGGATCGGGTCGACGACGGGCGCCTGGAGCTCCGCGGGCCCCGAGAGGCCCACCACGAGGCTGTGTTCACACCAGTCGCCCGCGCAATCGGTCGCGTCGGGCTGCGGTGAGCTGAGCTCGAACGCGACGCGGGCGCGGCCCTCGAAGGCTGTGTCCGCCGTCGCGCTGCCAGCAGGCTCGAACGGCTCTTCGTCCCACGACACGAGCGTCGAGAACTCGGCGCCACCGTACCCGCCGTCGATCTCGCCCTCGACGAGAAATACGAACGGATCGGTACAGGCGGAAACGACCGTCGGGGTGAAGTCGCGGATTGAAAACGGGGGTGGCGCGCCCGTGTCGGCCGAGTCGAGCCACGCAAGGCGGCTGTCTTCGTCTTCAGAGCTGATGTAGAAGCAGCCCGCGAGCGAGACCAGAACGAGGGGGGCGACGTGACGCATGACTCTCCCGTGAGCGCGCACTTTAGCAGGAACGGCCCGCGACCGCCGCCCCGCAAGCAGCGCGCAGCGCGCCCCTCAGGAAGTCGGCCAGTTCGTCCCGGGCACGGCCTGCGACGGATCGAACGCGCGGCGCTCGACCAACGTGGAGCGCGGCGTCGACAGGAAGCGCAGCAAGTCGATGCCTGCGGGGATGCCGTTGCTGGACCGGCCAAGCCCCACAGCCGGCAAGCGCAGCGACGCGCCGATCGTGCCGCGGTTCACGTTCAAGGAGCCCGTCTTCAGGCGGTTCGCGAGCTCTTCGATGTACGTGTTCTCGGGCGACAGGAACAGCGAGGTGGACACGCGGTACACGAGCTGATTGTGGAGGGCTACCGCCTCTTCCCACGACGCGACCTTGTACACGAGCAGGCTCGGACCTGGCGGCTCGTCGTTGAGGAAGCCGTGTCCGTTCTCCCAATTCACTTCGTAGATCGCCGGGTTCACGTAAAACCCCTTGCGACCGCCGCCTTCCCGGTTCCCGCCAGCGAGCAGCGGCTTGTGGCCGCGCGCGAGCAGCGCCCGACCATAACGTCGGTATCGGCTGCGGAAATTCTCGGAGATGACCGGACCGAAGAACGTCTCGTCCTGAAAGCCGTACCCGATGTTCAGGCCTTCCGTCCGCTTCACGAGCTGATCGCAGAACTGGTCGTACACGCCGCGGGTGACGATCACGCGGCCGGTGCTGTTGTGGCGCTGGCCGGCCGTCAGGAACGCGCCGATCATCACCTCGTACACCGCACGATCGACCTCGCAGTCGTCCAACACGATGGCGCAGCCCTTGCCGCCGCACTGGTACAACGTCGGCAATTCGGGGCGCTCAAACGTGGCGCGGCGGATGGCCATGGCCGTGGCGAACGAGCCCGAGAACAGCAGGACGTCGAGGCCGCGGTGCGTCGCCAGGCGCTGGCCGATGCCGCTGCCCGAGCCCTGGACCATGTTGAACACGCCGCGCGGCAGGCGGCAGCGATCCCACATCTCGGCCACCAGCTGGCCCGAGCCCGGCGTGAACTTGCTCGGCTTGAACACGACGGTGTTGCCGGCGAGCAGCGCCGACGCCGACTGCAGGGTGGGGATGAGCAGCGGCAGGTTGTACGGGCAGATGATCCCGACCACGCCGCGCGGGCGGTAGTCCGACCGCGCCTCTTTCTCGTCCAACACGCGGGGATCGAGCAATACAAGCCCGTCTTCGAGCAGCAGATCCACGGCGCGGATGGCGGCGACGACCTCCTGACGCGACTCCCACAGCGGCTTGCCCGTCTCACGCGTGAGCAGCTCGGCGAACTTCTCCTGGTGCCGGTTCACGGCCTCCCGGAACTTGCGCACGGCGGCGGCGCGCTCCGGCATGGTCGTGCGGCGCCACGCCACGGCCCCGCGCGCGGCGCACGCGACGGCGTCATCGACCGAGCTCTCGGAAAACGGGAATCGACCGAGCTGATCGGTGCGATCGCCGGGGTTGACGCCGACCACATAGCCGTCGACGCGTTCGGGCTTGATGAAGCTGCCCCAGATGTAGTCGCCGCGCCTCAACAGGCGCTCGCGGGTCTCTCCAGCCAAGGTGTCCTCACGGCGGGCCGCACACTAGCACGATGTTCCCGTCGCGCCACCGAACAGCGTTCAGGCGTTGAAGCTAGAGGACCGGGGCCTTGCTGCCCGACGTGATCTTCGCGACATGGTCGAGGAGATCGATCCGCGTGAGCACGCCGGTGAGCTTCTGCTCCCCGTCGAGCACGAGCGCGATGCGCATCTTGCGCAGCAGGTCCGTCACGACCTGAACGTCCGTGTCCGGGCTGACGGTGCAGTAGTTCATGTCGGCCACTTCCGAGCAGCGGACATCGCGCTGGCCGCCCTTGAGGGCGCGCTCGAGCAGCGCGGCTTCGTGGACGCAGCCGATGATGAGGCCGTCCTTGAGCACCGGGAACTGGCTGATGCCGTGCATCTTCATCAGACCGATCGCTTCGGACAGCTTCGTGTCGTGCTGAACGGTGATGACCTCGCGCTGGCCGAGCTTGGCGAGCACTTCGCGAACGTTGCCGAGGCCCATGGACGGCTCGAGGAAGCCCTGCTCTTCCATCCACTTGTCGTTGTACACCTTCGACAAATAGCGGCTGCCAGAGTCGGGAAGCAGGATCACGATGTTCAGGCCCGCCTTGTCGTGGGCGCGCGCGTACTTGAGCCCACCTGCGACAGCTGCACCGGCGGAAGCGCCCGACAGCAGGCCCTCCTCGCGCGCGAGGCGGCGCGTCATCTGGAAGCACTCCTTGTCGTGCACGCGAACGACCTCGTCGACGTAGTCGAAGTTCATCGTGCTCGGCAGGAAGTCCTCGCCGATGCCTTCGACCACGTAGGTGAACGGTTCGGTGAGCTGCCCGGTCTGGAAATAGTCGTAGTACAGCGAACCGACCGGATCGACGCCCACGATGCGGACGTTCGGGTTCTTCTCCTTCAGGTACTTGCCCACGCCGCTGATCGTGCCGCCGGTGCCGAGCCCGGTGATGAACACGTCGATCTTGCCGTCCATCTGGTCGAACAGCTCGGGGCCGGTGGACCGGTAGTGGGCGAGCGGGTTGCTCGGGTTGTGGTACTGGTTCGCGTAGTAGGCGCCGGGCGTCTCGTCGGCGATGCGGCGGCTGACCTTGTAGTACGACCGCGGATCGTCGGGCATCACGTCCGTGGGCGTGACCACGACCTTCGCGCCATACGCGCGCAGCGCCGCGCGCTTCTCTTCCG
This sequence comes from Pseudomonadota bacterium, assembly GCA_947505245.1. GTDB lineage: Bacteria > Myxococcota_A > UBA796 > UBA796 > SYKL01. The sequence continues at coordinate 29,762 of CANNIZ010000019.1, read as the reverse complement.
ACTGCTTGTCGGGCATGACGAAGATGCACTTGTACCCGCGCACCGCCGCGACCATCGCGAGGCCCGCGCCGGTGTTGCCGCTGGTGGCTTCCACGATCGTGCCGCCCGGCTTCAGGAGCCCGGCTTTCTCGGCGTCGTCGAGCATCTGGATCGCGATGCGATCCTTCATCGACCCGCCCGGGTTCACGAATTCGACCTTCGCGTACACGTTGGACGCGAGCCCTTCGGTGACGTGATTGAGGCGGACGAGGGGCGTCTCGCCTACAGCCTGGAGCACGTTGTCGTAAACGCGACGCATGGAAGCCTCCGGAAGGGCCGCCACGTAGCACGGCGCAGGCGGATCTGCCTCCGTCGAACGAACGCCGCGAGTTAATCGATCGACACGTCGTGCTTGAACCCGACGATCACGCCTTCATCGACGTCGTCGAGCTTGGGAACGGCCATGGCCTCGAGCGTGATCGGGACGACGTTCTTGCGGCCGCGGATCACGTAGTTGACGTGCGAATTCACGTACCCGGGGGCCGAGATCTCGAGCTCCAGGGTGCTGCCCTTCTTGAACACGAGCTCGCTGCCGTCCGGCAGGTAGAGCACGTCCGCCTGCCACGAGCCGTCGAACGTGTTCACCTTGTGCCGATCGGCCTCTTGTGGCTGGCGCACGACCGCGGTGGTGACGGGCTTTCCGTCGACGTCGGTCACGATCACCTTCACCGGGATGCCCGCGTCCGGATCGGCGGCGAGGGCGGGTGCGGCGATGGCAAGTCCGATCAAGGCAGCGATGAAACGCATGGGAACCTCCACCTTCGGTGGGACACCGCGCGCGGCGGTTTGGTTCCCGGCGCCTACAAACCCGGCGTCGCGCTCGCCGCCGGGAACGTGGCCAGCTTCGGCGCGGCGTCCGCTCCGACCCACACGAACGCGTCCAGCGAATATCGCGTGTCCCCAAGAATCGAAATCACCAGCAGCGGCCCGTTCGGCGCCCGCCAGACCTGGGCGTCCGTGTGCTTTTCGAGGTCGATCTTCCGGTGGCCGACCGCGTTCTTCACGATCGCGTAATCGTCGAACAGTGTGACGGTGACCCCGTCACCCGCACCCGGCAACGGCCGCGACGACGTGATCATCACGACTGAGTTGCGGTCGCCACCGCACTTGTCCGGATGAACCTCCACCCCGACGAAGCCGGCCGCCGTCACTGCGTCCGCGAGGGCCTTGGCGGCCGTTCGACAGTCACCCGCGGGGATGTGTTCGGGCGTGCTGCCGTCGCCGGGCGACATGTCGTTGCTGACCTTCGCCTGGACGACGTTCTTTGGACCGAACAAGGCGTATTCAAGCGTCCCGCCGCCCTCCGGGCCGCCGGCTGCGGTCTCGACCAGCACGGCGTCGCCCTTCTCGGACCACGCGACGATCTGCACCTGCGTCGTGATGAACATTCAGCCTCGGAAGTAGGCGCGCATGGGCTCGATGTAATGGTCCGACCAACCCTGCTCGTAGGCCCCGCCGGACCCTTCCGGAAGGTCCGAGTGCACGAGGGTGATCTTGGTTCCCTCGGGGTCCTCTTCGAGCAGGATCTCCAGCCGGGAGTCCGCGTCGTCGTCCGTGAACTTCGTCGTACGCCACATCTGCACGATGCGTCCGTGCGGCTCGAGCGCGATGATCCGACCTGAAATGTACCCGCCCCAGGCCGTGAAGTCGCTGCCGACCTTCGCGGAGCCCGTCGCCGGGCTGCCCGTCATCTTGGTGTGCAGCTCGCCGTCGATCCATGCGGCGTACACGGCATCGGGCTTCGCAGGGAGAACGTCGGAGATCCGAATGCGTTCGAGCGGCATGGGGGCACCTCGACCCCCAGGTTACGTCCCGTGCGCCGCAGGGGGAAGGGGTTGCGACTCGTGGTGGCCGAAAAGCCGAGTGTCGCACGCGACCTCGCCCGCATGATCGGCGCCTCCAAGAAGGAGGACGGCTACCTGGAAGGGCCTGGGGTGCGGGTGACGTGGTGCGTGGGCCACCTCGCCGAGCTCGAAGATCCCGCCCACTACGACGCAAAGTGGCGGAACTGGTCGTTCGAGACGCTGCCGATGCTGCCGGACCGCTTCGACCTTCGGCTGCGAAAGGGCGACGTCCAGGCCCAGTTCAAGACGATCGAGCGGCTGATGCGGGCGCGCGACGTCAAAGAGGTCGTCAACGCGTGCGACGCCGGGCGCGAAGGCGAGCTGATCTTCCGCTATGTGTACGAGCTCGCGGGCTGCAAGAAGCCCGTGTTGCGGCTTTGGACGTCGTCGCTGACGGACGAGGCCATCCAGACGGCCTGGGGCCACCTCGTCCCCGGTGAGCGCTACGACGCGCTCGGGGACGCCGCCCGCTGCCGCTCCGAGTCGGACTGGCTCGTCGGCATGAACGCCACCCGCGCGCTCACCTGCCTCGCCCGGCAAGGCGGCGGCGAGCAGATGTTGTCGGTCGGGCGCGTGCAGACGCCCACGCTCGCGATGATCGTCGCGCGGGACCGCGAGATCGCCGCGTTCGTGCCCACGCCGTACTGGCAGGTCAAAGCTCGCTTCGCCGCGAAGGGCATGAGCTGGGAGGCGACCTATTTCCGACGCAAGGTGGCCGAACCCAAGGGTGAAGCAACCGAACGGCGCGACGACGACGAGGCCCCCGCGCCCGAGCGGATCGAGGACGCCGGCACCGCGCAGGCCATCGCCGACGCCACCCGCGGCCAGGACGGCGTCGTCACCGAAGCCGACCGCAAGCGGATCCGCGAGCAGCCGCCGTTCCTGTACGACCTGACCTCGCTCCAGCGGCGCGCGAACGAGCGCTACGGTCTGTCGGCCCCAAAGACGCTGGAGATCGCCCAGGCGCTGTACGAGCGGCACAAGATCATCACCTACCCGCGCACCGACGCGCGGCACATCACGCCCGATCAGGTCGCCACGCTGCCCGGCATCCTTCGCGGGCTCGCCGGGCTGCCCGTGTACGCGCCGTTCGCGAACGCGCTGCTCGCGAACCCGATCAAGCCCGGCAAGCGCGTGGTCGACGCGGCGGAGGTCGGCGACCATCACGCCATCCTCCCCACCGGACGCACGCCCGACGCCGGCCGGCTCACGCCCGACGAGAAGAAGGTGTTCGATCTCGTCGCCCGCCGGCTGATGGCCGCGCTGTCGCCCGACGCCGTGTTCGACGTCACAACGCTCGTCGTCGCCGTCGACCCCGGGGCGCCCCTCCCGGACGCCGTGTCCGCGCCCCTCGAGTACCGCGCCCGCGGCCGGGTGTGCCGCGAGCAGGGCTGGCGCGCGGTCGATCCCCCTGGCAAGTCGCGCGAGGTCGATCTCCCCGCCGTCGACAAGGGCGACCCCGCCCACGCCGACGACGTGCGCGTGCTCGAGGAGTCCACCCGCCCGCCGCGCCCGTACACCGACAGCACGCTGCTCCGCGCCATGGAGACCGCCGGCAAGGTGCTCGACGATGAGGCGCTGCGCCGGGCGATGCGCCAGGCCGGGCTCGGAACGCCCGCCACCCGCGCCGAGACGATCGAGAACCTCGTCCGCCGCGAGTACATCCGCCGGGCCGAGCGCGATCTTCGCGCAACCGACCGCGGCCGGGCCCTGATCGACGCCGTCCCCGTCGCCGAGCTCAAGTCCGCCGAGCTCACCGGCCGCTGGGAGGCCCGCCTCTCCGCGATCGCCGAGCACAAGGACAACCGCGCCGCGTTCATGCACGACGTCGGCGAGCACGTCCGCACCGTGGTGACCGCGATTCAGGGCGCCACCCCTCCCGCGCCCGAGGTCAGCGACAAGAAGCCCGAAGGCAAGTCCCTCGGCGCCTGCCCGGCGTGCGGAAAGCCCGTGCGCGAAGGGCCGAAGGTGTTCGCCTGCGACGCCGGCCGCGCCTGCACGTTCGTGGTGTTCACCACCATGGCGAAGCGCAAGATCTCGGCGCGCATGGTCCAGCAGCTGCTCAAAGACGGCAAGACCGACGTCGTCAAGGGCTTCAAGAGCAAGGCGGGCAAGGACTTCTCCGCCGCCCTCGCCTGGAAAGACGGCAAGGTCGCGTTCGACTTCCCTCCCCGCGAGTCCGAACCGCGCTCCGAAGATCCTGCACCTTCCCCGACGATCGACGATCCTGTCGGACGTCTCTGCCCGCAGTGCGGCGTCGGCCACCTCGTGCGCGGGCGCGCGGCGTGGGGGTGCGACCGCTGGCGCGACGGTTGCCGGTACGTCCTGCCGGGCTGACCTCCGGCTGGGGCACCCGTGACCCAGCGGGATCCAAATTCCGCGACATTCTTGCCGCAGTCGATCGAAGAGAGCGCCTGGGACGGCCTTCCCCGACCTGGCACACCCGATGCATAAGACCAGTGCGTAAGGGAGGTCATCATGGCTCGCATCGCTCTCACGGTTCTCCTCGCGGCGCTCTCCACGAACGCTTTCGCAGCAGACCTCCGCGACGACAAGGGCGGTCTTGACCTCCGCGACGACAAGGGCGGCCTTGACCTCCGCGACGACAAGGGCGGCCTCGACCTCCGCGACGACAAGGGCGGCCTTGACCTCCGCGACGACAAGGGCGGCCTGGACGCGGTCGGCTGCGACCTCCGCGACGACAAGGGCGGCCTCGACATCTTCGCGTAAGCCCTTCAGTCCTTTCCCTTACAGAAAAGACCCGCTTCGGCGGGTTTTTTCGTTTCTGGGGGCGTCCCCGCTCGGTGACGGCATCCCCGCGCGGGGGCCCCGAGGGTAGAACGGCCCCGAAGGGCGCTTTCCGAAAGTAGAACGCCAACGAAGGGCGCCTCGCGCCCTCCACGCCGCAAGCGGGCCATTAGAACCCGGCGTTCGCCCGTGAGCCGAACCGCCACCAGCCCCACCAGGAGCCCTTCGACCCCGTTCTACATCCGGGAGGCGCCCTTCCGCTGGCATTTACTGCCGCCATGTGACGGGCGTCCCACCGGCCGCAATGACGGTCAGTCGAACATCGTCCCGCGGCCCAGAACACCGTTCGGGTCAAGGTGCAGCTTCAACGCGCGGAAGGACTCCAGCGTCGCCGCGTCGACCATGAGCGCGAGCTGGTTCTTCTTGGTCTTTCCGATGCCGTGTTCACCCGACACCGACCCGCCGAGCGCCACCGCTTTGCGCGCGAGCTCGACGTAGAACGCCTTCGCCGTCGCCAATTCGTCGGCCGTGGACGGCAGCAGGTTGAGGTGCAGGTGGTTGTCGCCGAGGTGGCCGAACAGCGCGTTCCGCATCGGCGCGGCCTCGTAGGCGTCCATCATCGCGTCGAGCGCGTCGTCCGGCACGGAGAGATCGGTGGCGACCTTCGGCATGCCGTTCCGAACGGCCTGCTCGTTGACCCCGGCCGGGACCGCGTGCCGCAGCGCCAGCAGCGAAGCGCGACTCGACGGGTCGGAGCTGAACAACGTCTCGTCGATGAGCGCGCCCGAGGTGGTCAACGCGTCGAACCATGCGGCCATGTGGGCGTCTTCACCGCACGCCATGACCTCCTGCTCGCAGAACATGGCCGCGCCGGCGCCCTCTGGGACCGCGCCGATCCGCGCTTTCGCGAACGCGAGGCAGCCCTTGTCGAGGTACTCGAGGCACCGCGGCGACAGCGTGCCCGTCCGATCTTCCCGCGCAGCGGCTCGCGCGGCGCGCATGAACGCCACGGCGGTGGCGCGGTCCGGGAAGTACGCGAGCACGCCGAGCACGCTCTCAGGCAGGTCCGTGAGGCGAACCGTGACCTCGGTGAGGATGCCCAAGGTGCCTTCGCTGCCGATGAACACGTCCACGGCGTCCTTCGCGGGGGCGTAGCCGGCCGACGTCTTCACGTTCGGCTCGGTCCATTGGGGCACGGGCCACGCGGCCGGGACGGGGTCGCCGCGCTTGAACCGGCGGATCTCCCCGTCCGGGAGCACGACCTCGAGCGCCTCCACCCACGGGCGGGTGGGTCCATAGCGGAACGTGCGCGCACCCGATGCGTTGCACGCGACCGACCCGCCGAGGGTGCACTCGTTCCGGGAGGTGGGATCGGGCGGATAGAACCGGCCCGTCGCCTCGATCTCGGTCTGGAACGCGCCCAGATAGACTCCCACCTGCGCCGTCGCGGTGTCGTGCGTGATCGCGCCGATGCGATTCAACCGCTCGAGCGAGAGCAACAAGCCGCCGAACGGGACCGGCCCCGCCGTCGTGCTCGTGCGCGCAGCCGTCACCGTGAGCGCGAGGTTGTTGGCCTGACAATGCCGGACAATCGCCGACACCTCTTCCGTCGACCGCGGGCGCAGCAGCCCGTCCGCGTGACCGTGGACGTTCGACGCGTCCGTGAGGTAGCCCTCGATCACGGAGGGATCCGTGATCGGCGCGATCATTGGCCCGCCACGATCGCCGCGAAGATCGCCAGGATGTACACGCCCACGAACGTGAACGCGCAGCCGAGGATCAGCACCTGGAGCACGAGCGTGAGGCAGCCGGCCCCGATGCCGACGCCTGGCATCGTCTTGTCGGCGCCCTCCTGCTGAATCGCCATGCCACCCGTAACGATCGCGATCAACGCGAGCGGGATGCCCAACATGCCGATCATCGGGACAGCGCAGCCGAGAAATTGGCACACGACGGAGACCACGCCGCAGATCAATGAAACGAGAGCTAACGGATTGGTCTCTTGTGTCTCGGACATGGCCCCCCCGAACCCGCCGTGTAACCGGACAGGTATGCGTCGGCGCGTGTGGATCCCTGCGGTGGTGGTAGCCCTCGGGCTGCTGTTGTGGTTCACCTGGGACCGCGAGCCCCCTGTCGCCACGCCGGTCGTCGCGAAGAAGGTCACTGCGCGGCCCCCTCGCCCGACGCGAGCGCCTTCCCGCACCGCACCGCCGAGGGAACCCCGGGAGCCCGCCCCGCAGGGGCGCACCCGGCCCGAGGTCTCGTTCATGCCGCCCGGGCACGGTCAACCGTTCGTCGAGGACACCGACGAAGCCGAGCCCGCCGAGGTCACGGTGCACGTCGTCGACCCGCGCGGGCAGGGCGGCCGCATGCGCCCGCGCTGCACGAACGTCGTGCCCGATGCGCCCGAGAAGGTCTCGGAGACGACGACGATCTGGCGCTTCACCGCCCGCGCGGGACCGTGTTCCGTCCAGGGCATGCGAAAAGACGGCGCCTTGCCGGCGTGGACCGACGAGGTGAACCTCGATCTCGTGAGCGGCGAGTCCTACGACGTCGTGTTGGAGCTTCCCGCCGAGCGGACGGGCGGGCTCGGCGTCGCTTTTGAGCCGGTCGAACAGGGCATGCTGGTGACGAGCGTACACGCCGGCACACCCGCTGAGGCGCTCGGGCTCGAGCCTGGAGACGTGATCGTCGAGGTGGATGGCCTGCCCACAGCCGCGCTCTCGGGCGTCGAGTTCCAGCAGGTGCTCGCGGGGCCTGAGGGCACCGCCGTGCAGTTCCTCGTCGCCCGGGGCGACCAGGAACCACAGCCCTACGAGATCGTCCGCTCGTTCGTCGAGCGTTGATGCCCGAAAGGCCGCCGACGAAGGACCTCTACGCCGCGCTCGAGGTGCCCCACGACGCCACGTCCGACGCGATCAAGGACGCCTGGCGCCGCATCGCGAAGGCATCGCACCCGGACCGCAACCCGAACGACGCCGAGGCCGTGGCGCGGTTCGTCCGCGCGAGCGAAGCGTACGAGGTGCTCGCCGATCCCGCGCGCAGGCAAAGTTACGACCTCGCCCTGCGGACGCCGAGGCGCACCCCGCGCCCGTGGGACGACGACATCGTGTGGGCGCCGCGCGGCGGGGCACCTCGGCGCGGGGTCCGTCGCACGGTGCACGCGCCTGGACCGTCCGATCGCGACGTCCAGGCCGTGCGGTCAGGCGTCAAGAACGACGGCAGCGCGCTGATGGTCGTGTTCGGTGTCATCGGCGTCGGTCCGATCGCGCTGATCTTCGCGATGGTCGCCGCGACCGCGGCAGGTCCGCTGCCGTTCCTCGGGTTCGCGGCCGCCCTCGCCTTGTATGCCCTGGTCAAGCTACGCGGCCAGCCCGACGCCCAGGGGTCCGCCCTCGCTGTCGCCGTGATCCTGGCGCTCGGCGCGGCGTTCGCCGTGGCGCAACACGCTGGCCTCGTCGAGCACCCGTAGGAGCGACCCTACGCGTACTTCAGGTGCGTCACGGGCAGCTGAGGTCGTTCGACTCGATCATGCCCTTCGCTTCGGTACCCGAGCTGCCGCCCATGTCCCGCGCGCGGCAGAGGTACTTGGCAGCGTCGTCTTTGCGGCCGAGCTTGAGCGAGGCGTAGCCAAAGCCGAGCGTGGCGTCCGGGTGGGACGCGTTCTGGGCGAGGGCCTTCTCGAACGACGCCGCAGCGTCGCTGTACTTGCCCGCGTCCACCAGCTTCCAGCCCTTGTCGACGAGCACGGACACCGAGGGTGGCTTGGGCGGCGTCGGAGGAGCCTTCGTCTCCGGGGCCTTCGTCTCCGGAACCTTTGTCTCAGGCGGCTTCGGCGGCGTAGGCGGAGCCTTCGTCTCCGGGGCCTTCGTCTCCGGGGCCTTCGTCTCTGGGGCCTTCGTCTCCGGAGGGACTCCCGGGGCCTTCGTCTCCGGAGGGACTTCCGGGGCCTTCGTCTCCGGAGGGATCACCGGAGAACCTGGCTCAGGGACCCCGACGACGACGGGCGGGGCCTTCGTCTCGGGAGGAGGGGCGATCGGCAGCGCGTCGCTGACGTGCACGTCGTCGTTGTCCTTGCCGTGAGGACGACTGGCCATCAGCGTACCGGCGACGGCCACGACGACGACGACGGCGAGCAGCAGGGTTCCCACCCCGGCCACGACGTACGGCACCATCGACCTCGGCTTCTTGGCGGGCTCTCCCCACGCCTCGTCCGTCGGATCCTTCGGGAACGACGAGAAGTCCGACTCGAACGAGTCGCCACCATCGGGCGGAAGCGACGGCGGCGGAGCGGGAGGCGTTGGCCGCGGCTCGTCTTTGGGCCGCGGCATCAGGCGTTCCGTGGGGGCCGGCGTTGGCTCGGCTCCCGCCGGAAGGCGCGCGAACATCGGCTCGGCGCGAAGCTCCGGCGGCGGGCCATTGCGAGTCGGGGCCGGCCCGGGCGTGGGCATCGCCGGGGCCGCGATGAATTCTTCGTCGGGCAACCGCTCGGGGGCGGGTGCTGGCGTGTTGCCGCCCATCGCGAAATCGGCGTCGTCGCTCGTGAAGGCTGCCGCACGCCGGGCCTCGTCATCGGGCGTGGGCGACGGCTCTACGAAGCGGCGCGGCGTGGGCACGCCGTCGTCGTCATCGACGCCGTCTTCCGTCGGGAGGTCGGGCAGGCCCATGGGCACGCCCTCGGTGTCGTCATCGAGCCTGGCGAACCGGCTCTTCACGCCTTCCGCAGCCTCGCCGACGTCGCCGCCGAACGGGAACGGCGAATCGCTGCCAAACAAGCCCGGCGGCTTCTCCCCGCCGCCACCGAACAGGCCTCCACCGCTCGAAGGCTTCTCCCCCATTCCCGCGAACGGCGACGGGGGAGCGTCGGGGGCAGGCGCGACCGGCTCGGGAGCGGCGACCGGGTCTCCGCGATCCACAGCCTCCATGCGATCGACCGCCGCGAAGAACGAGCCAAGCTCGGGACGGCTGCCGATGGGCTCCCACCGGACGCCGCCTTCAGAGACGAGGTCGCTCCGCTCGACGCGGCGCTCCATGATCCACCGCTGCACGGTGGACCAGTCCTTGATCAGGTAGACCTTCCCGTCCTGCTTGAGGTAGACGGTGCCGCCGTTCTGCTCGGAAGGCGGCCGCGGCACCTCGGCCGTCGGCAGGGCGCTTAGAGGCACGTCAGCGGGGGTCTCGGCAGGCTCCGTTGGCAGGTCGTTCGGAACAAGCGTCGCTGAAGACGACACGGGCGTCATGGCCGACGGCGCCACCGGCGCGTTCCCCGCCGTCTGGGGCTGCACCATCTGCGACACGCCGCAGCTCGAACAGCGAAACCGGAACGCGCGGCCGGACGACATCACCCAGGCCGGCGGCTCGAGCTCATGGTCGATGCTGCAATTGCCGCACTTGATCTTCACACGTCGTTCCTACTGCCCGAATACGCCAAGGAGGTACAGCATCCCGACAACCACCACGAGCAACAGTGCCACGACGAACACGAGGCCGATGAGGGCTGCGATGGTCGCGAGGCCGCCTCCGCCGCCCTTCGGTTCGGCCTTGGCCTGTGTGAGCTTCTTGAACTCGGCCGGAGCCTGAGCCGTCGGGACGGCGGGCAGCGGCGGGAGATCCGGGAGGTCTGGAAGCGGCGGTGGAGGCGCCACCGGGGCGACCGGGGCGACCGGGGCCACCGCGACCGGAGCCGCAGCGGGCGTCGGGGCGCGCGGGGCCACCGCTGGCGTGCGCGGCGCGGCTGGCGCGGGCGTGGCGACATCCGCCACGGCGCGGCGGATCTCATCGGCGAGCGACGAGCCCTGACCGACGATCGTTGTGGGCGCGTCGCTGTCGTCTTCCGACGACTTCTCTTCCTGGGGCGACGCGATGTCGCCGCGTTCGGCCTGCTGCCACACATCCCAGAAGTGAGCTTCGAGGTCTGTGATCGTTCCGAGCGGCGTCCACCGTTTGTGGTCCCACGACAGCTCGTCTTTGGCGCCGACCTGGTTGTCCGACATGTACTCGCGCAACGTCGCGAGGTCGTAGAAGTCGTACGTCAGACCGATGGTGCGACGCACCTTCCACGCGATGCCGACCTTGCGGAAGTCCCGGCGCATGAGATCGCTCGGCGCCTTTGCAGCACCCGCCGCGTGGCCCGCGCTGCCCTCGAGCGTGTAGACGAACTTGTGCGAGCAGTTCGGACATGTGATTTTTGCGCCCCGTTCCGAGATCTTGGACTCGGGGACCTTGTAGCGAGCGGTGCAGTTCGGACACGTGACGATCATGATGCCTTGCCAGGAGAGGGTGAGACCCTACCACATCGGGTCAATCGCGCACGAGATGAAGGTCAGGATCCGTGGCGGCGACGGTTCGGGTTCGGCCAGCAAACTCGACGGAGACGCTGGTGTGACGCAGGCTGCGGACGACGCCGACCCCGTGCGCACGATGATGAACCCGACTTCCGGGCGCCAGTTCACCGAGGTTTTCGTCGTCGATGTCGATGAGCCGGAACGTGTGGCTGCTCTCGACCGCCCGCGGCATCCGGGCCGACTCCACGGCGAGGAACTCCTTCAACCGCTCGCGCTGCTCCTCGGGCAGGCGCGCGGTGGTCGTCACGTCCTCGGTGGGCGCGTCGTGGGGGAGATCCCCCTCACAGGCCGTGATCGGGAGGCCGTACAAGAAGCGTGAGGGCGCGACTGCCTTCACGGTGGGTGGCTGCCCGGCCACCGGGAGCGTCATGATCGTCCGGCTGCGCGTCACGATCAGGCGCTTTCGAGCGCGGGTGAACGCCACGTACGCGAGGCGGCGCTCCTCTTCGACGTCGTGCGGGTGGTCCATGCTGCGGTGGTGCGGGAACTGGCCCTCGACGCACTGCACAACGTACACGACGGGGTATTCGAGGCCCTTCGCGTTGTGCACCGTGGTGAGCGTGACCATGCCGCCGTCCGGGATCTCTTCGTCCTGGCCGGCGAGCGACACGCGATCGAGCCAGGACCGCAGCTGCTCGAGCACCGTCTCGCACTCGGGTGGAGGCTCGAATTCCGTGGCCTCCCGGACCAGATCCGCGAGGTTCGTGAGCCGCTCCGTGTCTTCCGGGGTCTTGGTCGCCTCGAGCGTGGCGCGGTAGCCGCTGCGATCGAGCACGCGCAGGACGAGCTCGGCCGGCACGAGGTCGCGCGCGGCCTCGGTGATCTCGTCCACGAGGTTCACGAACGCGGCGATCGCCTTGCCTGCAGCGTCTTTTCCAACGCGGCGGGCGCGCGCGGTCTTGAGCAGCGGCTCCCCCCGCTCAGCCGCCTCGGCGCGCAACGTCTGCAGGGTCTTCGGGCCGATGCCGCGCGTGGGGACGTTGACCACGCGAAGAAAAGCGGCGTCATCCGCCGGGTTCACCACGAGGCGTATGTAGCTCATCACGTCGCGGATCTCGCGCCGTTCAAAGAACTTCCGCCCGCCGACGATGCGATGGGGGATTCGCACCTCGCGCAGCGCCTGTTCGAATTGCCGGGACGTGGCGTTCGTCCGGTAGATGATGGCGACGTCCTGGTAGGTGAAACCCTGCCGTCGAAGGCGCTCGATGCCGCGGGCCACGCGCTGGGCTTCGTCGCGCACGGTCTCCACCGCGATCAGCGTGACGGGGTGCCCGTCGACGTCTTCGGTCCACAGCACCTTCGACATCCGGCCCGCGTTCTTCGCGACCACCGCGTTCGCCACGGCAAGGATGTGCCCCGTGGACCGGTAGTTTCGCTCGAGTCGAACCTCCTTCGCGTTCGGAAAGTCGCTCTTGAAGTTCAGGATGTTCGAGATGTCCGCGCCGCGGAACCCGTAGATCGACTGGTCATCGTCGCCCACGACCATCAGGTTCGGCCGCTTCGCGACGAGGGCGCGGACGAGCGCGTACTGCGAGGCGTTCGTGTCCTGGTACTCGTCGACCAGCACGTAGTGGAACTTGTCCTGCCACCGCTCGAGCACCTCGGGGTTCTTGAGCAGGCGCACCACGAGCAGGATCAGGTCGTTGAAGTCGACCGCGTCCGCGCTGCGCAGCCGCTCTTCGTAGGCGCGCCAGATCCGCACGAGGGGATCGTGGGGTGAGCTGCGGAACTGGGCGACCAGCGCGTCCGCGTCGGGCACGCCGCGGTTCTTGTGGTGGTCGATGCGCGACAGCGCGTCCTTCGCCGACACCCGCTCCGGGTCGTACTTGAGCTCGTTGATGACCTCCTTCACGATGCGCATCTGATCGTCTTCGTCGTAGATCGCGAACTTGCGCGACAACGTGGAGCCCAGCCCTTCGGCGTCTTTCCGGAGGATGCGCGCGCAGGTGCTGTGGAACGTGCTCACCCACAGCTTCTCGGTGGCGTCGTCCCCGACGAGGCGCGTGATGCGCTCCTTCATCTCGTGGGCGGCCTTGTTCGTGAACGTGACAGCGAGGATGTTCTCGGGGGAGATCCCGTTGTGGATCAGGTGGGCGACGCGCTTCGTGAGCACACCGGTCTTTCCCGACCCGGCGCCCGCGAGCACCAGCAGCGGCCCGTCGATGATGGTCGCGGCCTTCAGCTGTTCGGCGTTGAGCTCCGCGAGCTGAAGATCCAGGATGCCGCTCAACGCTTGCCCGCCGCCAACGCGTTCTTGTCGTTCAGCTTCTTGCCAAGACCCGCGATCGTTCGCTGCTCGCTGCGCTCGAGCGCGAGCGCGTCATCGGGCACCGGGCGCGTGATCACCGAGCCGGCGCCGATGATCGCGCCCGCGCCGACCGAGACGGGGGCCACGAGCGCGGTGTTGCTGCCGATGAACGCGCCCGCGCCGATCGTCGTCCGGTGTTTGCCGTAACCGTCGTAGTTGCACGTGATGGTTCCGGCGCCGATGTTCGCGTGCGCGCCGATCTCAGCGTCACCCAGGTACGTGAGGTGGCTCGCCTTCGCGCCCGCGTGCAGCGTCGTGTTCTTCACCTCGACGAAATTCCCGATCTTCACGTGGTCGAGCAGGCGCGCGCCGGGCCGCAGGTGCGCGAACGGCCCCACCTTGGAGCCCGGGCCCACATAGGAGCTCTCACACACGCAGTACGGCAGGATCACGGCGCCCGCGGCGACCTCGGTGTCGGTCAGCACGCTGCCGGCCTGCACCTCGGCGCCCGCGTGGATCACCGTCTTGCCGCGAAGGATGACGTTCTGCCACAACGTGGCGCCCGCTTCTACGAGTACACCGTCTTCGACTACGATGGAGTCGCGATTGCCGACGATGTTCACGCCGGAAAAACCGTGGGCCACGTCCACCTCGCGCTGTCAGTGGGATCGGACGAACGCCGTCGGATCGACCTGTCCCTGGTCTGGACTTCCGTAACCGCCGCCGATCTCCACGCCGACCTTCGTCCGCCCCTCGAAGTGCAGATGGGCCTTGTACCGCCCGTGCGCCGTGCCGATCTGCGCACCCCGCTCGACGCGCTCGTTGAACGCGACGTCGATCCGGTCGAGGTGCGCATACGCGGGGTCGCCGAGGTCCGAGTCGCCGCCCCCCAAGCCGTTCAGGTCGGCCCCCCGGTGCCCGTTCTCGCCGAACCGCTGTGCGTCATAGTACCCGGCGCCGTCGACGACTGGGAGGGCTGACGGTGCGTAGAAGGACCCGGAAAGGCGCCTCGGCGAAGTAGAACCACCCTGAAGGGCGCCTCACGCGGATACGGACGAACGCGGCAACGAACGAACGCCGATTTTAACCTGTCGTTCCGGGTCGCTACCGCCGCAAGGCGCCCTTCGGGACCGTTCTACCTTTCCAAAGCGCCCTTCAGGACCTCTCTACCGCGGGCCGCCGCGCCAGGGCGACCGGAGCGGTGCGCCGAAGGCGCAGTCCCCGCGCCGGGTATCGCGCCTGACTGAAGTCCACCGACACAGCGGGACCGAGCCGTCAGGCGAGCCGCGCAGGGGGCCCGGTCGCGCGCAGCGCGAGGCGCCCGACGCGCATGTCGTATGCTCGCGCAAATGCGACTGCCCAACGTCCCGTGGACCCGAGGCTGGCTTTCCGTGTCGCGCTTCGTCGGTCCGACGGATCGCGCCGCGATCGAAAGCTGGCTCAGCACGCTCGTACCGCTGTGGGAGCAGCGCTTCTGCGCGACCAGGCCCCCTCCGCCGGGCGACGAGCAACGCCCGCTGCTCCGGCCCGTGTACTGGCTCGGGAACTGGCAGTTCGCGTGCCTCGGCTACTACGAGCCGCCGAAGCGCGTGTCCGGCGTCGCGGTGCGTGCGGAGCCGTTCCCGCCGGTGCTGCAGCGGCTGGTCGACACCATCGAGACCCGCGTCCGCCGTACGTTCGACAAGGCCGACGTCCCGCGCGACTGGCACCTCAACACCTGTCTCGTGAACTTCTACGGCGACGCAAAGGTGGGCGGGAAGTGGGTCGACCGCGCCCGCGTCGGTGAGCACCGCGACTTCGAGCCCGGCCCCGTCGCGTCGATCTCGCTCGGCGAGCGCGCCCTGTTTCAGCTGCTCCCGCGCGGCCGCGATGCCAAGCCCGTGCGCACCGTGTGGCTCGAGGACAACATGCTCGTGTCGTTCGCGGGCCCGCTGTGGAAGGACACCCTGCTGCACCGCGTGACACGCGTGGAGGACAAGAAGGGCCTCGACCTGCCGCCCGCGATCGACGGTTTCCGCACGCGTCGCGTGAACCTCACGTTCCGCTACGTGCCCGACGCCGACGTGATCCGGTTCGCGGACCTGCCGCCCGGCCCGCGCGAGGACGTGCGCGGCTACGTGCAGACGCTCGGTCGATCGTCGGCCTATTGGGCGGGTGAAGCGCTCACGTCGGACCCGGCGGCGGGTTCGCCACCTTCGTGACCTGCCAGCCCTCGACCTGCCAGAGCAGCCGCGAGCCGCGGTCGTGCGTGACATACGACATGATCCACTTCGCGAACACGACCACGCGGTTGCGGAACGCGACCAGCACGAACAGGTGGATCAACGCCCAGAACAGCCACGCGAAGAAGCCCGAGAATTCGAGGCCAGGGATGTCGGCCACCGCGCGCCGCACCCCGATCGTGGCCATCTTTCCGACGTCGCGGTAGCGGAACGTCCCGCGCGGCTTCTTCTCCATGTCCGCCCAGATGTTGGCGGCGACGAGGTCACCGGCCTGCATCGCGACCTGCGCGACGCCGGGGAGCGGCTTGCCGTCCTGCTCGAACGCGGCGAGGTCGCCGATCACGAACACGTCGGGGTGACCGGGCACCGAGAGGTCAGGCTCCACCTGCACACGTCCGGCCCGATCCATCGGGGCCCCCAGCGCCGCGCCGATCGGCTCCGCCTTCACACCCGCGGCCCAGAACACGTTCGTGGTCTCGATGCGCTCGTCGCCGATCACGAGCCCGCGCTCGTCCACGAGCGTGACGGCCTTGCCGAGCCGCACCTCGACGCCGAGCTCTTCGAGCTGCACCTTCGCCTTCGCGCGCAGGTGGTCGGGGTAGCCGTTGAGCAGCGCGTCGCCGGCCTCGACGAGCAACACGCGCGTCGCCGTCGTGTCGATGTGGCGGAAGTCCTTGAGCATCGAGATCGACGCGATCTCGCGGATGGAGCCGGCGAGCTCGACGCCCGTAGGCCCGCCGCCGATGATCGCGAACGTCATCAGGCGCTTTCGCTCGGCCGCGTCGGTGGTCCACTCGGCCCGCTCGAACGCGAGCAGCAGCTTTCGACGCATCTCGAGCGCGTCGCCGATCGTCTTGATGCCGGGCGCGTGAGCGGCCCATTCGTCGTGCCCGAAATACCCGTGCGTGGCGCCAGCTGCGACGACGAGCTTGTCGTACGGAATCTTCCGACCATCCGTGAGCTCGACGTGCTGCGCCGTGGTGTCGATCTTCGCGGCCTCGCCGAGCATGACCTCGACGTTGCGCTGGCTCGCGAGGATGCTGCGGATCGGCTCCGCGATGTCACCCGGTGCCAGGCCAGCCGTGGCGACCTGGTAAAGCAACGGCTGGAACAGGTGGTGGTTGCGCCGGTCGATGAGCGTCACCGAGACGGGCGCCTTTCGCAGCCCCTTCGCGACCGCGAGGCCACCGAACCCACCACCGATCACGACCACACGCAAGGCGCCTCCAGCTCAGGAGAACCTCCGTAATCACGCGACGTCGAGCGTGTGGGTGATCCCGAAAGAACGCGCAAGATCCGGGAACGCGATCAAAATACTGGACGGTCAGTCGGAAGTGGGCATAAACTTACTTCTGACCGGTCAGTCGGTTCGTAAACGGAGGCTCTCATGCGCCACGATGACGTCATCTCAAGCTTGGTCGACATCCTTCACGACGAGGGCGCTGAGGCCGCATGCCGCGCAATTGCCGACGCCGGCGGCCACCTCGACAGCGAGGTCAGCCTGCTCGACGGCGATCTCACCGTGGCCGAAGCTCTCGATTACGCCGAGAACCTGCTCGCGCTCAACGCGTGCGAAGCGGCCGTCAGCGTCGTCGAAGAGGCCGTGCGCGCGGCGTGGGGCCTGCCCCTGTACGCCGCCGCGTAGCCAATCTACGGGCGATCGTTCACGCGATCGCGGTCCGTGTGGCACTCCGCGTTCAGGAACCAGTCGTCGGTGTTGACGAAGTACTCGTCGATGCCGCCCTTGACGAGGCCCGCGTAGAGGCTGCCGACGCCGATCGTCGCGCTCGACCACATCGCGTAGTAGCGCTCGGTCGAAGCGCCGTCCGTCGACGGGATCCACACGTCGATCGTGTACCGCTGGTCCCACGACTTGTCGGGGTTGTCGGCGATTGCCCGCTCGGGCAGCACGCCGCGCGAGATCACGACCTCGCGGCCGTCTTCGAGCGCCACCCTACGGAAGTCCGCCGTGCTGTCCATCCACACGTCGGCCACCGGGCTCTCCGTGCGGCTCTCGTTCGTGGTCGCGAGTGTGCGGGAGTCACCAGCCTCCCAGGCGGGAAGATCCGTGACGAACGTGCGCATGCTGTACTTGGTGGAGTCGCTCGCCGCGCAGACCTGGTTCGGATCGCTGATGCCCTCCAGATGCGTCGCGAACGGGACGGGGCTCAGCGCCCACCCGGCCACGTTCTCCTGCAGCGCGGGGTCCGCGTCCGGGGTCGGCACCACCGTGCCGAGGTTCACGCCGTCGAGGACGCTCAGCGTCGCTGAGCGGTCGTTGATGTTCTCGGCCGTGAAGTCCTGGGTGGCGAGGAACGCGTCGAGGTTCTGCACGCCGACGGCGACGACCTCCTCGTCTTCAGCGTCGTAGTTCGCGAACAGGTACAGCGACAGCTCGTTGAGCTCGGTGGGAGCCTCGGGCGGCGCCTTGCAGCCGGCAGCGAGAGCGATCACCCCAAGAAACAGCACGTTGCGCATCGGTTCCTCCAAGAGGCCGCGGATTAACGCGCCTTTAAAGGTTGCGCCGGGGCGCAATTCGGGTTTTGATCACGGTGACGCCCCAATCGTCCCCTCCCCGCCCCGCCCTCCCCTGCTCATCCGGAGCCACCATGTTCGCCTACCTCCTGGCGTGTCCTACGCCCGACACCACCGTTCCGCCCGAGATCATCGCGACGCCCGAGGTCGCCCCGACCGCCCAGCCGGCAGTGCCGCACGTCACGCTCACCGCCCGCGCAGACGTCACCGTCGCCCAGGACGCCGACGGCGCCGAACATCCCACCACGCGCTTCTTCGTGCGCGCGCGGGACGGCGCGGGCGTCGAGACGTCCACCAACGTCGTCGTCCCGGGCGTGTGCACGTCGACCGACGCGTCCGCGTGGGCCTGTGACGGTGTTCCGTTCGCGCTCGCGACCGCGCCCGAGGTCGCCGCGCTGGTGCCTGCCAACGCGACCGTCGCGTGGACCGCTCCGACGCCGATGGCCACCGTCCCCGTGCGGCTGCGCTACGACGCGGTCGACGGGCACACGCACCTCGTCGTCGAGGCGTTTCACGACACGACGGTGGTCGTATCCGGCTCCGCAGACGTGCCTGGCACCTGTGTCCCGTCGGCCTCGCCGCCGGCCGGTCGCGAAGACGGGAACGTCTACCTCACGTGCACCGACGCCGGCGTCTCCACGCTCGTCAAGCTCGTCGAACGCGACCGCCACGCCGCGCTCACACGTCGCCCAAGTAGCGCCAAGGTCGGCACGGACGAGGTGTTCTACGATCTTGCACCCCCGGACGGGTACCGCTTCGACCTGTAGTCACTCGGTCGCGGGCGCCTCAGCGACGAGCGACGCGACGTCCGCGACGCCCGGGTAGACGTAGCCGTTCGCGTCCACCCCCTCGACGGCGGTGATCACGCCGCCTTCGACCTCGCCGTCGCCGGCAGCCGCCTGGCGCGGCGCCTGATCGGGCCCGAGGCCAGGCTCCTGGTTCCGCTCGGTGCCCGCGTCCCACAGCGCGAGGGAGGAGGTCCAGTCGCCCGCGTTCGCGCCCTTTTGCCACAGCGGGAGAGGCTCGGCGTTCGCGAAGAAGACGTCGTTGGACTCTCCGAACATGAACGCGACGCTTACGAACGCGTCGCCGGGGCCGGTGATCTGCCGGCGCCCATCCTGGCCCGGCAACATCGCGGCGGCCTCGTAGGTGACCTCGTCTTCATGGGTCAGCAGCGCGACGGAATACACGCCGTCCGCGCCGGTCAGCGCGTCGATGAAGGCCTGCGGAGACCCGTCCTCGGCCGCCGACTCGAGCTCCGGCGACGCCGCGGCGCCCGGCGTGAACAGCGACACCGTGTCGTCGTGCACCACGACGAGCCCGGGCGCGAACTTCACGTCGTGGGTGCTGCTGTCGGACGCGATGATCGAACCCTCCGGCGCGAGGTTCGCGAGCTTCAGGTTCAGCGTCACTTCGTCCGGAACACACCCGAGCAACCACAACGCCACCACGCAGCCTCCGATGGGGCGCAGTCTACGGGAGGCGGAAACCGTTACGGACGCGCGAGCTCGATCTCGTCTTCGTCGAGCTCCTCGTCGTCTTCCTCGTCTTCCTGGTCTTCGGGAAGGATGGCCGCGGTGGCAGCGGCCGACGGCCGGACGCCGACGGTGTCGAAGGTGAGGCCCTTGCGGTTGTAGTACGCGGTGGTGATGAGGCCGTCGACGAGGCCGAGCACGACGTACAGCAGCGCGCCGGCGCCGAACCACATCGACGGGTCGAGGAGCAGCGCGCCGGAAAGGCATCCCGCGAGGCCCACCGCGAACAGCGCGCGCGCGCGCGGGTTCTTGCGCAGGTCCTTGAACGACCGGAACGGCACGTTCGACACCATCATCAGGCCGGCCCACGAAACGACGGCTGCGACGACCAGCGGCGAGAATTCGATGCCGAGTCGGCGGAAGTAGCCGTTGCCGACCCACACGAAGATGGCGAGGCAGCCGCCGGACATCGTGCTCGTGAGGCCCTGCGTGTGGCCTGCGAACACCCACGACTGGTGGTTCGCGTTCACGTTGAACCGCGCGAGGCGGAACGACGCGGCGATCACGTACCAGAAGGCGACCATCGCGCCGAACGTGCCGAGCTCGTGCAGCTTCCAGGCGTACGCGACCAGGGCGGGGGCGAGCCCGAACGAGATCAGGTCGGCGAACGAGTCGAGCTGGACGCCGAACTCGCTGAACCGGTTCGTCATGCGCGCGACGCGGCCGTCGAGCATGTCGAACACGCCGCCGAACATGATCAGGATGCAGCACTGGATGAGCGTCTGCGGGTCTGGTTCGTGGCCCACCAGGCGCGCCATGGCCAGCGTCGCACAGAGGATGCTGGCCGCAGTGAACCAGTTCGGCGGGTTGAGGAAATGACGAATCAAGCTCGTCTCCCGTCAAGCAGCGGCGGACGCCGTCGCTGGATTGTCACGTAACCCCACGCCGATCGCGGACCAGTCCGGTGTCGATCGGAGGTCCGCCGATTTGCTTTAGGAGAGGGTCTACTGCGGCTAGCCTAGTCTAGCCGCCGTGCGAACTTTCGGTGGCAGTTTGCGCGTGTAACGGCCCCACGGTACACTGGTCGGACCACCCGGCCACCCGATGAGTGAACATGTTTGACCCGGTCCACAAGACGAGCATCGCCGACCAGATCGCGGAGAAGATCCGCTCGGCGATCCTCGGCGGGCGCTGGACGCCCGGGCAGTCGCTGCCGTCCGAGCGCGACCTCGCCGAGCAGTTCGCGGTGAACCGGTCCACGGTGCGCGAGGCGCTGCACCGCGTCGAATCGCTCGGGCTCGTGGAGATGAAGCACGGCGAGAGCACGCGCGTGCGGGACTTCCTCGTCGAGGCCGGCCTCGAATTGCTCCCGTACCTGATCGCGCCGAAGGGCACGCCCGACCCTGCGATGATCGGTGACCTGCTCGAGCTGCGCGTGATGTTGCTGTCCTGGACCGCGGGCCGCGCCGCCGCGCTCGCGACCGAGCCGGGGATCGCGCGCCTGGAGGCCGCTCTCGCCGGGCTACGCGCTGCGAAGACCGCGGAAGAGGCCCAGCAGCTCGACTTCGCGTTCTTCGAGGGGATGGTGGAGATGACGGGGAACAAGGTCCTCGGCCTGCTCTCGAACGCCGTGCGCTCGGTGTACCTGCAGAACCGGCAGATGTTCGTCGCGATGTACACGCCGGGCCTGTTCGATTTGACCGCCCACGAGGCCGCTGTCGCGGCCATTCGCGACCGGGACGAGGCCGCCGCCAGTCAGGCGATGGCCCGCTCCGCGAGCGCAGCGCTGGGCTTGTTTCGGGAGGTGATGCGTGGCTGATGGTGTCCTGATTACCGGCTTCCCCGGGTTCATCGCGTCCCGGCTGGTCGAGCGGCTCGTCACCGACGAACCCGAGACGCGGCTGTTCCTCATGTGTGAGCCTCGGTTCGCGCTCACCGCCAAGGCCCGCTGCGAGGCCCTGGAGCAGCGGCTCCCGGCGATGAAGGGGATGTGGCACATCGTTCCCGGCGACATCCGCCGCCCAGACCTCGGCGTCGCCCCAGGTGTCGAAGCGCAGCTCAGGGAGCAGGTGTCGCGCGTGTGGCACCTCGCCGCGATCTACGACCTCGCGGTGCCCGAATCGTTCGCGTACAACGTGAACGTGGACGGCACGATCCACGTGCTCGACCTTTGCGAGCGCCTGCCGAACCTCGCGCGCCTGAACTACATCTCGACCTGCTACGTCGCGGGCGACCGCACCGGGCGCGTGTACGAGGACGAGCTCGACAAGGGTCAGGCGTTCAAGAACCACTACGAGTCCACGAAGTGCTGGGCCGAGAAGCACGTCCGGCATCGGATGGGCCACGTGCCGACCACGATCTACCGGCCCTCGATCGTCGTGGGCGACAGCGTCACCGGCGAGACCGCGAAGGGCGACGGCCCGTACTTCGTGATGCAGCTGCTGTTCCGCCTGCCCACGTGGGCGCCGATGGTGGACATCGGCCCGTCGCGCGCGAGGGTGAACCTCGTCCCCGTGGACTTCGTGATCGACGCGATGGCGCTGCTTGACCGCGAGGAGAAGGCCGTCGGCGCGACCGTCGCGCTCGCAGACCCGAACCCGTTCACCGCCCATGAGGTCCTCGAGCTGTTCCTCAAGCTGCTCGGAAAGCGGCCCTCGGCTGGCACCGTGCCGCTGCGCGTCGCCGACCTGATCACCGGCAAGCGCCTGCGCCCGTTCGTGCGCATCCCGCGCGAGAGCTTCGACTACTTCAACCACGAGGTCGAGTTCGACACGACCAACGCGTCGCGGCTCCTCGCTCCGCTGCGCCCGCCGTGTCCGTCGCTCGACACGTACCTGGGCACGTTGATGACGTACGCCCGCCAACACCCCGAGATCTTCGCGGCGGTGACGCCCGGAAGGAAGGCTGCATGAGCGCGACCCCTGCCCTGCCCGAACAAGGCCTGTCCTGGCTGCTCGCCCGCGAAGGCGAGATCGGCTTCCGCGTGTCTGCGGCCCGCGCCGCCCAGCGCGCATGGGCTCTGGTCCCCGTCGCCGAGCGCGCCGAGCGCCTCGCCAAGGCGGGAGACGCACTGATCTCCCGCATGGACGAGATCGTCGCGGTGATCCGCGAGGAGAACGGCAAACGCGAGGTCGAGGCCCTCGGTCACGAGGTCGGCGGCGCGGTCGGCGCGGTGCGCTGGACCTGCGCGAACGCCCCCCGCCTGCTCGCGGCGGAAGCCGCACCGGTCACCTGGTTGCCGCACCGAAAGCCCGTGATCGAGCGCGTACCGCTCGGCGTTTGCGTGGTGATCTCGCCATGGAACTTCCCCGTCAGCATCCCGCTCGGCCAGATCGTCGCGGGGCTCGTCGCCGGCAACGCCGTGCTGCTCAAGCCGAGCGAGTGGTCGCCGCGCTGCGGGGCGCTCGTCGTCGACCTGTTCCGCGACTGCGGACTTCCGGCCGACCTGCTCCAGCTCGTACAGGGCGACGGTCGCGTCGGCGCCGCGCTGATCGACGCGAAGCCCGAGAAGGTGTTCTTCACCGGCTCGTTGGTGACGGGCCGCAAGGTGATGGCCGCGTGCGCCCAGTTCCCGATCCCCGTCAGCCTCGAATTGGGCGGCATCGACGCCCTCATCGTGTGCGACGACGCCGACCTCGAGCTCGCCTCCTCGGCCGCGCTGTGGGGCGCCACGATGAACGGCGGCCAGGTGTGCGCGTCCGTCGAGCGCATCCTCGTCGATGAGCGCGTGGTGGACGCGTTCATGGGCCGCCTGCGCGCGAAGGCCGAGCGCCTCGACCCGAGCGACGTCGGCCCGTGTTCCATGCCGCTGCAGAGCAAGGTGTGGGAGCGGCACCTCGCCGACGCGAACAAGCGCGGCCTCAACGTCGCGAAGTACGGCGCGGTCAGCCTGATCGACGGCCCCGGCGTCGAGGCGTCGGACGTGTACCGGGACGAGACGTTCGGGCCGATCGCCGCCATCGCGACGTTCCGCGGCGACGACGACGCCGCCCGGCTGCACAACGACACCGACTTCGGGCTCACCGCGTCCGTGTTCTCGGCCGACGTCGATCGCGCCGAGCGGCTCGCGAAGCGCCTGGACGCAGGGCTGGTGTCGATCAACGACGTCGCCGCCACGATGCACGCGTTCGCCGAGCTCCCGTGGGGCGGAAAAGGCAGCAGCGGCTTCGGCCGCAGCCACGGCGAAGACGGCCTGCGCGAGTTCACGATGCCGCGCGTGATCGACCGCCCGCGCGGCGGCATCCCCGGCTTCAAGCGCCCGTGGTGGTACCCCTACGACGGCGACCAGGTCGAGCTGATCCGCGCGTTCGTCACCATCGTCGGCGACCGCCACACCGGCCGCCGCGTCCGCTCGGCCGGGAAGCTGCTCACCGCGTTCGCGTCGATGATGCGCCGCTCCCCGAGGCTTTGATCATGACGGCCATGTACGCTGACAACGCGCCCCGTCACGTCGCCTCCAAGGGCGGCGTCGAGTCCTACTTCCTGCGCTGCAACCACCCAACCGAACCGAAGGCGTTGTGGTTGAAGGCCACCGTGCTCGTGCCCGACCGCGGTGAGCCCGTCGCCGAGGCCTGGATCGCGCGGTTTGACGGCGACCGCTCGACCGCCAGCAAGATCACGATCCCGCTGGCGCAGGCGCGGTTCACCCCCGGCGCCACCGTCCACATCACGATCGGCGACCACACCTTCGCACTCGGCCCCGCAGGTGGCTCCGTGCGCGGTCCCACCTACGATCTTCACTACACCGCCGTCCCCGGCTTGTCGGACGCGCTGTGCCCGTTCCCCGCGCGCTGGATGATCGACGGCCCGTTCCCGAAGTCCAAGCTGCTCACGCCCGTGCCGTGCGCACGGTTCTCCGGCACCCTCGACGGCGCCGCTGTCACCGACTGGATCGGCATGCAGGGCCACAACTGGGGCAAGTCCCACGCGCTCGAGTACGCCTGGGGCCAGTGCGTGTTCCTCGCCGCCGACGGCGCTCCCCACGCGCTTTGCGAGGGGTTCACCGGCCGCATCAAGCTCGGCCCGGTCGTCACACCCCGCCTGTCGGCGCTGGTCGTCCGCCGGGGCTCCCGCGAATACCGGTTCGATCGCGTGTTCCGCCCCTGGCGATCGAGCGCCGATCTGGACGGCCGCACCTGGACCCTGCGCGTCCGCGGGGAGGACGGCGAGGCCGTACTCGCGATGCACGCCGAGACGTCCCGCATGGTGTGCCTCGGGTACAACAACCCCGACGGGGCCCTTTCGTACTGCCTGAACAGCAAGCTCGCGCGCACCGTGCTGCGCGTGAACCCCGTCGACGGTGAAGGTTTTGAGTGCACGTCCGCCCATGGCGGCGCGCTGGAATTCTTGACCCGCACGCCCGACGCGGCGTTCCCGGAGGTGGTGTGATGGGCCTCTCTTTCCACGAGACGATGCAGGGCACGTTCACCGATCGGTGGGGAAAGTCCGTTCCGATCGACTTCACCGTCAAGGTCGAGGCGCCGCGCCTGCGCTCGTTCTGGCGCGACGGAAAGGCCCGCCTCACCGGCGTCGTCAACGCGCCTCCGCTCGCCACGAACACCCCGCTCGACGGCACGATCACGATCCGCGCGCTGCCGCTGCAGGGCCAGTTCATCCGCTACGAGTTCGCGTTCACCGGGCCCGACGACGCCCGCTACGCGTTCTACGGCCAGAAGAACCTGTCCACGCTCCAGCCGTTCACGTCGATCGGCAACATGCGCGGCTGCGAGGTCCGCCACGACGACGACGTCGTCCTGCGGGGCGACATGTGGTTCAACTTCGACGAGGTCGTGAACTTCTTCGGCACGAGCACGCTCGAGACGAGCGTGAAGCAGCTGCCGCTCGACGCGTCCTCGCCCGACGGCCTGCTGTCCGCCGCGCCCCTGGGCGCCGTCGACCGCGCCCTCCTGGAGGCCTTCGCCGACGCCGCGATCGAGCCGGGCGTCCACGTGCCCGCTGCGGACGCGCTCACCGTCGACAAGGCCCTCGAGGTGCTGTCGCACATGCCCGCCGGCACCGCCACCGCGTTCGCTGGCGTGCTGCGCGCGCTCGATGCCCTCTCCCGTGTCCGCTACGGGCGCGGGTTCGCCACCCTCGACCGCGAGCGCCGCGTCGCCCTGCTCGACGCGATCGACCAGATCCCCGGCTACGACGGGCTCTCCGGCGGCCTTTCCCCGCACCAGGTGCTGCACCTCGTCGGCATGCCCGTCCGCGCCGCCCACTTCGACCGGCCCGACTACCTCGCGAACATCGGCGCCCCGACGTACCAGACCCCCGTGCGCGAGCCCGATCCCCGCTGGACCACCGCGATCACCACCGCCGAAGACCTCGGCGCCGAGACGCGCATCGACTGCGACGTCGTCGTCGTCGGCACCGGAGCGGGCGGTGGTGCGATCGCCGCGAGGCTCGCCGAGCAGGGCCTCGCCGTCGCGATCCTCGAGGAGGGCCGGTTCCAGGGCCGCAAGCAGTTCCAGGGCTCCCCGCTCGACCGCATGCGGTCGCTGTGGCGCAACGCCGGCATGACGTTCTCGGTCGGAAACCCGCCGATCAGCCTGCCGATGGGCCGCATGGTGGGCGGCACCACCGCGATCAACTCCGGCACCTGCTTTCGCGCGCCCGAACACGTGTTCGAGGACTGGCGGCGCGACTGCGGCCTCTCGGACGACTTCTCCGCCACGGGCCTCGACGCCTACTACGGCGCCGTCGAGCAGGAGCTCCAGGTCACCCCCGCGGGCACGAAGCATCTCGGCTCGATCGCGGACATCGTGAAGAAGGGCGCGGACGAGATGGGCCTCGAAAACGCGCCCCTGCCGCGCAACGCGCCCGGCTGCGATGGGCAGGGCGCCTGCGTGTTCGGCTGCCCCACCGACGCGAAGCGGTCGAGCAACGTGTCGTGGATCCCCCGCGCCGTGAACGCCGGCGCGAGCCTGTTCACCGGGCTCCCCGTCACCCGCCTGCTCCAGCGCGGCCGCACGATCGTCGCGGTCGAGGCCCGCGGACCCGACGCCCACGGCGTCCAGAAGGTGCTCCGCGTGCACGCGAAGGCCGTCGTCCTCGCGTGTGGCGCGCTCGTCACCCCGCATGTGTTGATGCAGAACGGCTTCGACCTGCCAATGCTCGGCAAGAACCTCTCCGTGCACCCGGAGATCGGCATGTGGGCCCGCCTCGGCCGCGACTGCGCGCCGTGGGCCGCGATCCCCCAGTCGTACGGCATCTCCGGCCTCGAACCCGAAGGAATCAAATTCGAGGGGTTCTACGTGCCCCCGCAGGTCGCGGGCGCGACGATCCCGCTCCTCGGCAAGGAGCTCACGCGCTGGATGGACGGCTACGGCCAGACGGCCCAGTACGGCTTCATGGTGAAAGACCCCGGCAACGGCAGCGTCGGCCTCGGAATGGATGGCCGCCCGACGATCCGGTACAACGTGGACCCCGGCACCCACAAGCGGCTCCAGAAGGGCGTCTCCGTGCTTTCCGAGGTGCTGATCCGCGGCGGCGCCGAAGAGGTGATGATCGGCGTGCGCCGACAGCCCCACGTGAAGACGCTCGAGCAGGCAAGGGCGCTGATGACCGCGAACATCCGCGTGCTCGACTGGAACCTGCTCGGCAGCCACCCGCTCGGCACGTGCCGGATCGGGGCGTCGTCCAAGGTGGCGGTGTGCGACCCCGAGCATCGCGTGTTCGGAACCGACAACCTCTACGTCGCGGACGGCTCGTCGGTTCCCACGTCCCTCGGCGTCAATCCGCAGATGACCATCATGGCTCTGGCCCTGCGCGCGGGAGAAGCGATCGCATCCCGCGTGGCGTAGCCCGCCGCCCCACGTTACGGGCGCGTGTCCATTTGAAGGGGCCTGTAGCTCAGGTGGTTAGAGCGCGTGCCTGATAAGCACGAGGTCGGCAGTTCAAGTCTGCCCAGGCCCACCATCAAACCGTCCTCGGACGGTTGGGACCGTCCGGGGGCGTAGCTCAGGGGTAGAGCATCTGCTTTGCACGCAGAGGGTCGACGGTTCGATTCCGTCCGTCTCCATCTTCTCAATACGCGACCGTGGCGGTCGGTCGATCACGACCGCCGGTACCGTGTAGAACTCCACTTCGATCGTCCGCGTCTCCTTGTTCACGCGGAACTCCTTGATGAACCGAGGCGCGAGTTCGTGGAGAACCTCGCCGTCGGACTGCACAAGGCGGACGGCGTTGTCGGTGATCTTCTTCGCAGCCGCCAACAGGTCGGCATCGCGGACGGCGACGCGGCGCTGATCGGCTGCCATGAGGAGACGACGATCGAGGTCGACGACCTCCCCTTCCAGCGCATCCAGGCGCTTCGCCAGCGACGTGCTCTGGGATGTCGCGCGGCTTGCAAGATCGATCAGCTTGTCGATCTGCGTCTGCACCTCGACGCGACGAGCCCGAAGGGGCGCAGTCGGATCTTCCGCCGAGGTGGGAGCATGGCGAGCGCGGAGCATGGCGAGAAGCTCGTCTTGGAAGTGCGGGGAGCGCAGGCGTTCCTCGATCTTCGCCTTGACCCAGGCATCGAAGTCGCCGACCGGGATCGACCACGACGGGACCGTGCAGTACCCGTTGGTCTCTCCGCTGTCCCGGTAGTAGTTCTGGACGGCCCGTTTCTTGCGGTTGGTCGAGCGTGCCCCCGAGAACCCGAACGCGCAGTGGACGCACTTGCCGATGCCTGACATGGCGTAGATTGCGGGCTTCCGGCGCCTGCGTGGGCCGGTCACGAGCTTCCGTTCGTTCCACGGCAGCCTTTGGGCGCGCTCGTACAGCGTCCGAAACACATCCAGCGTGATGAGCGGCTCGTGGGCCCCTTCGCACTCGACGCGCTGGCCGTGAAACGCGTTCTCGGCGCCGATCACGATCACCCGGAAGCCGATGTACGTCTTGCAGGTCCACATGGCCCTGATCGTACCGGCCTTCCAGGTGCCCGTGTACGGCACTTCGTTCCCGTTCCGCCGGTGGATCACCCGACCCGCTCGCGGCGACGGAAGGCCCGTTCCCGCAGCGACGAGCTTGTTCAGCTCCCGAGCGGTCTTGGCGTAGGACCATCCGTTCCGGCAAGGCCGCTCGAAGATGTGCTCGCGAACGAACTCGACGACGTTCGGCGAGGCGAAGACGTACTTGATCTTAAGTTTCCGGTCGGCGCCCTTCTGCGCACCCCGCGGCAAGCGCCCAATTTCCTTGCCCGTCGCAGCCTCGACCATCACGCGCTCGTAGCCCAAGCATGGGTCGCCACCCGTCGAGTACCCAAGACGAGCGTTCTCGACGAGCCCGCGCGTGGCGTAGTTTGAGAGGTCTTTGCTGAACTCGGCCGCCGCCGAGTAGGCCACCCCCTTGATGATCAGCCCGCCGAGGCCCGGCATGTTGTACTCGGGCCCGGAGGCGAACTCGATGCGCACCCCCATCTTCTTGAAACGGTGCTCGTAGAAGTAGAACTCGGTGAGGTCCTCGGAGCGCCCGAAGCGCGACGGGCGGTACATGATAAGCACGTCGGCGACAACCTCACGCCGTTCCACCGCCTTCACGAGGGCCTGGAACACCGGGCGATCGTCGAACGTGCGCCCGCTGCCAGTCTCCTCCCAGACGCCCTTGGGGTCGAGAAGCTCGTAGCCCATCTTCTCGACGTATTCGTCGTTGATCTTCCTCTGCTGCTCGGTGGAGTCGTCCTGCTTGTCGCTCGATCGACGCAGGTACTGGATCGCGACGGTCATGACGCACCCCCTTCGACCAATTCGAGGAGGCGGCACCAGATGGTGGTGGCGTCCACAGACTGATCGGCCTGCTGTTCGACCACGTGCATCTTGTGCTTTTGGCTCATGTCCCGCAGCCACGCCATCAGTGCTGTCACGTCGTCCTTGTCGATGTCCTTAAGCGTGCGGCGCAGCAACTTCGCAGGGACTTCCGTCATCGGCGCGCACAGGATCTCGTCCCCGGGGCGCCATACGGTGTATCGGAGTCGGTCTCCGACACCGACCGGGGGCGTCGAGGAGCGACGAACGATCAAGGTGCCCCGCGGTCGCGGCTCGGCGACGAACGTGAACCAGTAAGGGCCACTGCTGGCCGTCCAGGGGCGGGTGTCCGCGTTCGTGTTCTCAACACGCAGGTGGTCGGGCCTGATCAACGCCTGCGAGGCGGTCTTCGCGCTGTTCATCCGGGCCGTCATCGCACGCTCCCTGTAGACGAGGCCCTCCACACCTGCATCTGCGGAGCGGAGGGGCACGCTCGGCATGGACGGATCAGGTCCGGCGTCGCGCACACAGGATCGATAACCGAACCAAGATGGGTGTCGAATTAAATTCGGCGTT
>CANNIZ010000018.1 GCA_947505245.1 Pseudomonadota bacterium | reverse complement strand
GCGTGACGCGAAGCTGCTCGAAATCGGTGGCGGGACGATTGAATCCCACCAGAAGAACCTGACGAAGGACCTGGCCCGGCTGTGGCCGCTATAGACCGGTCGCTCGCGGCGGGCTCGCGCCCGACTTTGTGATCATGGCCTTGCGAAGGAACCCGCAGCGCGCCACACTGCGGGCACGAAGGGGGATGCGTGGGCTCTCCAGGTGACGCGGTCGCCGCGTTCAGCGATGCGATCGTAAACGGCGACGAACCTGCCGCGCGCAGGGTCAGCGCGGGCTGGGACGCGGCCGGCGATAGCCCCTCCAAGCTGTTTAAACAGGGCGTTTCTGGTGGGTTTCGGCTCCAGGCGCTCGTCACGGTGACGCAGCCCGACCGCGCCATCGTCGGTACCGCGATCGTGAAGGGTAAAAAGGCCCAGCGGGTATGGGTGATGGCGCGCCGCGCGGGGGACGACTGGCGCGTCGGGGGCGTGACGGACTCCGCGGCCTACGCGGCGTTCTTCCTTGATGGTCTGGTGGTCCCACCGGAGCGCGTACAGGAACTTCCAGACAGCCCTTCGGCGGCTGCGTTCGTGACGGCGCTGCTTGACCCGTCGTCGACCCACGCTGACTCGGCGACCGTGCGGCAGGGTGCGCCTGGCCGGGCCTCGGTCGTCGTAGCGCGGCTCGGCCGCGACGGGGTGTGTCACCTCGTCGAGGTCGGCGGTGACGAGGCCCGCGGCTACTGGGTATTGCTAAACGCCACCAAAGACGGTTTCGTGGTTCGGGGAGCTTCGCGCTTTGATGAGCTTGCTGCAGTCTTGCTCCGCGCCGACCTCTGGCCCCGAGCGGGCACCGCACAGGCGGGCGCCGCTCCGGCGGGCGCGGTCCCAAAGGGCCAGATGCTCGCGGAGTCCGCACCCGTAAAGGCTGCATTGGCGCAGGTCTTTGAAGACGCGATGGCGCAGGCGGCTGCGGGCGCCGGGCCAGGCGGCGATCAAACTCAGACGGAGGCTCTTCAACGGCTGTTCCGCGACGCGCTCGCGAAGCTCGAGGCGGCGTCGGCGGGCACCGGAACAAATCCGCCGTCAGACGACCTCAGCGATCTCGCCTCCGAGCTGCTTTCGGCCGTCGAGCAGCTGACGAAGCACACGTCCAAGCGAGAAGACTCGCCCCGGTAGCCGCGATGGTTCGCTCGGCGATATCGGCGACAGGCGGATGTCCAGAGTGCCAAGCGCCAGCCCTTGTGATCCGTTTGCATCCTCTGCTAGAGTACAGAGGACCGCCCTCCCTCCTCTGAGGTTCACGTGGCATTGCATCTTTCTTCTGGGAACCGTCGTTCCCGCCGTGCTTCGACCGCTGTTTCGCCCACGTCGGGTGGTCTTGAAGGGACGACAACCTTCGAAGAAGGCGAAGAAGTCGCATCTGCGATCCTCCCCGCCGCACGCGAGCGCGAAGCCACGGCGTTCGCGCAGGGCACCTTCGGCAACACGCTCGTTCAGAGCGCGCTCGGTGGTGGTGCGTCCGCTGCGATGGGCTTGGATCAGCTCGTCGCCGGCGAAATGACGCTCGCGGCCGGTGGCGTGGGCGGTCAGGTCGAGGTGTTGTCATCGAACAACGCCATGTTGCGCGCCATGCGCGACTCGATCGATCTCGACGTTTCTGGCGTGCGCGCGATGAATTCCGTGAGCGAGAGCGGGGGCATGGCGCTCGCACCCGAGCAGCTCGAGCGCTATGAGCTGGCGTTCGGACGTGATCTTGGTCACGTCCGCATCCACGCAGACGGCCGCGCCGCGGACGCGGCCCAGGCGATCCAGGCCTACGCGTTTGCCCTCGGCGCGCACATCTTCTTCGGTTCGGGCATCTTCTCGCCCGGCACCCGCGCGGGTGATCGCGTGCTCGCGCACGAGCTCACGCACGTCGTTCAGGCGGACCAGGGCCGTTTGCCCTCCAGCTCGAGCGGTGGCGATGGCGGCCAGCAGGTCTCGAGCCCGTCCGATCCGCACGAGGTCGAGGCGTACGCGAGTGAAAACCGCATGCTGGACCGCCTGCAGCAGGTGGATCGCCAGATCGAGCGCGCGAGCGCCGAGGCGGATCGCGGAGCGCCTGCGTCGGACGTCGGTATGTCCGGGATCGCCGTCGATGGCAGCTCCGCTGGCACGGCGACGGCATCTTCCGAGGTGACGTCACTGGCTGGCGAGTCGTCGCTCGATGGCGCCGGTGTGATGGACGGCGGCTTGGACCTTGGCGTCGCCAGCTTCGGCGCGGCCGTGACGAGCCCAGGCGAATCGGGCCAGGGCCTGGACGCCTCCGCGCCGATGGAAGGCGCGGAAACCGCGATGCGCGACGCCTCCGGCGAAGCGCTGGACACAGACGCGGCCACCAGCTTCATCAAGAACAGCCGCGGCGCTGCCTTGCCTTCCGCGGTGGTGCAGAAGATGTCGGGCCTGTTGGGGCACGACTTCTCGCACGTTCGGGTCCACACAGACAGCCAGGCCGCGAAGGCGTCCGAAGCGTTGGGCGCACGGGCGTTTGCTCTCGGCGCGGACGTGTTCTTCGGCGCCGGTGAGTTCGCTCCCGAGTCGCGCGACGGCGATCGCCTGTTGGCCCACGAGCTCACCCACGTCGTGCAGTCCGACGAGGGGCGCCTGCAAGCGAGCGGAAGCGAGCTCGATGTGTCGAGCCCGTCGGATTCGACGGAACGCGAAGCCGAAGCCGCCGAGTCGATCGTGGACTCCAGCCCTGCGATGATGAGCGATTCGTCGGCCCCCATGAGCGAGATGGCGGCACCCGCCGCCGCGATGGACGCGGGCGACATGTCGGGCGTCGCGCACCGCGAGGCGTCCTCCGCCGAGAGCGCACCTTCTACGGGCGTCGCCGAAGAGTACGTGTTTCACATCGGCGGTCTCGAACACAAGGCCCGTCCGCCTGGCACCGCACGCGCTGGTGCGGACGTCGTGTTCAACCTCGGCTGGAACGTCGTGCCTGGCCTCACGCTGGGCCGCGCAGTCGTCCACCTCGACAATGAAGGCAAGATCGAGCGGGGCACGGTGACCGGCACGTTCGAGGCTGGCAACTACATCACGGGTGGTGAGCTCCAGCTCGTGATCGGCGCAGAAGGCGCGATCGACGCACACGTGCACGGGAATTACGACCTCGGCTGGCTCGCCGGAGAATTCCAGGGCGTCGTCGAGCGCACCGGCATGAGCGCGACGATCGATCTCGCCACCACGCGGCCGTTGGTAGACGGCGAGGGCCGCTTCGTCGTGGGCTCCATCACGGGCGCCGTCTCCATGAGCACGGACGGGCACTGGAGCGGCGAGGGCGAGATTTCCGGGTCGTGGGAGGGCGTCGGAACGGCGACAATTCGCATCGTGGCCGACAACGACCACCTCGCCGGCGAGGTCGACCTCACGCTCGAACAGTTCAGCATCGGCGAGAACGCGACGGTCGGGCCTTCCGAGATCCATGGCACGTACGACTCGGTCGAGGGGATCGTGCTCAACGGCCGAATCCTTGTCACCGTGGGTGACTTCGAAGCCGAGTTGGTCGGCACGCTCGAACTCGACGCGCTTGGCGGAATCGTCGGAGCCTCCGGCGAAGCGTCTTCGAGCGGTGCGGCAGCGGCGCCGGCGGCTTCTGAAGGCGCTCCGGCTCCGGCTCCGGCTCCGGCTCCCGCGGCGGCTGCGGGCCAGGGTGCCCCGGCTGGCGATGCTGGCGGTGGCGCCCCAGCCACAGCGCCGGCAGGCGGCGGCCGCGAGTCTGGGCCGGCGGCCGGCGGCCGTGGGGCGGCACCTGCTCCGGCCGGCGAAGCGGCAGGCCCGGCGACGGGTGGTCCGGCGTCCCCCGCAGGAGCGAGCCCGGGTGGTGCGTCGGGCGGTGGCGGCCGTCGCGGCCGTCGCGACGCAGGCGGTTCGGGTCCAGGCGTCGCGCCTCCTGCTGGCGGCGCGGTCGCCCAGGGGCCGCAGACCTCGCCGCCGGTCCCCACGAGCTCGATCCTGCCGGGCGGCGGTGTGCTCGCGCTACCCCAGGGCGCAACGCTCGGCGGTCGCGGCGTGTTGCGTCAGAAGGCCGACATCGAAGTCGATGGCTTCGTGCTCTCCAACGGCGAGCTCTCCATCGGGATGGAAGAGAACGCGTTCACCGACGTTGGTACGCGGTTCGACTTCACGTTCGATCGGTACCACGGCACCATCGATGCCACGATCGACGTCGCCTCCGGGTTGCTCAACGGCACGGGTACGGCCGAGATCACCGAAGAGATGCCGATCGGTGAGACGGGCGCCATCGTCAAATCCGCGAGCGGCTCGATCACGGTCGAAGAGAACATCCCGACGACGCTGAAGGGCGCCTTCAACATCGAAATCCCGTTCGAAGAGCAGCCTACCTTCGAGGTCACGTCGGACGACCTCACGTTCAACATCCCCGAGGCGAAGGGCTCCGGCTCCGTAACTGCCACGCTGCTCCGCCAGCTGACGTTCGGCGATCTCAACTCGATGCACGCGATCATCGTCGAGAGCGCGTCTGCCACGGCCACCATCACGGACAACACGCTCGAGCGCATCGACGGCGGCATGCCGTTCACCGTGACCGAACCTTCGGGCGACGTGGGCGATGGCACCATCAAGTTCGAGATGACGCCTGAGGGCTCGGTCAACGCCACGGCCGAGTTCACGCTCACGGAGTTCTACGGTCTGCCGGAGCGCGGCGAAGGCCCGCTGTTCCTCAAGGATGGTGGAAAGTTCACGCTCACCGTCACCGAAGGCGCGCTCGCGGAAGGCACGCTGGAAGACGTCGGCTTCCAGTTCGAGAACGCGACCGGTGAGGGCAGCGTCGAGGGAACGCTCGCGGGCGAGATCGCGTTCGACACCATGCTGGTCCAGGCTGCGGGTGAAGCCCACATCGTGGAGCCTTGGGTCATCCTGGGTGAGGGCTGGGGAGCGATCACCTTCAAGGAAGGCGGCTCCATCATCGGGGAGGTCAAGGACAGCGAACTCGAGACGCTCACGGGTGATTTCCCGTACGAGTCCATCATCCTCGGTGGCGCGCGTGTTTTCGAGCTCGAAGGCATGTTGTCGGGCAGGTACGAAAAGGAGACCGAGTCGTTCTCTGGCCACCTCGACGGCACGCTCAACGAAGAGGTCGAGTTCGAATTGCCGGACGGCGCGGGGCGGCTCGTGCTGCTGGCTGGCGCCACGGCCGCGATCGAGATGGAAGACTCCGATTTCACGGAGATCACGCTCGGCTTCGACGTCGAGTACTACCGCGCAGAAGACTCCGAGGCGTTCCTCGGTGGGCACATCGGCGAAGCGACCTACAACATCGCGGACGACACGATCTCGTTCGACGGCGCCGTCACGTTGTTGCAAGACATCGAGAAGTCCACCAAGGACGGCAAGTGGACGGTTCGCGCACTGAAGGACAGCGAGGTCACCGTCAACGTGGAGGCGAACGCCCTCACGAAGATCGGCGGCAACGTCGGCTTCGAGATCGACGACGACGAGGACACGTTCCTCGAAGGTGATCTCAAGGAGCTCGAATTCGAGATCGCCACCAGCGAGTTCAGCGGTGAGCTCGACGTTCGCACCGCGCGGGAGTTCGACTTCCCGCACAAGAAGGACGAGGGCGACGTGCCGGCTACCGGCTATCGCCTGGTCGTCGACGCCGGCTCCGAGGTTCGCGGCCGGATCGAGAAGAACGACCTCGCCAGCGTGGGCGCGACTCTCAAGCTCGGTGTTGATTTCCTCACGGTCGAGCGCGCCGTCGAGGGCGAGCTCGGTGGCGACTACAACTTCACTGACGACAGCTTCACGGGCGCGGCCGCGCTCGAAGTCAAGAAGCCGTTCCCGATCGCGGGCGGCGAGCGCGAGACCGAAGGAACGCAGCTCGAGAGCTTCATCGTCGGCGTACTGCCCGGCTCGGGTCTGTGGGTCGACATCGCGGACAACCAGCTGCAACGCGCCCACGTCGAGATCGAGGCGGTCCTCGACCAGAATGGCAACGACGTTGCGTTTGCCCACCTCTCGGGCGACTACAAGCTCGGCGACGAGGAAGAGGGCTTCTCTGGCAATGCTTCAGCCGAGGTCGAGGAGCGGATCGACTGGGCCGAAGGCACCGGCGACTACCACTACTATATCGACTCGGGCACCAAGTTCGATGCCGCGATGACGCAGTCGGCGATCGACTCCGCGGGCGGCACGTTCATCCTGATCGGCAAGGACAAGACCACCCAGAAGGACACGTGGTCGATCGACGCGGGCGGCACGTGGGACAAGGAGACCGGCGTTACGGGCGGCGGCAAGATCACCGTCCTCGAAGACATCGCCCTCGGCGAGGGGGCCACGTTCAAAGCCTTCCTCGAGAAGGATAGCGAAGCCGACGCGAGCGTCGAAGCCGACGAGTTCAAAGAGCTCCACGGGCTCGTCAACATTCGCCTCGACGAGGGAGATACGGCCAAGCTCAGCGCGAAGTTCGACGTGAACTACACCGCTGGCGAGGCCCAGGCCGTGTCGGGCACGGGCGAGATCACGGTGCTCGACGACTTCGAGATCGGCGGGATCGGCCTGTTCACCTTCACCCTCATGAAGGACAGCTGCGCCAACGGCTCGGTGACCGAGAACGAGCTCGACTGGATCGACGGCGACGTCCAGATTCGCGTCAGCTACGACGGCGCCGAGATCGGAATCGCTTCGCTCAACGGCAAGTACACCCACGGCGATTCGCCGGACTTCACGGGCCAGGGCGACTTCGAAGTCACCGCGGCCTACATCGATCTCGGCATCGACATCGGCGGGATCACGGGCGGCCTCGTCGCCGGCGCCGGAATTCACGCCGAAGTCGAGGCGAACGAGCTCACGATCCTGTCGGGCCACGTGCCGCTGTTGCTCAAGCATCCCGAATACGGCGACTTCCTCGCGGTCGACCTGAGCGGCACGTACGACCACCGCGCGAAGACGTTCGACGGCCGCGCCACGGGCGAGCTGATCCCGCGCGTTCGCGTCGGCGAGCTCGATGGATACGAGTTCTTCGTCGATCCCGCGACCGGGATCTGGGCCGACTTCACCCAGGACGGCCTCCAGCAGATCGGCGGACAGATCAACGCCTCCGTGGAAGACGACGGCGGGCTGTTCCTCGAGATGCACGGCGACGCCACGTTCACGCCGGGTCAAAACGGCGCTGAGGGCATGTTGTCGGCGCACGCGGACGTCACCGTCAAGCACGACAAGAGCCTGCTCGGCGGCGCCAAGAGCGAGTGGAGCGTGCTGCTTTGCGAGAACAGCGGCGGCGAGGTCGACATCGTCGACAACGAGCTGATGCGCATCGGCGGCACCATCGACATCCGCGTCGATCGGGGCGGCGATCCGTTCGCGAGCATCGAGCTCAACGGCGCGTGGGTCAAAGACGAAGGCTTCACCGGCGACGGCGAGGCGCATCTTGTGGTGCCGCGCTTCGAGATGGCGACCGTCGGCGAATACACGTTCACGCTGCTCGAAGGCTCGGGTGGCGAGATCCATGTGGAGCGCGACGAGGTCAAGACGATCCACGGCATCATCCGGGTCGGCATCGACAAGGGCACCGAGTCCTTCATGGAAGGGGAGGTCGACGGTACCTACCTGTTCACCGAGGAGGAGTTCACCGGTTCGGGCTCGATCGAGGTCGTCAACCCCCAGCAACTCGCCTCGGTCGGCACGGCGGAGACGTTGTGGCTCATCGAGGGCAGCGGCGTCGAGGTGAACATCACCAAGAACGACCTCGATCGCGTCGGTGGCAACTTGACGTTGTCGTTGCGTGACGGCGGCGGTGAGTACCTGACGTGCAGCCTCGAGGGCAACTACGACATCAAGGGCGGCACGGGCTTCACCGGCGATGGCGACATCGACGTGACGCGGCGCAAGCTGCTGTTCGGGACGGACGGTTCCGGGTACAGCTTCTGGTTGGACATCGGGGCAGGCGCCCACGCCGACATCCTCGAGAACGACATCACGCGCGTGTCGGGCAACATCCCGTTCGTCGTCAAAGACGAATTGGGCGACCTGCTCATCGGCCACGCCGAGGGCGAGTACATCGCCGAGACGGGCAACGTGACGGCCAACGGCGAGGTGCACCTCGGACGCGACCTCGACATCGTGGTCGGCGACCTCACGATCAAGTTCCTGAAGGACAGCGGCGGTCACGGCGACGTCGTCGACAGCGAGCTGCACCAGCTCGGTGGGCACCTGATGGCCGAGCTGTGGAAGGACGGCAAGGGCATCGTGCACGTCGAAGCCGACGGTGAGTACGACGCGGTCAACAAGAACATCGTCCGCCTGTCCGGCAGCGCCACGCTGATGCAGCCGATCGAGCTGCTCGAAGGTCAGGTCGTGATCTCCGACGTGTCGGGCGACGCGACGATCGAGAACAACCAGCTCGTCGAGGCGGGCGGTCGGGGCACGGTCACCCTGCCGAAGCTGGGCAACGGCAACGCCGTCACCGGAACGTTCGACCTTCGGTGGTCGAACCGCACCGGCGTGGACGTCTACGAAGGCTCCGGCGAGATCGAGTTCGCCCTGTTCAACGACCCGGCCCATGGCCGCGGCATGAACGGTACGGTCGCGGCGACGTACCGGTCTGACAACACGTTCGAGGTCGATGGCGACGTCCATTACCAGATGAACGAGATGATCGGCGGCGACGTCCACGTCCACATGACGGAGGCCATGGACCCCGTGATCGACGCGGACATGAACGCGAAGGGCACGCTCGTTCCCGGCCGCGACCTGTTCCGCATGGAACAGGACATCATCCCGCGCACCACGACGCCGATCTACGGCCCGATCGCGCTGATCTACGGCGTGAAGGGCGGGCTCGCGCTCGGCATGCAGCCGCTCACGTTCGACACGACGATCGGCATCATGGGCTGGCATCCGAAAGAGGGGAACGTACCCACGTTCTTCGCGGACCTCGACATGAACTGGGGCTTCAACTTTGAAGCCATGCTCGCCGCCTACATGTCGCTGTCGCTCTCGGTAGGCGTCGCGGACATCGGCGCCGGCATTCGCGGCACGTTGTCGCTGAATGCGCCGCTGAACATCTCCCCGCACGCGCACATCGAAGGTGGCCCGGGCGGCTTCGGCGGCGAACTCGGCATCGGTATCAGCCTGGCGCCGACGATGTCGCTGTCGATCGTCCCGTACGTCGAGGCCGCGATCATCGGGCTCGATCCGTTCCAGCACGACTTCTCCGGGATCGACATCGACTTCGGCGAGCTGTTCAAGTTCGAATGGGGCGCGACCTACCAGTTCGGCGACACGCCCGCGCGCGCCGACCGTGCGCCCGAGCCGCAGCCTGTGGCGGCTCCGGCAGCCGACACGAGCACCCCCGTCACGGCGCCGCCTTCTTTTGGAGGCAACAGCGCCGGTGCGGCGGGCAACTCGCCGGGTGGACCGCAGCTCGAGAGCGGCAGCGAGGTCGCCGGGAATCAGGAGTTCGCCAACGCCCAAGGTGGGGGCGGCGGCCAGATGGACGAGATGATGGAGTACATCGGGAAGATCGAGAAGATCTCCAAGGGCCTCGGGGCCATGGGCTACCTGATGGGCCTCCTCTCGGGCGTGCTCACCGCGCTGTCCTTCGGCCCGATCGGCCTCGGCTTGTACCTGATCTACCTGTACATCTTCGAGGACTTCTCGTTCGAGCGGGTCGGCGAGGCCATCGACGACCTGATGACCGCGGTCGGCTTGATCGCGGACATCCTGAAGCCGTACCTGCCCGGTTGGTTGAACGACCTGATCGGCGTCATCCGCAACCCGCCGAGCCTGTACGACATGCTGTTCGGGGCGGACGACGCGGCCCGCGCGTCGGTGCGGTCTGGCGAGATCTTCCAGGCCAAGGGCGAGTCCCGCGGTCCGCTGCACGCTCGTGCGGTTGCGGACATGATCTCCGGTTGGACGGGTGAAGATGACCAGGAGTGCATCCTCATCCTGCTGCAGCGCGGCGACCTGAACGCGATCGTCGCTCACAACGGCACCGAGGACATCCTCGACGACCTCGACGGGTACGAGGACGATCAGGCGCGCCTGATCTTCCGTCAGAACGGAATCGCGTACTAGCCTGATCGGCGGCCGCACTTGGGGGACATGTGACGGTACAGAATCCGGGGGAGGTGGTCGCCGCGTTCGACGCGGCGGCCGCGGCCGGTGACGAGTCTGCGGCGAAGGCGGTGTGCATTCGGTGGGATGCCGACGGGGACGCGCCTGGGAAGCTGTTCCGCCAGGCGACGCGCAAGGGTTTCCGCTTGACGCCGACGGGAACCCACGAGCACGGAGATCGCGCGGTGGTCGCGGTGGCCCTGCTCTCGATCGAGGCGCCGTCGGCTCCTCCGGTCCGAGACGGCAAGCTGCGAGCGCTCGACGCGGACAAGCGCGGGGAGCGGTTGTGGCTGTTCGTGGAGCGACACGAAGGAGCGTGGCGTCTCTCAGGCGTTTCCCAGTCGGTCGAGGTGGCGTCGCTGTTCCTCGACGGTGTGGTCGGCGCCGGCGACGGACTTTCCGCGCTGCCCGAGAGTGCGGAGGCCGCGGCCCACGTCGCAGGTTTGCTCGACCGGACGTCTCCGGATCCCGACGGGGCGCGCGTTCGCGCCGAGGCCCCTGCTGAGCCGACGATCGCGCAGGCGCGGAAGGTTCCGGGTGCTATGCGCCACGTGGTGGAGATCGGTGGTGGTGAACGGCCAGGTCCGTGGATTGTCCTCGAGCGCGGCGCCGACGGGTTCTCCGTCGCTTCGGTCTCGCGGATGCGGAGCCTCAGCGCCCTGCTCCACGGGTTGCCAGTAGGATACGGCCTCGCGGCCACGGAGGATCAGGTCATGGCGGACGACAAAGTGAAGATCAAGCTCGATTCGCCAGAGGCGAAAGCTGCGATGGCGCTCGCGCTGTCGGAGGCTCTGAAGCAGCTCACGGCGGGCGGCAACCTCGGCGGCGACAAGAAGGGCTCCGAAGCGCTCGTGGGCTTGTTCCAGGCGGCCCTTCAGAGCAAGCTCCCCAAGGACGACGCGGCCCCTGCGGCCCCTGCGGCCCCTGTGGCACCCGAGGCGCCGGCCCCGACGCCGGACGTGGAAGCGGGCGAAGATCCCGTGGTCGACCTCGCGAGCGAGCGGAAGAAGCGAGGAATCCAGGAGCCTTCCCAGCTGGAGCAGAAGGTTCAAGGCGCCGTGCGGGATGCGCTGAACGACTACGTCGCGAACAAGGTGGGCGAGGTCGAGGCGGGCGGTGAGATCCCCGTGAACGCAGAATTCTTGAAGGAGCACGGTCCCGCGCTGTTCTCCGAGGTGCTGCAAGCGTTCGCGCGGTCGCTCATCCCGGAAGAGATCAAGATCGAGCTTCCGGAACGTTCCGCGCAGGTGGGCGCCGACGCCGCCGCGGCGCAGCCCTCCACGGGAAACGCGCCTGTCGAGGGCGAAGCCGGTGACGGACCCCGCGTGGTGCCGCCGAAGCCTGGTGTGAAGCTGAAGGTCGACTTCAACGACATCGTGTCTGGACTGTTGTCCACGTTGAACAAGAAGCCCAAGGATCCGGGCGGAAATCGCGGCGAAGGCGGCGAACCCGGATAGCGGAGGAAGAGATGCCGGAAGACAAGGATCGCACGCCAAACGACGCCATCGTCGACGCCATGAACCAGATCGGGCTGACGCCTTCGGCCCGCGGCGGTGCACGACCCAAGGTGCCGGCCGACCGGGTGCTTGAGCTGTTCCAAGCGGCGCTTCAGCAGGGGCTCGTGTCGAAGAAATCGTCGTCTGACGGCCATCCGCCGGCGCCTCCGACCGACAACATCGGTGAGGGCGACGAGTTTGAGGCGCATTTGGAGCGGGGCACGGCGGGGGAGGAGTCGATCGAGCCAGACGCCGCCGCGCCGCGAAAGGTGCGCAAGCTCTCCGATTGGGAGGAGGGGCTGCAGGGCAAGGCGCGGGACGCGTTCAATGACTACATCCTGCAGAACGTGTCGAAGGACGCGCCAGCGGGCTCGGAGATCTCGGTCGACGCGGGGTTCCTGAAGGACCACGGCGCGGCGTTGATGGGCTCGGTGTTGCAGGCGCTGGTGAAGTCCGTCGTTCCGCCTGAAATGAACGTCGAGATCCCGTCGAAGAAGTCGCCCGTCGCGCCCGTCGAGGGGTCCGGTGACGCGGCGCCCGATCCCGCGACTGCGGTCGCAGAACCCGGCGGGGCCGAGTCCCAGGTGAAGCTGAAGGTCGACTTCGCCAAGATCCTCGCTGACCTCGTCGCGAACGCGCGGGTCAAGAAGAATCAGAACCCGGCGTAGGCGCCGCCCTGCTGGCCGCCGGCGTTCGCGGGGCTCTGCTTGGCGTCCATGTTGCCGATCACAGCCGGCGCGGACTGTTTGGCGAGGATGCCGTCGAGGAACGTGCCCAGCGTGGCAGCTTCGTCGCCCCAATTCAGCGTGCGCTTGGTAGCGAGCACGTCGGCACCTTTCGCGTCAAGGCCTGGCGTGGAGCGGATGGACTTCACGTAGTCCTGCGTGCGGCAACCATCGAACACGAGCACTGAGTAGCGGTGCTCGGGGTTGTCGGTCTGCGCTTTTGCCATGGGGCCGGCGGCGCCGGTCTGGAGCTCCCCGCCCTTACCGCCGCCCTGCTGCAGGTTCCAGTACATGAGCTTGCCGCCGAACTCGTTGCTGTGCAGGCTCTCGGGGTTCAGGAACACGTTCCCTTCGTTGCTGCCGTCTACATCGATGCGCTTCTTGGAGACGCGCCACTGGAACTGCGCCCAGGCGTCGCGCCCGGCGGCCTTGCCTTCGGTCTTGAGCAGCTTCTCCAGCACCTCGTAGTCGTCGATGTGCTGCTCGATCTTGCCGTTCGCGTCGAGCAGATCAAACGCCATGTTCCGGTCGAAGTCAGGGCCCGAGCCGTACCGTCCGTGGCCGGAGTAGTAGGCGACGTCGGACTCGGCCATGCCTTCCTTGAAGGCGCCGGCGGCCTTCTCGCCATCATCACCGGTCTTGTTCGACACGAGGCGCACCACGGCGTGCACCTTGCGCTCGGGGCCGACGGGCGGCTTGAACGCGAGCGCGTTCTCGCGAACGAAGAACATGCCGAAGTCGCCGGCGTCCTGCTTGCGACCCGCGGCCTGGTAGAGCTTGGCGGCGAGCCCGTTGTTCATGCCGAACCCGCGCTCTTCGAGCACCTGGCTGAACGAATCG
Organism: Pseudomonadota bacterium; assembly: GCA_947505245.1. Classification (GTDB taxonomy): domain Bacteria; phylum Myxococcota_A; class UBA796; order UBA796; genus SYKL01. The sequence continues at coordinate 78,281 of CANNIZ010000018.1, read as the reverse complement.
ATCGCGTCGAGGTGGGCGCCACCTTCATCGAAGCCGACGCCGAGCGTGATGTCGAGCACGCCGTCTTTGAACATCTCGCCGTACTTGAACTTCTGCTTCGCGTCATCGCCGGTGGGCGTCTTCGCGGCCTTGAGCTGCGAAATGATGGCCGCGACGTCCTGCGTCTTCCAGGAGTCGCCGCCGAACGCCTCCACGAGGCCGCTCTGGGAGCCGTTGCCGAACACGCCGTCGATCCGGGAGCGGTACAGGCCGAGCCGCGCGAGCTCGGTCTGGACGGCCGTGACTTCCTTGCTGCTCGTGGCCCACGCGGGCTTGTCGCCGGCCGGCGCTGCAGGGGCCGCTCCGCCCATGCCCTTGAGCTTTGCGAGGATTCCGGGGACATCGACCGTGCGCCAGCCTTCGCCGCCAAACGCCGACGTGAGGCCCGTCTGCGTGCCGTTGCCGTACAGGCCGTCGATCTTCATGGTGTACAGCTTGAGGCGCGCGAGCTCGGTCTGGATGGACGTGACGTCCTTGCTGCTCGACGCCCACGCAGGCTTTCCGGGGGCGCCGGATGCACCTGCGACGGAGGCCGGGCCGCCGGTGGCGATGGAGGCCGCGACCTCGGCGTTGCTGGTTCCTGCGGCGGGTCCGGCCACCTCTTCGGCGGGTGGGGCCACGGACGTAGCAGGGGTGGCTGGCTGACGGGTCTGGGACGGCATCGCGACCTCCGAGGAGAGGAGTTCAGTCCCTATTGTCGCCGCCTTGCGGCGTGCGGTCAAGCGTCATCCGCGGCGGGAGGCGCCCGGTCGGAGTCGGCCAGAAATGACGATTTGCTCGCGGAGTCGCTGGGCGACCGCGAGGTTGACGGCCTCGTCGACCATGCGCCAGCCCCAGTTGCCGTTCGCACGCCCGGGGACGTTCATCCGCGCGCGCCCGTCGAGCGAGAGCACGTCCTGCATCGGGATGATCGTCGTATCGGCCACGCTCCGCATCGCAGCGTGCAGCACGGCCCAGGCGATGTCGCGGCCGTCGGTGAGCAGGTAGCGGCGCGTCTGATCGCGCACCTTTTCGCTGCTGGCCTGGTACCAGCCCAGGGTGGTGTCGTTGTCGTGGGTTCCTGGGTAGCAGACCTGGCGCCGCCGGTGCTGGTGCGGGATGAACTCGTGGTTGTACGGGTCGCCAAAGGCCGCTGGCGTCGAGAACGCGAACTGCAGGATCGCCATGCCGGGGAGGTGGTTTTCGTCGCGCAGCGCCACGACGTCGGGCGTGATCACGCCGAGGTCTTCGGCCACAAACGGCAGGCGTCCGAGCCGCTCGCGCAGCGCCTCGAGCAGGGCCTGACCGGGGCCCGGGATCCACTTGCCGTCCTTCGCGGTTCCGTCGAGCGGGATCTCCCAGTACGCCGCGACGCCCCGGAAGTGATCGAGGCGGACGGTGTCGACGAGCTCGAGCACGCTCGCCATGCGGTCGCCCCACCACGCGTACGCGTCGGCGCGCATGGCGTCTTCGTCGTACAGGGGGTGGCCCCAGAGCTGGCCATCTTCGGAGAACAGGTCGGGAGGAACGCCGGAGACGGCGAGCGGTGAGCCGTTCCTGTCGAGGCGGAACAAGGAGCGCGAGACCCAGGTTTCGCAGCCTTCGCCGGAGACAAAGAACGGGACGTCGCCCCACAGCTCGACACCGCGGCGGTGGGCCTCGTCGCGGAGCGCCGACCATTGCTGGTCGAACAGCCACTGGAGGCCGATCGCGCGTGCGATCGCGGGGGCGAGGCGATCCTCGGCGGCAGCGAGCGCTTCCGGGTGACGATCGCGGAGCGGCTCGGGCCACTTCGTCCACTGGCCGCCGTTCTCTTCGGCGAGGGCTGCGAACGTGGCCCAGGTGCGGACCCACGGCCGGGCGTGCGCCCAGGCGTCGAGGTCCACCTGCTTTGCTACGCGGGCGCCGGCCCTTGCGAGCACGATCGAGCGAGCCGCCAGGACCGCGGCGAAGTCCACCTGATGCGGGCTCCCGTTCCAGAACGGCCGCTCGTCCTTTAGCAGCCAGCCTGCATCGACGAGATCATCGATCGACAACAGCAGGGTGTTGCGCGCCGACGACGAGGGCGAGCTGTAGGGCGAGCCAGTCTCGTCGATCGGACCGAGCGGGAGCATCTGCCAGACGGTGCAACCGGCGGCGTCGAGCCACCGCAGGAACGTGCGGGCGTAGGGACCGATCTCGCCGATGCCGTAGGGGCCCGGCAACGACGTGGGGTGGAGCAGGATGCCTGCGCGTCGCATCAGCTCTCCTTCTTGCGGGTTTTCTTTGCGGGTTTACTGGACGGCGTATCGGGCAGCTGCTCGGGCGGGGCGGCGCGTGTTGGCGCTGGGCGCGCGATCACGGGCCTCGACGCGACGGGAGCGGCGGTGTCGGGTGAGGTCGTCGGCGCCGGACCGATGCGGAGGGCTGGATCGGTCTCGCGCCCTGGCGTAGCGACCTCGTCATCGGCGACGCCGTCGCCCCGAATCGGGGCTGACAGCGCATAGTCTTCGGCGAGCCGCTTCACCGCGCGCCGGTACGCCTGGGGGTTGTAGCGGCGCAGCTCCAGGAGCTCTGCGTGCCGCTGCGGATCTGCCCGTTCGAGCATTTCGAGAACGTCTTCGCGCCGTCCACGTCCGGTTCCAAAGCGTGACATCAGCGGTTCCCCTCCGTGAGCCTATCGCACGGCGTGACCAGGACGCGGACCACGGTTCGAACCTAGTCGTCCTGGTTGCGGAGGAGCTTCTTGAGAAGCGGCGTAAACAGCAACACTGCGGCGGCGGACCCGAACGATGTGACGACGAAAAGGAAGAAGAAGTCCGCCTGCCCGCCGAAGTGCCAGGGAAGCGCGATGACGCCCTTCTCGATGTCGCCGACCTTGCCGGCGATCAGCCCACCGCCGAGCCCGGCGATGAACGACGAGATGAACCAGTTCCCCATCAGGAAGGACAGCCACTTCTTCGGCGCGGCCTTGGTGACGTACGACAAACCCGTCGGCGAGATGAACAGCTCGCCGACCGTGTGGAACATGTACATCGCGACCACGAGCCACATGCTCGCCTTGTTGGCCCCGACCGCGGAGAGCGCCGCGATGACAACGCAGATGTAGCCGACCCCGAGCCATGCAAGCCCGAAGCCGATCTTGGCCGGCTGGGAGGGGTTCAGGTTGCGCTTGGTGAGCTGGGTCCAGATCGCAGCGAAGCCTGGCGCCATGATGAAGATCGCGAGCGCGTTGATCGACTGGAACCACGTCGTGGGCACCTCCCAGCTGAAGATGTGACGGTCCGTGAGGCGATCGGTGAACAGGTTTATGCTCGAGCCGGCTTGCTCGAAGGCGATCCAGAAGAAAACGTTGAACGCCATGAAGATGCCGATCGACGCCACCGGTCCGCGATCTTCCTTCTCCTGGATGAACAGGAACGCGATCCAGCCGGCGATGTATGCGGTGGCGAGCGTCCCAACGATGTACGGGTTGAGCAGGAATGCTTCGATCCGACCCATGATGCCGACGTGGTACAGGGCCGCGAAGGCGCACGCCATCAACGTTCCAGTGACGAGGAAGACGGGTGCAGCGGCGCCCTTCCCGTCCGGCGGGAGGCCGACGTCGGAGAGGAACATCGGGCGGGCGGCCAGGTAGATTCCGAGGCCGAGCAACATTCCGACGGCGGCCGAGCCGAAGCCCCAGTGCCAGCCGACGCGCTCGCCGAGCGTCCCGCACACGAACGCCGTCAGGAACGCACCGAGGTTGATGCCCATGTAGAAGATCGTGAACGCGCCATCGCGCCGCGGGTCGTGCTCGTCATAGAGCTGGCCGACCATGACCGACACGGATGGCTTGAAGTGCCCTGTGCCGATGATGATGAGCGCGAGTCCGAGGATGAACACCGACTCGCCCATGTGCGTACGATCAAGCGGTCCGAACCCTGAGGCCGCCAACACGACGTGGCCGAGCGCGATCAGGAGCCCGCCGATCACCATCGAGCGGTGGGTGCCGATCATCTTGTCGGCGATCACGCCGCCGATGATCGGGAGCAGGTAAACGATACCCGTGTACCAGCCGTACAGGCCGTTGCCAGCTTCGTCCGACCAGCCGAGTCCGGGGTTGAATCCCGGTGGTGAGCCAGCCGGCGGCTCGGACACCCCGGTGAGCGGGGCGGTGAGGTACAGGACCAGCAAGGCACGCATGCCGTAGTAGCTGAAGCGCTCCCACATCTCGACCATGAACAACAAGAACAGGCCCTTGGGGTGCCCAAGGAACGTGCCGGCGGTTGCGGCGACCTTGGACGTCTCGCTGTTCGATGGCGGCGCGGCGTGAGTCATGCGGTTCCCTCGCGAAAGGAGCCGCGGCCGTAACCCTGCTCTGGGCTGGAGGCCCTATACCTGCTGCGACTTCACGATCTCGACGTACTTCGTGCGTAGATCGAACAACAACGTCTCGATCAGGCGCTCTTCTTCTTGATCGAGGTTGCCCTTCGTCTTGTCACGCAGGAGCCCGAGGACGTCGATCGTGTGGCGCGCGAGGCCGAGATCGACGTTCTCGCCGCGGTGCACGGGATCGGGAGCTTCTCCAAGGTGGTGCATGGCCGACGAGGCGAGCGACACGACAAAGTTGGAGAAGTTGACAGTTGGATGCTCGGTTTCCGCCACGCGAGGCTCCGGGAGAGCGCAGAAGGTAAGCGCGTCCCACGTGCTGTCAACAGGGACGCGCGCTATGTCCACGCGATGCCTGTGTTCGTTCGGTGGATCGTGCTCGTTGTCGCGCTGCTGGCGCCGTTCGCGGCGGAGGCCCAGTCCAAGAAGGAGTGGACGCCGCAGGAGCGCTTGGAGCGTGGAGACCGGTTCGCGAACAACGGGAACTACACGCGGGCGTTGGAGGAGTACAACCACGTCCGGAACTACAACCGCGACGATCCCGTCTCGCTCGAAGCGGAGCTCGCGATCGCGGACCTCTACTTCAAGAAGGGCGACTTCGAGCAGGCCAAGCTCCAGTACGAAGACTTCTCCCGCCTGCACCCGCGAAACGCCAAGCTCGACTGGGTCGTGTTCCGAACCGGGCTTTGCCTGTTCAAGCGCGCGCCGGGCATGGCCGGCCGCGACCAGACGCCGACGCGCCAGGCCGTGAACACGTGGACGGGCTTCGCCGAGCGGTTCGCAGACTCCGAACACAAGGACGAGGTCGCCGAGATGGTCGGGAAGGCGCGCGGACGCCTCGCCCGCAAGGAGCTGCAGATCGCGCGCTTCTACGCGAACCGCGACGCGTGGGTGGCGGTGCGCCGTCGCACCGAGGGGCTCGCGGCGAAGTATCCGGACGCACCGACCGTTCCCGAGGCCTTGGCTTTGGCCTCGATCGCGTACCACAAGACGGGTGACGCCGAGGCCGCCACGCGGGCCCGTGAGCGGCTCGTGGCCGCGGCCCCTGAATCGCGATGGATCGAGCGCGTCGACCGCGAGCTGGCGACGCCGCTCGGGGCGACGCCGGAAGACGTGATCTTCGTTCGCCCGTACCGCGTGTCGGGCAGCGCACCGGCGGCTGGTGGAGCGCCCCAGTAACGCCATCAATGATGGTGTTGACGGTGTAAATTCGGGTTGACGGGCCTGTGGGATGCGGTACATGGGCGCCGTTCGCGGTTGACACCGGCCGCGAAAATCGGGTACCCGTGCGAGCGGCGCAACAACAGCGCGATGGAGGATTCATGAACCGGATTTCGATGGCGGCTGTGTTGGCGCTCACCGCGCTTGTGGCCTGTAAGGACGATCCCACGGGCGAGACGGGCGAGGAGGACTGCACCAACTCCGTCACCCCGTTCCCCGCAGACGGCGAGCTGCAGGCGTACTTCCGTACGTCGGTCGAAGCGAAGCTCCAGGTGGCTGTGGCCGACGCGGCGATCACGCTCGTCGACGCAGCCGGCGCGGCGGTCGCCGGTCAGAGCACCGTGACGGACAACAAGGTCGTGTTCGTCCCCGCCGCGGCGCTCTCGCCCAACACCGAGTACACGGCCACGCTCGCGTTCGATTGCGGAACCACCGACTGGTCGTTCACCACGTCCGAAGTCGGCGGCGCCGTCACCGGCACGCTCGCGGGCCAGGTGTTCGCGCTCGACCTCGCCTCCGGCCGCTTCGTCCACCCTGAAGGTGTCGGCGACCTGATCAGCCAGTTCCTCACCACGCAGGTGCTCGTCACCGTGTCGTCGCAGGACGACACGGCGCACACGATCAGCATGCTCGGCGCGATCGCAGCGGACCAGTTGGTCCCGACCGATCCGCTCGTGCAGGACCTGTGCACGGAGACCATCCCGTTCCCCGCGGCGGACTTCACCGCCAACCCGTTCTTCGAGATCGACGCGACGGGCTCCAGCACGCCGATCAACGTCGCGGGCTACTCGGTCGGCATCCAGGACCTCCAGCTGTCGGGCGCGTTCGCGCCGGACGCGAGCTACATCGCGGGCGCGCGCCTCGCCGGTGGCCTCGACACGTACCCGCTCGCCACCATCGTGGACGCCACCTGCACCGAACTCGACACGAACGGCGACGCGAACCCGGACTACCCGGGCTGCCTCGAGGCCGTTTGTGACCTCGCGGCCGTTATCGGCGGCTGCGAAGAGTGCGCCGACAACACGGGCAAGCACTGCCTGTCGCTCGACGTCGACAACATCAGCGCCGAAGAAGTCGGAGGCACGCTCGTCCCGCGCTCGGTCGTCGACCTCTGCGCCGATGTGGAAGGTTGCCCGGACTACGACCGCACGGACTGCGTCGCGCCGACCGCGAACTGACCTGACGTAGTCGGGTCCCCGGACCCGTCCCAAGAGGCCGCCGACCGTAGGGTCTGCGGCCTCTTTCGTTTTGCGGCTCAGTTCGCGAGGGTGAGCGTGGTGCGCGGGTAGGGCGCCTTCGCTGCGAGGGAGGCCTGATCGGCGAACTGCCAGCGCACGCGGTCATCCGACGACGCGTACGACGGGGCCCCGGTGTGGAAGTCGATGGCGCGCCCGCCGGCGACGAGCCCGATGGTGCCGGTGGACGATGCGCTGCCGCGCGCGCCTCCCGGGAGCGACACCGTCGCGATCCCGTCCACGACGACGCGCCACGAGTCGCCGCGGGGACGCAGGCGGACCCAGGTCAATACGGGATCGTCGGGGGCCTGGGGGTCGTCGACCACCGACGTCAGCGCGGGGCCGGCGATGTGAACGAGCAGGTCGGCGCCCTCGGTGGTGATGTCCACCGACGTTAGCGGTCGGTCAGGGAACGCGACCGCGATCAGAGGCCAGCGATCGGAGCCGTCTTGAACGTCGAGCGCGTCGCCCTTTGCGATGGGCGTCACCCCGGGGAGCCGTCCACGCTCGTCGCGGGCGAGTTGGATTCGAGCGCCGTCGGCGCCGTCACCCACGCGGAGCACGACGGAGGTAGCATCCTGCGAGACGAGCCGCCACGGCGCAGACAGCGTCACGGTGGGCGTGATCGGCGCGTCAGGCGGAGGCGAAGCGGACGCGCAGGCGAGCAGGAATGCGATGGCGATGGTGGTTGCCATGGGTCCGTACTATGCTGCCTCCGTGCGATTCGCCCTCGTCAGCTCGGGACTTCTGTTTGTCGTCGCCTGCGATCGGCGGCCGGCGGATCTTCCGCCGGTGCCGGACGGGTTTCCGACGTTTCTCGAAGGGGACGGCGCCTGCGCTCCGTCGCGCAACGACACGGTGGCTTGCGTGCTCGACGGAGACACCTTCGACGTCGGCGCGTGCGGCGATGACGTTGGCGTGCGGATCCGAATGCTCGGGATCAACGCCCCCGAGATCGCCCACACCGAGCCCGCGCAATGCTACGGCGACATCGCCGCGACCGCGCTCCGCGAGCTGATCGATCGTCGCGCGGTGGTGCTGACGTTCGACTACGAGTGCTTCGATCGGTACGGGCGCAGCCTGGCGTATGTGTGGTTTCAGAGCGATGACGCAGTCGTGGTCGATCCGGAGGGCGGCGACACGGCGACCCCGGCGTCGTACGTGCTCGCCAACGAATGGATGCTCCAGCAGGGCTATGCGCGCCTCGCGCCCGAGGACTGGACGACGCAAGACATCCGTTTGCTGGACACCATGATGGCTGCGGAACAACGGGCGCGGGAACAGGGGATCGGGCTGTGGGGCGCGTGCGACAACCCGTGATCCCGCAACGGGATCGTGTCGACGACTCGATCGCCCACGCCGTTTCTGATATGGTCCCTGGGCCCTGACCGGTGGAGCACGGATGAGCAAGAAGAAGTCAGCATCGACGCCGATTTCCGCCCCGCGGACGGTCGCCGCTGCCTTGGAAGACGTGGCAAAGTGGCGCAGCGAGGCGTCGCAAAAGACGAAAGGCGAGATCACGGATGTCGACCAGGAAATTGAAAAATTCCAGGCCGCCATCACCAGTCTTCAGCAACAGATCGAGGCCCTTCGGCGGTCCCGCGAGGAGATCGCCAAGAAAGATGGCGCGGCCGGAGACGAGGAGATCGGTCGCACCTACAACGCGGTGTTTGCCGCGTTGACGGAGCAGATGGAGGCCGTGCGTGCGCGCGCGGCGGCGGTGGCAGAGTCGGACGCTTCGCGCTCCGAGGCCCTGGCCAACGCGATCAAGGACCCCGCCACGGCGGCCCTGGTCACCGAATACGAGCAGTTCAAGACGACGGTGGAGCCGACCTTGAAGGCGCTGCCGGAGTCCTACCGCGCCGTCATCATGCAGCATCACAACGGCATCGCGGGCAAGCTGCGCGCGGCGCTCGAGGGCGCGGCTGGAACCCCGACGGCGGTCGATGGTCCAGACCTGATCGTGGATGCTGTGTTTGCTGTCGATGCGCCCGATGGCACCCCCGAGGTGCTGATGATGATCCTGCCCGTACAGGAGCAGGTCGGCACCGATTGGCAGGGCCGCACGGACGACGCGCAGACCTGGCTGGCCGCGCGCGTCATCCAGGGGGTGTACGCCGCGTTCCAGGCGGCTGGCCTGGACAAGGCGCGGGTCGCGTTTGGCGGCCACCAGGGTCTGCTGGCCGTTGAGGTCGAGATCGCGGGTGCAAAGAACGACATCGGCGCGAAGCTCCAGGAGGCGCTCGGCAAGGCGTTGGCCGGGTCGAAAGAACTTGCGGCGGCGCGGATCGTGGTGAACACCCGTGAGCTCGTCGTCGATCACCTGCTGCCGCCCGAGGAGGAAGGCTAATGCTGGACGAATTCCGCCCGATGACCCTGACCGAAGTTGCCAGGCAGCTGGGAACCGATCCGTTCGAAGTGGTCCGAATCCTGGTACAATCCAATCAAGTGCCTGACTCGCTTCAATTCAAGTCCGATCAGGTCGAGAAGCTTCGTCAGGCGTTCGGCAAGAGGTAGAAATGGCTCAGCGGCGTCGTCGAAGCCTCCTCAGCGGTTCGGACAAGCCCGAAGGCGTGGAAGGCGGCGAAGCGGGCGCGCCTGAAGAGGGGACGCCAGCCGAGCCTTCCGTGTCCGGTTCCCCAGCCGCAGAGGCTGGGGACGGTCCTGTGGTGTCCGCTTCCGAGCCCGCAGCGGCGGTGCCGGAAGAGCCTGAACCCGTAGCCGCGGTACCGGAAGAGCCGTGGGCTGCGGCGCCTGCGGCGCACGCGGCGCCCGAGCCTGACCCGTGGGCGGCGGAACCCACACCACCCGCTGCCGATCCGTGGGCGGCGGCTCCCCAGGCGCCCGCAGCCGACCCCTGGGCACCTGCGCCTCCGCCAGCGGCCGATGCGTACGAGGTATCGGAAGAGCGCCGGTCGGTTGGCGGGTACCAGTCGACTGCCAAAAACCTGGCCGACACGACGGACTCGGGCTGGTCGTCCTCGGCGTTTCGGAGCGGTGGTGGGCAACCGTCGCTACCGCCGGGTTGGGATACCCCCTCGGTGTCCGATGACGGGCCGGTGCGCCCCACCTCGCCTTTTTCCAACAAGGCCGAGTTCTTCTCCGAAGAGCCGCCGACGGAGGAGCAGCCGAGCGCGGTCTACGAGAATCGCAGCATGTCGCAGTCGGCGCCGATGAACGTGCCAGAGGCCGGTGCGATCCCCGCTCTTGGAGGCCGGAAGACGTTCGGCGCCGCGCCGGGGCCTTCGTTTGTGACTTCGGGCGCACCCGAGGTGGGCGCGCCGTCCGGGAAGTCGTTTGGGGCTGCACCTGCGGCCAGCGGCGCGAATCGGCCGAGCTACCTGCCGCCCGAGACACCCAAGAAGCCTCCACTTCGCGCGTCCACGCCAAAGGCGTCGCCGGCACCTGCGCCAGCGCGCGCGGCCTTGACGGACGACGACGACGACGAGAAGCCGGCAGGCCCACCTGCCGCATTGCTGGCCGGTGGTTTCATCGTGATCGTGCTGGGCATCGTCGTGCTGGGCCTCGTGGTTATGATCGGCACGGGCATGTTTGCCACGGCGCCGGTCGTCCCTCCGCCGCCTGCGGTCGTGATCCTGCCCCCCCCGCCTCCGCCTGTGCAGGTCGCGAATGACACGGATGTACCTGCGATTGCGGCTGATCCGGCTGCGGTTGACGTCACGACGCCGCCTGCGACGAAGGTGCCGCCGCCCGCGACGAAGGTGCCTCCGGTGACGACGACGCCCCCGCCCGAGACGAAGGCGGTGGCCAAGGTCCCGCCGCCCGTCGATAAGCCGAAAGACACGAAGAAGGTGACGAAGTCGCCGGCGGGTGCCAAGGGCACGCTCAAGATTCGCAGCAACCGTCGCGTCCTCGTCAAGGTCAACGGTCAGCCGAAGGACTACACCCCGCTCGACCTCCCGGCTGATGCAGGCGCGTACTCGATCACCGCGGCCCTTCCCGGGAAGCCTGATTCCGAGCAGTCATTCACGGTCGACCTGAAGTCAGGCGTGACGGAGTCGGTCAACTTCTCGTTCTGATCGCGAGGTCGGCGCCGATCCGATCGGGCAGCGCGTCGACGAGGTCGCCGCGCGCGAGATCGTTGAAGCCCGCGTTGGTTTCGGTTTCGTGGCGGTCGAGTCGGATGACGCGGCGCACGACGCCGTCATCGCCGCATGCAACGCGATCAAAACGCCCCTTCGTGCGAGGGGGTACGCCGACGATCCGGGCGCAGGGCGCGTCGCCAAGGTGGCGTCGCAACGTGGCGCCGTCGCGGCGGATCAGCCGGTAGGCGAACGTGAGCCGCTCGAATCGCAGGCCCGCAGCGCGCGCGAGGGGCACGAGGGTGGGCGGGAGGTCGATGGGCAGGTCTTCATGGCACCAGTCGCGCTCGGGTATTGCGCAGAGCTTGTTGTGCAGGCATGGGGCGTACACGTTGGCGCCGGGCGGCAGCGGGATCGCGTGCAGGTGGCGGGCGCGGTCGCGGAGGGCCGGCTCGATGAGCACGAGCGTTCCGTTGGGTGCCAAGGCGCGCACCCAACGCGCGACGAGCGCTGCGTGTTTTTCGAGGCGGATCTCCGCAGGGGCATCGCGGTCGAGTTCGGACAGCACCTGCATCGCGATGATCACGTCCCAGGGGCCGCCCTCGACGCGCGCCAGATCGCCGGTTCGGAGCTTTGCGTGGGAGCCGAGGATCTCGCCGGCGATGGTGAGCGCCTTTTCGTCCGTGTCGACGAGGGTGGCGGCGATAGGGACGCCGAGCGCGCGTTGGAGGCCGAACGTGGCGGCTCCGAGCCCGGCTCCGAGGTCGAGCACCTTGAGGGGCGCGTCCCCAGGCTTCAAATCGCCGTACCGCACGAGCTCGCGCACAGCGGCGGCGGCCTTTGGAACGTCCCGCGGGAACCAGAACAATAGGCGGGCCGCGAGCGCCTCGGGTCCGAGGCGGCGGAACGACTCGCTCGCGGGGTCGTTGTAGCGCTCCGAAACGTCCCGGATGCCCTGTACCAGTGCCTCACCTTCCGTGGGCCAGCGGCGGTGGGTCGCGATCTCTTTGAGCCGCGCGAGGTCGGCGTCGTCCAGCATCATGTGCGTTCTCCGAAGATTGCGGTACCGACGCGCACCCAGGTGGTCGTGCCGCGTCCGTACCGCACGGCGACCTCGAAGTCATGGCTCATGCCCATCGACAATTCGTCGACGGGGAGCCCGGCGGCGCGGACGTCGGCGGCGAGCGACTCGAGCAGGGCGTAGAACGGTGCCTCCACTTCGGGATCGTCGTCGTACGGGGGGAGCGTCATCAGGCCCCGGAACCGCACGCCCGCGACGGCTGCGAGCTCCCGCGCCCGCGCGACGACGTGCTCGGGGAGCGCGCCGCCCTTCTGCGGCTCGCGCCCGGTGTTGACGGCGAGCAGGACGTCGACCGGCCCCGCCGCGCGCGCGACGAGGGCCGCGGCCTGGTCGACCGCGTCGACGGCGTGGGTACGGAACGCGACGGGGGCGACGTATTTGGCCTTGTTCACCTGCAGGCGACCGATGAAGTGCCAGCGGAGGTCTGCGAGATCGGCGAGCTCGCGGGCCTTGTCGCGCAGCTCCTGGGCGTAATTCTCGCCGAAGTCGCGCTGGCCGGCCGCGTAGCACTCGCGGATCGCCGACGCGGGGAAGGTCTTTGAGACCGCGATGAGGTGGACCTCGGCGGGAGCGCGGCCGTTGGCCGTGCACGCGGCGGTGAGTCGCGCGTTCACGTCCGCGAGCCGCTGGGCGATCACGCGCTCACGACCGCGATCGCCGCGAGCGTCTCTTCGACCGGGAGCCCCATCACGTTCGTCCACGAGCCGCGGATCTCGGCGATGAGCGCGGACCCGCGCCCCTGAATGCCGTAGGCGCCCGCCTTGTCGTCGGCGTCGCCGCTGGCGAGGTAGACCTCGATCTCTGCGGGCGACAGCGCCCGGAAGCGGACCTCGGTGGTGACCGTGAACGCCTCCTGGAGGGCGCCGCGGCGCACACACACGCCGGTGGTGACGCGGTGCCAGCCCCCCGACAGCTCGGTGAGGTGCTGGCGGGCCTCGTCGCGGTCGAGCGGCATGTCGAACAACACGTCGCCGCGGTACACGACGGTGTCAGCGGCGACGACGATGCGGTCGGCCGGCCCCGTCGCCGCCTTGGCGATCGCGAGCCGGCGCGCGTGTTTTGGTGGGGGCTCGATCGGGTCGTGGGTCTCGTCGACCAGGGACGGCGCGACCTCGACCTCGAGCCCGACCCACTCGAGCAGCTGACGGCGGCGTGGCGAGCGGCTCGCGAGGTAGATCACGAGACCTCCCCCATCTGCTCGCGCAGCTTGCGATCGGCCTCGCGGGCCTGCAGGCGGTGGCTCCGTCGCAGCTCCGCCTGGGCGTGTCGGCGAAGCTCGACTTCGGTGGTGGGCGTGAGGGTGGGGACGGCGAGCGGCTTTCCGTCGCCGTCGAGCGAGACGAACGTGAGGTAGCACGTCGAGGTGTGCGTTCGGACGCCGGTGAGCGGGTCTTCGCTCTCGACGCGGACGCCGATCTCCATGGAGGTGCGGCCCGCCCAGTTCACCATCGCGTGCAGCACGACGATGTGGCCGTGCTTGATCGGCGCGCGGAACAGCAGGTTGTCCATCGAGGCGGTGACCACGTTCGACCGCGCGAACCGCTGGGCGGAGACCGCGGCGCAGACGTCGATCCACGACATGACCTGGCCGCCGAACACCGTGCCGAGGGCGTTGGTCTGCCCGGGCATGACGATGGACGTCATCTCGCAGCGCGTCTCTGCCGGTGACACCGTGCGCATCCAACCTCCAGAACAGTCCTTTTCGCATGGCGCGCGGGTGTGCGCTACAATCGCGGTCGGAGGACGTTTGCGCCAGGCTCTCCAAGGTGCGCTGCTGTCGGCTTTTGTCGTGGCGCAGGTCGCGTGCGACTACACGATGGATCAGGTCGCCGTTGGCAAGGGCAAAGGGGTGTTTCGCGGGTGGGACCACACCGGGTGCGAGTGCGAGTTCGACTCGAGTGTGGGCGACAGCCCGGTGGTGTCTGTGTACTGCGCGCCGCTGTGGGACGGGAAGGACGGCTTTGGCGGCTTCCTCTACCTCTGGGAGACGCCGATCAACGAGGTGAGCCGCACGGGGGTGTGGTCGTACGATGGCATCTACGGCACGGCGTTGATGGAGATCACCAGCGAGACGGAGACGCTGAGGGAGGACACCTACCGCGCGGTGTTCATCGATCGACTGGATGTGCCCGAGCAGGACGCCTGCACGATCGGCATCGGAGGCTACTACGACTACTACACGTACGAGACGTGTACGCCTTTCGCGGGCGGCACCCTCGAAGATGTGCGCATGTGGTGCAAAGAAGAGAGCGGGGGCTATTACTGATGCGGCTCGTAGCGACCGCGGCGATCGCGCTGCTGCAGACGGCCTGTTCATTGCCTCCGCCGCACAATTCGGTGCGTGCAGACAGCTTCGACTTGGACGCGCGGTTCGGCGAGCGCGTGGACGTGAACGTCGACATCCTGCGCACCAGCGTGATCGCCCACAACGCGAAGAACGGGCGCGCGTTCGTTGCGCTCTGGGCCGACGCGGGGCGCGACGACCACCTGCGGGAGGTCGAGGATGAATTTCGGGTCTGGGAATTTGACCCGGCCGATCCGTCGGATGTCGACGAGATCGACCCGCCCGAGCTGCTGAGCCGCAGCTTCGACCTTTACCACGCGCTGACGCCCGGGCAGGCGCTGCTGGCGGAGTTCGGCGACGTGCCGGTGCTGTATGCCTGGGACGGGCATGAATGGCTGTTTGTGGACGCGCCGCCGGGCCTGGACCACGCCACGACCACGTACATCATGCTCGAGCCGGATCGCATCTTCGCGTCGAACGCCGGCCAGGTCGCGGTGTGGGGCGGGTCGTCGTGGACGACCGTCGCCGCGCCTGCGGGCAGCACGCTGGGCCCGTTGTCGCGCGACGCGTTTCGCACCGTGCACGCGGGGCTCTGTACGATCGCGTGGGACTGGGCGACGCTGCAGGGGTCAACGCCGGAGTGTGCGCCGGCGGGTTCGGCCCCGACTGGGGTGGCGATCAACGGTGATCTCGACGCGTTCTTCGTCAACGACGGCGTGGTGCCGTGGCGGTACGACCACGGGACGTGGACGAACACGGGCCTGTCGATGGTCCCGCAATTCTCGGTGACGACGGCGCCTGGGCGCGCGGTGTTCCAGATCGACTCGGAGGCGACGTTTCCGGAGGTCCGCGCGATCGACGCGCTGGGGGTCGAGCAGCCGCTGTTTCCGGCGGTCGAGCCGCTCATCACCTGCGGGTGCGATCGGGCTGTCGACGCGACGTGCGGCTGTGGAAACCCCGCGGTCGCGTTCACCGACTGGACGTTGGAGGCCGCCGGGGACGCGATCGACGTGCTGATGGTCCTGGATCACGAAGGCGAGCGCGGCCTGTACACGCGCCACTTCGAGGCTCCGCTGTCGTCCGTGCCGTTCTCCGACGCCGACGTGCCCTGACCGGTTGTCGCCGCGAGGCGCACGGACCGCAGACCCATGACACGCTGTCACTCGGCGGACGCGTTGTCGGGATGGTGCAGGACGAGCCTCCGGACGTGCTTGTGTACCTTTCCGAACGGCGGTGAGAGGGTTCGGATAAGATGGCCCGAGACTTGCACGGACGGTGACGATGTGGATTTGGATCGCCAGCGCGTGGGCCGTCGCTCCCGACCGTGAGGTCGCGGTGCTTGGCTCGGAGACGGCCTCGGTGGACCACGTCTCGATCGCGGCGGACGGTGTGCTCGTGGCCGCGGTCTCCGGGTCGAGCGCGCTCATCGCGTCGACCGACTCCTGGCGGGCGTGGACGACGTCGCCCTGTACGGTGAGCGCGGTCGCGGCGGGGACGGACGCGGTCTGGTGCGGCTGCGCGGACGGCTCTGTGGTGCGGGTGCCGGTGTCGACGACCGGCCCAGGCTCGCCCGATGCAGCGATCGAGACGGGCGAGACCGAGGTGCTGGGCGTCTGGTTGGCGACGGACACGCTGTGGACGTTGACGCAGGGCCCCGATCCCCTGAACTTGCTGTCCGTCGTGCCGGTGGACACGGCGACCAACGCCGCTGAACCGGATCGCGCGTTTTCGCCGTTGTACCGGGGCTACGTGGACGGGCTCGTGTCCAACGGCGTGTTGTACGTCATGCACGGGACGAGCCAGATCACGGCGATCACGCTCGCGACCGGCAGCGGGGCCGCGAGCCTCACGACGGGCCTGGGGCCCTCGGGCGCCGACCTCGCCCCCGCCGCGCTGGGCGTTTACGCCGGGGATAGCGCGGGGTCGCTGTGGCAGTTCAACCGGGACGTGTTGTCCTGGTCGCCGTTGATGTACACCCTCGGGGATGTCTCGGCCGTCGGGTCTTCCGTGGACGAGGGCTGGGTGGGTGTGGCGGCCGATGGGGAGTTTACGGTGTGGTCGACGGACGACCTCGTCGTGGGTTCTTCGGTGGACTCGTTCGCAGTGAGCGCGTCCATCGTCGACATCGCCGTGGGAACTGGCGGGTACACCTACGCCGCTGGCAGCGGGCTGCACGTGTGGACGGCGAACCCGTGGGTGGACGACCTCGTGGTGAGCCCCGCGACCGCGACGAACGGCGACTCGGTGGACGTCACGTTCACGTTGGACCGCGCGTCGGATTGGAGCGTCCTGCGCGGCGGGGATCGCGCGGGGACCGGTGACGTCCTGGTCGAAGGGCAGGCCGACGCCGCGGGGCCCGTGACGACCTCGTTCACCGTCGCGTCGGGGTTCGATGAGGGCGAAAATCCCCTGTACGTGGTGGCGAAATCGGGCGCGCTTTCGGGGCATGCGCGCGCCTCGCTCACGATCGACAACCCGCCTGGCGCGCCCGTCCTGGCGGCGTCGCGGCTCACCTTCGACGACGGTTCGCTCACGCTCGCGTTCGACGGGCTGACGGCCGCTGACATTGCCTATTACGAGATCTACGTGACCACGACGCCCTTCGACGGGGTGTCTTACGCGACGGGTGGTCCGCCGTTCGACGGGACGGACGCGCTCCAGACGCCGATCCACGTGGTCGCGTCTGCTGACCTTGAGGTGCCGGTGACGCGACGGATTTCGCCGCTGACCAACGGGACGACGTATTACGTCGCCGTACGAACTTTTGATCAGGGAGGGCTGATGAGCCCGATGTCGAACGTGATCCAGGGCGTCCCACAGCCAAGTTACTCGGCGGCCGAGCTGGCGGGGGACGAGGGCGGTGCGTACTGCGCGACCAGCCCGGCGGGTGCGCTCGCGACGGCGTTTGCCGCTTTGATCGTGGCCCTCCGCCGCAGGGCGGCGCTGGCGGTCGTGCTCGTGCCGGGCGCGGCGTTCGCCGAGGACGGTACGCTCGGGTTCCAGCCTGCGCGCGATCTGTCGCTCGCTCGCGGAGACTTCGAGATCCGCTATGGTGGGATCCTCCTCGAGGACGATTCCCTCCGCACGCAGTTCGGCGAAACGGGCAACCAGGTGCTCCAGACCGAGTTCGGGATCCAGCCGTTCAACGCGTGGGCGGCGGCGGGGCGTGAGCGAAAGCTCCGCGACGGGCAACGGTTCGACAAGGCACCGAACGTCCTTGGCTTTCTGGAGTTTGACGTCGGCGTGGGTCTGCTGAAGGAGTCCGATCCCGAGGTCGCGTGGCCCAACATCCCAGACGCGCCCGTCGATCCGAACCTGGACACCGATGGGGACGGGATCCTCGATGTCACCGACACGGATGACGACGGTGATGGGATCGCAGATGCCGACGCGGTCGCGACGACGAAGGCGACCCTGACCATGATCCCGTTGAGCCTCGACGCCACGTTTCGGCTTCAGGTGCTCGACGAGCAGATGGTCGTTCCTTTTGTTCGTGGCGGATTCGACTACGTCTTGTGGAACTCGAGCTCCGACCCCGGGTCGGGTGCTGACCCCGAGAAGGTCCACGGCGCAAAGCAGGGCCGGCACTACGGCGGCGGCGTCGCGATCCTGCTCGACCCGCTGGGTCCTGCGCGTGCGAGCCTGCTCGAAACGCAGAGCGGAATCAACGACACGTATCTGGTCATGGAATGGCGCAAGCAGGTGATCACCAAGGCCGCGGCGGGCGGCGACGACACGGGCATGTCGTTCAGCGGGACGATGACGACGTTCGGCTTGAAGATGGACTTTTGATGTTGTGGCGCGGCTAGCGGTGCGCTGGAAGCTCGTCCTCGAATACGACGGCGGCGCCTTTGCGGGCTGGCAGCGCCAGCATGGCCAACGAACGGTGCAAGGGGTCGTCGAGGAGGCGCTCGCTGCGTTTTGGGGGCACGAGGCGCACATCACGGTTTCGGGGCGCACGGACGCGGGCGTGCACGCCGAGGCGCAGGTCGGGTCGTTCCTCACGTCCATCGAGCGCGAGGAACGCGCGGTGCGGGAGGGGCTGAACTACCACCTGCCGCGCGACGTCTCGGTGGTGTCCGCCCAGGTCGTCGAAGACCGGTTCCACGCGCGGTATTGGTCGTGGGGCAAGCACTACCGGTACACCTACCTGGCGCGGACGTCGCGAAGCCCGCTGCGCGAGGCGCGATCGTGGCACGTGCGCGACCTGGACGCCGCATTGATGGCGGAAGGTGCGAGGCACCTGGTGGGTCGGCACGACTTCTCGTCGTTTCGGGCGCACGGGTGTGCGGCGGCCCACGCGGTGCGCACGGTCGAGAGCCTCGACGTTTCCGTGCAGGGCGATCTCATCGTGGCCGACGTGCGCGGGCAGGGGTTCTTGCGGCACATGGTTCGGATCATCGCTGGCACGCTCGCAAACGTGGGCACCGGGCGGATCGCGCCGGGCCGGGTCGCGGAGATCCTCGCCGCCAAGGATCGCGCGCTCGCTGGAAAGACCGCGCCTCCCCAGGGCCTCACGCTCGTCGAGGTGCGGTACGGCGACGGACCGCCGCCGTGGATCGTGGTCGACGACGAGGAGTAGGGGCCCCTACGCGAGGATGGAAAGGCAGGTGCACGACCCGTCGCCTTTGCGGAGCTCGGAGAGATCGACGGGGACGACGTGGAGACCGCGCCGAACGAGGGTGTCTTCCACGCGAGGAAAACCCGCGGCGACGAGCACGCTCTGCCCGATCGCGACGACATTCGCGGCGTAGGCGTCCCGCGCGTCGACGCGAACGACCTCGAACCGGTGGAATGCTGCGGGGTCGACGGTGCCGTCCGCGAGCAGCACGGTGGTGTCGTCGAGGGCGGTGACGACGCACTTGAGGTGCAGATGATCGCCGAGGGGGACGGGGACGACCGTGTAGCCACGCGGGCCGAACACGCGCTCGAGAGCCTTGACGCCGTCTGCGTCGGTGCGCGCGGAGCGGCCGACAAACAGCGTGCGCCCTACCCGCAGCACGTCGCCGCCGTCGAGGTTTCCGGCGGTCATGCGCTCGACCGTTCGGTACTGGCCGAGGGCGTCGAGCACGGGGCCGGACTCCTCGCGGCGGCCGGGGTGGCCGAGGCGGCACGCGAGCGCGAGGTCGTCGCAAACGACCGCGTGGTCTTCCACGAAGCAGGAGTCTGCGAGGTCGTCCGCGATGGACACGGGGTGGATTGCGGCGCCAAGCGCCCGGAGGGCCGCGACGTACGCGGCGTGCTGCGCGCCGGCGAGGGCGACATCGATGGGTCCGAGCGGGCTGCGCACGGTGGCGTATGCGTAGGACGAGGGGATCCCGCGGACGATCGCGGTCATGGGCATCAACGCGCGCCTCGGCCGCGCAGCACGGCGGGCAACGTGGACAAGAGGATCTGGAGGTCGAGCAGCAGGCTCCAGTGCTGGATGTAGTACACGTCGAGCTCCACCATGCGCCGGAACGCGAGTTCGCTGCGCCCGGAAACCTGCCACAGCCCGGTGATTCCGGGGCTGACGCGCGAGCGCTGTTCGAACCAGTAGCGGTGCTCGGGGTCGTTCTCGATGCCGACGAGGTCGGCCATCGGGAGCGGTCGAGGCCCGACGAGGTTCATGTCGCCGATCAGCACATTCCAGATCTGGGGAAGCTCGTCGATCGACCAGCGGCGCAGCGAGCGTCCGATCGGTGTGATGCGGGGGTCGTCTGTGAGCTTGAACAGCCGCCCGTCGGCCTCGTTCACGAGCGTGTCGCGGCGCTGATCCGCGTCGGGGACCATGGTGCGGAACTTCACGAACGGGAACGGCTTTCCACCTTTGCCGGCGCGCTCGCTCACGTAGAACACGGGCCCGCCATCGAGCTTTACCAGCGCGGCCACGAGGAGCAGGAGCGGGGCGATGAGCGCGCCGCCCGCAAGAACGGCGAGCACGTCGACCGCGCGTTTTGCGGCGACTGCGGCCGGTGGGTACCCGAGCCCACCGAGCTTGACGAGGTCGAGCTCGCCGATGGCGGCGGATTCGACGCGGGCGGACGCGATGCCCCAGGTGAACGGCACCTGCAGGACGTCCAGTCCGTGGCGCGCGCACAACGTGGCGACGTCCATCGCCTCCTCGCGGGACACCTGCCGCGACGCGAGGATGACGAGTCCGACGGGGGTTCGCTCGAGGATGGCGCGCAGGTCGGCCATGCCGCCGAGCGCGGTGCCTTTGACGACCGCCGGCTCGCTGGCCGCGGGGGCGACGTGGCCGAGCACCGCGTAGGCGTGGGCCCCGTGGCGGGCGAGGCGCTCGGAGAGGAGCTGGGCGTCTTCGCCGACGCCGATGATCACCACGCCCTGGCGCGCGAGCAGCCCTCCGATGCCGGACTGCAGGCGGAAGAACACGAGCCGCCAGGTGAGCAGCAGCAGCGACGAGGCAGCGACGAACGACACGAGCAACAGGCGCGACCACGTGCGGTGCGACGCGAAGTATTGAACCAGGACGACGGCGACGAGGACGGACATCGTCGCGCGCACGAGGCCGTCGGCGATGCGCAGCGACGACACCATGCGCAGCGGCTCGTAAAGGCCCTGGACGCGCAGCGCGGCGAGCCAGATCGGCAGCACGAGGAGGCCAGGCACCATGTGGCGGTTTGGACCGAGCAGGTCGACGTACGGGAAGCCGGCGTCGGCGGGGGTTCCCGTGAACGACAGCCACAGCCACCGCGCGACGGCGAGGCCCGCCGCGACCGCGAGCACGTCGCCGAGAAGGACCAGCCATCCGACGGGCCGGGTTGCGGCTATGGATTCGTCCCCGTGTCTTCGATGACAGGCTGCGGGCTGCCCACGTTTGCGTTGCGGTAGAGCTGCGACGCCGAGACAAACGGCGCGAGGATGCCCTGCACGTGACGGAAGAAGCGCTCGACGTTCACGATCGTCTTGGTGGGCACGACGACGATGTCGCCGGGCTGTAGCGCGACGTTCTGGGCTTCCTCCCCCATCAACATTCTCTCGACGTCGACCGTGTACAGGGCTGGCGTGTCCAACCCTCCGCGGATGAGCAGGATGTTGTTCGTGCGGGCGTCGGGGTTGATGCCGCCCGAGCGCGTGAGGGCCTCGATCATCGGCAGGTGGCCGGTGATCTGCATCACCATGGGCTGCGCGACCTCGCCGACGATGTACACCTTGCGGTTCGTGACCTCGACGACGTTCACGGCTACGGACGCGTCCGAGTAGTAGGCGCGGAGCCCGGTCTCGATCGTGGTGACGACGTCGTTGTAGGTGTGATCGGCGATGGCGACCCGCCCGACGAGCGGGAGGGTGATGGTGCCGTCGGGCGCGACGGTGAGCTCGCCGTCGAGATCCGGGTGCTTGTACACCTTGATGCCGAGGCGATCGCCCGCGCCGAACTGGAAGTCGTTGTTCGACACGGTCGGGAGATCGACGTCGGCGACGTTGGGCGGGGGCGTCTCGCGCGCGAGGGCGACGCTGAGCGCGAGGGCCGCGAACCCGATCACTGCGGGTCCGAACAGCAGCGGAAGCCGGTGCTGTAGTCGTGGTAGTTCGAGGAGTGTGCGGTGGTCACGTAGGTGCAGCCGGCACCGTTCATCACCCCGTCGGCGTAGAACCCGCCGCGGAACGTGCCGTCCGCGTCTTCGACCCACTCGTGGACGTTGCCGTGCAGGTCGTACACGCCCGCGTCGGACACGCAGCCCGCCTTCTGGCCAGTGAGGGTGAGGGTGTTCGGCTGCTGGTTGATGCCAGGATCGTTCAGGTGGGCCGTGTCCCACACGTCGGTCTCGGGACTGAAGAAGTCGAGGACGGGGTGGCCGCCCTCGTATGTGTCGTTGCAGGCGTTGGGATCGTAGATGTTGCCATACGGGTAGGTGCGCCCGTCGGGGCTGCGACACGACGCGAGCCACTCGACTGACGAGCACAGGCGCTTCCCCGCGGCCTCACACGCGACGGCGGCTTCGTCCGCGCTGATGTAGCCCTGCGGCGTGGCACCCGCGCTCGAGACGGCGCGCACCTCGCGCGGGCCGATCGTAGCGAACGGGGACGACGGCACCCACGCGGAGCCGTCGAACTCCTCGGTGTGGGCTTCCCAGCGGTCCACGCAGAACGAGTCGTCCACGAGGGCCATCTCGGGGGAGCACGGGCCGACGAAGCCGGTGTCTGTGTCCACGACGTCGCTGTCGAGGGGGTTTCCGTCGCTGTCGTCATCCACCGGCGGGTGGCGCGTGCGGCCCCCGAGGAGTTCGCAGCCCGTCAACAACAGCGTAAAAAGTAGGCGCTTGGACATGGGACGCGAGTATAGCGCCGTCCTGTGCCGGGGCTACAGCGACTTTGCGTGGGCGACGAGCTGGTCCAGCGCGATGCCCCAGCCGTGGTGGAAGCCCATCTCTTCGTGTTTTGCGCGGGTGGCATCGTCGGCGTGGCGCGCGATCGCGACGTAGCGCGTGCCGGCGCCGTGTGCTTCGAGCAGGAGGATGGCCGTGAAGAACGGGCTCGGCGCGGGGCGGAAACCCGGGAGCATCGCGTCGGTCCACACGAGGCGCTCGTTTGGGACGACCTCGAGGATGCAGCCCACGTTGGTGACGGCCTCGCCGTCGGGTGGGCCCATCACGGTGAGGAATTTGCCGCCGGGGTGAAGATCAATCTCACAGTGGGTGGTCTTCCAGGGCGGGGGCGTGAACCACTTTACGACCTGTTCGGGCCGCGTCCAGGCGCGCCATACGCGGTCGGGCGGGACGTCGACGACGCGGTCGAGCACGAGGTCGAGCTTGGGGTCGATGTTGTAGGCGTCGAGATTCATTTTTCCTCGGGGATCTTCGCAGCTCTAGGGGTCAGGAATTGACGATTGCTGATTTCGGGGCAAGCCGAACGCCGACTTTCTGCCGATTCAGGCGTAGAGGGCCTTCGAATTCACCATCGGAAGAGCGGCGTTTGACCATTTCGGGCGACGAAATCGTCAATCATCAATTCCTGACCCCTGATCTTAGTTCCGGGACTCGTAGACCAGCAGCTCGGGGAGCTCGATTGCGGTTAGGAAGCCGCCTTTCCCGCAGCCCGTGTCGATCGCATACACGTTCTCGCCGACCCAC
Organism: Pseudomonadota bacterium; assembly: GCA_947505245.1. Lineage (GTDB taxonomy): Bacteria > Myxococcota_A > UBA796 > UBA796 > SYKL01. The sequence continues at coordinate 54,975 of CANNIZ010000018.1, read as the reverse complement.
ATGTCCGACGGATCGTCCGGCGTGTACAGCGAGAGCTCGGGCGGGAGCGTGCGCGTCATGGTGTGGCCGCAGATCACGAGCTTGCCGCGGTAGTCGACGAAGAACTCGCGCGCGCGCAGCCAGAGCAGCACGATGGGATCTTCGACTTCGGAGGGGTGCTGCCACTTGCCGTCTTTGCGCGGAAGGCCGGCGTGGACGTAGATCGCGTGCTCGTCTTCGTAGAAGTAGGGGAGGGCGGTCATCCACTCGACGACGTCGGGCGGGAAGAACTTGCCGCGGAGCATGCTCTCGAGCTCGGCGTGCGACGGCATGCCGCCTTCGGTGCCGCCACCGGAAAAGCTGCGCAGGCATTGCAGGCAGCCGTTGCCGGAGGGGAACACGAACTCCGGCCACCCCTGGTTGACGACGCGCAGCCAGGCGTCTTCGTGGTTGCCGCGGAGCGTGACGATCTTGGCGGGGATTCGCAGCGGCAGCGTCTCGCGGATGAACGCGATGATCTGCGCCGATTTTGGCCCGCGATCGACGTAGTCGCCGAGGAACACGAGCGTATCCTGAGCGTCCATGGCCGGCATGCGGTCAAGGAGGGTGGTCAGGGCGTCGAGATCCCCGTGGATATCGCCAATCGCGAAGGTTCGATTCGCCATGTCTCCCTCGTGCGGCTTTGCATCCTACCCGATCGCGGGCCCCATGGGTGGACTCCGGGCGCTATGCTCCAGGACGTGGCAACCGTCGAATCGTTGAGCCCGAACACCCGCGCCGCCGTGGCCGAACATGCGGCGCTGTGCAAACACGACCTCGGCAAGTACATCGCGCTGCAGACGCGCTGGACAGCGCCGGATGCGCCGCTCGACGAGCGCCGCGCCGCGGTGTTGGCGGATCTCGCGCAGACCCGCCGCGGTCCCGATGGAAATTCGGATGCGGTCGCGGTGTGGGCGCTCTTGCGCCCCGCCCTGTTCGGAGAGATCGCGTTGCTCGACGGATCCACCGTCAACCTCGGGGACGATCCAGACGTGGCGGCGATCGACGCGGCCATGGTCGAGATCACATTGTTGACTCCAACGCTTTCGACCGCGAACGAGCGTGAGGTCGCGCGCGCGATCGCGTGCGCCACCGCCGTGGCCGAGGCCTGCCAGCGCCTGCATCGACGGGCAAGGGGCGTTTGATGGACATCCTCGTCGTCGACGACAAGGACCGGTTGACCGCGCTTTGCCAGCAGGCGCTCCCACAACACCGTTGGCGCGGGCCCGCGCGCAGCTTCGCGGACGCGGCCGATCAGGTGCAGAAGGCGCGCGGACGCATCGAGTTGGTGCTGTTGGACGTGCACTTCGACATCCCGCCCGCGGAGCTCGTCGGGTTCGAGCCGGGCCTGGACGCGGCGGCGATCGAGCGCCTGAAGCGAACCCAGGGGCTGTACATCCTGCGCGCGCTGCGGGCCCGGTGGCCCGATCTGCCGGTGATCCTGACGACGACGCGCGAGGAGGTGTCGCTCGAACAGGTCGCAGGCGACGAAGAGTTCACGTACTTCGTGGACGATGAGTACGTGGACGCGCGATCGCTCGGCGCGCAGCTCGAGAGCGTGGGCGCTGCCCTTCGCGCGGACGTGTCGGACGGGCCGGTGTTCTGGGGGCGGACGCTCGCGATGCGCCGCGTGCGCCAGCGCCTCACCGTGGTGGCCCGCGGGCGGCTCCCGGTCGTGTTGCTCGGGCCTACGGGCACCGGCAAGAGCCTGATCGCGAGGCACTTCGTTCACGACAAGAGCGAGCGCAAGGGCGCGTTCGTCGCGGTCGACCTCGCGACGCTGCCGCGGGACCTGATGGCGGCGCACCTGTTCGGCAGCGCGAAGGGCGCCTACACCGGGTCGCTTGCGGACCGCGTTGGAGCCTTCGAGGCGGCGGATCGCGGCACGTTGTTCCTCGACGAGATCGGCAACCTGCCGCCGGACGCGCAGAAGATGCTGCTCACCGTGCTGCAGGACGGGACGGTGACGCGCTTGGGGGACGTGAAGGAGCGGCACGTCGACGTGAAGGTCGTCGTCGCGACGAACGAGGATCTGCGGGCGCGCGTGGCGGACGGCACGTTCCGTGCGGACCTGCTGATGCGGCTGAACCCCACCGCGGCGATCGTGTTGCCGCCGCTGTCGGAGCGCGCGGGTGACTTCGACGCGCTGCTCGCGTTCACGCTCGGGCAGTCGCTCGCGCGCGGCTACCTTCACGGCCTTGTGGACGACTACCGCGCGCACAACGGCCTCGGTGAGGGGCGCGTCGAGATCGTCGCGGGTGGAGCGGTGCCTGCGCCCGACGCGGGCGTGTTGTTCGTGTCGTTCCCGGATCGCACCATGCGGCTGCTGCGCCAGCACCACTTCACCGGAAACCTGCGCGAGTTTGCGATGGTGGCCGAGAACGCGGTCCTGTTCGCGCTGTCCGAGGTGCTGCCGCTCGAGGCGGGCGGGCGGCGCGACGTGGTGGCGGTGCGGCCCAAGCTCGTGCGCGACCTGCTCCACGACGCGCCTGCGCAGGGGCCGGCGACGCCGGAAGATGGCACCTGGGTGAAGCTGCGGCTGCAGCCGCAGGACACGCTGAACAAGGTCGCTGTGGACGTCGAGGTGCAGTACTTCACGGCTCTGTACGTGCAGCACAAGGGCGACTTTGGTGCGATGGCGACGACGCTCCTGGGCGACGCGAGCCACGCGCGAAAGGTGCAATTGCGGTTCAACCAGATGGGGCTCAAGGTGAAGACGCTCCGCGAGCTGTTGGTCACGTGATCACGCTGCTCGTCGCGCTCGCCCTCGCGGACGAGCCGTCCAACGCGGCGCTGGCGTCGATCTGGGACGACGGTCTCGCGATGGAGGCGCAGGACCCGCACGAGGCGGCGACGCGCTTTCGCGCGGTGTACGAGGCCGAGCCGACGTTCACGCCCGCGCTCGTGGCGTTGGGCCGTGTGCTCGAGGCCACCGGCGACGACGTGGAGGCGCTCGAGGTCTACGCGCAGGCTCCCGCCGAGGTCGACGTGCAGGAGGAGCGCGCGAGGCTGCTCGTGAAGCTCGGCCGCGACGCTGAGGCGGCCGACGTGTTCCGCACGCTCGAGCTGCTCCGGTCCGAGGCGTCAGCGCCCTACTACCTGGGTGAGGCCCGCGCGGTGGCGAGCGTGGATCCCCTGGCCGCTGCCGAGGCGCTGCGCGGCTTCGCAGGGCGTCCCGACGCGGTGTGGGGCGACGAGGCCTACACCGTGCTCGTAGCGGTGGGCGACGCGCTGCCGTCCGATCAGCGCGCCGCGTTCCCGGCGTTGTGCGACGCGATCGCCGCATCGGTTCCTGGCGCCGCGCTCGACCCGCGAATGGTGGAATTGCGCGAACGGATCGTCGTCTGGGATCTCGCGGAGCGGCTTGCGGGTGGCGCCCCTGCGCCGTTGACCGCCGCGCAGCTTGAACGGCTCGATCGGGCGCGTTCTGCTCATGCGGCGGGCGACGAGCTGGCGGCGCTTCGCGACCTTCGGACGCTGTCCGACGCCGTCCCGCAAAACCCGGACGTGCAGGCGACCCTCGGCGGGGTGCTCGCGGCGACCGGCGACGTCGGCGGCGCCGAGAGCGCGTTTCGGCGCGCGATGGCGGTAGACCCCCTCGACCCCGCGCACCCGAGCGCGCTCGCTGACCTGCTCGCCCGCGAATACGGCGGGCGACGCGACGGGGAGGCGCTCGCGCTGGTGCGCCTCGCGCAGCTCCTCGATCCCGACGACGCGCTGCGGTGGCAGAAGGTTGCGCTGCTCGCGCGCAACCAGGCGCGTCCCGAGGAGCGGTCCGCTGAGATCGCCGCCTGGCGCGCCTACCTGCAGCTCTCGCCGAACGGTGCGGACGCGGACGTCGCGCGCAAGATCGTGGCCGACTGGGAGCGGGTTCCGCCCCTACCGCCTGCGCTGGCGATCGTCGATCGCCGTCCTGCAGACGTCCCAAAGGAGGCGTGGGACAGCGTGTGGCTCGCCGAGGCGTGGGCGATCACCGGCCGTCCGGAGCGGGCGCGGACCGAGGTCGAGAACGCACTCAGGGTCGAGCCGAAGGACGCCCACGCGTTGGCGCTGAAGGCACGCCTCGTGCTCGCTGAGGGAGGACCGGACGCGCGAACCGAGGCCCTCGCGTTGTACCAGAACAGCCTCGCGGCCGACGCAGCCCAACGCGACGTCCTGCTGGGTGTGGCCGAGCTGCTCGCGCGCGGTGGCGACACCGTGGGGGCGCGAGCGCTGCGGGAGAAGGGCGCCGAGCTCGGGTCCCCCGAAGCCCAATACCTGCTCGCGGCCGACGACTGGGCGTCTGGACGAGCCTGGGCGTCGCACCTGCGGCTGGACGCGTTCTTTGCGGCGCCGTCGAGCGAACGCCTGGCCGACGCCCGTGGGCTCGAAGCCGACCTTCGCGCCGCGGCGGTGCGGTGGCTGCTCCTCGCGGGGGCGGCGATCACGATCGTGGTGGTCGCGCCGATCACCTGGTTCTTGCGGCGTCGCTCGGGCCTCGGGCTGGACGCGTTCCTTGCGCGATCCCCGCACAGCTTTCGCGACGTGGCGCGCATCGCTTCGATCCTCAAGCACGACGTGCTGAAACACCACTGCGTGGTGCTCGACGCCGTCGCCGACGCCCTCCTGGACCGCGACCCGGAGCCTGCGCGGTGGGTGGCCGAGCGGCTGTACGGCGCGGGCGGTGCGATCGCGAAATTCCGCTCCCTCATCGGCCAGCTCGAGGAGCTCGCGCGCATCCAGGGCCTGCGGCTGAACCTGCGGCACAAGGACCCTGTGTTCGGGCCGATGATCGCGGCCATGGACCAGCTCGCGGGACTCGAGTCACAGATGCGGTCGGGGCATGGACGCAGGCTCGCGGCGGATCTGCGGGCGATCTCGGCCGAGCTCAACGGGACGAGCCCGCGCGCGCTGTCGAGCCTGGTGCGTCGGCTGTGCCTGCTCCCCGTAGACGCCGGCACGCTCGAGTTCGTATTCGCCGCGACCGCGGCGGAGCCTGCGTTCCACGGCAAGTCGCTGCCAGCGTTTTCGGTCGACGCGACGGACGAGCGCGCGTTTGTGCGGATGTTCCGAGAGGATCTCGTCGACGTGCTGACGAACCTGCTGCGGAACGCGCTCCAGGCGTCGCTGGACGCCGGCTGCGCGCGGATGAGCGTGGCCGTCCGGTTCGAGGTGGACGACACCACGGGCCTCGAGCGGGTGTCGTTCCGCGTGCGCGATGACGCGCCGAAGCGGGTCACGACGGCGGTCATTCGCGGCCGCTACATCGAGCGCGGGCTCGGTCTCACCGTCGACTTGATCAGCAAGAACGGCGGCAGCATTCGCGTCGAAGACGAGCCCGGCTGGAGCAAGGCCGTCGTGGTCCGGTTCCCGCGCGTGGAAGCCTCGGAGGTGTTCGCATGAAGGTCCTCGTCGTGGAAGACGGTCACGAGTACACCGAGACCCTGTCGCGGTTCCTCCCGGACGTGGTGTGGGAGCGGGCGGGCAGCGGACCGGAGGCGCTCGCCCGGCTCGCGGCAGCGCCTTATGACGCGGTGTTCTCGGACATGCGCTTTGATCGCGTGCCCGACGACCAGCTGTTGGGCGATGTCGCCGAGACCGCCGACCAATTCAACGGGGATCCCGTGCAGGCCCGCCGCCACCTTCAGGATCACCAGGGCACCTACGTGCTCGCGGCGATTCGCGCGGCGGGACACCACCTCCCGGTGTTGATGAGCTACGACTTCGAGTCGGAGCCCAAGCGCTGGGAGCGACTGAAGCAGCGCCACGGCCGCGTCGACTACCTGCCCGATCAGGCTTCGCCGGGCGAGATCTTACGGCGTCTGCGGGCGCTGTGAGGGCGCACCGTGGTAAGTACCGCCGGTGCTTGACCTAGGAACCACGCTGCAGGGCTACCGCATCGAGTCTGTACTCGGTCACGGCGCCATGGGCGAGGTGTACAAGGTGCGCCACCTCGATCGCGGCACGGTACACGCGATGAAGTACCTCGCGCTGCCGTCGCGCAAGGTCCGTCAGCGCATCCAGCGCGAGGCGCAGTCGCAGTCGCGCCTGAGCCATCCGAACGTGGTGGGCCTGCTCGAGGTCATCGAATACGACGGTGATCCCGCGTTGATCATGGAGTACGTCGAGGGCCCCACGCTCGAGCAGTGGCTCGAGACCGCGAAGCCGACGCTTCAGGAAGCCGAGTCGATCTTCCGCCAGATCCTGGCGGGAGTGGCGCACGCGCACCGCAAGGGCCTCGTTCATCGCGATCTCAAGCCGGCGAACGTGCTGATGTCGCGCACGCGCACGGGGCTGGTGCCGAAGGTCGCCGACTTTGGCATCGCGAAGATCGTCGATGCGTCGGGTCCGGTGGGCTCGCAGGCGGCGTTGACGCGCACCGGGACCTCGCTCGGTTCGCCCGCGTATATGGCCCCCGAGCAGATCCGCGACGCACGCGAGGTCGATGCCACGGCGGACGTGTGGTCGCTCGGGTGCCTGCTGTACGAGCTGTTGCTTCATCGCCGCGCGTTCGAGGGCGCAGACGTGCTCGACGTGATGAACGCTGTGCAGGATGGCCGCTTTACTGCGCCGCGCGAGCTCAAGCCGGAGCTTCCGGAGCGTTTCGTGCGAGCGATCGACGGCTGCCTGAAGATCGACAAGGATGATCGCTTCGAGTCCTGCGACGAGATCATCGCGGCGCTCGATGACGGCGGCGGCGCGACGGTGGCGACCGGCGAATACCGTAGCGAATCGCCGCCTCCGGCGCGTCGGGCCGGGTCCGAGGTTCCAGGCGCGGGCCGTCCGGCGTCGAGCGTCGCGGCGACGGTTCCGCCGCTCGCGGTGGCGATCGGCGCGGGCATCCTGGTGTTGATCATCGCGTTGGCGGCGGTCCTGCTTCGTTAAGTTGTCAGGGCGCATTTGACTTGCTGGTCGGGCCGCGATCGGGCATAGCTTTGGGGCCCGGAGGCTCCATGACCTTGCGCCCGACCCTCGTCCTCGCGTTCTTTTTCGTCCTTGGAGGCTGCAAGGACAGCGACAACGACGGGCTCGGCGACCACAAGGAGAAGAAGGCCGGGACGGACCCGAACGTCGCGGACAGCGACGGCGACTACGCGTCCGACCTGCGCGAGATCGAGACGCTCGGCACCGATCCGCTCAACCCCGACAGCGACGGCGACGGGTACCAGAACGGGCACGAAGATCAGGCCGGTTCGGACCCGCTCGACGCGGACTCGGTGATCTACCAGGGCGGCTGGCCGTACAACCCGAACAAGCGCGACATCGTCGATCCCGGCTGGAACGGCGACAACAACGTGGGCGACACGCTGCCCAACTTCGCGTGGCTCGACCAGTTCGGCGACACGGTGGACATCTACGACTTCGCTTTCCAGGGCAAGCCCATCATCCTCGACCTTTCGGAGTACCGCTGCTACTGGTGCCACGAGGCCGGTGATCTGCTGGAAGGGAAGTCGACGGAATTCGACGGCTACCCGTACTTCGGGCTGAAGGAGATCGTCGACAACGGCGACGTGTACTGGGTGACCGTGATCGACGGTGACTACCAGACGCCGAGCCGCGATCCGGCGGACGCTCACCACGACTGGTACACGCTGTACGACAATCCCGAGATCCCGGTGCTGCTCGACGCGGATCAGGAGCTGTACGAGTGGATGAACGGCAACGGCGTGCCGACGATGTTCCTGATCAACGAGGACATGACGGTCGCGGTCGGGACGAAGAACTACACGGACACGTGGGATGCGGTACTCGAGACGTACGCCGAGACGTGCAACGGCGAAGATGACGACGGCGACGGCGAGATCGACGAGGACGCCCAGGACGGCGGGCTGTGGTTCACGGACGCCGACACGGACGGGTACGGGGCCAACTCCGATTCTGGCACGTGGGCCTGTGAATCGCCGGCCGGGCCGCACGCCGCCCGAGACGGCGACTGCGACGACGGTGACGCGCTGCGCAAGCCCGGCGTGCACGAGGACTGCGCTACGACGTACGACGATGACTGCGACGGCAACACGAACGAGAGCAAGGCCGACAACTGCGTGGACTACTACGCCGACGGCGACGCCGACGGGTTCGGCAGCACGCTCGTGACCTGCCAATGCAGGTCCACCACGTCGCGATCGGCGCTCGAGGGGGGCGACTGCGACGACAAGGTCGCGACGGTGAACCCCGACGCGACCGAGGTGTTCTATGACGGCCTCGATCAGGACTGCGCGGGTGACGACGACTTCGACGCGGACGGTGACGGGCTCGCCGCGTCGGAATTCTGGGGGCGCGACTGCGACGACGCGGACGCCCTGGTCACCACCGCGGTGTGCAGCACCGACGTCGTGAACGTCACGGACGCGGCGGCGGGCATCAGCCTGCTCGCGGCCGACGCGGACGCGCTGTACTTCACCGCGACGGTGGCCGATCAGGTGCGCGAGGTGCCTTGGGACGGAGGCGCTGCGATGCCGGTGTGCTCGGTCGTTTCGCCGTCGGGGCTCGCGCTGGACGCGAGCTACGTGTACGTCGGCGACGGCACGAGCCAGCACGTGAACCGCATCCTGCGCGCGGACGGGGTGATGACGCAGCTCTCCGACTTTGGCGCGGACGTCGGCGCGGTCGGCGTGTACCACGGGGACACGTTGATCGTCGGCTCGGGCACGGGACTCGCGTCGCGCGCGCTGGCGGGAACGGGCGCGATCACCACGTTGTCCGCGGACGAAGGTGGCGTGCTCGACCTCGCGATCGACGGGTCGATGGCGTACTGGACGACGGGTGATCACCGGATCCGCTCGCTCGATCTTTCGTTGACCGCCGGCACGCCCACGACGCTCGCGGCGTCGGAAGACGCGTACGGCATCGGCGTCGACGCGACGCACGTCTATTGGGTCAACCAGAACGGGCAGGTGCGCCGCATGGCGCGCGTCGCGGGCACGGCGCAGGACGTGGCCGGTGCGGTGGGGTCCGCGGACGCGGACGTCGAGGTGCGCGGCGAGTGGCTGCTCGTTTCGGACGGCGTTGGCGGCACCATCACCCAGATGTTGAAGCCGGAGTGATGGGACGCTCCGGGCTCGGCGCGCTGTCGCTGGCCTTGGCGTTCGGCTGCGGGGGCCTGCTCGACGAGCCCGCGCCCGACCTTGTGCACCCGCACAGCGAGGCGATCGGAAACGTCCTGTTCAAGGTGCCGGGAAACTGGGCGACGGCCACCGAGTACCAGGACGGCGTGCGCACAACGACCGTGGAGAGCTCGGGAAATGCGCGTCTGGTGCTGTATGACGCGGACGCTCCGCTGGGCATCGACGCCGCTGGTTACGCGGCAAGAATTTGCGACCAGATGGAGGGCGAGATCGCGGGGACCCAGGGCGCGGGCGTCATGCATACGAACCGCGGCGACATCGTGCCCGTGACGCGAACGTGGTTCGGGCAGCCCCACGTGGGAGCTGCGGTGCCGATGTCCGTGAAGGCCGAAGGTGTCGAGGTCCCGTTTCAACTCGAGGTCTACGTGCGCGAGGGCGGCGGGCGCTCGCTCGTCGTGTACACGCAGGTCCCGGTCGAGGACGCGGTACTCGTTCAGCCTGGCTTCGACCTGATCGTCGGCAGCATGGCGGTGACGCGGTAGTCGCTACTGCGGCAGGATCGTCAGGTCCGAGTCGGGGAACACCGACACCGACATGCCGCCGTCCGTCGCGGTCTCGAGCGTGATGTAGACAGGTCCGCCGCAGGGGAGATCCTCCACGCGCTCGATGATCGCCGGGGTGTTCATGCCCTGGAACACGGTGGCCGTCGCATCCGTCGACAGCGTGTGGAGGTCTGTCGACTCGGACTTGAGGGAGTCGGACAGGTCCTTGGTGACGAGGACGCTCGAGTACGGCACACACTTGAGCGTGCTCGCGATCGACATCACGACGCCGATCAGGTCGTTCATGTCGGCGGCGGCGCTCGGCTGGACATTGAGCAGCTTCGCGCCCGACGCGTCGATGAACAGTGCTGAGAGCGTGGTGCGTTCGAGCACGGCGGCTTTGGGATCCTCACTGGGGCGGAGCGCGAGGGTAAGGCCCATGCGGACCTTGGTGTTGCCTGGCGCGGTGATCGGGCCGCTTCCTGCGTGGGTGACAGCGCACCAGGAGCGGTCTTCATCGGTCGAGGTGGAGGAGCAGTCGATCGTGCCGAACTGCTTCGCGACTTCGGCCAGGGGACCAGTGGGGGTCGAGGCACCGCCCCCGCAGGCGAGCGTGAACACTGAGAGAGCAACCACCACGACTCGACGCATCGGTCCTCCGGGACGCGCCATACTAACGCGCGGGCGAGCGCTCCTGCAGCGCCCCCGCTCGGTCAGGTTACTCGGCCGAATGGAGGATGGATGCTTCAGCTGCTTGCTTTGATGGTGGTTTCCGGGTGTACGAACGAGGCGAAGCTGCCCGAGCCGAGCGCGGTCGTCGCGGGCTCGGCGCCGGAGGTCGTTTCGGCGCTTGTACCCGCGTCCGGCGTGACGCTCGAGGGCGGCGCCCTGGTGTTGAACACGGCGAAGGGGCCGATGAAGGTGTTCCCGGTCTACCACTCGACAACCCGCATCGAGGCGGGCGGCCTGGTGATCTGGCTCGACCCGTGGTCGAAGGCGGCGTTGGACGGCGCCGCGAAGGCCGACGTCGTGTTGATCACCGACACGCACTTCGATCACCTCGACAAGGACGCGCTGGCCAAGGTCGTGAAGGAAGGCACGGTGTTCGTGGCGCCGCAAACCGTCAAGGACGGGCTCCCCGAGTACGTCGTGAACCACGTGCTTGCGAACGGGGCCGAGGTGGCGATCGGCGACCTCACCGTCAAGGCGGTGCCGATGTACAACCTCGTCCGCGGGCCTGCGGAAGGCGGCGTGTACCACGAGAAGGGTCGCGGCAACGGCTACGTTCTGATGTATGGCGGGAAGTCCGTCTACTTCGCGGGTGACACGGAGTGTACGGACGAGATGAAGGCCCAGGTCGGTATGGACCTCGCGTTCCTGCCGATGAACCTCCCGTACACGATGACGACGGACGAGGCCGCTGCCTGTGTGAACGTGTTTCGGCCGGCCGTCGTGGTGCCGTACCACTACGCGGGTTCGGATCTGGCGTCCTTCAAGGCAGGCGTGACCGCGCCTGGCGTGCGGGTCGAGATCGTCGAGTACTACCCGGGCGGGCTGCCCTGGTAGGTGGTTCGTGATCGACGGCGGCGCGGGAGGATCAGCGCCGTCGTGAACACCAGCCACAGGGCGCCAGGCGCCGCACCGGTCGAGCATCCGCCGCCGGTGTACCAGACAGGCAACGGCTGGACGCCGGTTTCGACGGGGTCCGTGTCGGAGTCGCTGTCTGCGTCGGCGTCGGCATCCGAGTCCGTGTCGGAGTCCGCGTCGGTGTCGCTGTCGGTATCGGAGTCGGTATCGGTGTCGGTGTCCGCGTCCCCCGTGTCGATCGGCGTGCAGGGGTCGTCGATCACCAACGCATCGTGGTCATCGCAGTCGGCGTTCCACGGTGCGCCATCGCCATCGACGTCGGCCCATGCCCAATCGGGGGCGTTGCTGCCACCGAACGGGCCGAGGTCGGCCATGGTGGCGTCCGGGTCAACGCCGCTGCCCGCGTCGCGTGTCGGGGAGTTCGCCAGGACCCGCACGTCGCGCGGGCTGCAGGTCGTGCTGGTTGGAGGCCACGTCGCGAAGCCGGGGTCGACCTGCAGGTTCATGGCCGGCAGATCCGTGCCGCCCTCGCTGCGAACGTCCGCTTCGGCGTTCTGCCAGAAGTCGTCGCGGTACACGGGCATGGTCGTCCCGATCGCTCGAATCCCGTCGCCCGCGACAGTGTACGCGACGATGGAATTCATGAGCCCGCCGACGTACCCGTCGAGGCGCAGCCCGCCGCCACCCGCCGCCCCGGTGGCGTTCCCCCCGAGCAGCGCCAGGTTCGTGAGGGGCATTCCGGTCTGGTACAGCCGCCCGGCGGCTGAATCGGGGGCGCTGTTCGCTACGAACCAGCTGTTGGTGATGCCTCCACTGCCGAGGTCCCGTTCGAGGAAGAGGGCGCCGCCGGCGGTTGAGGCGACGTTGTCGCAGAACCCCGAGGCGTGGATCGCGAAGTCGGGGCTGTCGGACACGCCGATGGCGCCGCCGTGGGCCGCGGTGTTTCCGACGAACGTCGAGTCGTCGACGAGGAACCGGGGGAGCGCGACCCCTGCGATGGCCCCACCCTGCAGGGTCGCGCTGTTTTCCGTGAACGTCGAGCCCCGAACCTCGAGCGAGGGCGTGGTCCCGCCGTTCGGCACGCGGATGGCGCCCCCCTGGCTCGCGTGGTTCCCGGTGAACGTCGTGTTGGTGACGGTGAGGTCGGACGTGGCCAACGCGAGGATGGCGCCGCCGTCGCCGTTGGTTTGGTTGCCGATGAACTCGGAGTCGGACACGGAGATGGACGTGTTGGCGACGACCATCGCGCCGCCGAGGCCGTCCGAGGTGTTGTTCTGGAAGTGACCGTTCAGGATGGTGACGTTCGAGGTGTCGAACCGGATCGGAGCGGCGAGGGCCCCGTCGCAATCGGTGACGTCGACGTCCTGGAGCGTGACCTCGGAGTCGGCAATCAGGATCGCTGTGGACTGGTACTCTGTGGATGAATGGTCGGCTTGCAGGCCGATGAACGTGGACTGGTACACGCCCACGGTGGCGCCATTGGCATGCAACCCCAACGCGAACCCGAGGCCGATCCGGGGCGGGATCGTGACGCGCCGCAACGTGACGTTGCTCTCCAGCCCCGCATAGACCGCGGCGGCGTTGTCGGCGGCCGCGGACAGCTAGAGATCCTCGACGATGACGGTGGCGCCGCTGTGGTCGACGACGTTGATCACCGGGCCGGTGGCGCTGTGCAGCGCGACGACCGCGCCGGCCGCGGCGCGAATCGTGACGTCCGCGCTCAGTTCGACGTCTCCGACCTCGTAGCTGCCCTCGGCGACCGCGATGACGCCGCCAGCTTCGACGAGGTCGACCGCGTCCTGCAGCGTGAGCGCGTCACACGGGAGCGTGAGGTCGTGGCAGAGAGTGACGAGGGGGAGCGGCATGAAGGCCTATTCTACAGCAGGATGTCACGGAAAGCTTGGCCGTCTCGACCTCAACGGGCGCAGCGAAAGCCGGTAGAGGTGCTTCTGTTGGCGCGGCGCACGGCGGTGGAGGTCGTGCCGTCGCTCCGCAGCAACGCTGGCTTGCCGTCCAGGACGCGCCACTCTTGCGTCCGCCCCGACGTATCGCGCCAGGAGGTCGGCTCCACCGCTGCGCTCGCGAGCCCGCCGCGAGGTTGGCACAGCGCCTCGGCTGCGGCGTAGGAGACGGCGACCGCGGGACCTTCGGGTGCAGCGCCGCTCCACAGGAAGCTCCCTTCGCCGGGTCCCTCGTTGTGCGCCGGCTCTGGTTGCCAATCGGGATGGCTCTCGAGCCAACTCGCGTATTCTTTTGCGGAGATGAGGTGCCCGGCCTGTCCATCCTCAAGGGACGCCTGCGCGTTCGTTTCGTCTCTCGTGGCGCTCGACCTGTGTACTTTTGCCCGCAAGGTGGGCGTGACATCTGGCACGGCGGGGGCAGCGCCTCCGTCGACAGGTGGAGGCACCTCGGGCAGACGTTCCACCGCCGCGGGGATCGGCGCAGCCGACTGTGCAGTTTGCACCGCTTGTTGGGTCGGCTGAGGAGCTGCTTCTGCGACCACCTGTGAAGCACGGCCCGAGGAGGAGACGCCAACCCCGCCGACGGTGCCCAAGAGGAGCAGGGCCCCGACGAGGCTCGCGAACAGCACCCCGCTCGGCGGGGACCGTCCGCTGCCCGTGAGGTACACAGGCTTCTCCGCTGGACCGGAGGACGGGGCTGCCACCTCGACAGGCCGAACCTCCGTGCTCGGTGTAGGTCGAAGCGTTGGGATGGGCGCGCGTTCGCGCAGCGACCGCCCGCAGAGCGTGTTCCCATCGACCTGAACGCCACTGCGTCGCATGATCTTTGGCACGTTCGTGTCCGCCCAGTCGGGCAGCCACGGGCCGGGCAGCGCTCCGCGCGCGGTGTGGAGCGACGCCGCCACCTCCCGGGCGGTCGGGCGTGCGGAGGGCTCGAACGCCAACATGTGCTCGCACAGCGGGAGCACCACTGCAAACGCCGGGTCCGCCGCGAGGCTCTCCTGGAGTGCCTTGGCCACGTGCTGCTGATGCTGCTCAGCGTAGATGGAGGTCTTGCCGACGCGTTTGGCGCTCAACACCTCGCAGAGGACCAAGGCCAGGGCGTAGATGTCGGACTCGGGACCCGTGCGCCCCCCGAACCGCTCGGGCGACATGTAGGCGGGGGTTCCGAGGACCATGGCCTGGGTGATCGACTCGCGGGCGTCGAAGTCCGCCTGGGCGATGCCGAAGTCGAGGAGCTTCACCTCACCCGCCGCGGTGATCTGCACGTTCGCGGGCTTGATGTCGCGATGGACGAGGTGAAGCGGCTTCCCCTCGGGGGAGGTGGTGTGGTACGCGACGTGCAGCGCCGACGCGATCTCGCTCACCACCTCCAAGGCCGCGCCAAGCGGCATCCGACCCACCCGCAGCGCGTCGAGCAGCGAGCATCCCTGCACGAATTCGGTCACCAGCGCCCAGCGCCCGTCGAGGAACACGAGCCCGTCCACCTCGAGGATCGCGCGATGCCGCACGCGGCCGAGCAAGCGCGCCTCGTCGCGGAGTCGCTCCACGATGCCCTCCGTGGTCGCCGCCCTTTCGTTGAGGACCTTTATGGCGACTTCCTTCTTGAAGCCGCCCTCCCCGACGAGCATCGCGCGGTAGACGGTGCCGAAGGCGCCTTTGCCGATGGCCTCGTGGATGTCGTATCGGCGACCTGAGCTCACGTGGTGCACCCCAGTCCATTGCGACGGGATGGTGCAAGATTTCGGCCAGCGGTAGCCTTCCCGGCGAGCGATGCATTTTGCACGGGTGATGTTGGCCGATGGTGCGTTTTACACGGTCGGTGACTCGTCGCTCGTCACCTCGCCGAGCGTCAGGTGAGCGAGCGCGTCGGGGCCCGTGACGAGCGTGAGCTTGTCCACCTTCGACGCGATCTCGGCGTAGGCCTCGAGCTCGCGGAGTCGCATCAGCACGGGGTTTGACTGCAGCAGGCGCGCGGTGTTGAGCAGCTGGCGCGTGTGCGCGACTTCCTCCTTGCGGCGGATTCCCTGCGCCTCGGCCTCCTTGCGGGCGCCGAGGACCTTGGCGAGCAGCTCCTTCACGTCCGCCCCGAGCGTGATGTCCTTGACCGACACGCGGTCGAACGCGAGCCCGACGTCCGGCAGGTAGGCGGCTGCCCGGGCCGCGAGGTCCGTGGTGAGCGCCTCGCGCTCGGCCAACAGGGCGTCGAGAACGCGCGCGGCGAGCACCTCGCGGAGCGCGAGTTGGACAGCCGAATAGGCGTGGGAGTCCGCGTCCGGGGTGGCGACGAACTTCAACGGGTCGACGACGCGCACGACGACGAGGGGCTTCACGCGCACCGGCACCTGATCGCTCGTGAGCAGGTCCTGGTGGGCGACGTCGAGCGCGCGGGGCGTGAGCGCGACCGGGTGCAGATCCCACGGGTCGCCGGCGAACGCGCGGTAACGGCCTGATGCGAGCGTGCGGACGGGCACCTCGTCGTGGAGCAACACGACGGCCTGCACGCTCGACGCGGTGGCTTCGCGGTAGCTCTCGGCGGGCTCGAGGCGGTCGTCGTCGCTCAGAGGCGTGGGCTCGAGTCGCGTGTTCACGACGGCCTCGTCGGTGACCTCGAGCAGGTCCCACAGGTGCCAGCGACCGGGGATCAACACGACGCGGCGCGTGCCGCGCAGCGCGATGAGGTGGCGGAGGCCGTCCTTCACGGTGACGCTGCGCCAGCCGGGGCCGTCGGCCGGAAGTGGATCTCCGGCGAGCACGCCGGGGAGCGTCGTGGCGTCGTAGGTGACGAATTCGTGTTTGCCGAACAGCGTCCACACCAGGTGGCTGCCGGGGCCGTACAACCGCACGAACTGCCCGTCGCGGAGGTGAGCGACGCGGTCTTTTCGGGGGACGGAGAGCCATCGAAACATCGGGCACCTTGGATAGAAGGACGCCGGGAGGCGGGTCTGCAAGCTCTCCGGGACATTCAGCGGCCGCTGTCGGGTCTCCCCCGCGGACAAGCTGAGCGGCGCGGTGCCCGAAGGCAAGAGCGTACGTATCGATCCCCGGCGCCCCTCCGTGATTGCGGTCAGGCAAGGTTTCCAACCTGGACCGGACCTCGGGGGATGCGCGGGACGCCTGCGGGGAGACCCCGTGGACGCCGCTTCCCTTCGCTCCGGCGTCTGGAGTCGAACCAGACGCCGAGGATCTATCGAACTACTCGAGCGTGTACCACTGCACTTCGACGCGGCGGTTCTTGTCGGGGTCGGTCCCCGCCGGCTCGTCCCAGCCGACGCCCACGTTCTCGATCCGCTTGTCGTCGACCTTCTGCGTCTCGATCGCGCGCTTCTCGACTTCATCGGCGCGCTCCTTGCTGAGCTGCACGGCCTTGAGCGACATCTCGCGCACGAACGCCTCGCCGCCCTGCTTGCGGAATTCCTCGACGCGACCGTTGTCCACGTGGCCGCGCAGCAGGATGGTGGAGCCCGGGCTCACGTTGAGCAGCCGCTTGATCGTCGCGAGGTTCTCGCTGTTCTCGGTGGACGCCATGTCGAGCTTGCTGCTGTTCGGCTCGAAGAAGAAGCGTACGTCCTTCGACAGCAGCGGATCGTCTTCGAGCGCGCTCGAGCCCTTCGACTTGATGGGAGCGATAGCGATCGTCTGTTCCTTGTACGCCCCCGAGGCCTCGGCCGCCTTCAGCGCGTCGAGCGACACGAAGCGCTCCGCACCGACGGGATCCTTCACGAGGTCGCGCCCGTACGAGTAGATCGCCGACTGGAAGATGCCCGAGAAGCTGCCCGCCATGTCGATCTCGCCGCCGAAGAACGCGAGGTTCTCGGGCAGGTTGGACAGGTGGACCTTTGAGAGCTCCGCTTTGGTTGCGGCCGCGTCCCAGCTGAACGCCTTGCCGATAATCGCGAGGTTCGCGTCCGACGGGTTGTCGCGCACCTCGCGGTTGCCGTACAGGAGGCCGTCCACGAGGCCCTCGACGAGCTTGGGATTCTGTTCAGCGAAGCCCTTGTTGACGACGAGGATATCGGCCACGACGAGCAGGTTCTTGTTCGTCGTCAGCACGTGAGCCTTGCCGGCGGACTCGGTCACCACCTCTGTCGTGCGCGGGTCCCACGTCACGCAACCGTCGATGGCGCCGTCCCCTGCGAGGCTCTTGACGTACGCGTCTCCCGCGACGAACGCGTCCTCCGCGAACACGAGCGTGATCGCGTCCTTGCTCTTCGACACGGCGACGTCGGAAGTCACCACAGGAATGCCCGCCTCGCCGGCGAGGTAGCGCAGGAAGAATTCCGATTCGCCGAACGGAGCGCCGACGACGACCTTGCCACGCAGGTCGTTCAGGCGCTTCACGTCGCTGTCGACGACGATTCCGTCGGCGCCGCGCGAGAAGCCGATCTGCGCGGGGACGACGGCTTCGAGCTGGCGGCCGTACAGCGGCAGCACGTCCACCGTGGTGACGGTGGCGCCGATGCGCCCGGCGTTGAGCGACGACCACGCGTCCGCCTCGCTGACGGTGAGCTTGACCTGGAAGCCGTGTTTCTTTGCGAAGTAGGAGTCGGGGTTCGGCGCGAGGCCGCCGTTGGCGACGATCAGCCCGGCGTAGCCCGCGTACTCGGACAGCTCGATCTCCACGATGCCGCCCTTCGGGACGTACGGTGCCGCCGGGTCGAGGCGCGGGACGGCGGACTCGGGCGGCACGAGACCGAGGTCATCGCTCGCCGCGTCCGGAGCGACGTCCGGCGCTGCGATGGGAGCGTTGGTACCGCCTTCTTTTCCCATCGACGAGAACAGCACCCCGGCTCCGGCGCACATCAACACGCCGATCAGGCCGACCGACGCGACCACACCGAGGATCGTCAACCCAGAGCCGCCTTGTTCCGCCATGTTCCCTCCCACCTAAGAAGATTGTTGGCCTGCACGTCGCCGCGCCGCGAGGCGGGGGGCGGCGGGCTCGGATTCATCCACCAGCCCGTCCAGACGCCGCTGCTCCTTGAGCCAGTCGCGCGTGCTGCGCAGCGTACCGGTGAGCGCGTCGATCCGCTCGCCGAGGCGCGCGGGATCCGCGTCGAGCACGGTCTGCTCGCGGAGGAGCTCGGCCTGCTGTTCGATGCGCGCGAGCTCGCTGTCGATGGCTTCGACGCGGTCTGTG
Organism: Pseudomonadota bacterium; assembly: GCA_947505245.1. Taxonomy (GTDB): domain Bacteria; phylum Myxococcota_A; class UBA796; order UBA796; genus SYKL01. The sequence goes on along the minus strand of CANNIZ010000018.1, from coordinate 36,683 downwards.
GCGGTGCGTCGGCCCGCGGCCCGCTCGGCGATGATGCCGCGCTGGGCCTCGAGGCTGCGCCTTAGCTCGTCGCCGAGCTCCCGATCGGCGAGGCGGCGGTCGAGCGCGTCGAGCTTTTCGGCGAAGTCGTCTTCGGTGCCGCTTAGCAAGGCGACCAGCGTGTCCTTGCGTTCGAGCAATGACAGGGCGACGCCGAGCAGCGTCCCGAGCACCTCGGAGCGGTGTGCGACGGTCTCGGGGTGGTCGTCTTCGCTTCCCGCGTCGATCACGGCCTGGCACCGCTCCAGGACCTCGTCATACCTTCGCCGCGCGGTCTGGGAGAGGCGCTCGACCCGTCGGTCGACCTCGCGCTCGGCGTCGGCGGTGCCCGCTTCGTCGCGATCGATCGCTGCGCGAAACCGCGCGTTCGACACCACGGCGAGCAGGTACGCGAGCTCCGCGCCCGCCCCGAGCAGCCAGAAGCCGGGGTTCACCACGCCCAGCAGCGCGAACGTCCCGATGAGCGCAAAGTTGGGCGGGAACAGCATCCCCTGCGGTCGCAGGACGAACGCGCGCGCGACGTAGCGGGGGAGGGGGTTCGACATCCTGCGACCTGTTATCGCGCCAATGGCTTGGACGGAGCGCCTCCTTCTGTGTCTGGGGGTTTCTTGCGCAATACGGCCGTCGAACTACTTCTTCTCCTGATCGTGGGGACGCTGATCGCCGCGACCGCACGGCGTTTTCGCGTTCCTTACACACTCGCGCTCGTCGGCGCGGGCATCGCGCTTGGGTTTGCGGACCTTCCGGAGCTTCGTGCCTTCGAGCTTTCGGCGGATCTGCTGTTCAGCTTTCTGCTTCCGGCGCTGTTGTTCGAGGCGGCGTTCCACCTGCGCTACGAGGATTTCCGCCGGAACCTCGTCCCCATCCTGGTCCTGGCGGTCCCGGGAGTGCTCCTCGCGACGGCGGTGACGAGCGGACTGTTGTACGGCGCCCTCGCGACGACCGGCCTTCGTGCGGGTTTCGGGTGGATGCACGCGCTGCTGTTCGGGGCGATCATCACCGCGACGGACCCCGTGTCGGTGCTGTCGCTGTTCAAGACGCTTGGGGTCGATCGGCGGCTCAACACCGTGGTGGAAGGGGAGAGCCTGCTCAACGACGGCGTCGCGGTGGTGTTGTTCGTGATCGTGGCGGCCGTGTTCGGCGTCGATCTTCATCACGCGGGCGATCCTCCTTCGCTGCACGGTGCCGGCGAGATCGCTGTTTTCGCGGTGCGCACCTTCGTGTGGATGAGCGGCGGCGGAGCCTTGATTGGCGGTGTTGTTGGCCTCCTCGGGAGTCTCCTGCTGCGGAACATCAACGACCACCTGATCGAAGTCACAGTCACCACCGTCCTGGCGTACGGGTCGTTTCTCCTCGCCGAGGTCCTCGGCTGCTCAGGCGTCCTGTCGACCGTCGCGGCCGGCATGGTCGTGGGCTCGTTCGGCGCGGCCTATGGCATGAGCACGCGCACCCGGCTCGCGGTGGAGGACTTCTGGGAGTACGCGGCGTTCGTGTCGAACACGCTCGTGTTTCTGCTCGTCGGCTTGCAGATGCCGATCGGCCAGCTGCTATCCGACGCATTTCCCGTGGCGTTGGCGTTCCTTGCCACGCTCGCGGGCCGCGCGGTGGCCGTGTATGGCGCGCTCCCTGTGCTCGCCGCGGCTCGGGTCGCGTTGCCCCCATCATGGGGGCATATGCTCGTCTGGGGCGGCCTGCGGGGCGGCCTGTCGATGGTCCTGGTGCTCGGCCTTCCGGTGGGCATGCAAGGCCGCGAACTGTTGATTCACCTGGTGTTCGGAACCGTCGCCGCGTCCCTGTTTCTGCAGGGGCTGACGATCCCCCGGCTGACGGCGTGGTTGGGTCTCGACCACGAGCGCGAAGGCGAGGTGCGGGACGCTGAGCGCTTCCGCGCCGAGCTGCTCGGGATTCGCGTTGGTGCGCTCGCGCTGCAGGACATGGAGCACGGCGGGCAGGTGTCTCCCGCCGTCGCTGCGCGTATCCGGGCCTGGTACGACGGGCGTGAACGCGGGGTGCGCGACGGCCTCGCCCTGGTGCTCAAGGAGCGCGAGGAGGTGCAGGCCCACGAGGTCCTCGGCACGCTCGTGCGCCTGACGGACCTCGAGCGGGAGGCGGTCCGGCACGCGAACCGGCTCGACTCTGTCGCACCGGACGTGGCGGAGGTGGTGCTGCAGGGCCTGGACGCGCGCACCGAGGCGCTGCGCCATGCTCTCACCGGCCGTGCCCTTTCCGACGCGGTCGACGACGTTCTTGGAAAGGCGACGAACGATACGACGCCCTGACGAGGCGGCTCAGACCGCGTGGACGAGGTTCGTCGCGACGCCCGCGGCCTTGTGTTTGGGGTGGTGAAGCCCGCGGCTCCACCAACGCGAACCCGCCACCTTGGCCTTGAACGTGGCCTCGGTGAGGCCCTTCTTCACGAGCGCCTCGTCGAATTCGGCGCGGGCCTTCTCACGCGCCTTGAACAACATCATCTGCACGCGGCTCTGGATGTTGACCTTGCCGTCGCCGGTCGTCTCGATCGGCAGGAACAGCGCGTCCGGCCACTTCGTCGTGATCAGCGATTGCACCCCGTCCGACACGCCGGAAGACGGCATGCACCCGAACGGCTTCACGCTGATCGTGAGGTGATTCACCTTGTCCTCGACGAAATGAATCAGCTTGCCGACCTCCATGTGCCCTTCACCGCCGCGCACGTCGTTGTCGTAGTACGCGCTCGCGAGTCTCGCGACCTCGTCCATGTCCGGCAGGTGGTAGCCGTGTAGACCGATCGCGTTTGCGTAGCTCTGGAACACGACGCGAATCGCGACGTCCGCCGCCGCGAGGCCCCACAGCTTCTTCGTCGGGTCTTTGCCTTCGAGCCCCTTTCGCCCGCCGTCCTTGCCGCGCAGGTCGATGCGATCTTGCGTGTCGTGTTTGTTCTCCCAAACCATGAACAGGATCCAGTTCGTGATGCTCTGGATGTCGACCTCAGCGCCCTCGGCCTCGAGGAATTTGTGAAGGTCGTAGTTTCCCTCACCCTCCGTCGTCATGGCCCAGAACTCGCCGATGATGCTGACCTTCGGCTTCGGCACGGTGCGGTCGACGGCCACCTTGCGGAGCAGGCGGCGGCACTTCACCAGCGCGACGATCACGCTCGAATTCGTGGAGAACGCGGCGTAGAGAATGCGCTTGCACTCGGCCATGGCCTCGTTCGTCGAGCCCGGCACGACCTCGTAGGGGCGCAGCCGGTAGCAAACGAGGTTCAGGACATCGCCGGCCATGATCGCGCGCACGATGCCGTACGCGAACCCGGCGTCGATCTTCAGGCCCAATTCGTCGCCGGTGGCCTGTTTGATGCCGCCCTGTTGCTGGAACAGCAGCACGCGGAAGCCGTCGAAGCCGCTGTCGCGGAGCGCCTTGCGGTATTCGGTCACGTACGTTCCGAACCTGCACGGGCCACACGCGCCTGCGGTGAGGAACACGTAGTTCTCGATGATGTCTTTTGTTGGGACGCCCGATTCGCGCAGCGTGACGAGGTGTTTCACGAGGTTTCCGACGGTAAAGTACGTCGGGTTGCACTGGGCGCGGTTGCCGAACTCCTTGCCGAATTGCAGGGCTGCATTGTCGGCCGCGTCCATCACCTGCACCTTGTACCCGAGCCCGCTCAACGCGGCGGCGACGAAGTGATCGTGCGCGATGGTGAGGCCCGAGACGAGCAGGGTCGTGTGCGGGCGCTGAGCGCCGGTGAAGTGGGTGTTGACCTGCTCGGTCCACTGTTCGCGGTCCAGACCGAGCTTCTTCGACTCGGAACGTTCGAAGTCGGCGAGCTCTTTGTCGATGTCGATGTCGCGGTTCATGGGGAGGTCTCCGGGGAGGTTGAGATGATTTGAACGGAAGCGTTTCTCGCAGAGGCGCAAAGAATGGGCAGAGCGCGCGGAGGAGGGAGGGTTTGGAGACTCTGCCGTTGGATTTCACTTCCGCACGCGACGGTAGCCCGGTAGGGCCTGATCGGAGGTGACGCTTGGTTGCAGAGAATGGGGTGTCGGCTGCGGTGTTGGATGCCGCGATTGAGGTGCATCGGGCGCTGGGGCCTGGATTGCTCGAGAGCGTGTACGAGGCGTCGCTTGCCCATGAACTTTCGTCGCGCGGCCACCGCGTGCAGCGTCAGGTGCCGGTGGCTGCGGTCTTCAAAGGGCAGCGCTTCGGCGACGCTTTTCGCGCCGATCTTATCGTCGATGACTGTGTCATTATTGAGGTGAAAGCCGTTGATGACCTCGCCGAAGTCCATCGTCGCCAGGTCGCCACGTACGCCCGCCTCGCCAACGTCCGCCTCGGTCTCCTCATCAACTTCGGCGGCGTCCGCCTCAAGGACGGCTTTGTCCGTGTCGCCAACGGCATGCCATAGCCCCCTCTCTGCGAACTCTGCCCATTCTCCGCGTCTCTGCGAGAAATTGAGCGTCTGAGCCATCAACAACGCCCTCACTTCGCCGCCACGCTGGCACCTTCACCAGCCTCACCCGCGACCTGCGCCTCCAATTCCCGCCGCCGCTCAGCCACGCGTCGCGCCAATTCCGCGCGCTTCACAGACCGCTCTTTCAGCGCCTCTTCCACCAATTTCAATTTGTGCGCGTACGTCTTCACGCGAATCCCGATCGACCCGCTCGGCTTGTTCGCGTCGATGTCGTGAAGTGCTGAGTACGGCGCCTTCGCCGTCGAGATCACCTTGTCGATGATGCCGTACGTCGGTGCGTCGTGCCCGCATTTGAAGCTCGACAGGTCGAGCACGGCGATGTTCGGGTGCCGCGCGGCATACCGGGCCGCCCACACCTTCTGCACCGAATTCGCCGAGTAGTTCTCGGGCCACACGTCGCGGACGTCGTTCAGCTCGGCGTCACCGAAGAACCGCTTGCACCACTCGGGGTCCTTCGGGAGGCTGCGAATGGAGAGGATCGGGTAGCCGAGCACCTGGAACTCGTCGGGGATGCCGTGATTCAGCCCGGGATCATTGTGGTACGGCCGCCCGAGCAGCAGAATCGCGACGCGGTCCTCGCGCTCGACCTGCTCGAGGATCTCCTTGCCGCGCGCCTCGAGCTTGTGGTTCCACGCCACGAGCGCGGCGAACCCCTGGTCGACGGCCCAGTCCGACTCGTCTTCGGTGATGCCGAGTCGACCGCCCCAGGTCTCGAACAGGTGCTTCTTGAGCAGGTACGGCTCGACGAACGTGAGCGCGCGATCGATGTACTCGGTGCCTGCGCGCTCGAAGAAGTCGACCTCTTTGGTGAACGCCGCCTTGATCACGTTCGGCGCGCCCGCGACGATCGGGCACGATGTGTTGTCCATCGTGCTCGTCACCCACGACGGGATGTGGGTGATGCACGGGAAGTAGATGTAGTCGAATTTGCCGTGCTTCTTCAGACCCGCGTTCAGCAGCCAATGGACGTGCGCCTGCACGACCTTGGAGGGGAAACACGGGTCGATGGAGCCGTACTTGCCGCCCTCGAGCCACATCTCTTCGGTGGTGTGGGGCGTGAACACGAGGTTGTCGGGGGGTAGCCCGACGGATTGGAAGTACGTGCGAAAGAACGGCCCGAGCGAATACAGGTTGAGTACGCGCGGGATGCCGATCTTCACGTCGGAGAGGTCAACCTTGGACCGCTTGAAGCCGCGCTTGAACGCGCGCCGCGCGATGCGCCAGAACGGCAGCTTCTCGACGATCGTGTCGTCCTTTTCGGACCCTGCGGCTGGCTGCGGCGCGGCCTCGAACCAATTGTCGAACGCGAGCTTTGCCTCCTCTTCGACGAGGTTCGGGAACTGCCTGCGGATCACGGCGCGCTTCTTGTTTACGGCGCGCAGGGCGTCGTGGGACTCCACCGTGCCTTTCTCACACGAGAACCCGCTGATGTATCGGCTGGTGTCGCCGTTCGGCGTGACGGTGTCGATGAACGTGCGCGAGCAGTTGTTCGGGCAGAAGTGGCACTTCGTCGATTCGTCGTTCGTGGACGAATACGTGAGCGCGATGGTGGCGTCGAGCCCGATGAAGCGCGAGGAGCCCTTTCGGAGCACGACTCGGCGCGTCTCCATCGCCGCGCCGATCGCGCCGGCTTCCCCACAATGGGGGTGCACGACGATCTTCGCGTCCGGCACGCGCGCCCGAATGTAGTCGACCTGCGCCTTCACGGCCGCCAGATTGCGCTGGGTGCCGCCCTGCAACACGAAGCAGCGCCCGAACTCCGCTAGGCGCGGCACCTGCACGACGTACTGCCACACGTTCTTCGGCAGCACCTGCGCGAGTCCCGACAACATCTCCGGAGCGGAGAAACCCTCCTTCTGGAAGTTCACGCGATCCGCGTCCAGGAACACCGCGCAGCCGTAGCTGAACTTCGGCGACAGGGACGCCGCGAACGCGGTGTCGGCGTAGTCTTCGAGCTTGACGCCGAACTGGTCGGCCATCGCCTGCAACAACATGCCGTTGCCGGCGCTGCACTGGTTGCTGAGCTTGAAGTCCTTCACGTCGCGCCCGCCGTGGGCCGAGGGCGTGAGGAACAGCACCTTGATGTCCTGACCGCCGATGTCGCACACCACGTCCGCGTCGGGCACGTAGCGGACTGCGGCCATCAGGTGCGCCACCGTCTCGACGATGTTCACGTCGGCGCGAACGCTCTCTTCGAGCACGTTCGCGGCGTACCCGGTAGCGCCGAACCCGGTGCACTCGAGCGTCGCCCCCTGCGCCGTCACATAGTCGCGGATCTGCTCGAGCAGCTCTTTCGTGTCGAGGATCGGGTTGCCCTTCGACAGGCGGTACGCCTTGTACAACACGTCGCCGGTCTCGTGATCGACGAGCACGGCCTTGCTCGACGTCGACCCGCCATCCAGGCCGATCACGCCGCGCACGACCTGTCCGGGCGTGAACGTCGCTTCGATGAACTTCGGGATCGTGTACTCGGTGATGAACGCGTCGAGCTCGGCCTGATCGGCCACGAGCGGGCCGGCGGCCTGGCCCGACAGTCGCGCGTCGCGCCCGTTGAGCATGTACTCGTCGAGCCCGGCGATGCCGTGGTAGACGCCCTTGTCAGCGGCCTCCGTGTCGCGAAGCCCGAACACGACGGCGCCGAACGCCGCGTAGTACTGCGCGTTCTCGGGCACGAACACGAGCTCCTCGATCGGCAGGTCCGGAGGCTCGTACCCGCGGGACTTCCACGTCTCGGGGATGCGCAGGCGCCAACAGTCCACGAGGAACGGAAGGTACGTGTTGGGCCCTCCGAGGAGCAGGACCTTGTGTTTCAGCGTGTTTCCGCGCGTGAGCACCGAAAGGTTCTGCATCACGATCGCGTCGGCGAGCGAGCACAGGATCTCGTCTGCGGGGATGCCGCTCTTCACGAGGTTCACGATGTCCGTCTCGGCGAACACGCCGCACTTCGCCGCCACGTGGTGCAGCTTCGTCGCGTCGAACCGCAGCTTCGTGACGTGGTCGTTCTCGGCGCCCACCTTGATCAGGCACTTGTCGATGGTGGCGCCGGTGCCCGACGCGCACTTGTCGTTCATCGACGTCATCGCCTGCTTGTCGACCTTGCCGTCTTCTCCCACCTTCTCGCGGAAGATCACGATCTTCGCGTCCTGCCCGCCGAGCTCGATCACGCTGCCGACGTCGGGGTGCATGCGTTCCACAGCGAGGCAGACCGCGTTCACCTCTTGGACGAACCGCGCGCCGAGCGGCTTCGCGAGCGATCCAGACCCTGATCCGGTGATGAAGATCCGCATCTCGTCCACGTCGGGGAACGCGTTGCCGATGCGGACCATGAAGTCCTTCACGGTCTCGGGCTGCCGCGTCTCGTGGCGCCGGTAGTCGGACCACAGGATCGCGAGCGAGTCGGGGTCGCACACCACCGCCTTCACGGTGGTGGAGCCGACGTCGAGGCCGATGGCGATCTTGTTCAAAGGCGTCCTCTCAGAGCTGACTGACACGTCAGTCTAGCGAAGGTCCGATCGGGTGGCAACGGCTTTTCTCCATCATCTGGGGTAGGCTCGCGCGGGGCCCTCGGGAGGCCAGGAGGAGCCACATGTCGAGCCTGCTCGCCAGCTTGTTGTTTGCCGGACCGGCGCTCGCCGCCGACGCCCCGCTCGCGGTCGACTACCTCACGTTCCAGCCCCAGACCTGGTCAGGCCCCGGCATGGCGTGCAAACACGCCAAACTCGGCCTCCGGTGCAAGTCCGACGCCGAGAACCGCCGGTCGGAGTGGGCCGTGTTCGGCCCGAGCGCGGGTACGATCACGGGCTCGTTCCACGTCGACGCGATCCTCGCGATGAAGTGGGGCGGCGCCACGGGCGTCGCGTTCGGCATGAAGGACGGCACCTGGTCGGGCGTGCTCGTCCGTCAGGACACGCGCGCGTGGGCCGGCGGGTACGACGGAAAGGACTGGGTGAACGGCATCGACTGGATCTCGCACGTGCACTCCGGGCCCGGTGCCCACAACCTGCACGTGGACGTGAACGGTCAACAGGTGACGGTCACGGTCGACAGCAAATTACTCGGCACCTACACAAGCCCCGTTCCGCTTTCGGGCGAGGTGGCGCCGCTGGTGTACGGCAACGCCGACGTCACGTTCGTGAGCCTGACGGCGTTCCCGAACCTGTGACGTCGCCGCGAACTGCCATCGCTGCGCTCGCGTGGTTGTGGGCGACTGCAGCCCTCGCAGCGCCCCTGTTGGAGACGGAAGGGCCTCCTGCGTCGAACGGTATGGGCGCGCCGTGGTCGACGATCGGCTTTCCGCCTGCGCCGCCGTGGGATGTGGGGCTGGTGTCGACGCCGTGGAACGGCAAGGCGCCGAACGACGTGTGGGTGTCCTACCGACCCGGCCCCGATCTCACGCTTGCGTCGGCACGCGACGCCTGGCGTGACGTGGCCCTCGCACAGGGTTTCACCGTCACCCACCAAGGTGACTCGGAGGATCGTTCGTACAGCCACCTCAGCCGCGTGGGCGCGCGCCTCGACATCGACGTGTCGACGAACGGATCCTGGGTGAACGTGGACCTTCACTACGAAGCCAAGCGCGTGGTCAGCGCAGCCTGGGAGCAGGCCAGTTGGTGCGCGGAGGGGACCCGGCCCGGGTTGACGGACGGGCCGCAGCTTCATGCGTGCTACGAGATCGGCACGGAAGGAATCCTCGACGGGGACTACGCGAAATGGGCCGTCGGCGCCGATATCGCTGGCCCCCCGACGATCACCGGACGGTACGCCCATGGCGAGCCCATCGGCGAGTGGACGCTCGAACCCGTGACGGATGACGACGTCACCTACACGGTACACGCGGTCTACGCCGAGGACGGCAGCCGCATTGAGACCTACCGCCGCGTGGATGGGACGGTCGCCGCGGTGTTTACGGTTCCATCGCGAAGGAAGGGCGTGAAGCCGGTCCGGGCGTGGGCCTGGTATGCGCCAGATGGGACCGAGACCGCTCACGCTGCCATCATCGGAGGGCTCCTGACCGGCACCGTCGGTCGTTTGCTTCCCGCGTCGTCGGTCGTCCTCTGGATGCGCGATCAATTCGAGGTTCTCGACGTCGACGTCGCTTCCGGCCGGGTCGCCTATCGGGCGAAGGTACTTCCCGAGAGCGAAGTCGAGTGGCAGGACTGCGGGTACGCTGGGCTCTCTGCCCCCTACCTGGGCGTCACGCTCGGCCTGCTCGACGTCGACGGCCGCACGGACGAGACGTTCGTGGTGTACGAGCCGGCAGGCCCGCGCGACGCCTGCACGACGCACGAAGCCGCGAGCGAGTCGCTCGGGCGTGCAAAAGACTCGTTCGCGGCGGTGGGCCTGTCCACCACGGCCATGCCGGTGCCATCCGCGCCCGGCCCGCGCACCGGAAACGGGTGGGAGGGTTCACAGACCCTCGCCGTCGCCGGACACGTCGCCGAGCTGACGTGGTCGCGTGACAACTACGATACCGACGCCTTCGTCGAACGTGTCGACGAACAGGTTGGTGGAAGCGTTGGAGAAGGCGCGATCTTCGCGTCGTGGACCTGGGATGGCGTCCCGCAGGACCGGTTTATCGCGGGTTACGCGCGGGCGAATGGGGGAGGCGGCTCCATCGAGTGGTGGGGCGCGTTCGCCGGGCAGGGCGACGCTCCGCCGCTGATCGTGTTGCGCTACGATCAGCTGCCCTATCAGTCGACGTACACCTTCCTGCGCCCGTTGGTGCCTTAGCGGCGCTTCTTTGACGACGTGGGACCCGGCAACAGGTGGTCGAGGTTGAGCGGCTGGGTGGGCTCGTCGTCGAACACGCTGCCGCCGCCGCGTCCGCCGTCTCCAAAGCCCGGCACCGCGTCATCGAGCGACAGGATCGGCTGGTCTTCTTCGGCCCAATTCGCGGCCACGCCGAAGATGTCCTCCATGGACAGCGGCGTGTCGCAGCGAGGGCACACCGGACCGCGCGGGCCCGCCTTCAGCCGCTCGGGATCGAGGACCGCGGCGCATTGCGGGTTGGGGCACTTGGCGTGATCGAACGGCATGGGGCAGGCTCCTTTCCCCGAGCCTACACCAGCCAGAGCGCGAAGGTTGCAGCGCCGCCGCTCGCGATGAGGATCGCGAGGTTGTCGTCCACCGTGCTTGAAAGATGCTCGACCACGGCGCCGGTGACAGCGGCAGCGGCGGGGGCGACGAGGCAGGCGGTGAGCCCCTCTTCGCTGTGGAATACCCACGCCCACGACGCACCGACGACGAACGTGGCGACAGCGAACGCGAGCGAGCCTTCCAAGGAACGACCGAGGTAAAGCCGCGTGCGGCCCCAGCGTCGCCCGACGAAGCCCGCGGACGGGTCGCCGACCGCAGCGGCCAGCAACGCCATGATGCCAGGCAGGGGGGCCCACAGGACCGAGGCGATGAGGATCCCCGTGCCGAACCAGGTCGCGCTGTTCACGTGGGTGCGCTCGTGCTCACGCGCGATGGGACCGAACGCGCGCATACACAGCGCGTTTACCTTCGGAGACGCGCGGCGGGCGCCTTCGAGCGTCCAGGCCCACCCCGCCCAAAGGACCGCGAGCGCGGTCGCAAGCCAAGGCGTGAGCACCGTCTCGTACGCGAGCGCCACCCCGACGCCGATCGCCATATGGACGAGGCTGCGGAGCTTGTTGTCGGGCCGGACCGGCTTGGCGGTCTCTCCCTCGTTGTGCAGCGCCTCGGCGAGCTGTTCGTAGATCGGCCACACCTCTTGGTGCAACGCTGCGAAATCGGCGAGGCTCAGGATCGATGCGGGGTCCGGGAGCGCGCGTTGAAGGGCGTTCAATGCCTTGGAGAGCTCGCTCTGCGCGGCGCCGGGCTTGGCGTGCTGCGTGGACAGCGACTGAACGTCGTTTCGGATCCGTACGAGGGTGGCGCGGGCGGTGTCGGCGGCTTCGATCTGGAACAATGCGGGGTCCAGCTCGGCCAGAAGGTCCGAGAGATCGTCGGCAAGCTCGCGATGCGTAGCAGGGGCCGCTGGGATCACGTTGGCGCCTCGTAGTGGGATTTCCTAACCACCCGCGCTAGATGGCGGCATGCCATTTACGACTGCACATCCGTCTCTCGCCGAAGCCATCGCCCAGAAGGGCTACCTCGAAGCCACCGCGGTCCAGTCCGCCGTCCTGAAGGCGCCTTCGGACCGCGACTTGCTCGTGTCCGCCCGCACCGGCTCTGGAAAGACCGTCGCCTTCGGCCTCGCTCTCGCCAACACCCTGCTCGGTGATCAACCGACGTTCAAGGCGCCGGGCAAGCCGCTCGCGCTGCTGATCGCCCCCACCCGCGAGCTCGCGATGCAGGTCCGCGCTGAGCTGGCGTGGCTGTTCGCCGGCACCAAGGCGCGCATCGGTGCCTGCGTCGGCGGCATGGACCCGCGCGCTGAGCGCCGCGCGCTCGACGCGGGCGTGCACATCGTCGTTGGCACGCCGGGCCGCCTGCGCGACCACATGGACCGAAAGGTGCTCAACCTCTCCGAGATCCGCGCCGTGGTGCTCGACGAGGCCGACGAGATGTTGGACCTCGGGTTCCGCGACGAGATCGAGGCCCTGCTCGCGGCCACGCCGTCCGAGCGCCGCACGCTGTTGTTCTCGGCCACCATGCCCGACGCGATCCGCACCCTCGCGGCGCGCGTGCAGAACGATGCGCTCCGCATCGAAGCGGGCTCGCAGCACGAGGCCCACGAGGACATCGAGTACCGCGTCATGCTCGTGCCCCCGCGCGAGCGCGAACACGTCGTCGTAAACCTCCTGCGCATGACGGACTCGAGCCGGGCGCTGGTGTTCTGCGCCACGCGTGACGGCGTCGGGCTGCTGCACCGCAACCTCGTCGAGCGCGGCTTTGACGCGGTCGCGCTGTCCGGTGAGCTGTCGCAGAACGAGCGGACCCGTGCCCTGCAGGCGCTTCGCGACGGTCGCGCTCGCGTGTGCATCGCGACGGACGTGGCCGCTCGCGGCCTCGACCTGCCCGATCTCGGCATCGTCATCCACGCCGATCCCCCCACGGACGCGCAGGTGCTGCGGCACCGTAGCGGTCGCACGGGTCGCGCGGGCAAGAAGGGCGTGGCCGTCGTGCTCGTGCCGCCCCGCCGGGTCGGGTTCTCGCAGCGCATGTTCCAGCTCGCGAAGATCCGCCCGAACATGGTTCGTCCGCCCACGGCCGACGACGTGATCGCCCGCGATCAGGAGCGCCTCGTCGCGCAGATCGCCGAATTCGCCGCGGCCGAGCCCGCGGCAGACGACCTCGCGGTGGCCGACAAGCTGCTCGAAGGCGTCGAGGCGCGCACGCTGGTGGCGGCCCTCGTCGCCACCGAACGCCGCCGCCTGCCGGCGCCGGAAGACCTCCCCGAAACGACCGCCAACGCGCGCAGCGCTTCGCGGGAGAGCTCGCGCGAGCCCCGCGAGAGCTCGCGGGACAGCTCCACGACCTCGGCGAGCCCGCGGTCGCGCGAGAGCCGCCCCCGCGAGGACGAGCCTGTCGTAGGCGTGTGGTTCAAGGTCAACGTCGGCCGCGCGGACGAGGCAAACGCCCGCTGGCTGTTGCCGATGTTGTGTCGCCGCGGCGGCGTCACCAAGCGCGTGATCGGCAAGATCACCGTCGAAGAGCACGAGGCGCGATTCGAGGTTCACCCCGCTGCCGCCGACGAGTTCGAGGCTGCGGCTTCCAAGGTGGACAAGCGCAACCCGGGCGTCGCGATCATGCGTGTCCCCTAGGACGAAGCCGCACGGCTCGTTCCACGACCTCGGCGACTTTCAGCCCCCCGGCGCGCCCGCGCGCCCGGTTCGGGTGTACGTGCCACGGACATTGCGTGGCGAGGCGCCTCACCCGATGTTGGTGCTGCTCGACGGGCAGAACGTGTACGGCGATCACGGGAGCTACGCGGGCGGCTGGCACGCCCACGACACGGCGGACGGGCTGCGGCAGAAGACCGTGGACGCGCCGATCGTGGTCGCGGTCGCCAACGGCGGGGAGCATCGCAACCACGAGCTCGGTGCGGGGGTGGAGGGGTTCATCGACGCGCTCGTCAGCGACGTCGTGTCGCGCGTCGAGGGGCGGTTCGGGCCGTCCTCCCGGCGGGTGATCGGGGGCGCCTCGCTCGGGGGCCTCGCGGCGCTGTTCGCGTGGTTTCGTCGCAACGACGTCTTCGACAGCGCCATCGCGATGTCGCCTTCGTTGTGGTTCGCGCATCGCGCGGTGCAGCACCACATCGAGCGCGGTGATTGGGCCCTGCCTTCGCGCGGTCACCTCTACGTCGATGCGGGGGCGCGTGAGCGCGGTCACATGTTCAGCGACGCCGAGGAGCTTTGCCGGTGGCTACGGAACAACGGCCTGCCAGCGGATCGTCTGATGTGGCGTCCAGATCGGCGCGGCGCGCACCACGAGAAGCACTGGCGTCGGCGCCTGCCGAAGGCGCTTCGCTTCGTGTTGCGCACGCGCCCCTGAGCCGCGCCCCTTCGCGCTAGTCGGCCCAGGCGGGGAACAGGCCCGGCGTCGTCACCCCGAAGCTCGTGACCTCCGAGCCGAACAGGCTGGTTGCGACGAGCTCGCACGCGGGCCGGTCGCCGCGCCCGAACACGAGGCTCGCGGGCGTTGAGGGCGTCGCTACCACGGTCGGCGTCGGCTCGTCCGCCGACCACCGCGCCACCGCGTTCCCGAGGTTGAGCGCTACGTACACGCTCCCGTCGGCGCCTACGGCGATCCCGTCCGGCGTCTGCGAGGCCTCGAACGTCGCGAGCTTCGTGGTGGCGCCAGCGCCCTGCCCGTCGATCGCCACGGCCCACAGGCCCGGCTCGCGAAACGTGCTCGCGACGTAGAGCGTCGTACCGTCGGCCGAGAACGCCATCCCGTTGGGGGAGGGGACCTGATCGGTCCACGCGATCACGTCGCCCTCGGCGCGCCACTCGTACACGACGTCGCCGAAGTCGTCGCTCACGAGCAGCGTGCCCCACGGCGTCGGCGTGACGAAGTTGGGGGCAGCGATCGTCGGTGTCTCGTGGCGGGTCGCGGCGCCCGCCGGCGTCACCTCCACCACGGCCGGGGCCGGTTGGCCCTGGTCGTCGGCCCCGACGGCCACCCACACCGCGCCATGCCACCACGTCGCGCCGACCGGGTTCCCCAACGCGACGAGGCGCGACGGGACGCCGTCGACGGGGAGGACGTCGAGAGAGCCTCCCCGCGCGGTCGCGTACAAGGTGCCGTCCGGCGCGATCGTCAGGCCCTCGGTGCCATTGAGGTACCCCGACGCGACGGTGGTGCTCGCCGCGGGTGCGGGGCAGATCGCGTCGGTCTCCACGGCGGAGTCGGTCTCGGCGCCGCCCGCACATCCCGCCAACACGAGCCACGCCGCGCAACGAACGTTCATGCAACCCTCCCCGACCGGGTATATCTGTTCGCTCGGAGGAGACATGCGTGTTGCGTCGTCGATCGGGGTGCTGACGTTCTTGGGGCTGTTCGCCTGTACCGGTGGGGACCCTGTGGAGACGGATACGAACGGTGGTTCCGACGCGGATACGGACGCGGACACCGATTCGGACACGGACGCGGACACCGACTCGGACACGGACGCGGACACCGACTCGGACACCGACTCGGACACCGACACCGGGCCGACGCCGCAGCTGCTCGTCGCCTTCGAGGTGCCCGTCACCGCTGAGGTCGGGAACGAAAACCTCGACGCCGCGCGGTCCTGGGCGATCCGCGGCCCCACGCACACCGGCGCCATCACGTCGGTCGACCTCTACCTGCGGGGCGCGGGCGCCACGGGTGATCCGCTCACGGTCGCGCTCGTCGCGGACGCCTCCGGGCCGCTCGGCGCCTCGCTCGGCAGCACCACGCTCGCGTCCGCCAGCTTCTCGGACAGCGCGTTCAGCTGGGCCACTGCGACCTTTGACCCGCCGGTCGCCGTCGACGGGCCGTTCTGGATCGTGATGTCGGTGCCCGCCTTGAGCGCGTCCACGTACACCGCGATCGCGTGGAACACCGGAACCGCCGATCAGCTCGCGTTTACCGACGGCCCCTGGTCGATCTACTCGAAGACGTACGAGTGGCCGCACCGCGTGTACGGGACGCCGTAAGCGCGTCGGTTACCATGGGTTGATGCGGTTGGAATTCTCCCTGCGAACCCGGCTGATGGCGTCGTTCGTCGGCATGTTCGCAGTCGTGGCCACCGCGCTGCTCGGGTACCTGCCCACCCGCCTCGACGCGATCGGGCATCGCTGGCTCGAGCGGCGCGGCGCGTCGGTCGCGGCGGTGCTCGCGGGTCACCTCGGGCCGGCCATCGACTTCGACGACGCCGCGTTCGTCGAGGTCTCGCTCGCCGAGCTCAAGGCGTCGCCCGAGATGGCCTACGCCGTCGTTCGCCGCGCCGATGGGACGACGCTCGGTGGCTGGCGGGCCGACCTCGCGCCGCCGCCCGGTTCGCTTGCCGAGAGCGAGTGGCCCGACATGTGGATCTCGTTCGACGCGAACCGGATGAATGTCGAGCGAACCATCACGACTGAGGGCGGGCAGACGGGCACGCTGATGTTGGGCTTGTCGCTCGATGATCTGAACGCCCAACACGACTCCGACTTCCGCATGGTGGTCGGGTTTTCCCTCGTCCTCCTCGTCCTCGGCGCGATCACGGCGTGGATCGTGTCAGAGAATCTGCTCGGGCCGATCCGGGCGGCGACGGAGACGGCTGAGCGCGTCGCCGCCGGCAAGATCCGGTTGGACGAGATCGGCGTGGACGACATCGCGAGCCTCGCCCGCAGCCCCGATGAGGGGCAGCGCCTCACCGCGGCGCTGAAGGTCATGGCGCAGCGGCTCGCTCACCAGGTGAAGGACATC
Organism: Pseudomonadota bacterium; assembly: GCA_947505245.1. Taxonomy (GTDB): domain Bacteria; phylum Myxococcota_A; class UBA796; order UBA796; genus SYKL01. The sequence goes on along the minus strand of CANNIZ010000018.1, from coordinate 20,350 downwards.
GAGGCGAAAGGTGAGGCGGCGCGCGAGGCGGAGCTCCGGGCGACGGAGGCAAACAAGGCGAAGTCGAGCTTCCTGGCGAACATGAGCCACGAGCTGCGGACGCCGTTGAACGCGATCATCGGCTACAGCGAGCTGCTCGACGACGTCGCCCGCGACGAGGGGAGGGCGGACCTCGCCGCCGACGTACAGAAGATCCACGCGGCAGGAAGGCACCTGTTGGCGCTGATCAACGACATCCTCGACCTCTCGAAGGTGGAGGCTGGAAAGATGGAGGTGTTCAACGAGACCTTCGACCTGCGGGTGCTGCTCACCGAGATCGCCGACGCGGCGTCGTCCCTGGTCGCGCGCAAGGGGAACCGGTTCGTGGTGGAGATCGACCCGGCGATTGGCGCGTTCTACAGCGACTCGACCAAGACGCGCCAGATCCTGTTCAACCTCCTCTCGAACGCGTCGAAATTCTGCGAGGGCGGCACGGTGACGCTGCGCGCGCGCCACGAGGGACAGGGGCCGTCGCGGACGGCGGTGATCGAGGTCGAAGACACCGGCATCGGTTTGACGGCCGAACAGCAGGGACGCCTGTTTCAGCCGTTCATGCAGGCGGACGTGTCGACGACGCGCAAGTACGGCGGGACGGGCCTCGGGCTCACGATCAGCCGTCGGTTCGCGTCCATGATGCACGGCGACATCCTGCTCCGCAGCGAGGTCGGGCGGGGCTGCACGTTCACGGTCATCCTGCCCGGCTAGAACTCGTAGGCGAGGCCCGCGAGGGCGGTGAACGGGTCCACGGGCGCCGTCTCCTGGTGGTCGTAGCCCGGCACGGGGCCGCTCAGCGGTCCGATCGGGAATGGCGTGTCGGTCGAGGTCCGGACGTTCGCTGACAGGCGGTACGTCAGGCGCTCGACGCGCGGAACGTGCCCGCTGAGCGTGCCCCGCACCTCGGCCGTCGTGGGCGCCTTGGGCACCGGGTCGAAGTCCGAGTAGTCGATGAGCCGCGGGCCGACGAACCGGCACGCGAGACCCACGGTGGGAAGGTCGGTCCCGAGGTTCAGGTCGGCGTGGACGTTGCCGAACAGCTTCGGCGCGACGGCGAAGTCACCGGGACCGTCGAGGGCGAACGCCGTCCCGGCGATCCAATCGGCCACAGTCACCGTGGCGCCAAAATGAAGGCGTCGGTCGATCGCGGCGCCTTGCCAGGCCGCGTTGACCCCGTAGTTCTGCGACGATCCGAGGTTCCGGTACTGGTAGGCGGTGACGACATCTTCATCGAGCACACCGCTCGCGATCGCGTCGGCGATTTGCGCTTCGGTGAGCTCCTCCTCGCTCACCATGTCGGTCCATCGGGCTCCGAACACGCCGACGAGCACCCGCTGCTCACCGAACTGCTGCTCGACGGACGCTTCGACCGAGCGCACGACCTCGGCTTGGAGGTCCCGCGCCTCGACCCAATAGGTGATGTCGGCGTAGTACCGCTCGAACGCGGTTGGGGCACGGAACGCCTCGGAGTACATGACCTTGATGACGCTGCCCTTCATCGGCAGCAACGCGAGCGCCGCGCGCGGCGAGAGGTGTGTCCCGAAGCGTTCATCGCCGTCGAGCCTCGCCCCGAGGTTGAGCCCGACGGTGTCCCAGGGGTGCGCCGTCTGCTCCAGGTACACGCCGATCGCGTTCTCACCGAGCTCGTAATCGTCGGTCGGGACGGCCTCGCCCGACGTGTATTCGACGTAGTCCTCCCACGAGGAGATGCGGCGCATGCGTGCGTCCGCGCCGAGCACGGTGACGAGGTGTCCGTTCGTCAGCCAATCGAGCGTCCCGTGTGTATCGAGCCCCAGCCAGCGAGCCTGCCCGGCGAGGCGATACGTGCAGCCTTCGACCTGCCCGTCGAGGCAGTTCTCGGCCGCACGGGTGGAGAGCTGCTGGTAGTAGTCGTAGTGGTCGGCGTACAGCCGCGCGTCGAGCCCGACCACGCGCGACAGGTCGCGGCGCCAGCGAAGATCGCTCGAGGCGTAGCGGTCGCGTTCCCAATTGTTTCGGTCGCCGAAATTGCCGTACACCGAGGTGGGCGTGCCCCGGCGCGCGGTCGAGCCTCGGAGGTCGAGCGTGAAGTCACCCGACGCGACCTTGGCGTGGGCGCCGAAGACGTTGGCGAACCGCCCGGTGGTCAACTCGCCACCCCAGATGCCCGTGCCGACGTCGTCGTCCGTGAACCGACGCGGCTCGCCGGTGACGCCGTCGAGCCCGTACGGCTGGGGGCCAAGCTCCACGCGGGGCCCCGTCGATCGATACATCTCGGCGCCGACGACCACGTCGGTGCTGCGCCCGAACACGTCGAGCTCCTTGCCGGCCCCCAGCGAGGCGCGCAACGAGCTCGGAACGTTCGAATCAACGGCGGCCCAGCCGCCGTCGATCGTGCGCCCGTTTCGGGTCACGACGTTGATCACGCCCAACATGGCGTTGGAACCGTACAGTACGGACCCTGGCCCGAGGATGATCTCGAGGTGGTCGATGAGCTCGAGCGGGATGCCCATCTGGCGGTCGAAGTACGCGCCGCCGTCCCATTGCTCGTTGATCGCGTGTCCGTCGATCAGTAGGAGCACGTGCGCGCCGTAGTCGCCCGCGAACACGACGCCGCGCGCTCCGATCTCGCTGTAGTCCAGGTGTTTTTCGGTGTTCATCCCGAGCGAGAGGAAGTTCAGCGCCTCGGCGAGGGTCTGGATGCCGTAGCGCTGCAGGTCTTCGGCAGTGACGGTCCAAATGGTGCCGGGCGCCGTGGACGCGTCTTCGGTCGTGAGGGACGCGGTGGAGACCTGAGACTGGTCGAGGAGAGTCTGCAGTTCGGTGAGGTCGCTGGGGGTCACTTGTACACCTTCGCGATGCTGAGCAGCGCGGTGTCGAAGTCGACGCCCTGGGCCCTGGCCTGGGGCAGATTGATCAGGATCTTCGTCTGGCCCGAGATCAGGTCGAACGCGAGCACGACGCCCTCCGGCACGCTGGTAGGGTCCGACGAGACGGTCAGGATGTTCTTGCCCGTGAGCGCCGCCGCGAGGGCCGTCGTCTCTTCAGGCGACAGCGCGGTGGCGACGTAGACAATGTGGGCGCCAGCGGCCGCACATTGAACCGCCACGGCGTCCGCGCTGGTGAACGTCGCCCGCGCGACGGACGAAGGCCGTTCGGCGCCCTCGAGGGCCTGCTGGAGTTGCGATGCGATGCGGTGGGACGCGACGTCCCCGTCCCGCTCGACGATCAAGATCGGGCCTGTGTCGCCCGAGTTGGAGCGATCGTACGCCGCCACCTTCGTCAGCAACGTCGCCTGAAGCGGGACCGGAACCGCCGTCTCGGCCGCGAGGGCTTGGGAGAGGAACAGAAGGTTGGCGATCATGGCGTTCACCCCCGCGATATACCCGAAACATTCCCGACGTGCCAGAGATGCAGCCGGGTGTGTCAGGGGCTTTCGCCGGGTGCAACGGTCGCTACGTGTTGGCTTATGGAGGCCACCATGCAACAGCGCATCACCCTTTCACCCTACGAGACCCGCTACGTATGGGAGCGCGCCACCGCGATGATGCCGAGCGCCGGGGCACATTCGCTCAACACGTGCCTCGCTCACGCCATCGGAGAGGTGCTCTACGCGCGCGGCGGCCACACCGAGATCCGGGTCCAGGAGGTGCCGTTGTTCACGGGCGGGCACGGCCAGGCCGTGATCGACCCGGCCACGGATGAGATCGTGGTGATGACGGGCCACCACGGGTAGTCGACCCGATCGCGGGTGACATCGTGGCTTGTCGCTTCGCTTTGCGCGCCTACACTTGGCGCCCAACCCGAGGTCGCTCCGTGCTTCACGCTGCAGTTGTCGTCGAATTCATCAAGATGCTTTCGAACCTGGACGCCTTCTTCGACAAGGCGGTCATGCACGCTGAGGCGAAGAAGTACGACCCGGAGACGTTGCTGCTCGCGCGGCTCGCCCCCGACCAATTCGCGTTGACGCGCCAGGTCCAGATCGCGTGCGACACGGCCAAGCTCGGGGTCGCGCGGCTCACCGGGAAGGTCCCCCCTTCCCACCCCGACACGGAGAAGACGATCGCCGAGCTTCGCGTGCGCATCGGCCAGACCATCGAGTTCTTGCGCGACTTCGCGGAGGCCGACTTTGCGGGTGCCGAGGAGCGTGTCATCACCCAGCCGCGGTGGGAAGGGAAGACGCTCACGGGACACCAGTTCGCCCACCACCACGTGATCCCGAACTTCTACTTCCACGTCGCGATGGCGTACGCCATCCTTCGGCACAACGGGGTCGACGTCGGCAAGAAGGACTACCTGGGCGCGCTGCCGTTCAAGGCGCCCGAGGCGTAGGCCGCTAAGCGCAGGACTCCAACGTCCTGCGCGATGCCCGCCTCACAGCCCCGCGACGATCTCCTCGGTGCGCTTCCACAAGGCGGCGGCGAGGGCGTCGTCCTGCCCGAACTTCGACGCGGTCGCGACGTTGCAGTCGGCCCAGTACTGACCGGTGATCTTCGCAGCCGCAGGATGGACGGCCACCAACACCTCGGTGGCGGCGCCCTGGGGAATGGACTTCTGGAACATTGGGCCGAGCAATCCCATCACGCGCTGGACCGTCCCGGCCATGTGGCGCCCGAGGTTGGTGTTGATCACGCCCGGGTGGACGGAATTCGCGGTCTGCCCGGGAGCGAGGCGCTTCGCCAGTTCGCGCGCGAACAGCAGGTTCGCGAGCTTCGACTGGCCGTAGGCGGTCCACGACGAATACCCGCGTTCGGAGCCGAGATCGTCGAAGCAGATCCCCTCGGCTGGCGGCCACCGGTGGCCTTCGCTCGACAACATCACCACCCGCCCGTCCGGCGCGAGCTTGTCGACGAGCCCGGTGACGAGGATGAAGTGCCCCACGTGGTTCGTAAAGAACTGGAGCTCGTACCCGAACTTCGTCTCGCGCGTCGGCAGCGCCATGATGCCGGCGTTGGCGATGATCGCGTGAAGCGGCAGGTCCAGCTTGCGGACAGCCTCGACGCAGGCGCGGACGCTCGCGGGCTCGGACAGCTCGCAGGCGAGGGGGATCGTTTCGCCACCCACGCGTTTGCACGCCTCGGCGGCCTTCTCGACGGTGCGGGCGGTCGCGAGCACCCGGGCGCCCCGCGCAGTGAGCACCCGCAGCGCCTCCTCGCCGATGCCGCTGTTGCAGCCGGTGATGAGGATGTTCCGCCCCTTCAGGTCGAGGTCGGCCACCACGTCCGCGGCGGTGGACGAATAGCCGAACCCGGTTGCACCTTTTCCCATGAACATTCCGACCAGCGACATTGACGACCTCGAGGCTTCGAACGGTGTATGCGATGCGGGCGCGCGCGGCGACCAGGGGCCCGGGCGAAACAGAATGGCCCGCTGAACCTTGCGATTCAGCGGGCCTTAAAAGATGGTCGGGCTGGGTATATGCCTATCGAACTTTCTGGGTCGACCCGGGGTCAGACTGGGACGAGGAGAACGTGGCCGCATTCCTTGGGACGCTGGCGTCGCAGCCGTGAGCCCTACCGGGGCTCGACGCCTTCGGGCTCTCCGGCAAGGTGAGCGATTAAGGCGTCGGCGAGGGCGCGCACCCGGGGCAGAGCGAGCGCCCGTCGCGCGCACACCACATGGACCTCAGCTACGGCGTCCGGACCCAGGTCGATGTCCAGCGGCACGAGTCCGGTGTGCGCGAGGTGGCTGGCTGCCGAGCTGGTGGCGAGCGCTCCGACCCCCTCTTCGGCGGCTCGCATCTGGACGAGGATGCTGTCTGACGTGAAGACCGGACGGAAGCCCGGCACCAGCGCCTGGAGTTTAGGAGTCGGCGGGAGGGTGTCATACGGCGGCGCCCACGTGATCCAGTCCAGGTCCTCGAGCGCTGGCCGGGCGGGTAGGCCCGCGAGGTACCCTTTCGACACCCAAACCCGGACGCGGCGGCGAACGGTGGCCAGGACGGTGAGGGCGGGCTCCGGGGGCGGTCGGATCCGGAGCGCCAGGTCGGCCTCGCCACGCGCCAGGTCGAGGTAGTGCATGGTGGACAGCACCTCCAGGCGCAGCTCGGGGTGAGTACGACGCAGCGTGGCCGCGAGCGGCGCCACCACCTCGGAGGCGATGCCCGGCGGCGCCGTGAGCCGGACGATGCCGTGGGGCGACCCATCTGCGCGCGCCGCGACGCGGGAGAGTTCGCCCGCCCATTCGGCCATCCTCCGCGCCGGCTCGAGCAGGCGCTCCCCACCGGCGGTGAGGGACGCGCCCCGCACCCCACGTCGAAACAGCGGGTAGCCCACCGCGAGCTCGAGCTCGGCGATGCGGCGGCTGAGGGTGGGCTGGCCGAGCTTCAGGGCGCGCGCAGCGGCGGAGAGGCTTCCGCCCTCGGCGACCGCCAGGAACAGCCGCGCGTCCTCCCACGAGATATCCATTTTCGGATGCCTCCATCAGGAAACAGTCGATTGCCATCCTAGCAGCGAGGAACTAGAACCGCCATCAGAGGAGGGGACATGACCTGGAAGACACGCGCTCTGATGGCTACGGGCGGCGCAGCCCTGGTCGGACTGGCCGGGCTTGGGCTCGCCGCGAGCCGATGCGAGGCCGTCGGCCACCCGACCGTGCCCTCGGCGTTGGGCACCCCGTCGAGCGGCGCGGCGCTGGAGGCCCTCGTAGACCAGCCCGGGCCGCTGGAGGTGGAGACCGTGGTGAGCGCCAACTGGGTGGTGGACCGCAGCAAGATCATCAACCTGGAGCACCCCGCGGCCATCGCAGCGGGTCTCGAAGACGGGGACGAGCCGATCCAGGTCTATTTTCACGTGTTGCGGCATCCGACGCGCGGCACCTTCCTCATCGACACCGGGGTCGAGAGGGCGCTGAAGAACGACCCGGCACACGCCGCGTTTCATGGCTTCATTGCCAGCTATATGCATATGGAAAAGATGGATGTGGTGCACCCGCTGGGCGACTGGCTTCAGGAGCACAACGTACGCTTGGACGGCGTGTTCTTCACCCACCTGCACCTCGACCACGTGACCGGACTGCCGGATGTGCCTCTGGGCACCCCGCTCTACGCCGGGCCGAGCGAGGCCCATCACCGGGGGTTCCTCAACGTGTTCAGCCGATCGGGACTCGATGCCAGCTTCGACGGGCGTCCCCCTCTCAACGAGTGGACGTTTGCGCCCGGTCCGGACGGCCGGTTTGCGGGAGTTCTCGATGTGTTCGGCGACGGCTCGCTCTTCGCCCTCTACGTGCCGGGGCACACCGCCGGAAGCACGGCGTATCTGGCTCGCACGATTGAAGGGCCGGTGCTCTTCACGGGAGATACCGCGAGCACCGTCTGGGGCTGGGAGCATTCCGTCGAGCCAGGGACGTTCACCGCGGACCACGTGCAGGACGCCGACGCGATGGCCCGCCTTCACCGCCTGGCGGACGAGCATCCGAAGATCGACGTGCGTCTGGGCCATCAGGCATTGCCGCGCTGACGGCCGACCTCCACTCCCCCGGTTAGATACTGGCAACCAGTCCGAAGGTACCTTGCGACGGCACGAACTCCTGCTCTTGATGGTGGGCCTGATGGTGCCCGCGGCGGCCTCTGCGGCGCCGCTCGACCTGTCCCGCTGGTCGGCCGCGGCGGGCTTTCAGAACACCCGATTGAGCCTGACACCCTGGGGAGCGGGGTTGCACCCCGGGGGGGCCGTAGACCTCGGTTACGCGCTCGCCCGCTCCCCCCGCGCGGTGGTCGGCGTGGAGGAGGTCACCCTCTCGGTCGATGTCTTCCCGACGCTGTACGTTGGACCCGCCCTGACCGCGACGACGCTCGTTCGGGCGACCGCTCACGTGGGGGTGCAGGCAGAGGCCGGCCTCGGCGTCGGGTACCACCACACCATCTACGTCGGCCCCGTTTACGCGGTCGATTCGGCCGGCACCTGGGGCCAGGTCCCGAACCTGGGGTTGCCGAACCTGGTCGCGCCCATCGTGCGGCTCGGTGTCGGGTACGACCTGTCCGCGGTCACGCCGCTGCCGCTGACCGTGTTCGCGCGTTGGGAGGCGGGCCTGGAGCTCCCGTACCTGCTCGGCCTCGGGATCGCACCACGCGCGGTCGGCGTCATCGGCGTGCGCCTGACTGGGGGCGGGCGATGAGACGGCCGGCGGAGGTCTCGATCGCCATGGTCTGCGTCCTCGCGGGATGTACCTCGGAGGTCCGCGACTACGACTGTTCGCCCACGGCGCAGGTTCCCGGTGCGAACCACCCACGGGCCCGCGAGTTCCAGGCCTTTCTCGATGGGGCGATCGCCCGCGCGCCGCTGCCCGGGGTGTCCCTCGCCGTACATGACGCGGACGGGGTGTGGACTGGGGCGGCGGGCGCCGCGGACCTGGGCACCGGCGCCCCCCTGCACAGCTGTAACATCGTGCCCGTCGCCAGCGTGACCAAGACGATCACGGCGGTGAGCGTGGCGCAGCTCGTCCAGTCCGGCGTCCTCGGCTGGGGCGACCGCCTCGCGGACCGGCTCCCGCCGGAGACGCTCGCTGGGATCCCGAACGCCGACAGCGTCACGCTCTCCCAGCTGCTGAATCACACCAGCGGCATCCCGGACACCCTGGATGAAGCGATGCTCAACTGCTACACGTGTGAATGGTCGACCGAGGACCTGCTCGACAGCGTCCGCGGGGCGCCGGCGCTCAACGCCCCAGGCGAAGGCTGGAACTACTCGGGGACGAACTACATCCTGCTGGCCCTCGTCGTGGAAGAGGCGACGGGGCGCCGGCACTCGGATGTGGTCGCGGACGACATCTTCTCCCCGCTCGCGATGGTCGAAAGCTGGTACGGCCGGGCTCGTCCGGCGCCCGAGGGGTCGCTCGTGCGCGGGTACACGCGCCTGCGCCCGGCAGGGCCTTGGGCTGAGTTCGATTTTCCCGTCGAGACGTGGCGGGATCCGGCCGAGGGCGGCGTTGTGTCGACCTCGGAAGACCTCTTGCGCCTCGACGACGCCCTGTTCCGCGACCACGCACTGCTTGCCGAGGACACCGTCGACACGATGCAGACCTGGGTCGACCTCGGCGGAGACTTTCACGGCGGCCGGTGGGACCGGTACGGCTACGGCCTGTTGAGCGGGGAGACCCCCGCGGGCCGCTCGATCGGGATGACCGGATCGCTCCTGTCCACAGGCAGCGACCTCTATTGGCTCCCCGACGTGCAGACCAGCTATGTGCTCGTCTATAACGGCAATGGCGACGATGCCGCGATCCAGACCATGAACGACGACTTGACGGACCTGCTGGCCCGGTGAGCCTGGGTCGTGCTGACGGAGCGGTGGAGGAGCGCACCGGGGCTGTTCTCCGGCGTCACTCCCACGACGCGATCGCGATGGTTCCATGTGCCGCGCCCTTCGTAGGATCCGCGATGACGCGCTGGCGCCGGCCGGGCGCACCCCGGAACTCGACGCCGACTGCCCACGCCGCGCTGGACACCCGACCCGGGGTGGTTGCCATCGGTCACGCGAAGCGGCGCCCCAGCTGCTTGCTCCGTCAGATCGGGCGGTGAACCGTGGTTCTCTGTATATGTTCAGGCTTCGCGTCACTCGAACCGAAAAAGCCCGCTGAACCTTGCGATTCAGCGGGCCTCTAAAGATGGTCGGGGCGAGAGGATTCGAACCTCCGGCCCCCTGGTCCCAAACCAGGTGCGCTACCAGACTGCGCTACGCCCCGACATCGTAGGCTTAGCACTGCAACGGTCGATCGGACACTGCAACGGCACCGGAGTGGGTTTTTCGCCCTGTGGCGTTGCCTGGGACCGACGAGTCGTCAAACTTCGTCGTGGAGGATGCTCTCGTCGTCTCCCGCCATACAATAGCGGTGCTGGCACGGTGATGCCGCTTGGAGTGGACGCCACGTTCACCGAGCGACTCCGCTTGGGGCCGAGGTCGACGCGGCTCCGGGTGGTTACTCAACGCCCAGGACGTCGTTGTCTTTTTGCCGCACGCGTGCGGATGGGAGTGGAGCTTTGAACGCGCGATCCTTGTTCCTTCCACTGTTCTTTGGCGGCCTTGCCGCGGCGATCTGGTACTTCAACAACGTCATGAACACAGGCGCGAAGCTGGTGTTCCCGTTGATCGCCTACGTGCCGGGCTACGTGAACATCGACGCCCAGGCCGACGGCACGGTCAAGCTGTTCGCGGCCATCGCGCTTGGCTCGGCGCTTTGGGGCCTGTTCGGCGGCCTGCGCCGTCCACCTGGCCTGCCGCCTACGTAGGCGCCGTCACGGCATCGGCTGCGCGTCCGAGTCGACGTCGCCACGTGAATCGGGCGGTTCGTCCGGTTCTTTTTCGCCGTAGAAGGTGAAGCCCTTCTCGCGGTTGCTGTAGACGTAGTGCGGCCGCTTCTCGAGCTCGATCTGGATCTTCGCGAGTTCGTCGTCGAAGTACTTGGGGTTCGCCGCGAGGATCGGCTTGATCTGTTCCAGATAGTCGGTGACTTCTGGCGATGTTCCTTGGTAATTTCTGGAATAGATGTTGTACCTCGAGATGCGCTTGAACCGCTGGAGGTCCTTCGGCCCGGTCGGTAGGGGGAGCAGATCGACGAAGTTCTTCGTCTTTTCGCGCTCGGTGAGGTGCTTCAGCACGTGCGTCAGGCTGCCCTCGAGGTGTTCCGGCGCGCAGTGGGTGAGGAAGTCGTCGTACATCAGGCGCATCAGTCCGCTCGCCTCGCCGATCGACATCGTCGCCTGGCGCTCGAAGCCCATGCGACGGACGAGCATCATGAACGGCAGCGGGCGGTTTCCCGTCTGGCGGATCACGTCGGGGTCGCGGAAGTCGGGCTGCAGGTACGGGAAGTGGCGCGGGTTGATGACGTCGAAGCCGCCGCGACCGTAGAACAACACCCGCTGCCACGACACGCGGTCTTCGGGCGTGAAGTACTCCATCTCCGCGCAAAGATCGAGGCGCATTCCAAAGTTCTTTCCCGGCCGATCGGGAGCTGGTAGCGTAATTTTTCCCCGCTGGTGGAGATCGAGCAGGTACTGGACCGCGACCTCGACCGGCGCGATGCGCAGCCAGTACGACAGCACCGTCCCGCGCGCCTCGGGGAACATGAAGATGTGCGACAGGTAGATGACACACAGGTCGTTCGCGTAGCCCTGGTTGATCAGGACGGAGCCGTCACGCACGCCGAGCAGGTTCCCCTTCGTGTCGCGCGCGGCCATCAGGAAATAGCGGATGTACGTGCCCGACGGCGTAGGATCGAACGCGTCTTCGACGAGGAAGCTGCGAATCGCCTCTTCGCGCTCCATCTCGCCTTGCGGTCCGAACGCATTCCACAACGTCTCATAGGCCGTCGCGAACAGCGGGTCCGACGGGTCCATGATCTCCCACATCTGGAACTGTCGCGTCTCGCGCTCGATCATCTCCACCACGTCCTGGTGGAACAGGTCCTTCATACACAGGCGGATTCGACGGGTGGGCACGGCGACGCTCTTCGGGTGGGGCACTGATTCTGCCCGAGATCACGCGTTTGCGGTAGGCTCCCCCCGTGCCTGCACCCGCCTCCACGCTGGACCTCGATGAGAACGACTCCATGTGGGTCGCGACCGCCCCTGCGTCGGAGCCGCTCCGCCCGCTCGTCGGCGACGTCACCGCCGACATCGTGATCGTCGGGGGCGGCTTCACGGGGGTGTCGTCGGCGTACGAATTGTCGGGCCGCTACCCCGACAAGAAGATCGTCCTGATCGAGGCGCGCCGGCTCGCGTCGGGGGCGTCGGGTCGCAACGGCGGCATGGCGCTGAACTGGATCAACGGCGTCGAGGTCAAGCACGCTGAGCGCGCGAAGCGGGTGTTCGAGGTCACCAAATCGGGAATCGACTGGATCTCCGACGTCATCGCAAAACACAAGCTCGACGTGCGGTTCCGGCGCGACGGCTGCCTGGAATGCGTCACCGATGTGTCGCGCGTCGAACACGAACAACAGAAGGCCGAGAAGCTGGCTTCCTGGGGCCTGCCGATCAAGTGGCTCGCGGGGGCCGACCTCGATCCAGTGCTGCGCGCGCGAGGGGTCGTCGGGGCCACGCTCGACCCGACCGCTGGTCAGCTGCACGGCGTCGACCTGATCGCGGGTCTGCGCGGCGTGCTGCTCGAGCGCGGCGTCGCGATCTACGAGTTCACGCCGGCGTCGTCGATCGAAGAGGGAAAGATCATCACGGTGCATACGCCGGGGGGGACGGTCCGCGCGCCTGCGATGGTGCTGGCGACGAGCGCATATTCGCCAGCGCTCGGCTACTTCAAGCTGGGTGTGCTGCCGTTGCACTCGCACGTGCTCTCCACCGAGCCCCTGCCGAAGGACCTGCAGGAGAAGATCGGCTGGGGGCGGATCTCCGGCTTCAGCGACGACATGGACCGCATCGCGTACGCGAGCCTGGGCGCGGACGGTCGGCTCGTGTTCGGCGGCGGTAGCAACGCCGCCTACGCTTACCGGTACGGCGCGCGCACGGTATGGGACGGCAGCCGCGCGGGCCCCCAGGCGGCCATTCGCAAGAAGCTGTACGAGTACTTCCCCGACCTGAAGGACTTCCCCGTCTCGCACGACTGGTACGGCGTGATCGGCGTGACGATGTCGCGCGTGTGCAGCATCGGGGTGAAGGGCGCGCACAAGAACGTGTACTACGGTCTCGGCTATAGCGGACACGGCGTGGTGCTGGCGAACCTCGCCGGCAAGGTGATCTGCGATCTGTACAGCGACAACCACGAGCCGTGGCGCGACCTGCCGTTCTACAACAAGACGCTCACCGGCATCCCGCCAGAGCCGTTCAGGTGGGTTGGCTACCAGTTCTACACGGCGTTTACGGGGAAGTCACCGCGGGTCTACGAAGCGCCTTAGGGCTGACGCCCTCCGGGAGCCGGGCTTCGCGCCTGCCGCGCGCCCAACGGGTTGTTGCGATCGGAGAGGCTGTCCGGGCGCTTGGCGCCCTCGAATTCCGCACGGTTCCGCCCGTCGAACAGGCGCGGAAGGGCGTCGAGGGTCGTCGGACCCGTGCGAAATTCGAGGGTCATTTTTTTCGGCCTGACCGACGGGCGAGGTTCTTGATCGTTGGCACGGTCTTGATCGCCGGAGGGGCCGGAAAAAATGGCCCTCGTGCGAGGAGTGGACTCGCCGAACCTTCCCGTCACGCCGCGCCCCTCACCAACTGCGAGTCCACCCGCAGCACGAGGGTGAACAAGCGCCCAGCGCGGTCCTGGGACCTCGACAACGGCTTGGCGCGCGTTCTTAGCTCGACAACCCCGCAGGGCCGCGCCTCAGAGCAGGGCCGCGCCTCAGAAGACCCGTGCGACACCGACGGACACGACGACGGCGGCGTAAGAGACGTTCGCCGGGTCACGTCCGATGCGGTGCAGCCGATCCAGGTCCATCGCGAGTCCGCCCCGCAGCTCGACCGGGAGCGACGCCACAGGCTTGTCCACGGTGAGCCCGACGTGCGCGCCGAGCGCGGTGCCCACGGTGAGTGCGACGTCCGCGCGCGCGGTGAGCCCGTCCAACTTGCCCCCGACGGGCTCCCACCAGAGGTCGCCGCTCATGCGCGCGCCACCGGCGAGGAACAGCTTGGGAGCGGCCTCGGCGAGTGTGGCGTCGGTGTACTGCATCACCGCGCCGGTCGCCACGCGCAGGCCGAGCCCGAAGCCGACGCTGACGGGACCGGGGCCGCGGCGCACGACGGCGCCGACCGAAAGATCCCCGGGGAACGCGAGGTCGTAGCGGTCGCGCACGTGGAATGGCTCCATCCGTCCGGCGACGTGCCCGTCGAATCCCAGGTGCCCGAAGTCGAAGTCCGACGCCCAGAAGGTGGCGTCCGCAGAAGCGCCCCAGAAGCCGAAGATCGGGGACGCGTAGCCGGCGCCGCCGAGGGCCAGGCTGGCGCCGTCGGCAGTTTGACTAGAGCCACCCTGCCACATGAACACGGTGCCGCCAATGCGCGCGCGCTCGGCGTCGTAGGCGGTGCCGGTGTCCGACGTCGGTGCCGCTTCGATGGGTGGCGGTGGGGTTTCGGGCGCCGCTTCGATGGGCGGCGGAGTCGTGGGCGCTGGCATCAGTTGCCGAGCAAGGCGTCGAGGTCGGAGATGTCCACGTTGTCGATCTTCTTCACGACCGCGCCCTTGTCGACCAGCACGGTGAACGGCAGGTACACGCTGCCCCCGGTGGCGTAGCTGTACATGGTGGACGAGCCGGGATCGGAGATGACCGGCATGGTCAGCCCGTACTGGTCGGCCCACACGTTCAGCTCTTCTTGATCGACGTCCCCGCCGCTGTTGTCCTCGATCATGATCTCCAGGATCATCGCCCCGTTGCCCTGCCGCTCTTCCCATGCTTGCTGGAGGCCAACTGCCTCCGCTTGACAGGTGCCTCACCAGAAGGCTGCAAAGACCAGGTACACGGCTTGGTTGCAGAAGTCGTGAAGGCGGACGTTCTCGCCGAATTGGTCCATCAGACCGAAGTCGTTGCTCACGTCTCCGACGCCCCAACCTTCGCCGCCGACGTCGTTGCGGCAGGCGTCCATCTGCCAACCCGCTTGGAACGGGTGATCCGCCGCGTCCATCGGGTTTGCGGCGACGTTGGCCTCTTCGCCGTCGAGGAAGCCGTCCCCGTCGCTGTCGGCTTTGCCGCGGTCGCTGCCCCACGCGACCTCGCCGCCGTCTACAAGACCGTCGGCGTCGGCGTCATCGTTGAGGTTGACCTGGGACACACAGCCCGCGGCCAGGAACAGCGGGACGAAGCGTAGTGCGCGCATGGCGTCAGGATAACGCAATCAACGTCGTCACGATAGCGCCACCCACACCGTCTTGGTCTGGGTGACCTCGTCGAGCACGGCGCGACCGTTCTCGCGGCCGAAGCCGGACTGCTTCATGCCGCCGTACGGCGCGGCGGCGTCGAACCGGTTGTAGGTGTTGATCCACACTGTTCCGGCGCGGATCTTCGCGGCGAGGCCGTGGGCCTTGGCGAGGTCGCGCGTCCACACGCCGGCCGCGAGGCCGAATTCGGTGGCGTCTGCGATTCGCGCGGCCTCGTCGAGGTTGTCGAACGGGATGATCGACAACACGGGCCCGAAGATCTCCTCGCGCGCGATGGCCATCTTCTCGTTGACGCCGTCGAACACGGTGGGGTTGACGAAGAAACCGGGTCCGGTCGCGGGCTGGCCGCCGGCGACGCGCCGGGCACCTTCGGCGTCGCCCTTGGAAACGTAGCCCTGGACGCGGTCGCGGTGGCCGGCCGACACGAGCGGGCCGATGTTCGTCGCGTCGTCGAGCGGATCTCCGACGACGAGCGCCTTGGCGCCGTTCGCGACGATCTCGGCGACGCGCTCGTGCACGCTGCGCTCGACGAGCAGGCGGCTGCCGCACGTGCAGAGCTCGCCCTGGTTGTAGAACGCCGCGGTCACGGCGGCCTTCGCGGCGGCCTCGACGTCCGCGTCGGCGAACAGGATGAACGGGCTCTTTCCGCCGAGCTCGAGCGACACCTTCTTCAGCGTGCGCGCGGCGTTGCGCATGATCAGGCGCCCGGTGTCGGTGCCGCCGGTGAAGCTCACCTTCGCGACGTCCGGGTGGTCCACCAGGGCCGCGCCGGCTTCTTCGCCGAGGCCGGTGATCACGTTCAATACGCCTGGCGGCAGGCCCGCCTCGGCCGCGATCTTCGCGAGCAACAGGCACGACAGGCTCGCCTCTTCCGGAGGTTTGAGCACCACCGTGTTGCCGGCCGCGAGCGCGGGCGCGATCTTTCGCGCGGCGAGCAGCAGCGGGAAGTTCCACGGGATGATCGCGGCGATCACGCCGAGCGGCTCGCGGGTGGTGTAGGTCAAGAACGGGCCGCGGACGGGGATCGTCTCGCCGTGCAGCTTCGTCGCCCACCCCGAGAAGTAGAAGAACGTGTCGGCCGTGCGCGGCACGTCGATCAGGCGCGCGTTGGAGATCGGCTTGCCGACGTCGAGCGCTTCGGTGCGCGCGAGGGGCTCGAGGTGAGCCATGATCCCTTCGCCGATCTTCCACAGGATGCGGGCCTTCTCGTTCGGATCGAGTCGCGCCCACGACTCCTGGGCGCGCTTCGCGGACCGCACCGCGGTGTGCACGTCGACAGCACCGCCGCGGGCGAGCTGGGCGAGCGGGCCGCCGGTCGAGGGGTCCGGCGTGTCGAACGTGCCGAACTCGCCGGGGCGCTCCTGGTTGTCGATCCACAGCGATTCGGTGGCGATGGGCTCTGGCGCGTGCATGGGCTCTCCGGTGCACAGTCTATGTCGGTTTTTTGGGTGGCCCCGCGAGCAAGGTCACCTCCAATGCAATCTGGGACGAGCAAGGTCGCTCTGAATGCAATCTCGCGTGCCGATGCGGGGATAGCCCGAGGCAGAATCGGTGTTCCTTCGTGAGCCGTCGGGCGTCTGCGCCGCTTGAGATTGCATTCACGACCACCTTGTTCGCGCGACCTTGCATTCAGGGGCACCTTGGTCGCCCTCGTGGGCCTTCAGGCGATCCACACCGTCTTGATGATCGTGAACGCGCGCATGCCGTCGCGACCGAGCTCGCGGCCATACCCGCTGCGCTTGGTGCCGCCGAACGGCACGCGCGGGTCGGACTTCACGAGCTCGTTCACGAAGATCGCCCCGCCGTCGAGCCGCGGTACGAGCGCCTTTACGGCCTCGCGGTCCTCGGTCCACAGCGAGACGCCGAGGCCGTACTGCGAGTGGTTCGCCGCGGCGATCGCGGCGTCGACGTCGGCGACGACGCGCAGCGCGGCGACGGGCCCGAACAGCTCCTCGTCCCACGCGGGCTGCCCGGGCAACACGTTCGTGAGCAGCGTGGGCGGGTAGAAGAAACCGGGCCCGGCGACGGGCTCCCCGCCGAGCACGCAGGTGGCTCCGCGCTCGATCGAGCCGACGACCTGACGGTGAAGCTCGTCTCGCAGATCGCCGCGGGCCATCGGGCCGATGTCCGTCGATGGATCTCGCGCGGGGCCGATCTTCGCGGCGGCGAGGTGCGCGCGGAAGGCGGCGGTGAAGCGGTCGGCGACGGCCGCACACACGATGAACCGCTTGGCGGCGATGCAGCTCTGGCCGTTGTTCTGCAGGCGCGCCTTCGCTGCGACCGCCGCGGCCTTGTCGACGTCCGCGTCGGGCAGCACGATGAACGCGTCGCTGCCGCCGAGCTCGAGCACCGCGGGTTTGAGCGCCTTCCCGGCGGCTGCGCCGACGGCCTCACCCGCGCGGGTGCTGCCCGTGAGCGTGACCGCGGCGATGCGGTGGTCCGCGATCAGCGACGGAACCGACGCGAGCGGGGCGAACAGGTTCACGAGCACGCCGTCCGGGAAGCCGGCGTCGCGGAACAGGTCCTCGATCGCGGCGGCGCAGCCGGGCACGTTGGGGGCGTGCTTCAACACGATGGTGTTGCCCGCGATCACGGCGGAGGCGCCGAACCGGAACAGCTGCCACAGCGGGAAGTTCCACGGCATGATGGCGAGCACGACGCCGAGCGGCTCGTAGCGGATGAATGTCTCGCGCGCCTCGGTGGTTGCGGGCTCGGGGGCGAGCCACGTCGGGGCCAGATCGGCGGCGTAGCGGCACGCCCACGCGCACTTCTTCGCCTCGCCCACGCCCTGAGCGAACGGCTTGCCCATCTCGTCGGCCATCAGGCCTGCGAGGCTCTCCGCGCGCGCGTCGAGCAAATCGGCGAGGCGACGGAGCGGGACCGCGCGCTGCTCGAGGGGGAGCCGCGACCAGCTGTGGAACGCGTGGTGCGCGCGATCGAGGCCGGCCTCGATGGCGTCGGGTTCGGCGGAAGCGAAGCCCTGCACGTGGGCGCCGGTTCCGGGATCGACGCGGGCGAATTCGGACAAGGCGGACCTCGCTTGGGCCCGGACGATACCCTATGGTGGGTTGGTTTCGCGGAGGTCCCATGCGCGTCGTTCGCACCAGCGTGGTCGTCGTCGCTTTCACGGTGGCGCTGGCATGCGGTGGTCTGTCGGGTGAGCGCACTCCGGAGCCGCCCCTCACGTTTCGCGTGCGGTACATCGGCGCGCCGCCGCCTCCGGCCGTGGACGTCTCGCTCGAGTACAAGCCGGTGAACCCGACACCGCACCGGGGAGCCCTCGACATCAACCTGACGGGGCCCGACGTGTACGAGCCTCCGCCGATCCGCGCCCAGACCGATGCCGACTCGATGTGGGTCACCGTGCCGCGCGGCTATGGCGGTGCTCGCGATGAGTTCCTCAATTACGTGCAGTTCGATGAATTCGGGCTCGAGATGTTCTTCGTGCACCTGGACGAGCTGCCCGACCGCGCGACGCCGTCGGACGTGCGGCACACGACGGGCCATGCGTCGGCCCTGAGTTGCGCCTACGCTGACGGTCGCGTGGCGCGGTTCGAGTCCCACGGCGCCACGGTTCCCGTGTTGGTGTACTTCAACGCCGATGGCGTGGACGAGGTGGTTGCCGTCGTCGACCTCCGTCCATGGCCGGCCGTGCGGCTGGGCGGGTTCCCCACGCCGTCGGTCGATCCCGCGCCGGAAGCGCCGGTCGACCACAAGTGGTACATCGAGGCGAGCGCGGGGACCGCGTTCGATCTCTTCCTCAAGGTGGAGGAGCTGTCGGGTGGCAAGCCTTTGAGTGAACTGAGCAGCTGGCCTCGGCCCCTTCCGGGCGCCACGGTGGAGGCGTTCGCCGTGCCCGAGGCTGCGTGGGCGAGCGCGATGGGCTGGCGCGCGTACGTCGAGGACTACGTCGCGGTCACACCCGAAGAGTGGAGCGCGCTCGGGTCGCAAGCCTTACCCGGCGTCCACGTGGTGCCCCACCTGGACGAGTCCGGCAAGGGCTTCCTCCAGGTGGCCATCGACCCCGGCGTGACCGGGGACCTGCGCGTGCTGGGTGCCGTGCGCGGCGACCCCATCACGGAATGTGGCGTCATGAGCGTCCACCTGCGGCCGCCCCAAACGCCTCCCTAGCGCCGCCTACGGGGGCGTTGGCGCCCACAGGTCCAGCGTGATCGCGTCCCAGTCCAAACCGGCGTCGCAGTGTTCGTAGCCGGGCCGCATGTCGACCGTGACGTCGAATCCGAGGTCGTTGTCCAGGACGACGGCGGGGTCGATGAATTCTTGCGCGTCCGAAGGCGAGTCAGGGCAGCGGTCCCAGCAGCACCTCGCGCCCGTTGGCGTTCAGGAAGACGTGTGTGCCGTCCGCGAGGTTGCCGAGGTAGGTGAGTCCGTAGACCACGGCCATGTCGACCCATTCGTAGTGGCCGAGCACGATGCTCTCGCCAACGGTTGACCCGTCCCACTCGGTCATCACGATCTCGTCCTTGTTGTCGTTGAACAGCGCCAGGTTGCCTGATTCCGTTCGTGCCATTCCGAAGCCAGCGGACAACCCGTCTTCGACGCGGAAGTAATCGGAGACCGGCACCTCCACCATCTGCCACGTTGCCCCGTCATAGTGTCCGAGCTGCCACGGGGTGATGGTGGCGGAGCCGCCGTTGCCAGTCAGAACACCACCCCCCGTCACGAAGCTCCATACGTCGGTCGGTGAGAACATGACCTGCCTGGAGAGGTTCACCAGCGCGCCTTCGTTTGGGAAGCGAGACGCCGTCCACGCCGACCCCTCGAGTGTGGCGAAGTATCCGTCGGGCTCGAGGTTGGCGCCGGGGTCGGGATAGGTGCCGCCAATCCACACCGAGTCGTCGTCGATCGTGACGATACTGAAGACAGGCCCGGGGATTGCGGGCAGCGCGACCCAGGAGTCGCCGTCGAGGCGGTAGACCGCCTGAGAAGGCGGGTCTCCTACGTCGGTCATCCCGACGTAGACCACACCGTTGGTGACGTTGAAGGTGGCGTGGGTGGTGATCGGATGGGTAGGAGTCGGAAGCCCCGCCGAGACATCGGTCACGGCGCCTGTGCTCTCGACTCGGAGCACTCCGCCTCCCGACGAGCAGTAGATCGCGTTTTGCCCGGCGGTGGTGGATGCGCAGCTGGGGTATTCGGTCGCCAACGCCGCCTTCACCTCCTCGAGAGGAACGGACGACCACGTGGATCCGTCGTAGTGAAGCCAGGGCGCGTTGGTTTGGGGCCCGAACAGCCAGACGTCGTCCGCATCCATTCCGCCGGCGAGCGTTGCGGCGGTTCCGGTGGAATAGTCCGTGGGCAAGGTCGAGGTGGTCTTGAGCGAGCCGCCGTGCGAACCGCAGCCAAGGGCGAATAGCCAGGGCAACATCCCACGGGTTGCGGATCCATCGAATCGATGTTTCGTCGCCCGTGATCCCGCGCATGCGGCGTGAATCGGCTAGGCGGGCCGATCCTCCCCGGATGGACCAGGGAGGTATCGGCCGGGCGGGACTCTTGCAGGACGAACGCCACGG
>CANNIZ010000017.1 GCA_947505245.1 Pseudomonadota bacterium | reverse complement strand
ATGGCGGCATACGTCTGGCCGGTCTCCCGGGGCGGCGCGATCGCGGGGAGCAGCGTTCGTGCGGCGTCTGCGTAGCGGCCGGCAGCCGCCAGGCTCTTGGCCTGGGCCTCGAGCGACGGGGACTCCTTGGTCGACGTGGTCTTGGCCTCAGACTTGGCCGGTGCGGGGGCCGGCGCGGCGGCGGGTGCGGTGGCCGCGACCATGGGAGGAGGGGGCGCGGCCACGTTCGACGAGGTCGCTCCGCGCGTCACGCGGGGCTTCTCCTCGCGCGCAAGGTCCACCACTTCGCCTTCGGTCGCGGTCGACCCGGACGCGCCGGCACCGGTCGCGACTTCGCCGCCGAACAGACCGCCCGCAGGCCCGTCCGCGGGCTGCGACCAGTATTCTTCGGCCGGGGCCTTCTTTGCATCTTCGCTCTCGAACCCGTCGACGACGGCGTCGTCACCGGCCGCTACGGCGTCGGGCATCGCGGTCCGGGAGTCGACGGGCGGCGTCGCGGCGGCCACCTCGGCGATCGGCATCGGCTCGAACGCGCGCTCGGACGGCCTGGTGACCGGAGCCGCGTCCTGGAGTTCGCGCGCCTTCGTCGCGTCCGTAGCGGAGCCATCGACAGCGACCTGCTCGGCGATCGGCGCGACCGGGGCAGAACGGAACGTGGGGGTCGCGGGAGCCGACATCGTCGGCATCGGACCTGCGCCGTCGGGCATCGACGGGCCCTTGAGCATCGACAGGTTCGGCAGCACCAGCAGCGCGGCGGCGGCGGCCACCGCGAGCAGGCCGATCGCGCCGCTTCCGGCGATCATCCGGGTCCACGACCGCGCCGGCTGGTTTGCAGGAACGATGGGGGTGGGCGCTACGGCGAGCGTGGGAAACCTGATCACCTCCGCGCCTTTCGCGGCGAGCGGGCCCGACTTCACCTTTGCGAGGATGTCGTCGATCGACACGGTCGGCGCCGGGGCGCGGTCGGGCCGCAGGGCGTAGATCGCGTCGCGCACGTCGGCGTCGACCGGCACTTGCTCGCCTTCCGCTACACGGCGCGCCGCGTCGGCCTGTTCAACGTGCGAAAGGATCTCTTCAATCGACGTCTTTGGCGCGGGAGCGAGGTCCGGCCGGAGCGCGAACAGGCCCTCGAGCACGTCGGCGTCCACACCCGCGGCGTCTCCGCCGTCGACGAGGCGCGCGGTCGCCTCGGCCTGCGCGAGGTGAGCGAGGATCTCGTCGATCGACGTCTTCGGCGCCGGAGCGAGCTCCGGGCGCAGCGCATAGACCGCCTCGAGCACGTCGGAGTCGACGTCGTCGGGGCCGCCGCCGTCGGTGTTGGCGTCGAGCCAACGGCCGAGGGCTTCGCTCTGGGAGTCTTCGTTGATCATGGGGGGTAGACCTTGCGAAAGGCCTTGGCGGCGCGGTGGACGAGGACGTCAAGGTTGCCGACGGTGATGCCGAGGGTGTCCGCGCACTGTTCGCGCGGGGTCTCGTCGATCAGCCGCATACGGAGGATTTCGGCGTAGCGGGGATTGAGCAAAGAGAGGGACTTCTCGACCATCTTCTTCGTGTCGTCGGCGTCCATGCCGCGGTCGGGCTTGGCCGTGGGCTCGACGAGCTCGTTGTCTTCTTCACCGACGTTGTCGAGCAATTCGGTGGTACGACCGAGCTTGCGGTACGTGTCGATGACCTTGTTGATCGCGATGCGGCGCAACCAGAAGAACACGGAAACATTCTGGAACTTGTACTGCCCCATCTTGGTCAGGGCGGTGACGAACGTCTCGGCGAGGCAGTCGTTTGCGAGGTCTGGATTTGGCAGACGAGGCAGGATGACCTGGCGATAGAGCGGCTCGCCGTACCACCCGTAAAGGGCGGAGGCCGCGCTTCGATCACCATTTTGCAGACGTGCCACCACGGCGCGTTCCTCCTCGAGCGGGACAAGGTCCGGACTTCGTGAAGCCCGTGCTGCCCTCTCGTTCATCGCTCCTCCAACGCCCGCCGGTTCGTCCGCTTACAGACCGCTGTTCGGTGTAACGCATTGTCATCGATTGGTGGGGGAACACAAGATCGCGGGAACCCAGGTTTGGGGCCGTGGTCGATGCCGGCATGCTGTTTTCGCTTTGGTTGGACTGCGCGTTTGCGCGGGAGGTGACGATCGCGGTCGTCGACGAACAGGGTCGGGCGCTGCCGGAGGCGAGGCTGACCACGCCGTGTGGGTGCGGCGCGACGATCGACGCAGCGACCGGGGTGTGGCGCGGGGAGGTGATCCCTGGTCCCAATGGCTCGGTCGCGCTCGTGCGTGGAGCCGTCATCGACCTGGAGATCTCCGCGGTGGGCTACCAGACCACGCACGTCCGCTATCGCGTTGGGTGGCGCCCCAACTTCGTCGTGGAGCTCCGCCCGCTGCCCCCGCTCGACCTCGAGGAGTTTACCTGGGAGTGCGGTTGGGGATGGTACGAGCGTCGAGTCGACGACGGTGGGAGCGAGGAGGCCAGCGTGAGCGCCTTTACTCCGCCTCCACCGCCATCTTCGCCGCCGCCGGCCGGTTGGGACTGCCGCAAACGGCACTGACGCGCGTATTCTCCGCCCCGGAGGTCGCATGAGCCGTCGCCCGGGAGCTGCGTGGAACTGGCGTCGTATGCCGATGGAGGCCGAATCGCCTGAGGAGTACGGCTACGAGCGCATCCGGGCGAACCTTGCCGAGTCGAGCTGCCGCGACCGCCGGCTGCGCGACCTCAACCTCGATCTCGACGAGCTGCTGCTGTTGTACGGCGATCACCGCGGCATCCCCGAGCTGCGCGCGATCATCGGCGCCGAGGCTGGCCTCGGGCAGGACGACGTGTTGACGACCGCCGGGGCGGCGATGGCGCTGTTCCTGGTGCACGCGACGCTCCTGGCTCCTGACGCGCACCTCATCGTGGTGCGGCCAAATTACGCGACGAACCTCGAGACTCCGTTCGCGATCGGCTGCGCGGTGTCGTACATCGACCTTACGCTCGAGGAGGGCTTCCGCATCGACGTCGACAAGGTGGCCGCCGCGATCACGCCCGCGACCACGTTGATCAGCGTGACCACGCCGCACAACCCGACGGGCGTGGAGATCGACGAGCCGACGCTGCGCGCGCTCATGCACCTCGCTGAGCGCAACCACTGCCACCTGCTCGTGGACGAGACGTACCGCGACATGAGCGCGGCGGCGGTGCCGATCGCGGCGTCGATGTCGGACCGGGTGATCTCGGTGTCGAGCGTGTCAAAGACGTACGGAATCCCTGGCATTCGCGAGGGCTGGGTGACCTGCGCAGACCGCTCGCTGATGGAGCGCATGCTCGCGGCCAAGGAGCAGATCGTGCTCACGGGCAGCGTGCTGGACGAGGCGATCGCGCTGTCGGTGCTGCTGCGAAAGGACGAGCTTCTTCCGGTGGTGCGCGCGCACATCGCCGCCCAGCGCGAGGTGGTGGTGTCGTTCATGGCCAACGAACCGCGCCTCGAGTGGGCCGTGCCGACCGGTGGGGTCGTCGCGTTCCCCCGCATCCGCTCCGAAGCGAACGTCGACACGACGAAGTTCTACCGCACGCTGCTCGACGCGGGCGTGTTCGTCGGTCCGGGGCACTGGTTCGACCAGGATCCGCGCCACTTCCGGATCGGCTGGGGCTGGCCGACGCCCGACGAATTGGTGTACGGCCTTCGGTCGATCAGCGAGTCTCTGGGCGCCTAGAACGTGAGCAACAGCCCCACGCCGGTCTGCAGCGCGCCCGGGATCGTCGGGTCGGCCGCGTCGGCGGTGACGAACCCGGTGTACTTCGCGTCCACATCGATGGCGACGACCTTTCCGATCGCGATCTCGAGCCCGACGCCGACGTGGGGACCCCACTGGACGTCGGTCTGGTCGAGGCGGCCGACGACGTCGGTCGAGAAGTCGCGGTAGGCGTCGTTGTAGTTGCGCGCGTCCCAGGTG
This sequence comes from Pseudomonadota bacterium, assembly GCA_947505245.1. Classification (GTDB taxonomy): domain Bacteria; phylum Myxococcota_A; class UBA796; order UBA796; genus SYKL01. Next base: position 90,654 of record CANNIZ010000017.1, on the reverse strand, counting down.
ACGCCGCCCAGCACGTACGGCGACACGCGGGTCCACGGGTACGCGAACAGCACGGCGCTCGCCTGCACCGACGTGTTCGTGCGGAACGAGTCGTCGGACTGCATGCCGTAGGACGCGACGTTTGCCTGCAGACCGACGGACTCGTCGGGTCGGTAGCGCAGGGTGCCGCCGAGGCCGGGGTCCGCGAACGGCGACGCGTGGTCGTAGCCGCCGACGATCGAACCGCCGGAGATGCCGATCGCGAGGGAGTTCTCGCGTTCGACAGCGCGGTCGGGGACATGCGTCTCCTTGACGCGGTAGTCGACCCGATCGCGGTACACGTAGTGGTAGCGAGGCCGGGGCCCGTACGCGATCACGCCGTCGTAAGGCCGCAGGTTGTGGTAGCGGTGCGCGTAGTACTCTTCGGGCGGCGGCGGCGGCGGGGCCGGGCGCGGCGGCGGGTACGCGGACATCGGACGCGGGCGCGGCGCGACCGGGTGGGCCGCGTAGTGAGGCCGCGGGGCCGGGTAGGGCCGCGCGTGCGAAGGCGGAGGCGGCGGGTAGCCGTACGACGGGGGCGGCGGCGGGTAGGCGTCGCCCGGGCGCACGTGGCTGCCCGGCGGAGGGGGCGGCGGCGGCGGCAGCGACGAGCCGTGGCTCGCGGGGCGCGTGGCCGAGCCATGGGACGGCCGGGGGTGGTGCTCGCGCCGGGCGCCAGCGTGTTCCGTGCGCGCAGCCGGGCCGAGGGCCGCGGTGGTGTCGTGGTCGGGTGAGGCTGCGTAGGACGTGCCGGCGAAGGTGATCGCCAGCAAGAGGGCTACAGGTCGCATGCGTTCCTCCAGGGACACACGCATGACGGCTCGCGGGCGTCGCCTATTCGAAGCGCGCCCCTGAACTTACGCGCCCGCGGACCTCGGCGAGCACGTCGAGCATGGCCTGGTGGACGTGGCCGTTGGACGCGAGCGGGCAGGGATCCGCTGGATCGAGCGCGCCGCCGTCGAGCGCGGTGACCGTACCCCCGGCTTCCTCGACGAACAACGTCCCGGCGGCGACGTCCCACAGCGAGAGGTGGAACTCCCAGAACGCGTCGAGGCGACCCTCGGAGACGAGGGAGAGGTCGAGCGCTGCGGCCCCGGCGCGCCGCACGCCGTGGGTGCGCCGCAGGAACGCGTCCCAGTACGCGAGGTACTCGTGCGCGAGCCGCTGCCGGTCGTAGGGGAAGCCGCTGCCGAGGAGCGACGAGCCGAGCTCGCGGACGTCGCTCACGTGCTGGGGAACGCCGTTGCAGGTGACTCCTGCGCCCCGGCGGGCGGCGTACTCGCGATCGCGCACGGCGTCGATCACCACGCCGACCTCGCTCTTTCCGTCGGTCACCAGGGCGATAGAGACGCAGAAGAACGGGAAGCCGTGGACGAAATTCGTGGTGCCGTCGAGGGGATCGACGACCCAGCGGGTGGCCGCGCCTCGTTCGCCGCCGCGCTCTTCGCCGAGCACGGGGATGCCTGGCGTCTCGCGGGCGAACACCTCGCGAACGGCGTCTTCACACGCGCGGTCGACCTCGGTGACCAGATCGATGGCGCCGCTCTTGATGCGCACGTCGGCGGGCCGAACGTCAACGTAGCGGCGTTGGATGTCAGCCGCGGCGCGGGCCGCGCGACGGGCGACGTCGAGCTCGTTCATGGCAAGCCCGTAACGACCGCGTTGGAATTGGCAACAAGCGCGCCCGAAGCCCGCCCGTGGCGGAATAGCGGAGGGCGCGCGCCGCCCCGAAGCGCGCGCGGTCGTGAAGGGCGCGCAGCGAGCGCAGCGAGCGCAGTCAAGGAAGCAGCTCCGCGGCGGTCGGGGTATCGATGATCAGCGTCACAGGCCCGTCGTTGACGAGGGAGACCTTCATGTCGGCGCCGAACACGCCGCGCTGGACCGGTACACCCTTCGTCACGAGCACGTCGCAGAACCGCGCATAAAGCGGCTCAGCGAGGGACGGGTGCGCGGCGCCGGTGAACCCTGGCCGCTTGCCCTTGCGGACGTCGCCGTACAGCGTGAACTGCGAGATCACCAGCGCGGAGAGGCCGCGATCGACGAGCGACAGGTTCATCTTTCCGTCGCCATCTGCGAACACCCGCAGCCCGGCGATCTTCTCGGCCATCCATTGCACGGAGGCCTCATCGTCGTTTGGCCCCACGCCGAGCAACACGAGGAAGCCCTCGCCGATCTGTCCGACGACGGCTCCCTCGACGGCGACCGACGCCGCGGTGACGCGCTGGATGACGGCGCGCATCAGTTACAGATGACGTCCGATCCGGAGACGTTGCACGTCTGGGTCATGCTCTTGTCGATCGACATCGCGCCGCGCTTGCCGTCGATCGTGACCATGCACGTGACGGGGAGCGTGTAGGGATCGAACTCGACGGTGGCCATGCCGTCGAACGACGGCGCCTGACCGTCGCTACACGACAGCTTGCCGCGACCCGCCGAACGCAGCTTCAGCACGGCTGGACCGCCGGTTGGCGCCGCCTCCACGGGCTTGGGCTTGACCTTGGAGACCGTGGTGGTGGTGGTCGTGGTCTTCGGCGGCGTGGTGGTCTTTGGCGGCGTGGTGGTCTTTGGCGGCGTGGTGGTCTTTGGCGGCGTGGTCGTCTTTGGCGGGGGCTTCGTGCCGGGCTTACCGCCATTTGCGGCTGCTTCAGCCTCCTCTTCCGCCTTCTTCTTTGCGGCGGCCTCCGCCTTCTTCGCCTCGCGCGCCTCTTTCGCTGCCTTGGCGTCGGCTTCTTCCTGCAGGCGGGCTGCCTCGTCGGCCGCGTCCTTGGCGGCCTGTTCGGCTGCTGCGTTGTTGTTCGCCCACAGCGCGATGCCACCGCCGCCGAACACGAGCAGCGCGCCGCCGCCGAGCAGGAGCAGAAGCAGGAGCACGACGCCGACGATCAGCCCGATCGGAGGCCCACCACCGCCTTCGGCGGGGGCTTCTGGTGGCGTGGGAGGGGGCAACATCGGCTGCTGTGCGATGGGCTGGGCCTGTGCGACCGGCTTTGGTGCGGCGCCCTGCGAGCCCTGGTTCACCGGCGGCGGAGGCGGGGCCTTCTTTGGCACCTGGCTCTTGGAGGCACCCGGACGGTCGAGATCGGGCTCTTCGTCCTCCCGCTTGGGAGGCTTCATCATCATCGTAGCGGGGCGGGTGGAGTTCTCCTTCCGCTTCGGGCGCGGCGCATCCGCCTTGTTCTCGCTCATCGCCTGCATCTGGTCCTTGGACCAGAACGCCGTGGCGCCGCCCGCTTTTGGCTTGCGAGAGGGCGCGTCTTCGTCCTCTTCCAGGGCCTTCTTCATGTCCTCTTTGGACCAGAACGCCGTGGCCTGCCCCTTCTTGCCGCCGCCATCGAACGACAGGCCGCCCTTCGCGAGGGGACCCGACTGCATGACGGGGCCGCCGAGATCTTCTTCTTCGCCGGTGACGGCTGCGCCGGCTGCCGGCTTTGGCGCTTCCGGGCGCGCCGCGGCCTTCTGCTTGTCGCGGCGATCGCCGCCCCCGCCGAGCGCGGCCGTCGCCCAGTCGTCCAGGCGCGGGCCGGGGATGGAGTCTGCGAACGCGATGAACGTGCGCCAGACATCGACCGCGGATGGCCGATCTTCCTTTTCGAAGCTCATCAGCTTGGCGACGAACCACTGAATGTCGCCGACGATCTCTTCCGGGAGATCTTCGAAGTTGATGCCGAGGATCGCGTCGATGATCGCGTCGTCGTACGCCTGCGCCTCTTCGGGCAGCGGGGAGGGAAGGTCCTTGGCGGACATGAGCCGAAACGCGACGTACCCGAGGCACCACTGGTCGGTGACGGTGCCCTTGGGCGCACGTTCCGGGGCAGACGTCTTTGTGCGCTTGTTGCCGTAGCCTTCGATCGAGACGGCGCCCGTCTCGTCGAGGAACACGTACCGCGGGATCAACTCGCCGTGCGCTTCGCCGTCTTGATCGGCGATGTCGATGATCTCGCACATGGCGCTCATGATCTCGATCGCGACCTTGAACGGGGGGAGACCGTCCTTCAGGATCGTCTCGACATCGAGGCCGACGGCAGGTCCTTCGACGGCAGACACGCCGCCATCGACACCCATCGTACGGACGTAATGGAACTCGCTCAAAGGCCCTCCGGCGGTGGTCCCCTCGACCTTTGCCGTATTGTACGCAAAATGCGCGCGCGGTTCCCGCGCAACGCACCACCTTTACATCCTATCCCGTCGGGCGCACGTACGGGCGGGTTAACGAGGCGGAGGGGGGCGACATGGACGTGTTTCTCGCGAAGGGCACCCGCGATCTGCTGCCAGAACAGATGCACAACCGGCTGCACGTGATGGGAATCGTGCGGGACGTGTTCGCGCGGTTCGGCTTTGAACCGTTGGAAACGCCCGCGTTCGAGCGCATCGAAACCCTGCTCGGGAAGTACGGAGAAGAGGGCGACAAACTGGTTTTCAAGATCCTCGAGCGTGGCGAGGGCGGCCGCGAAGGCAAGGCGGACCTCGCGCTTCGCTATGACCTGACCGTGCCGCTCGCGCGGGTCATGGCGATGCATCCGGAGATCCGGCTGCCGTTCCGGCGCTGGCAGATGCAGCCCGTGTGGCGCGCCGAGCGTCCCCAGAAGGGTCGTTTTCGGGAATTCTGGCAGTGTGACGTCGACATCGTTGGGGCTGCAGGTCCGCTTCCGGACGCTGAATGTGTCGCTGTCGTCGACACGGCGCTGCGGGAGCTCGGTTTTACGTCCTACACGATTCGTATGAACGATCGACGAATCCTGTCGGATTTGGCGAAGCGGGCCGGCGCAACGGACACGAAGCAGGAGATGAGCGTCCTGATCGCCTTGGATAAGCTCGACAAGATCGGGAAGGACGGCGTCTCTGCGGAATTGGAGCGCATGGGGTTCGCGGCCGATGGGGTCGCGGCGCTGTGGGCGGCGCTCGCGGTCGAAGGCGGCAACGCGGTGGTGTTGGACCACCTCGAGCGTTCGCTCGACGATCGCGGTCGGGAGGGCGTCGCGACGCTGCGGCGCGTGCTCGAAGCCGCCGAGGCGCTCGGCGTGGATCTCGCGCGGGTGCAGATCGATCCGACGCTCGCGCGCGGGCTCGACTACTACACCGGCCCGGTGTTCGAGACCGTGGTGCCGAACTTCTCCGGATCGATCAGCGGCGGCGGCCGCTACGACGGCCTGATCGGCATGTTCTCGAGCAAGCCGATGCCCGCCGTCGGCGTGGCGCTGGGCCTCGAGCGGATCCTGGTGGTGATGGAGGAGCTCGGCATGCTGCCCAAAGCGCAGGCTGCGGCCGATGTTCTGGTGCTGCTGTTCGACGAGACGACCGTGATCGATGCGCTGCGGGTGGCGGCGCGTCTGCGGGCGGCGGGCGTTCGCGCCGAGACCTTTCCCGAGGTCGCCAAGCTCGGCAAACAATTCAAGCACGCTGACGCGCGCGGATATCGTTGGACGATCCTTGCAGGACCCGACGAGGTCGCGAAGGGGGTGGTTGCGCTCAAGGACCTCCGCGAGGGACAACAGCACACGCTGCCGCTCGATCAGGCGATCGCCACGATCCTCGGCACGACCCCTGCAGTGCTCCCCCCCTGAGTCCCTCCAAATCCCGCCTCCCCCCGGAGTCCCCATGGCTCGCTCCCTCACGGTCAACCACCAGGAAACACCGTCTACGAATCGCTTGCTGAACGTGTTCCTGCTCATCTCGGTCGGCTGGCTGACGGCGCAGGTTTTCGCGGGCTGATCGCCTTCGCGTCGTCTCCGTTGACGTTTCGAAGCGCCTTTCGGGATGAACGTCGTCGCGCTCGGAACGCGCGCCAAACCGTTGTCGAGGTCCCACGCCGCTGATCGCGCTTGTTCACCCTCGTGCTGCGGGTGGACTCGCGGTCGGCGCGGCGCGAGCGTTTGGCTCGGGGCCCGCGTTTGCCGAGGGTTCGGCGAGTCCACTCCTCGCGCGAGGGCCTTTTTTCGGCCCTGCCCGCGTTCTCGATCACGGGGAGGCCACGTTGAACGAGCGGCCGCCCCCCCCCGCGACGACGCTACGCGCGCAATTCTCGACCCTCGAATTTCGCATGGGTCCGACGACCCGCGAAGTCGTCTCGCGTCAGATCAACGCGCGGACCCGTGCGGGATTCGAGGGCACCAAGCGCTCCGACGCGTTCGCGCTGCGACGACCCGTTTGGCGCGCGGTAGTTCGATCCCACATCCAATTCGGATTCGAGCCCAACCCTGACCGAAAGCCGTGGTCCCCCGCCCACTCGGGGCGGGGGTCAGGGGGTCCTGGGCGGACCGCGTGGTGTGGCGAGCGCGCGCCGCAGGAGTCAAAAGAGTAGGATGCAGGTGTGTACGGACCCGCCGACCTGTCGCACCACCTCATCTCCGAGGACCCGCATCCCCTCTACATCGGGGAGATGCCGTTCAGCTATGACGACATCCCCGGGCGCGTCGCGATCAACTGTTCGGCGATGACGCCGTCCCAGACGCCCGGGAAGGTGATCCTCGCGTTTCCAATGGTGGACGTGGACGACCCCGCGTTCATGCCGGATCGCGCGACGATCGATCGATTCCTGGATGCGGCGCACGCGTTCGCGCAGCACGAGCCGACGTACTGGCACTGCCACGCGGGTCTGAACCGGAGCGGCCTGTTGGTGGCGGCGTACCTTTGCAAATACCGCGGTGGACGGATTGACGAGGTGATCGCGCACATGCGCGAGCGCAGGTCGCCTCTGGTGCTTTCCAACGGGCTTTTCGAGCGCAGCCTGCGCGAATGGTACAGCGCGCCGGACCCGGGACCCACGGTGGGCGCCGCCGAGCCGCGCGCCGCAGCCCCGCGGTTCGATGCGTGGCGGCTGTTGCGCTTTGGGCGCAAGGACTAAGGTAGGCTCGCCGCTCACGGGGGTCCCATGGCCACGCTAAAACACGAAAAGACCGGGCAGATCCGTCCTGTTCCGGCGCGGATGCTGGTCGGTCGGTCGCCCGCCTGTGCGCTCAAACTCACCGGGTCGCACGTCTCCGGGGAGCACTCGACGCTGATCTGGAGCGGGCGCGCGTGGGAGGTCCGGGACCTTGGCAGCCGCAACGGGACGTTCGTCGATGGAAAGCGCATCGGGGCGGGCGAGGGGGTCGGCGTCGAGTCGGGCGCCCGGCTCGCGTTCGGCGCGCTCGAAGACGTCTGGCTGTTGATGGAGGCGGGGCCGCCTTGTGCGATCGCTGAGGACGCCAAGACAGGGGCCCAGCGACTCCCTGCGGACGGCATCCTCGCGCTGCCGGACGAAGACCACCCGGAGGCGCTGGTGTACGCCGATGGGTCGGGCCGCTGGGTGGTGGAGAACCCCGACCGGGGTGTGCGCCCGGTGGTGGACGGCGAGATCATCGCGGTGGCGGGCAGCACCTGGAAGATTCACGTCCCGGAGACGCAGGTGGGGACGGCGACGGTGAACGTGCTCGCCCAGCTCGAGGCCGTGAAGCTGAAGTTCGCGGTTTCGCGCGACGAGGAGCACGTGCAGGTGACCGTCGAACATCGCGGCCGGGGGACGCTGCTCGAGGCACGCGAGCACTGGTACACCCTGCTCACGTTGGCGCGCCTGCGCATGAAAGACGAAGGTGAACCCGCGGCTGAGCAGGGCTGGATCGAGCGCGACGACCTGCTGAAGATGCTCGGGCTCGACAGCAACGCGTTGAACGTGGCGATCTACCGCGCGCGGCGCCAATTGCAGGCGGCCGGGGTGGACGGTGCGGCGGGCCTCGTCGAGGTGCGACGCGGGCAGCGCCGCATCGGCGTGTCGTGTGACCGCCTGGAACTCGTGTCGATGTGACGCGCTGGATCTCGCTCGGCTTCGTCGCGGCCGCGGCCTACAACATCGTCGGAATGGTGGTGTTCACCCGTGGCTTCACCAATCAGGTGCTGTTTGCCGCCGACCCGGAGCTGTTCTCACGGCCGGCGTGCGCGGTCGTGTGCATCTGGGGCCTCGCGTACCTGTCGCTCGCGGCCCACGCGAACAAGGCGCCGTACGTCGCGCTCGCGTTCGCGGCGGAGAAGCTGTTCTACGCGGCCTGGTGGGCGCGATGGATCTCGCTGCACCACGGCGACCTGATGACGATTCGCGCGAATGACCTGCTCGCGGGTATGTTCTACGGCGTGTACGGCGTCGGGGACGCCGCGTTTGCAGCGTTCTTCGCGGTTGTGTTCTGGAAGTTCTGGCGGTGAGCGCGCGGGGTCGGCGGTGAGCGCTCGGGGTCAGTTGGCGCGTCGCCGACGGACCAGGAGCAGCCCCACCATTCCGAGCCCGGCTGCGCTTCCGGTGGTGTCGCAGCCGCCGTCGGTGTGGGATTGGCCAGCGCTCTCGTCGATCACGATCACGTAGCTGTGGGCAGGGAGCGAGAACACCGCGCCATCACCCACCCGCAGGTCGAACACGTGGACCCCGGGCTGATCGACGATGAACGAGGGATCCATCGCGTCCGCGCCCGAAAGGCTCACCGCCGGCCCGGCGGACTGGGTCCACAGGTACTGCAGCACGGCGCCGTCGGGTCCGGTGCTGTCGGCGCCGGACAAGATGACGCGGTCGCCCGGATAGGCGAGGAACGGCCGGCCTGCGTTCGACGTGAAGCCGGACGGATCCGGGACGTCGGGCAGCGCCGCCGGCCGCGTCTCTTCGTCGACCATGCGCCACAACGCGGCGTCTCCGCCGTCGTAGTTGAGCGCCCAGAAGCCAACGCCGCCGATGTTCGCGTCCACGGCGTAGGCGATGCGCTCGCGGAGGCTGTCCGTGTCGCCGTACCAGCCCTGCCGACCGCCCGACCAGTACCAGGGCGTGCGGCTCGCGGCGTCGAACCGGCGCCCTGAGGTGCCGGCGATCGCGTTGGCTTCGTCCCACAACACTGCGCTGCCGTCCGACGTCGCGTCGGCCGGGACGGCGTCGCTCGAGGCACCCCAGGCGTAGCCGTACAGCGGCAGGCCGAGGATGACGCGGTCGGGGGCCGCACCGTTCGCGAGGTAGTCGTCGATCGTCCACGCGAGCGACTTTTCGCCCCACGGAGAGCCGCCGAGGAGCGGATCGACGGGGCCGGCCGAGTCGCTGCCGGACCAGTGGTAGCCGTACCCCATGATGAACAGGTCGGCGTGCTGCGTGAGCTCGCTGTAGTCCCAGGCGCCGGACCAGTCGACGGCGGGCGTGGCGAGGACGACGTCGCCGACGGCCGCGTCGAGCTCGGTCACGAAGTCGACCATCTGCTGCTTGCTGCCGGACGGCAGGCCTTCAAAGTCGATGTTGACGCCGTCAGCGCCCGTCTGCTGCTCCCAATCGGCGAGCGACGCGATGAGGCGAGCGCGCGCGGTGGGGTTCGCGAGGAACGCGGCGATCGACGAGGAGCTGAAGTTCGTGACGCAGAGGTGGACGCGCACGCCGTAGGGCTGGGCGATGGCGACTGCGGTCTCCGCGTCCGACCAGCGCGACGTGCTGGTGAGGTTGCCGTCTGCATCGGAGGCGGCGGCGAACAGCGCGATGTCCGACAGCTGATCCCAGGGCACCGTGTTCAGATCGTCGGCCCAGTAGGCCTGGTATCCGTACACACGCACGTCGGGTCCGGGGGTTGCGGCAGGCAGCGGCGCGCGCTCCCGGCGGTGCGCGAGGACCGGCGGGTTCGCGGCCTGGCGCGCGTGTTCACCCGGCCAGGCGTCCACGCTGGGATCGGCGAGTGCGGCGCTTACGAACCATCCCACGAGCGACATCGGACCTCCGCGGCTGCGTTTGATAACGCGCTCACCGATACGCGTCGTGCTCGCGGCGGCGCGCGCTGATGCGCTCCTCGATCGTGTCGGTGACGACGAGCTCGTAGAGCACGGCCTGCTTGCCCTCCTGGGGGCGCAGGATCCGTCCGAGCCGTTGTACGTGCTCGCGCACGGTCTGGGTGCCCGACAACACGATCGCGACGTCTGCGGTGGGGAGATCGACGCCCTCGTTCAGCACGCGGGACGTCGCCACGACGGGCAGGGTGCCGTCCTTGAACCCCTCGAGGATCGCCTTTCGTTCGGCGAGACCGGTCTCGTGGGTGATGGCGGGCACGAGGAACCGGCGACTGATGTCGTAGGCGGTGGCGTTGTCGTTGCTGAACACGATCACGCGCCCGTCTTTGTGCTGCTGGAGCAGCTCGGCGAGGCGTCGCAGCTTGGCGGGGGCCCCCTCGATCACGCGACGGCTCTGGCGCCACGCGAGGAACGCCTGCCGGCCCGCCCGCGAGCGGCCCGCGACGCGGAGGAACGTCTGCCAGCCACCTGGACCGCCGAGGCGCAGGCCCTGTTCTTCGCAGAAGCCACGAAACACGGCGCGCGACTGCTCGTAGAGGTCGCGGTCCTGCGCGGAGAGGTGGATGTCGATCCGCTCGGTGCGGTAAGGCGCGAGCCAATCGCCCGATAGATCGCCGATCTCGAGCCGATGAACGACGGGGCCCACGAGCGCGGTGATGTGATCGTGCCACCCGTCCGTGCGTTCGAGCGTGGCCGTCAGGCCCAACCGGAACGGCGCCAGCGACATCAACGCGCTCTGGGCGTAGATCGGCGAGGGCAGGTGGTGAACCTCGTCGAACACGAGCAGACCGAACCGATCGCCGTACCGGTCCATGTGAATGTGGGCCGAATCGTAGGTGGTGACGGTGATGTCGTGCACCTCGTGAATGCCGCCGCCGAGCAGGCCGACGGGCTCGCCGAACACGCGGCGCAGGCGATCGTGCCACTGGCCTACGAGATCGAGCGTGGGGGCGACGACGAGCGTGCTGCGGGCGGCGTCGGCGATGCAGAGCTCGGCGACGAGCGACTTCCCGGCGCCGGTCGGCAGGACGACGACGCCGCGTCGCCCAGCCGCCTTCCAGCGGGTGAGCGCCTCGGTCTGGTAGTCGCGCGGCGTGCGGTCGCGGGTCACCTCGCGGTCGAGCGGGGCGTACTTTCGAGCCTCGTCCGTGTAGGCGACCTTCTTGCGGTGAAGATCGAGCACGACCTCGGCGTAGCGGGCGGCCGGCGCGCGCCAGCGCTTTACGCGCTCGTCGAACACGAAGTCCGACGGAACCTCTTCAGCTGGAAAGCCGTCGAGGAGTAGGGTGCCGCTGTCGTACCGGAGGATTCGCACGCCGCGTGAATAAGACGTGCGGGCCCGCCGTTCCAGAAACGGGAGGTCGTGGTGCTTAAGAGGGCGATCGGCCTCGCGTGGGTGTCTGGTGTCGCGGCCGTGGTCATGACGGCGGTCGGCGCGGTGCGAGCACCTCCGCCCGTGCCCGAAGGGCTCTCGTGCTGGTACGACCAGGAGCACGACCTGTGGCCCACCGCGCGCGTGATCCGCGACGATCGTGAGGTCCGCGTCGCCCGCCGCGCCGTACATGGCTCGTTTGTCGAGGTCGCTCGGGGGCGTACGTGGTTCGGCGCTACGCTGGCGAGCGACGGACCCGTGCGGGTCGAGTTCATCGGCGATCGCATGGTCGTAGATGGCGCTCCGTACCACCTGGCTTCGTGCGCCGTCGACCGGAACCCCGTCCTCAGCGTGGTCGTTCGCGACGGTCGGTTCTATGCCGGGCTTTCGGGCCAGGCGCCCGTACCGGTGGGGTCGTTCGTGGGCCCCTGCGTGGACGCGCCCCACGTCTCGGATCGCATCGAGCGCCGCGTGCTTTGCGCGCAGGGCGGGCTCCTCGTCAGCCGTCTAACGTGGGGAATCGTCGTCGTAGACGTGTCCAACGGCACGTCCGTCACCTGGAATGTGCCTGGCGTGCCGATTGTCGCGCTCACCGAACCGACGTCCGGGCTCAGCGGCGGGGATGGAAGACCGCTGGTCCTTCGGCATACCAACGGCGAAATCGAAGATCTCGGTGTGGACGCTCCCCGCTGTGTTCCGTCGGCGCCGGCGGGCTTGGGAGTCCTGCCGATCGCCTACGACTGCGTGCTCGGCGCTCGCACCCCAGACGCCGTCGAGCATGTCACCATGGACTTCTCGGGTCAGGGCCTGCAAGTCTACCGCATGTACGCCACGCGGCCTCCAAACGTGACGTTCACGTCGTTGGTGGGGACCTAGTACGCCGCGGCCGATTTGGTAATCGAATCGTCGTGTAACGCCGATAATCGAGAGTCCAGAGCAAACGAATCGTGGTCCTATCGGTGGCGCAGGGCGCGGCGTTGGCGCGTATGTTGGGCGTCGTGCCTCGCCAGAAACCAGCCGCAGCGGTCATGCCCATGCGAGTTGCGTCGCTCGACGGTCATGCCCTCCTCAACTGCGCCTTGCCTGAAGATACCAAAGGTTCCATCGTGGAACGGCGTCAGGCCTGACCCGAAATCCGTCGAATTGCGCAATCCGCGCAGGCATGACTGCACGCCGGCGCACTTCGCGCTGGCATGACTTCATCCCCCGCCTGCACCCTGTCCTGCATGGCGTCCGCGCGCGCCTCGTTCATCAGCGCCGCCCTCATCCTCGGGCGCCATGCCTCGGAGGTCGCCAGCCTCGGGAGGCTCCGCGCCGGGCGCCTTCGGCAGATCGCCGCCGCCGACGGATGGGATCGCCAACTCGGCCGCTGTGTTCTGGTACGCCGAAGCGTGAACGGGGCGTCGCGCCGCGTGAGGCGATAACGGCGCTCATTCACCCCCGGCGGTGCCGTTACCGCCCGGGCCCGCGCCTGATCGTGGCGCCGCCCACGTCGAGATCTCGGGCGCGATCGACGCGCGGCACGACAGCGCGATGGCGTGCTTGCCGGAGATGGGCATGGGGCTGTCGGTACACGAACCCCGGGCTCGCGCGGCAGGGCATCCGGGCTGGTCCCTCGCCGTGTACCAGTTCGGAGCCGATCCCGCCCGCGTGGAGCTGACCGAGGGCGGGGTCAACTAAGCGACCGCGACGCTGCGCTGCCCGGACCTCGTCACCCACGCGGTTCCCGAGGGTCTCGTCGCCCGGCTCCACGACGCGTCGGGGGCTGAGGTTCGTCCGTTCGTGGGCGCGGACTTCGGCCGCGCCAAGGACGCGCGAGGGATCTCCGTGAAGGTCGAACCGGGCGCTGCGAAGGCCCTCGTCACTGCGCTGCGCGCGAAGCTTGCGACCGGGTGGGTTGCCTACGTCGGCACGTCGAGGGATCTCTCCGGCGAAATGCCTGGCGGCGACCCGCGCGCCGAACTGACCCACGAGGTCGCCATCGGCCCGGGCCTGGACGCCGGCGACATCGTCCGCCTCGCTCACGTCGATCCGGTGAACTTCGGGCTCGATAGCGAAGACGTGGCTGCCCGCGTCATCGACTGGACCGACCGGTACAAGATCGACGTGTACATGGCCGACACCGAGACGCTCCAGGCCGAAATCCCGACCAGCGCGGACATCGCGAAGCTCGCGGTCGAGGTCGCCGCGTGACGATCAGCCGCGCGGGTCTTCCCAGTACATGCCGCCCTCGAGCACGGCGTCCACGTACGATCGACACTCGGCAGGGCCGAGCTTGCCGTCGAACACGAACACGACGCGGATCGCCAGCGCGGGCGTGCCTTTGACGAGCACGAGCGACCATTCGTAGTCGAGGTCGCCTTCGGCGTCTTTCAGGCTGTACGCCACCATCGCGAAGCCGTCACAGCCCCACTCGCGGCCTTCGTCGGCGAAGATGCTCCCGGGCCGGGTGACGGCGCGAGTGGCGGCCCAGTCGCGGCAGAGCTGCGAAGCGACCTTGGGTGAGGCGGCGGGACCTTTGGTCTGGTCGAGCTCGTCCGCGGTGTCTTCGATCAAGACGCGGATCTCGACGGGCTTGTCCATCAGGCGCACGACCACGCCGTAGCGCGCGTCCGCGTTGGGGGTTCGCCGCCCAGGTGCAGGCAGGAGCAGGGCGAAGCCGAGCTCGGGGTGCGTGATTCGAGGTGGCAGGAACTTGAAACCGGCCATGACAGTGGCAGGCTACATCGCGGGCGCCCGTCGGTCTACGTTGCTCGGGGTTATGCGGCGCTTCGGGAGGCGAACATGGCGGCGGATCTCGTACTCGCGATCGACCAGGGGACGACGGGCAGCACGGCTTTGCTGGTGGATCGCAACACGCGCGTGGTCGCGTCCAAGAACGTTGAATTTCCAATCCACTACCCCAAGCCCGGGCACGTCGAACACGACACCGCCGAGATCTGGGGCAGCGTCGGCGCGGCCGTCGGCGGCGCGCTCGCGATGGCTGGCGTGGACGGGTCGCGGATCGCAGCGATCGGCATCACGAACCAGCGTGAGACGTCGCTGTTCTGGGACCGGGCGACGGGTGAGCCGATTCATCGGGCGCTCGTGTGGCAGGACCGTCGCACCGCCGATCAGTGCGAGAAGATGCGGGCCGACGGCTTGGAAGACCTGTTCAAGCGCAAGACGGGCCTGGTCCTCGACCCCTACTTCTCGGGGACGAAGGCGCGCTGGCTGCTGGACAACGTGCCCGGCGCGCGCGCGAAGGCGAACGCTGGCGCGCTCGCGTTCGGGACGATCGACACGTGGCTCGCGTGGAAGCTCACCGGGGAACACGTGACGGACCCGAGCAACGCGTCGCGTACGCTGCTGTTCGACCTTCACACGCTCGACTGGAGCGATGAGTTGTGTGCTCACCTCGACATCCCGCGCGCCGTGTTGCCGCGGATCGTCGACAGCTCGGGGGTGGTCGGACACACGCGAGGAATCGGCTTCCTGCCTGACGGAATCCCGGTCGCCGGGCTGATCGGCGACCAGCAGGGCGCCCTGTTCGGGCAGGCGTGTTTTTCGCGTGGCCTCGCGAAGTGCACCTACGGTACGGGCGCGTTCGTGCTGATGAACACGGGATCCGAGCCGAAGGCGTCAAAGCACGGCATGCTCACCACGGTCGCGTGGCGCTACGGCGGGAAGACCACCTACGCGATCGAGGGCAGCGCGTTCGTCGCGGGCCAGGCCGTTCAGTGGCTGCGCGATCGGCTCGGGATCATCACGACGTCTGCCGAGGTCGAGGCGCTGGCCGCGAGCGTGCCCGACTCCGGCGGCGTCACGTTCGTGCCTGCGATGGCGGGCCTCGGTGCGCCCCACTGGCGTCCCCACGCGCGCGGCATCATCACCGGCATCAGCGGCGGCACGACCAAGGCGCACTTCGCTCGGGCCGTGTTGGACGGCATCGCGCTGCAGTTGGTGGACATCCTGGACGCGATGAGCGCGGACCTCGGCGCTCCGCTTGCGGAGCTGCGCGTGGACGGTGGTGCGTCGGCCAATGATCTGCTCATGCAGCGCCAGGCCGACCTCCTCGGCGTTCGCTGTGTGCGGCCGAAGAACCGCGAGACCACGGGCCTCGGGAGCGCGCTCCTCGCGGGCCTCGCGGTAGGCGTCTGGAGCGGCCTCGACGACGTCGCGAAGTCCTGGGAGCGCGACAAGACGTTCGAGCCTCACGGCGACCCGGCGGAGATCGCGGCGACCCGCGCGCGCTGGAACGACGCGGTCGCGAAGGCCTGAGTCGGGCGGGCCTCGTGCGGGCCCGTTCAGTCGCGCCCGTCCAGGATCGCGCGGAGCAGGTCGGCGTCCCGCGAATCCAGCCCCAGCTCTTCGCTGAGGTCGTGTACGGGGTCGCGTTCATCCGTGTCCACGTCGAACGGCCCTTGCGCGGCGCAAGGGGTGCAAACGTACTTTGGCGTGAGCCACGGCACCGCGCGACCGAGGGTGCCTTGCTGGCAGCGCGAAAGGGACTCGAGGATCACGTCGTCGTCGTCGGTGGGAGGCTGGTGCTTTACGCAGCGCTTGCCGCGCACGTGCGCTTCAAAGGCCGACCACGGATCTGCCGGGCACCAGGCGCGTACCTCCGAGTCTTCGCGCCACGCCGTGGCGACGATCACCGCGCGCGGCGGCAGGTCTCCCTCCGATCGCACCTCGGCCCGGACGGTGACCGGCGACGTCAGGGTGCCCGCGATCGGCAGTACGACGCGGTGCCCAAGGGACTCACATTCCCCTGAGAACAGCTCCACAGCGACGCCATCGACGCGCGTGTCTTCACGCGGGGTCAGCGTGACCTCCACGCGCGCGCGGTCGGAAAAGCGCTCGATGAGACGGACCTCGATGCACATCGACACGAAAAGACTCCCGGCGGCGGTAGTGTAGCGGGAACGGAGACACCCGATGCGGCTGCGGCCTTTTTACCTGGACGACGTTGGTTGGGCGTCTCCCCTCGCAGAGAGGGTGCTCACGCATCTGGACACCGGCTATGGGGCAGCCATCGCACGGTGGGCCGCCGCACCGTCGGTCGACGGCTATGCGATCGACGATATCCATGGACCTTTGGGCTTTATTCTTGTCAGCACGCTCGGGCTGATGGGCGCGGGACAAACGCGAATTCTCGAGGTGCTGGCGCTCGTGGTCCACCCAGCCCACCGGCGCCGCGGCGTCGGGCGCTCGCTGCTCGCCCGCGCGGTGCAGGACGCGAAGCGGGACGCGGGCGTGCGCGAGATAAGGCTCGAGGTGGCCGCCGACAACGTCGTGGCGAGGCACCTGTTCGCCCAGGCTGGCTTCACGGTGGACCGCGAGAACGACGGCAACTTCGCGGGCGGCCAGCGCGTCATGCGCCTCGGCTGGCGTCCCGCTCGTCCAGCACCGTCCAGTTGGAACCTCTGACGAGGCTCACATCGACTTCTTGACGCCCTCGGCCGTGGCTGCTTTGCGCGCCGCGAGCTGCTTCTTCATGTCGTCAAGCTGCGACTTTGCCGTGACGTTCGCGGCTTTTTCCTTGATCTTGGCGAGCTTGCTGTCGAGCGAGTTGCCTTGGATCTCGGTGCCGATGTCGGCTTCGGCCTGCATCTTGTCGATGTGCTGGCGCACGTTGTCCAGCGCCTTGATGTCTGCGTCGGTGGACATGCCGCTGAGCGTCTCTTGGATGCGGATCCGCGCTTCGGCGTTGCTCTTCTTGGCGAGCATCTGCTCTTTTTCGCGCTTGAGCTTTTCGATTTCGGCTTGGAACGCGACGAGGCCACCCTTCGCCTCTTCGGCCTGGCCCGCCACCTTCGTGAGCTCGGCCGAGAGCGACTCGATGTGCTTGGTGAGCTCGTCCTTCTTCTGGATGAGCACGAGCGCGACCTCGTCTTCGTTCTCTTCGAGGGCCACGGGCAGCTGCGCCATGACCTCCTTGAGCTCCTTCTCCTTCTCTTCGAGCTCGGCCGAGAGCTTGTTGCGCAGGTACACGATGCCCGAGACGGCCTTCTTGAGCTCGAGGTGCTTCTTCACCCGCTCGTTGATGGCGGCCTCGTACACGGCCTCCGGGTTCTTTGTCTCGATGTCCGAGATCCAAATCGACAGGAATCCCTTCCAGATATTCCCGATCCGCTCGAAGAAACCCGCCATGGTCGGACGCTCCACGAAAGCCAGTGGGACCAGCCTAGCTGCGAGCGCGGCCACAAGCAACGCCCCACCCAACCCTACGTGGCGAGTCGCGCTGCCATTTCAACGCGCGCGACCGGCCCAGGCGCGGCCTCGACGGCTGCTGCCGCGCAGCCGCTTGTAAAGGATCGCGCGAAACAGCATGAACGCGTGCACGAACATCAGGCTCGCGAAGCCTGCTGCGATGCCGGGGCCCGATTGACCGGCGAGCTGCCCCGCGAACGAACCCGCGCTGATAAACCCGAAGAACGGCCCGAACGTCATGAGCACGTTCATAAGCTGATCAATTCCGTAGCCGCGTCCGGCGACCAGCGCGTCGATCGCGATCGTGATCAGGGTGGCGCCGATCTGCGGCACGAGCCACTCGAGCGGGTTTTCGCGCACGAACCGGAACGCCGCCGCCAGGAGGTCCGTGCCCTGGAGGCGCTCCTGCGTCACCATCTCCGGGGCCGGATTGAACGCGATCGCCAACGCCGGGACGAGCACGAGCAGCAACAGCCCCAACGGTGTGGCCGCGACGACTTGGAACAGCAACGACAGCACGAAGAACACGAACATGACGCTCAACACGTCGGAGGCGTAGCTCCCGAGTTGATCGTAGAGATCCTCCAGCGTCACCCGCCGGCGGCCCAAGACCGCGATCTCCACGAGCGCCAGGTACCAGCCGGCCGCGAGCGCCTGCAGGAAACCCATCAGGAAGCCGCCAAAGAAGCCGAGGTGCGGAGCAAGGTTCAAATTCACCAGGGCCAGCACGGGGGCGATCACGACGAGCGCGAGCATGGCCAGCGGCGATCGAATGACCGCGCCACCCGCCTCTCGCGCGCACTCCCCCCACAACTTCACGACATCTGCCATCATGTTCTAATCAACCAAAGTCATAAGCATGAACGCCGACGATTCGCGTCGTTGGTACATAAATGAAAAAATCCACATGTGCAGGAAGTACATTTGCGCTACGATTGTCGGAACCTATGTCGGAACGCCGCCCACCTCGGTATAATCACGCAAAGGACGACACGTGAAGCGTTCTGCCGGACCATTCGAGATCCTGGAGATCCTTGGTGAAGGATCGTTCGGGACGGTCTGTGTGGCGAGGGTCACGGGCGATCCGCTCCGCCGAAAGGTCGCGCTCAAGATCCTGAAGGGCGCCTACACGCGCAACTCCAAGATCCTAAATCGCACGCGCGACGAGGCGCGGCTGCTGTCGCGCATCAGCCACCCGAACATCGTGCGCGTCGAGCGGCTGATGGACGTGGGCGGGCGGCCGGTTGTGGTGATGGAGCACGTCCAGGGCCCCTCCCTCGACCAGCTGCTCCTGCGGTTCAAGGAAGGGCTGCCGGCGAGCATCGCGATCGAGGTCGTGCGGCAGATGAGCATCGCGCTGCACGTCGCGTTCAACGAGGCGGTCGCTGAAGACGGTCGCCCGATGCGCGTCATCCACCGCGACATCAAGCCTTCCAACGTCCTGCTCACCATCCACGGCGAGGTGAAGGTCGTCGACTTTGGCATCGCGCGCGGCGAGTTCGAAGGCCGCGAGGCGGACACACAATCGGTCGTGATGGGGTCGCGCCCGTACATGGCCCCCGAGCGCCTGGACGGCGTGTCGGACAACCCGAGCGTGGATGTGTATTCGTCGGGCATGTCGCTGTTCGAGCTGCTCACGGGCCGGACCATGAGCCTGTCGATCAACCCGGTCACGCACGATCAGGCGATGAACCGGCAGCTCGGCTTCCTGACGGTGCCCGGCATGCCCACGCCGGCGCTCGAAGAGCTGCGCGCGGTGATTCGGAAGATGTGCGCGTATGACCGTGATCTGCGCCCAACGTCCCTCGAGGTGGCGCGCGACCTCGAGCAGCTGTTGTACGCGATCAACAACGAGCAGCGGGTCTCGCTCGAAGAGTTCGCGCGCACGACCGTCATCCCCATCTACGAGTCGCGGCCGAAGATCAGCCCCGAAGAGGCCGCGCAGAACGGCACAGGCGACGATGACTTCTACAAGGAGGTCACCGGGCAGATCACAGGCTCCACGGGCACCAAGACGGGCGGCGGCAACCTGATCAAGTGGACGCCCTACGCGTTCGTCACGTTGCTCGCGGTCGCCGTGTTCGGGCTCGCAGCCGCCGCCATCTACAAGGCCGTCAACAACGGCGAGGCCTCCGCGGGCGCGCTCGCCACCGAGTCGCGTAACTGGGCCACCCCAAGGCCCCCCGAAGTGGAGCGGGACGGCAAGGTGAACGTGCGGTTCCACCTTGACGAAGACCAGCCCGGTTCGACTGCGCAGGTGGGCGATGTTCGCGTGCAGACGTCCTCGCGCATTCGCGTGCCGCCGGGCGGGCAGATCGTGGAGGTCTACTACGCCGACGGCCACACGGATCAATGCCGGTTCACTGCAGAAGAGAACGCGATCGTGCGCGTCGTGTTTGGGCAGGGGATTAGCGTGAACGCGAGCAGCTACCAGCCGTGCGAGACGACCTCGCCGGCGACGTCGCCCGCCGAGGTCCCTCGCTAAGACGTCAAGGAACGTCAGTCCGGCGTTGACGCATGCGTCTACACGGCTAAGGGGCAGCCCGTTGCCTGAGGGCAGCCCGTTGCCTGAGGGCGGCGCGTTGCGGCCATCGCTTTTCCGGAGAGCCATTCATGGCCATGATCGAGGTCGAGCACCTCAGCAAACGCTACGGCGGCCAGTTCGCCGTGCGCGACATCACCTTCTCCGTCGAGAAGGGGGAGATCGTTGGGTTCCTGGGCCGTAACGGCGCTGGGAAGACCACGACGATGCGCGTCCTGGCGGGCTCGCTGGGCGCGACGGAAGGCCGCGCGAGCGTTGGCGGCATGGACGTGTCGGAGAAGCCGCGCGAGGTGAAGCGCCTGCTCGGCTACCTGCCCGAAAATCCGCCGCTCTACACGGACATGACCGTGCGGAGCTACCTGGATTTTTGCGCGCGCATCAAAGAGGCAAAGGACCCGAAGACGGCCGTGGAGCGCGCGATCGAGCAGGTGGCGCTCAAAGACGTTGCGCACAGGCTGATCGAGCACCTGTCCAAGGGGTACCGGCAGCGCGTCGGCATCGCGCAGGCGCTCGTCCACTCGCCGAAGGTGCTTGTGCTCGATGAGCCCGTGTCCGGGCTTGATCCCGTGCAGCGTCACGAGATCCTCGAGTTGGTGAGCGGCCTCGCGTCGGGCGACGTCACGGTGCTGCTTTCGACGCATGTGCTCGCCGAGATCGAGCCCGTGTGCAAGCGCGTGATCATCATCGACCGCGGCAAGATCATCGCCCAGGACACGATCGCGAACCTCGCGAATGTCGGCGGCGCGGTGGCCATCACCATCGCTCGACCGAACGACGCCGTGCTCGCTGCGTTGCGCGCGATCGCCGGCGTGACCGAGGTCATGGACCGTGGCAAGGGCGAGTACGTGATTCGCGGCGACCGGGACGTCCGTGAAGACGTCGCCCGCGTGGCCGTTGACGCCGGCCTGCTCGCGCTGCGCGGCGAACAGGGCCTCCAGGACGTGTTCCTGCGCCTCATCGGAGAGGCGTAATCATGTGTGCAAGTCCCGGAACGACCGCGTTCGAAGTAGCAGGAGGACCGCTGAGCGCCCGCCGGCAGGGCGACTCCATTCGCAGCGACGCAGTCGCGAGAATGGAGAGCACCACGGTGCGCGGATCCAGCGCCAGCGGGCCGAGCGACGAAGTGGGTGCGGTCGTGAGGAACGCGCAGCCGCGTACCGCGCGGCGTAGTCAGCGAGCCGGAGGCGAGCGGTCATGAAGTTGCACACCTTTACCATCGCGTGGCGCGAGCTTCGCGGAATGTTCTCCACCAGCATGGGCTTCCTCGTGCTCACCGGCTTCGTGTTCCTGCTCGGCCTGTGGTGGACCGCCACGCTCATCTCGTACAGCGCGTACATGGCCAACGTGATCGAGAACCCCTACGCGCAGGATCAGGCGGACCTGTCGTCGATGCTGCTCGCGCCGTTCTTCAAGGACGGCATGAGCTTCCTGCTCGCGATGATGGCGCCTGCGATCTCGATGCGGCTGTTCTCGGATGAGCTCAAGTCCAAGTCGATCGAGCTGCTGTTCACGTCGCCCGTGTCCACGCTCGAGATCGTGCTCGGCAAGTACCTCGGCGCGATGGGCTTCGTCGTGGTGATGCTGCTCGCCACAGGCACCATCCCGGCGTCGCTGTACTTCCTCGCTGAGCCTGATTGGGGCGTGGTGGCAGGCGGCTACATGGCGTGCTTCCTGACCTGCGCCGTCACCGTCGCGATCGGCATGTTGTACTCGTCGTTCACCGAGAACGCGATCGTGTCGCTCATCCTCGGGTTCGCGACGTCGATGGGCCTTTGGCTGCTGCCCTACATGACGGACGACAAGGAGGCCCTGATCCGCAAGGTGTGCCTGGGGTCGCACCTCGAGTCGTTCGCGTCCGCGTCGCTCACCGTGGCGGACACGACCTACTTCGCGTCGGTGATCGCGTTCCTCCTGTTTGCGACGTGGCAACGCGTCGAAGGCTATCGGTGGCGCTGATGGACGTCGTCAAACGGTTCGCGTGGGTGTTCGGCGTCCTAGGCCTCATCATGGGGGTCGCGGCGGGCAGCTACTACTTCCTGTTCCAGGAATTCGACAATTGGCAGACGGCGCTGACGATCAGCACCGGCGTGTTGTTGTCGACGTACCTGTTCCTCGACCGCGAGAGCGTGTCCGACGCCGCCCAGTCGCGGCAGTTCCGGTACGGCACGGGCGCGTTGTCGCTCGTGATCATCGCGCTGTGCCTCACGGTGGGCGTGAACATGCTGGCGAACAAGAAGCCGAAGCGGTGGGACTTCACGTCCGATCAGCGGTTCACGATCAGCGAGAAGACCGTCGGCGTGCTGAAGGGAATCACCGAGCCGGTCACGATCACCGCGTTCTTTACGCCGTGGGACCCGAACGACGCGGCGTTCCGCCTGCTGAAGGACGGGATCGCGGAGAACACCGACAAGGTCACCGTCACGATGGTGAACCCGCTCGCCGACCCCGAGCGCGCCGAGGCGATGGACGTCAAGACCGATCGCGGCGTCGTTATCCTTTCGCTCGGCGACAAGCAGCAGCGCCTGGACAAGGACTTTGACCAGAAGGCCCTGACCGACGCGCTGATCCGGCTCACGTCTGGCGGTGACCACAAGATCTGCTGGATGGAGGGCCACGGCGAGCCCGACCCCGACGACGACGGTGGGCGCGACGCGTTCGGCAGCGCGGTGATCGCGCTGGAGAACGGCAACTACACGATCGCGAAGCGTCAGGCGCTGGTGGATGGCTTCGACACATGCACGGCCGTGGCGATCGTGCGCCCGCAGACGGACTGGTTTCCGCCCGAGCTCGAGGCGGTGGCGGCGTACGTCGCGTCCGGCGGCAAGCTGCTCGTCATGCTCGACCCCGACGTGCAGGGCAGCGACACGCCGAACCTCGTGGCCGATCTCGCGCGCTACGGCGCGAAGGTCGGGAACGACCTCGTGATCGAGGACAGCCCGGTGTCGCAGCAGATGAACCTGCCGCCGTACATCCTGATGCTTGGCGAGCCCGCGGGCTCGTTCGGGTCGCACCCGATCGTCGACAAGCTCCACAGCTTCGTGATCTTCGAGGGGTCGCGCTCGGTCTCGGCGGACGCCGTGCCGGGGCGTGAGGTCACGGAGTTGATCCAGACGTCGGAGTACGCGTGGGCCGAGACGGACCTCGACCCCGCCACGCCGAAGTCGCCTGACGAGGGTCAGCGCCGCGTGCCGCTCGCGATCGCGGCCACGATCTCGGACCCCGCGACGATCGGGGTGCGCACGCGGCCTGGCGATGTCCCCCCCGCTCCTGTCGAAGCCGCAGACACCGACGTCGGAGATACAGACGCGCCGCCGCCAACCGTCGCGCTCGACCTCTCCGCGGGTCGCACCGAGATGGACCCATCGAAAGGGGTGCCCGCGAACTTCGTCCCGAAGGAGGGGGGACGCGTCGTCGTGTTCGGCGACGCTGACTTTGCCGGCGGCTCGAACCTTGGAGAAGGCAACGACAAGGACCTGTTCATCAACACGATCGCGTGGTTGAGCGACGAGGCCAGCCAGCTCGGCGAGCAGGACGACAAGACGGCGAAGAACAAGATCTCGCTCGACGCGATCAGCGGCGCGCTGGTCGGACTGGTCGCGCTGTTCCTCGTGCCGGGCACGTTCGCGTCGCTCGGCTTCGCGATGTTGGCCCGTCGCCGGTTCTTGTAGGCGCTACAAACCGCGCGTCTGCAGCGCGGCGTGCATGGCGGCGACGCTGACCGTGCGCACACCTGGGACCAGCGCCTGGCTCTCGGGCTCGCCTGGGGACACGCGGTGCACGAGGAGATCGTCTTCTTCGGCGGGGACGTTCTGGCGCAGGCGAAGGATCGGACGCGCGTCTTGCGACGTTGGGGTGTGCGTGACCTTCACCTCGATCATCAACGGCTTCAAACCTCGGCCTTCGAGCAGGAAGTCCACTTCCAGCCCCTGCTGGTCGCGGAACCAGTGCAGCCCGGGTCTGCGACCTGCGTGGACACGGTGCTTCACCAACTCGGAGGCCACGAAGCCTTCGAACAACGGCCCGAGCAGCGGCGATCGTTCGAGCGCCTCGGCCGTTTCGATGCCGACCAGGTGGCAAGCGAGCCCGCTGTCGGCGACGTACAGGCGAGGGGACTTCAAGATCCGCTTCCCGAGGTTCTCGAACCACGGGGGAATCGACAAGATCACGCCGGTGGTCTCGAGCACGTCGAGCCATGTGGTGATCGTCGGCACCGAAACCCCGAGCGGCGCCGCGAGATCAGTCTTGTTCAGCAATTGCCCGGTCCGCGTAGCGAGGACGGACAGGAAGCGGCGGAACAGGCTCAGGTTCGCGACGTTCACCAGCGCCCGGACGTCACGCTCGATGTAGGTCTGAACGTAGGAACGGAACCACAAATCAGCGCCGCCCGGATCGTTGACAACCTCAGGGTACCCGCCACGGAACAGCGTGACCGCCGCGGTCTCCTCGGTCCCGAACGGGAGCATGTGCAGGATCGCGGCGCGGCCTGCCATCGACTCGCTCACTCCCCGCATCAACGCGAAGTCTTGTGAGCCCGTCAACAGCCACTGGCCGCGGGCCTCGGGGTCGCGGTCGATTCGAGTGCGGATGAAAGGAAACAGCTCGGGGGCGTTCTGGATCTCGTCGAGGATGACCGTGCCGCTTAGGCCATCGAGGAAGCCGCGCGGGTCCTGGTGTACGCGGTCGAGCACGTCCGGGTCTTCGAGCAACACCCACCGCGCCGTCGGGAAGGTGCTCCGCAACAGGAACGTCTTGCCCGCCCGCCGAGGTCCGGTCAAAACCACTGCGGGAAACTGAGACGCTGCCCTGGTCAGTTCGGACGCAAGAAGCCTCGGAATCGGCGACATGTGAGAATCCTAAGGTTTGAGTTTAGGATAACATGGCTTGACCTTCGCTCGACCCGCTCGCGGACACGCGAAACCGCGACACCCGCGTCCCGAGGGTCAAGGAGCGTAGCTGTACCGGACGAGGATGGACTGCGCCTCGTGATCGAACGCGGGCGCAACATAGTCGGGGTCGAGCGGGTCGAAGATCGCGGGGTACAACACGCCGCTTTGCGGGACGTCCGGTGAGATCCGGAACACGTACGGGTTCCAGTCCCGGTTGGCGCTAACGAAGAAGTCGCGCGAGATCTGGTCGACAGCGAAGTCCACGGGCTGGAAGGCATCCGCGAGCAGGGCCTCGGGGAACGCGTAGTGAACCGCGTACGTTTCGGTGTCCTCGTCCCACGCGTAGACGCCCACGCCGCCTGCGTCGTCGGCGCCCATCGCGAGCCGCGTGCCATCGTCGACGATCTGGGTGGACCAGAACTGATGTGCGGGCGTCTCGGGGTTGTCGAGCACCGCGATGTCGAGTCCGGTGGCTTCGTTCCACACGGCGTAGCCGCCGAAGTACCCGAACAGGACGACCTCGCCCGAGAACCGGTCCACCGCGACGTCGACGGGGCAGATCTCCGTGACGCCTTCGGTGCCCTCGAGGCAGTCCCATTGGGCGAGCACGGTCATCGTGCCGTCGGGATCGACGCGCCACAGGCGATCACCGCCGCTCACCGCGTACCAGCCGTCCGGGTGCGCCGCGACGCCGTAGTACCCCAGGGGGGCCTCGCCGTCGGCGTATTCGGTGGCGCTGTCGTCCCACAACACGGTGGCCGCGCCCGTCGCGCCGATCTCTCCGACCTTTCCGGCGCCGTCGGTGAACGACCAGCCCTCGCCCGAGACGCGCGGCCCGATCTGGACGATCGCCGAACGTCCACCGACGTAGTCGAGTGAGTAAACGCCGGGCGTCATCGCCGGGCTCACGGACACGGTCCGCTCGACGTCGCCGAGCAGGTTCACGTCCACGAGGTCCGAGCGGCGCTCATCCGAAGGGTTGACCAGGACTTTGCTGTCGACCAGCGTGATGCCGGCGAACTGTTCGTCGACGAGCCCGTCGCAGTCGTTGTCCTTCTGGTCGTTCGGGCGCTCGGGCCACGCAGGGTTGACCCAGATCGTCGTGTCGTCGCAGTCGCCCTCTTCGACCGTCCACCCGTCGCCGTCGGCGTCCGTGCCGGTGTCCGACGTGTCGACCGTGTCCGTCTCCTGCGGGCTTGTGTCCACGACGTCGGTCTCTTCGGTGTCAACGGACGTGTCGGGCGGGAGGAAGGTGTGCTCGCCCGCGCAGGCTGCGAGCAGGACGAACGGGACGAACCTCATGGATGCTCCGCGACCACCACCGGACGCTGCTCGGGAGGCAGGTTCGCCGCGAACACGTCGTGCAGTTGCACAGCATAGGCGTCGACCTTGTCGGCCGTCCACCCATTCGTTTCGATAGCGGGGAGCGCGCGAATGCCGATCGGGACGCGACGGACCGCGAGGCCACCTTTGGTCCACGCGAGGTGGGCGCCGGTGACGACTACGGGGACGATGGGCAGACGCGTCTGGAGGGCGAGGTGGATGATGCCCTTCTTGAACGGCAACAGCCGACCGTCGCGGCTGCGCGTACCTTCCGGCCACATCCAGATCGACAGGCGGTGCTTGCGCACGATGTCGCCCATCGCGCGCAGGCCTTCCTGGGCTTCCGCGCGGTTGCTGCGGTCGATGCGCAGGTGACCCGACAGCAGGTACAGCTGGCCGATGAGCGGGTACCACACGACCTGCTTCTTCGCGACGCCGACGGTGCCGACGGGGGAGATCCACATGCCGAGGAACAGATCGACGATCGACGTGTGGTTGCTGATGTACAGGGCGGGGCGGTTCACATCGAGGTGTTCGCGCCCGTCGATGGTGATGGGGCAACCCGACAGCCACATCGACGTGCCGCCCGCGACGTGTCCGAAGTGGTTGATCGCCTTGATGCGCAGCACCCGCGAGGGGAGCAGGACGATGAGCAGCGCGGCCCAGATCGCGGTGAGCCACATCCACATCACGAACCCGACGACCAGTCGCATCGGCCCGAGGATGCGCTCAGCGGGGGTCAGGTCTGGAATGGCCCCCGCGGCGACCCGATCTCCCACCGTCATCGAACCTCCGCGGACACGAGTCGTTAACGCACCCGACCGTTTTTGACCGCAGGGCGTGTGGCGCTCGGGCACGCTCCGGTTACTGTCCCGCCCGGTTTCCTGGAGGTCACTTTGGTCCGTCTGTCTCGTATCCTCGCTCTCACCGGCCTTGCCGCACTCTCGGCCTGCGCCGACCCCGCGCTCGAAAAGCGCGTGGCAGACTTGGAGACGCAAGTAAAGGACCTCAGCACCAAGGTAGACGACGTGAAGGCGCGCGGCCCCGGCCCGGGCGGCCCCGGCGGCCCCGCCGCGGCAGACGTCAACCCCGAGCGTGAGCAGGCGGCCTCCGAGCTGTTCCGCCTGGCGAACGAAGCCAGCGAGGCTGGCAACTACGACGTCGCCAAGGCCAAGCTCGGCGAGCTCGCGTCCCAGTACGGTGACACGCGCGCCTCCAAGCGCGCCGGGCGCCTCGGCGCCGAGCTCGCGGTCGTGGGCATCGACGCGGGCGAGCTGTCCACCGAGAAGTGGTACAGCGCCAAGCAGGCGTCGATGAACGACGGCAAGGCCACGTTCGTCGTGTTCTGGGAAGCGTGGTGCCCGCACTGCATCGAAGAGGTGCCCAAGCTCGAGGCCACCTACACCAAGTACAACGGCAAGGGCCTGAACATCGTGGCGCTCACCAAGGTGACGCGGACGTCCTCGGACGACAAGGTCAACGAGTTCATCAAGGAGCACAAGCTCACGTTCCCGGTCGGCAAGGAAGCGGGCGACATGTCCACGCGCTTTGGCGTCCAAGGCATCCCCGCGGCCGCCGTCGTCAAGAACGGCAAGGTCGTGTGGCGCGGCCACCCCGCCCGCGTGACGGACGCGATGATCGAGGGCTGGATCGCCGGTTGAGCGAAGAGGCAGCCGCTTCACCCGCTTCCAGCGGGACAAGAGCTCCGCCGCGGGACGAGCCCGGGCGGGGTTTCCTGTTTGTGGGCTCAGCGCTGCTCGTGATGGTCGGCCTCGTCTACCTGCCCGGGGGGCTGCTGCTCGGCGCGGTGTTGGGCGGCGGGCTTCAGCTCGACCCGACGTGGCCCTGGCTGGTGGGCCTCGCCGGTAACGGCTTCGCCGCGGTGCTGTTCGCCTCCGGTGGGGCGCTGCTCGCGCTGTTGTGCGCGGTGGGCGCCGCAGCGGCCGTGGGGCGGGCGACGTGGGCTCCCTGGGTGCTCGGCGCGGCCGGCGCGGCGCTGCTGTTCACCGCCAACCTGCCGGGCGCCGTGTTGGCATTTGGACTCGCCTTCGCGAGCGCCTCCGAGGCCAGACCTGCACCAATAGCTGCTGCGCCGGCCGCCTGACGCGGGGTGGTGCAACGCACGGTTGCGCATGAGGGGTGGCGGGCAACCCGTCGCGCTAGGCCGTGCGGCGGAGGTTGCATGTCCATGGTTTTCGTCGTTCTCGGTCTGATCGCGTGTGGTGGTGGCGAAGCGCCCCCGGTTGCGCCCGAAGTGAAGCCCGAGATCAAGGTCGAAGAGAAGGCCCCGGAGCCGCCAAAGGCGGTCGAGAAGGTCGACCTCGCGGCGATGCCCGAAGCGGACCGCAACGCCTGGCTGATGAAGAAGGGCCAGGAAGTGTACGAGACCGGTGGAAGCGGCGGCCTCGCCTGCACCACCTGCCACCAGCCTGACGGCAAGGGCCTTGCCGGCACGTTCCCCCCGCTCGCGGGCCAGAAGGACCTCATGGGCGACTGCGTCCGGCACGCCGGCTTCGTCGTGCACGGCCTCATGGGCGAGATCGTGGTGGACGGCGCCAAGTACAACGGCGCGATGCCCGCCCAGAACGTGCTGACGGACGACGAGATCGCGGCCGTCATCTCGTTCGAGCGCAACTCGTTCGGGAACACGTTCGGCTACTGCATGCCGTCCGACGTCGCGACCGCGCGCACGTCCCCCGCGCCCACGATCGCGGCGCCCGCGCCGTAGTGCGCCTGTGGAAGGCCCACGGCCTCGGGAACGACTACCTCGTCCTGGAGTCCGGGGAACCCCTGAACGCCCGCCTCGTGCGGGCGATCTGCGATCGGAACCTGGGCCCCGGCTCGGACGGCATCCTCGAGCCGACCGGCGGCGGAACGGCTGATTTTGCTGTCCGCATCTGGAACCCCGACGGGTCGATCGCAGAGAAGTCAGGCAACGGCCTGCGCATCTTCGCGCGATGGATCGCGGACCGCACCGGGACCACGCGGTTCTCGGTGTGGACGGGCTTTGACACCGTCACCTGCGAGGTCGGCGCCGAGTCCATCTCGATCGAGATGGGTGCTGCCCGCGTGTCGCCCGCCGAGGTGGTCGATGGCACCGAGGTCGTGCCGGTGGACGTGGGAAACCCCCACGCCGTGGTGTGGCTCACCAGCGCGCTCGACGCGTTCCCCTGGCGGGAGCGCGGCGCTTCCCTCGAGATCCACGGCCGTTTTCCGAACCGCACGAACGTGCAGTTCGCGCGCGTGCTGCACCCCCGTTGCGCCGAGGCGCGGATCTGGGAGCGCGGGGCCGGTGCCACCCTCGCGTCGGGGTCGTCGGCGTGCGCCGTGGCCGCCAGCGGGGTCGCGACGGGGCGCCTGCAACCCGGGTGGGTGACCGTGGACATGCCGGGCGGCGCGCTGCGCGTCCACGTCGGCGAGGGTGGCCTCCTGCTCGAAGGGCCCGTCGAGCGGATCGGCAGGTTCGATGTGGACCCCCAGTGGCTCGCTTCGCGCGCGCTTGCCACGGTTCCGGCGCTGCTCTAGGGTTGAGGGGTCCCGAGGTATCCCATGGCCGCGGCCCAGCCCCCCAAGCGTGCGGATCCAGTCCAGGTGCTCGTGCACAACGCGGATCCAACGTCGCGTTCGAAGGCGCATCAGGAGCTCGGAAGGCGAGCTGTCGCGCGCGACGACAAGACGATGGCTGCGTTCCACTTCAAGGAAGCGCTCGACCTCGACCCCACCGACGAGGTCACCGCCGAGGAGCTTCGCCGCGTGGCGCCGGCGGCGGCGAAGGGTCTGCTCGCCCGGATGTTCGGCCGACACTGAGCCTCCCGTTCGGGATGTCCACGCCGGCATGACCTGTGCAGTGTTGCGCGGCGAGGTGTCGGATGGGACTGTCTCTTGCGTTCGGTTTGGTGTCGTTGGCGGTGGCCCAGGACGTCCGGGTGACCCCGGCTTCGGTACCGGCGACGGGTCGGGCGACGGCGGTGGCGTCGGTCGGGCGGTTCGGCCGCTACGCGATCATGGCCGACGGTCCGCAGGGCACCGCGGTGCAGATCGTCGAGCGCATGACGGGGCCGGGAGCCTCTTCAGGGACGCCAGGATTCGCCGACGGGCGCGTCGACGTGTTCCTCGACGCCGGGGACGTCCAGATCGTGGCGACGAGCGACGCGGCGGGCACCGGAACCGCGAAGATCATCGCGCGACGATTCGTAGAGACGTCTCTATCTTCAGAAGAATTGCCTGAGCTCAGGCTTACAGAAGGCTCCCTGCGCGACTTCGAGCAGCGGACGTGGTGGATTCGCATCCCCGAGCGGCGCTCCGTGGCGATCGAGGTTGGCGGGCGGGCGCTCGCGGACCTGCGGCTGTGGCAGGACGGCAGCTGGCTGGTGGACGCGTCCCCTTCGTGCGCGGAGACGACGCCGTCGCGGGGCAAGCCGGAGACGACCTGCGCGCTGGTGACCGCCCTCGAGCCGGGTTGGTACGCGGTGATCGCGTATGGCGGCCCGGCGAAGGCGTGGACGGCCAAGACGGACGTGTCGCCGCTGCACGCGCGTTGGGGCCTGCAGACGTTGCCGACGGCGGGCCGCGAGAGCCACGCGGTGTCGTCGTTCGGCGCCGATCGGTTCCTCATCCCGGCGGGCCCGTCGTCGTTCTCGCTCGAGCTTCCCGTGCGCGCGGACGCGTCGTTGACGGTCGCCGACTACACGCCGGAGGACCCGTACCGGGCGTGGGGCTCGACGGGGACGATCTCCGACGAGTCGCGCGTGCCGCAGGCGACCGTGTCCGCGTCCGGGAACCTGCGCGTGCTGACCGTGCGCGGCGAGGTGGGCCAACCGTACACGGTCACCTGGTTCTCGCCGATCAGCACGGTGTCGGGCTTGCCGAAGGTGGGCGCGTCGTTCGTCGCGACGCTCGCGGCGGGGGCGCCGGAAGATCGCGCCGACGCGACCGGGATGATCGTGCCCAACCGCGACCCCGTCTTGAAGGGAGCGCAGGCGCCCGTCGCGTTGACCGCGATCGAGGTCGCGCCGGGAAACCCGTATCGTCGGCGGTTCTACGCCGAAGGACCCGTCGTGCTCAACGTCTCGGCGGTGTCGGGCCGGTACGACATCGCCGTGGTGAGCACCTCCGCGAAGGGCGCCGCGGTGCGCGTCGAGCCGCTGCTGATCAACCGGCCCGCGCAATACCAGCGGCCTGATCTTGTGCAGGGTGGCGGGGCCTTCGACCTGGCGGGCACGCAGTCGCTGACGGTGTACCCCAAGGAGGCCGGCGTGATCGACCTCACGATCACGCCGGCGTGGGGTGCTTTGGGCGAGGCGCGGTCACCGATCGCGGCGGTGCAGTTCCCGTCGATCGACCTCTCGACGCACCCGTACGGGTACAGCCTGTATG
Source organism: Pseudomonadota bacterium (assembly GCA_947505245.1). Classification (GTDB taxonomy): domain Bacteria; phylum Myxococcota_A; class UBA796; order UBA796; genus SYKL01. The sequence goes on along the minus strand of CANNIZ010000017.1, from coordinate 59,174 downwards.
CGCCCGAGCTCGGCGTCCCCGTCGGCGTCGTCGTGCGGGCGCTGCCCGTGAACCTGTCCGACGCGCTGCCGGTGTCGTTGCGGCCGAACGAGGAGGTGTCCGTCCAGGTGACGATCCCGTCGCGGGGCCCGCTGCAGGCGCGCCTCGAAGACGGAACCGACGGCCTCGTCTCGGTGGACGGGTCGGCGTATGCGACGTCGGTGGTGGTCGAGGCGGGCGAGCACGTCGTGAAGGTGCGGCAGGGCGGGACGATGACGCGCACGGCCTCGCTCGCGTGGACGCCGCCGTCGCGGGTGGCGGGCCCGCTCCCGAAGGTGCCGCCGGCGATCATCGCGGGCCTGCCGAAGTTTCCGAGTGCTCCGATCGGTTCGCCGCTTCCGGTCGACTTCGCGCCGAACCAGCAGCGGACGTGGTCGTTGGACGTCGGTGAGCCCGGTCTTTACGCTGTGACCACGACCGGGCTGCTCGCGACGAGCGGCACGATGCGGACGCGCACGAACACGCACCTCCTCGAGGCTTCGGAGAACGGGGTGGCGCGCAACTTTGCGGTGTCGCACTACCTTGGCGCGGGTGACTATCAGGTCTCGGCCCGCGTCGACGGCCTGTCGACGGGCCATGCGGCGCTCGTCGTGTCGAAGCCGTCCGTGCGGGAAGGGGGCGGCCTCGCGGACGGGGTGCCTGCGCGGGTGTCGCTCGCGGTGGGTGAAGGGGCGTTGTACACGTTTCATGTCGAGCGCGCCGGCATGTACACGATCCGTACGTTCACGCCGGGGAGGCCTGTGTACGCGCGCCTCGAAGATCGCGACGGCTGGCCGCTTCGCGCGCCGAACGCGGAGGCGGTGTTCCGCGGCTGGCTCGAGGCGGGCGACTACCGGTGGATGTTGCTGCCCGACGAGGTCGCGACCAAGCGGATCACCGCGCTCGACCGCGAGCCCGACCCGGTCGCGCGCGAGGGCCACGGTCCGTTCGCGGCCGCGATCGACGCGTCCGTGAGCCACACGTGGCGGGAGCCCAAGGCCGGCGCGCGGGTGCCCGACGTGTGGACGTTCGACGTCCCCGCAGCGTCCGCGATGACGATCGCCGCCGACGGCGAGATGACCGGGACGCTGTTCGGACCGGACGGGAAGATCGGTCAGCTCGTGGTTGGTCGCCCGCTCGAGGTCGACCTCGGCGCCGGGAGCTATCGGCTGGAGGTTGTGAACGCGCGGAAGAACGACGCGGTCCCGTACGCGCTCACCGTGTCGTCCGCTTCGCTGCTGGCGGGTGGTCGACGCGTCGTTTGGGGTCGCACGGACGTCCCCGTGAGCATCGGACGCGCCGGAGATTACGTGTTTACGAGCCTCGGCGACGCCGACGTGCGCGCGGACCTGCTCGACGCCTCCGGCAGGGTTGTGGCGACGTCGGACGATCGCCCCGACGATTGGAACTTTCGTGTGTCGGCCAAGCTCGCGGCAGGGCGCTACACGCTCGCTGTCTGGCCCGTCGGCGGGGAAGGGGCCACCACCGTCGGGCTGATCGAGACGGCCGAGAAGGACGGTGGGACGCTCGCGCTCGGGGTGCCCACCGACGTGGTGAACGGCGAGCGCTTCTCGATCGCGCCGGGACCCCACGGCGTACTGGTGGTGAGCGCGAACAGCCGCGAGAACGTAGCCGTCGCGATCGAAGCGGACGAAGGGGCGGGCTTTCACGTCGTCGCGACCGCCGAGGGGACGGCGCCCGTGGCCGCTGCGGGGCTCGACCGAAACGCGCTCGGTTGGCGCGTGCGCGTGGCCGCGATCGACGGCCGTGCGCAGGTGGTGACGGTGCGCGCGGACGTCGCCGTCGGGCCGATGCTCGGTGAAGGGGACCGCACGTTGTCCGCGGTGGCGAATGGCGTTCCAGCGGGCGTCGCAGGCCTGCGCGACACGTCGCCTGGCACGTTCCTGTTGTCCGACGGTACGCTCGCGTGCGCACCGGACTGCGCGCCCCACGACGGCGTCGTCGCCGCCGACGCGGCGGTGTGGCTCGTCGGGGAGCCCGATACGCGGGTTCGGGCGACGCGCTTCGTGCTCGACACGTTGAGCCCTGGGGTTCCGCTGGAGCACACGTCGATCGTCGATCTCGCGCCCCACGTCGGGCCCGTACTCGTCGTCGCGCGCGCCACCGCGGGCGTTCCGAAGGTCTCGTTCGGCGGACCGGTCGCCTATGGGGCCGCCTCTGCGATGGCGGTCTCGCTCGGGGGCGCTACGACCGTGGCGCTCTCGCCGGCGGTAGCGGAGCCGGGCGCGAAGGCGCACCTCGAGCGCTACGCGTTCGTGGCCCCGACGGTGGGCGGGCTCGGCTACGGGACGCGCGACGGCGTGGTGGCCGCGGGGGGGGCGGTCGCGTGGAAGCACCCGGCCGGCTTCGCAGATCTTCGTGTGACGCTCGGGGAGGGTCTGGTCGCCGTGCTCGTCGATGATCATGGCGTCGTGTCGATCCTGTCGGCGCTCGATGGGCCGGCCACCCACGTCGTGCCCCATGGCGCCGCGAACATCACGGTGTTGTCGACGTCAAAGGAGTCGGTCCCGTACACGATCGAGGCGACGCGGTCGTCCGGGGCGGCCGCTCAACTCGCGAACGGCGTGCCCTGGGAGGCCCTCACGGGCGGTGAGATCGTCCACCTTCCGGTGATGGGGACGGGTGTGCTGCACGTTCGCGGCGCGGTGAGCGTGTCGGCGAACGGCGTCACTTCGGACGGCGACCTGGCGTTCTCCGCGCCCGGCGAGGTGGTGCTCGCGACGGGGCGCGGCGCGGTGGTCGCCTGGCTCGGTGAGTCCGGGCTGATGGGAAAGGAGGACGCGACGTTCACGGCGTCCAGCGGCGACGCCATGTTGGTACGGGCTCGCGGACCGGTGGTGCTCAGCGCGAAGCGCGCGGACGGGTCGAGCGAGGTCCGCGTCGAGACCGAAGGGAAGCCCGTCGTGTTCAGCGTCCAGGGGGGCGCCGAGGTGCGGGCGCGCGGCCTGTTCGGGGCGCGTGGTCCCACGCTCGCGGACGTGCAGTTGCTCACCGCGTCGCCGCTCGCCGAGGGCCTTGGAGCGCCTGTGCTGCTCGGGCCGGGTGATGCGCGCGCGTTTGTGTTCGAGACGACCGGTGAGGACGGCGCCGTGGGGCTCGGGCTCGCGGCAGACGCCGAACACGTGCGCGCGCTCCTGTTCGACGCGGCAGGCCATTTGGTCGCGGAGGGTGCTTCGCTGATGCCCGTGCTGCCGCGCGGAAAGTGGCTGCTCGTCGTGGTCGCCGACGATGGCGCGCCGCCGGTCACCGTGCGGCCGGCGCTGGTCGGTCGGGATCGGCCAGGCGACGGGCCTCCGCCCGAGGTCGTGCAGGCCTACGTCCCGTAGGCTCGGCGTGTTCGCTCGCGGCCCCTGCGGTCGGCCTGGCGTGTCAGGGGCCCGTCCATCGGGAGGCGAGCGACTCCCGCCAGCGGCTGACGCCTGCGCGGACGAGCTGCTCGACGGTCTGCGCGGGAGACTTCCGTCAGTGACGTCCGTCAGACCTCCGTCAGTGACTGCCCCTTGAACGCGACATTTCGAAAGTGACTGACCTCCGAGTGCGACAGCCCAACCCGGCCTGCCACGCGACGGTCGAAGTTGTCGGCATTTTTTCCATGCGGCCTCGCACCACACCGATTCGATGTCGCATTCGAAGCCCGGTCACTCTGGAACCGTCGCACTCGAGGGCCAGTCACCCCCGAAAGGCTCACTTCGGAGCGGGCGCCTCGGCCAGCACTTCCGCGATCGTGTCGACGAGCTCCCGTATCAGCCGCGGCCTGCGGACGTTCCGCGCCTGATGTGGAACACGCTGCGCGCGGCCGGCGTGCCCGCTCAGCGCATCGACGTCACCGCCGACGAGACGACGGGCGTGCGCGTGGCGTTGCGCGGCGCGATCCACGACGACGTCGTCGTGTTGCTGATCCATTAGAGCGGTGATCGCTCAGGTTGATGGATCGTAGCCGCAGTGTCGCAACCATCCCGCGCAGTCGTGGGGCGTGATCCGTACGATTGCGTCGCCGACGGCATCCTCGAGGGTACCGATGGTGCGTGCGGCGGCTTCCCGGAGGTAGTTCTTGAGTTTCGACCACGCGGGCTCGATGCGATTCATGTCCGGGGAGTAGGGCGGCAGGAACACGAGTTTCGCGCCCACCGCTTCGATCGCTTCGCGGACGCCGGCGACTTTGTGGGCTGACAGGTTGTCCATCACGACGATGTGCCCAGGCCGGAGGATCGGCACGAGGGCTTGCTCAGTGAACGCGACGAAGACCTCGCCGGTCGTCGCGCCGGGAATTGTCATGACGACTTCGAGACCACGCAGCGACAGTGCACGGAGGACCGTCAGGTTCTCGCCGCAGTTGACGGTTCGGCCGTCGTGAACGCACCTTCCGCGTAGGCCCCGGCCATACTCACGTGCGAGGGCTGCGTTCGAGCCGCACTCGTCGATGAAGACAAGGTCCGCTGCGCAGAAGGACTCGCGCTCGGCCTTGTACATCCGTCCAAGTTGGACTACCCGCGCTGTGTCGCGTTCAGTGGCGTGGAACCTATTTTTTTTTCGTGTCAGGTTGAGGCGCTCGAGCGCGCGCTGTACCGCAGCGGGGCTGACCACCAGGCCGCGCTCGCGAAGCAGGATGACCAGTTCGTCGCGCGTCCGATCGGACTTCTCCGCGATCAGACCAGTGAGCCGCGCCTCGCTCGCCGCATCGAAGTTGCCGTTGCGATCGCCGCCCATCGCGTCAGGAGCGACAGAACCTCGCGCGCGGTATCGCGACACCCATCGATCCACGCTCGCGTCGCCTACACGGAACCGTGCCGCGATCTCTTCTTACGTGCCCTCGCCATCGAGGTAGGCGGCGACCACGCGGTCGCGAAGTTCTTTCGGATGTGGACCTGGCATGCGTCTCTCCGCGCCGCCAGATCACACTGCGGAGATCCGCGATCAACCCCGATCACCAACTTCGATCAACTTGATCGGACAACGCTCTATGCGACCGTGAAGGCGCTCCTGCAGACGCCCTGAGTACGCCTCGGTGTTGTCCCGCCCCGGTCCCTTCGCGGTATGCTGGCTCACTCCTTGGAGGATCTATGGGTGAGCGCTCCCGTCGTCCGGTCTCGCAGGCGGCTCCGGAACACGCGCCCGCGCCCAGGGCGTCGGCGGAAGACCCGCAGTCCACGCTCGGAAACGCGGAGGTCGCCTCCCGGCTGACTCCGGTCGACGAGGGCGGAGGGCTGCTCGACGATGACCCGGTCGGCTTCGCTCTTCCGAACGCCACAGGGGGCGCCGGCGGCCGGCCGGATCGCGAGCAGATCGCCGGGTCAACGGCCGTAGCGGGAGGTAGCCGACCCTGGAACGGGGCAGAGATCCTTCGGAACCTCACCCAGGTCGACACGAAGTTCGAGACGGCCAGCGACGGCAGCCGGTGCGGGGCGATGGCGATCCTCGCTGTGAACATCGCTGCGGGACCCGAAGCGGTCAGTCGGGTCGCCCGCACCGCCTTCTCCCAGGCGCCGCAGGGAACTCTGCCAGCCGTGTCGAGCGCGGTCCAGGCGGTGCGCGACTACCCGCGAAACGCGACCTACGACCAGCTCAGCGCGCTCGGCGACCTCCTGTACTACATCGCCAACCCCGTGCCTTCGGTGGACAAGAATTCGAGGGCGACGACGAGCGAGGAGCTCGACGCAATCGACTCGCTGGGCTCCGAGGAGGGCGAGCGCTCGGGCATAGCGGGCCTGGCGGACACCTTGAGGCAGAGCGCTCGCGTCCCAGAGGCTGGATCCGCCGCGACGGAGCAGCGCGCGATGTCGGATCTCCGGTCCAGCGGCGACTACCACGGTCCCCGCGAGCTCGGCGCGCTCGTCAATACCCTCACGCGGCACAAGAACGTCGCCTACGTGCTCGGGATCCAGGCGCCGGACGCCGCCGCCGGAGACGAGAGCATCGGCCATGGCGTCACCCTCGGCATCGACGGCCAGGGGCAGGTCTACTTCTACAATCCATGGCCCATCGAGGGGAAGCAGAGGCTGGCGTGGCCCGGCGACCGCGCGGCGATCACCGCCTATTTCACCGGCCACTGGACGATCATGGATCGCGTCGCAGCCTCGGGGGGGGCTTCCCGCAGCGCCCCGTGATCCTCCGACGTCCGCCACCTCGGGTTCACCCAATGACGCCGATCGTGGTCCCGACGCGCTTGTGCCCGTAAGGACCTTGATCCGGCAAAGCAGAGTTCCGCATAGCCGGATCGGCCTCAGCCGTGGACCTACAGATTATCAGCGCCCCAAGTCACGAGCACGTGCCCGTAACCACCGGGTTGCCCGACCGAGTTAGCGGGTCGTAATACGACCCCACGTGAATGGCGCCCCTACCACGCTCGCCAGCCAACACACGATCGGCATCGATCTCGTTTCCTGGGCGGAACCCACACCTCCCGTGATGGCGCCGGTAGGGACCGTGACATGGCACGCCCCCCACCGCCACCACCGCCACCCGGACCGACCCTGGCGTCCATTGGCGAAGTCACGATCCCGCCATTCCTGCCGTCCCCGAAGCCCAGTCCCTCGGTGGTGGCGGCTGGTTCGGTCGCGGCGACGGGGCTCGACTGAAACGCGCTCGGCTGGCGCGTCCGCGTGGCCGCGATCGACAGCCGTGGGCAGGTGGTGACGGTGCGCGCGGACGTCGCGACCGGGCCGATGATCGGTGAAGGGGACCGCACGTTGTCCGCAGTGGCGAAGGGGGTGCCCGCGGGCGTCGCAGGCCTGCGCGACACGCTGCCGGGCACGTTCCTGGTGTCCGACGGTACGCTCGCGTGTGCGCCGGACTGCGCGCCGCACGACGGGGTCGTCGCGGCAGACGCGGCTGTGTGGCTGGTCGGGGAGCCCGACGCTCGGGTTCGGGCGACGCGCCTCGTGCTCGATACCGCAAGTCCTGGGGTTCCGCTGGAGCGCACGTCGATCGTCGATCTCGCGCCTCACGTCGGGCCCGTGCTCGTCGTCGCGCGCGCCACGGCGGGTGTTCCGAAGGTGTCGTTTGGCGGTCCGGTCGCGTATGGTCCTGCGTCTGCGATGGCGGTGTCGCTCGGTGGCGCCACGACGGTCGCGCTCTCGCCAGCGGTCGCGGAACCCGGCGCCAAGGCGCACCTGGAGCGCTACGCGTTCGCCGCCCCGACCGCGGGCGGGCTCGGCTACGGGACGCGCGACGGCGTGGTCCCCGCGCGGGGGGCGGTCGCGTGGAAGCACCCGGCCGGCTTCGCAGACCTTCGCGTGACGCTCGGTGAGGGCCTGGTCGCCGTGCTCGCTGATGACCACGGGGTCGTGTCGCTCCTGTCGGCGCTCGACGGGCCGGCCACCCACGTGGTGCCCCACGGAGCGGCGAACATCACGGTGCTGTCGACCCGCGATGAGCCGGTGCCGTACACGATCGAGGCGACGCGGTCGTCCGGGGTGGCGGCCCAGCTTGCGAACGGCGTGCCCTGGGAGGCCCTCACGGGCGGGGAGATCGTCCACCTTCCGGTGATGGGGACGGGTGTGCTGCACGTTCGCGGCGCGGTGAGCGTGTCGGCGAACGGGGTCACTTCGGAGGGCGACCTCGCGTTCTCCACACCAGGCGAGGTGGTGTTGGCGACCGGTCGCGGCGCCGTGGTCGCGTGGCTCGGTGAGTCCGGGCTGATGGGGAAGGAGGACGCGACGTTTACGGCGTCAAGCGGCGACGCCATGCTCGTACGCGCTCGCGGACCGGTGGTGCTCACCGGGAAGCGCGCGGACGGGTCGAGCGAGGTCCGCGTCGAGACCGAAGGGGAGCCGGTCGTGTTCAGCGTCCAGGGGGGCGCTGAGGTGCGGGCGCGCGGGCTGTTCGGGGCGCGCGGGCCCACGCTGGCGGACGTGCAGTTGCTCACGGCGTCACCGCTCGCCGAGGGTCTGGGGGCGCCTGTGCTGCTCGGCCCCGGGGATGCGCGCGCGTTTACGTTCGAGACGACCGGTGAGGATGGCGCCGTGGGGCTCGGGCTCGCGGCAGACGCCGAACACGTGCGCGCGCTCCTGTTCGACGCGGCGGGCCACGTGGTCGCCGATGGTGCGTCGCTGATGCCCGTGCTGCCGCGCGGGAAGTGGCTGCTCGTCGTGGTCGCCGACGATGGCGCGCCGCCGGTCACGGTGCGCCCGACGCTGGTAGGTCGGGATCGGCCAGGCGACGGGCCTCCGCCCGAGGTCGTGCAGGCCTACCTCCCGTAGGCCCGGCGTGTTCGCTCGCGGCCCCGTGGGGTGCCGGCGCCGGTCTACGACGATCATCGAAGGGGCGTTCGCCGCAGAACTGCGCCAGGGACATCGCGCTCGTCGGAGGACCAACGGACGAACCGTCGCTTTTACCTGAGGTTCCAAGACACCGCACACACCGCGAACAGAGAAAATCCACGATAGACTCGCCGTATCGCCCGGTCTGGTGAGCTGCGCCATGTGATTGGCTCCGCGTCGCGTGCACAGCAGGATCTTGTGCTTCCTTCTCGCCCAGGTCGGCCAGTCGTTCGTAGGTCGCACCGACAAGGTCGCCACGAAATGCAAATCCACACTCGTGCTCGACAACATCGACATGGGCCCGGGCTTCTAGGAAATACCATGCTCACTTTCGCACTCTTCCTGTCGCTCCAGGGCTGCATCACGACGCACCGCGTCACCGTGGAGACCTGGGTCGACGACGGCTCCGGCATGTACATGGACTACCTCGAGATGGCGCCGTTCAAGCCCGTCAAGAGCTACGTCCAGTGGTGCAAGGCACGCGAGGACAACAGCCTGGACTGCACCCAGGAAAAGATCCTCGACCCGATGCTGAACCCGTAGGCAGGGCGCCCCTTAGGCTGGGCGCCCCGCCAGCAGCCGCTGGGCCTCAGCGCACCCACATCGTGAAGTTGCAGCCGACCGTCTCGCTGCCGCACCAGCCGGCCGCGACACCGTTGCCCACCCACCACGCGCGGGCGGACCATGTCGAGTCGTGGATGTCGAAGAAGATCGTGGTCCCGTCCGTGTCGTAGAACCCGACAAAGCCACCGCCGCTCCAACCGCCATGCGACGCGCCGAGGAAGTCGACCGTCGCGTACGAGTAGCGCGCGTTGGGATCGTTGATCGCGCCGTGATCGTAGACGAAGGCCTTTGCGAAGCGCACCGACGTGTACGCACCGTCTGCGACGAGCCGGTAGATGCCCGCGGTGCCGCGCAGGGCGTTAATGTCGGTGTCGGCGAGCTTGAAGGTGGGTCCGGCAGGGTTCGCCGACGCCGCGGGGTTCAGCGCGCCCGTCGTGCTCCATCCGGTCTCGTCGCCGCCGCTGCCGCGCATGATGAGCGTCCAGCCGCCTCCGTCGCGGGTCATGTCGCAGTACACCGAGCGGGCGACGCCTGGTCCGGCTCCGTCGGGATCGACATCGTAGGCGCCCGACGCGAACGAAGGGAGCGCGGCGTGAATCGCCGAGCAATTGGCGAGCACGTCGGAGGTGGCCGCGTCGCAGTCGTCGTCCTTCCCGTTGTACGCCACCTCCGTCGCACCGGGGTGAACGGTCGAGTCCGCGTCGTTGCAGTCCGATGCCTTCGCGACCCCGTCGCCGTCCAGGTCGTCGTCCTTCGTCGTCGCGCTGCAGTCGTCGTCCTTCCCGTTGTACGCCACCTCCGTCGCCCCGGGGTGAACGGCCGAGTCCGCGTCGTTGCAGTCCGATGCCATCGCGACCCCGTCGCCGTCCAGGTCGTCGTCCTTCGTCGTCGCGCTGCAGTCGTCGTCCTTCCCGTTGTACGCTACCTCCATCGCCCCGGGGTGAACGTCGCCGTCGGTGTCATCGCAGTCGGCGTTCGCGGGGTAGCCGTCCTGATCGACGTCGAGGAGCCCCGTGTCCACGGCGGTGTCGGTGTCCACGGCGGTGTCGGTGTCCACGGCGGTGTCGGTGTCCACGGCGGTGTCGGTGTCCGCGGCGGTGTCGGTGTCCGCGGAGGTGTCAGTGTCCGCGGAGGTGTCCGTTTCGGCGGAGGTGTCGACGGTGTCGGTGCCCGACGTGTCTGAGGTGTCGGCATGGCGGCAGGCAGACAGTGCGAGCGCGACGACGGTGGATAGGACCAGTGGGCGCACGAGGACTCCGTTGTGAAAGCGACGGACGCGCAAGCACCATCCATTCACGCTCGAGCAATGTACACCGCAGCGCAGTGAGTCGCCTGCGAGACTTCGGCGTCCGCGGTCGAGATCGTGCCGAACCTACGGCGCCCAGGTCTCGAACGCGGCGAGCAGGTGCCTGTTGGCGCGCGACCCCGAGCTTCGCAATGAGGTGCTCGACTTGTTCCTCGACGACGTGACGAGCTGGCCTCAAGAGGCGACGGACGAAACGGACGGCAAGGGTGGCTCCGTCACTCGCTTTTACCTGAGGTTCCAAGACACCGCAGACACCGCGAACAGAGAAAATCCACTGCCCGCATGGCCGGCAACACGCGGTCCACCAGGTTCGCCGCGAGCTGGTTCATCCGCCGGCCGGCGCACGACGGGCAGAAGCCGCGCTCCTTGTACGAGAACGCAAGCAGGACGTACCGGGCCAAAGGCCTAGGGTGTTCTTGTGGCGCCGACCGAACGTCAATCCTATGCGAGGTAGAGTCGGACATGATTTGGATGCTGGCCATGCTCGCGGCGTGTGGGATCGTGCAGACGCCGCCGGCAGGCCCGGAGCCACGGTCGCTCCTGCCGGCCATCGCGGCCTGCCATGAGGCACCCGCCGCCGACCTGCCCGCGCTGGCGGGTGGAGCACCGAATGCAGCCGCGTCAGCGTTCGAGCCGCAGTGGCTGGGCAAAGCGCCTGTCGTGGGGAAGTCCCTCAACGGCAGGAACCCATTCGTGTTGCCCGTACCTGCGGAGGCGAAGGGTATCGGCCAGCCCTCGGGTCTGCGTGCGATGTACGCGCTCGGTCGCACCGCGGAGCTCCAGGAAGCGGACGCCTGGGTCGTGTGCGTTGCGCCGAAGCTGGGCGGCTTCGTGTTCTCCGGTGGCGAGGCCATGGTCGTGGTGCCGGGCGCGGACGAGGCCGTCGCCGCGCTGCGCGTGCACGTGAGACCCGACGAGCGCGTGTCCCGTGTGAGCGCGCCCCACTGGTGCCGCGAGACCACCTCCGGCACGCCGGGTCACAGGGCGGCGCCCGGCGTCGTCTCTGTCTTGTCCTTGGGGTTGCTGGGGTCGCGTAGCAGCATGGGCACGTCCGGCTGCGGTCCTGAGGACGTCTCTGACCTCGAGGTGGAGGAGGGGGACCTGGCGGCGATGGATTGTGTCGTGGTCGGCGACGCGGACGTGGGGGATCGTGGGATCTCAGCGCTCGCCAAAGCGAAGGCCAAGGTGGACGCGGTGTGCACGACCCCGATTCGCCCGGACGAGGCGGTCGTTCGCGAGCGCATCACGTCCGAGGACTACGATCTGGCGCGGGACGCGGGCCTGTTCCTCGGGTGGAACGACGAGACGATCGCGGTCGGGAACCGCATGGCGACGGTGTGGGCGGAGGACGAGGCGTGGGCCGCGTCCGTCGTCCGCGACGATCTGGCCGCGCTGCCGCCGCTGGGCACGCCGGTGCTCCTGTCGCCGGACCTCGTCGCGCAGGTGTCCAAGCAATGGGACGACGACCGGGGCACGCAGACGTGGCTGGTTCGCTTCGAGACACACGCGCTGATTCCGGCCACAGATCAGAACGCGGTCTTCGTGGACGTCCGCAAGTGGTTGGCGGGGCTCGCGATCGTCTACACCGATGGCCACCAGCAGCTGCTATCGCTCGAGACCCAGAGCGCGGGCGAGCACCGGTTGTGGGCGACGGCGCGAGCCGAACTGCAGCCCGAGCACGGCTCGCCGCAGTTCATCAACTTCTTTGACGTGTCCACGCGCGTGTGCGGCAGGGCGCGTGTTCCGCCGACGTCGGAGTGATCGCTACTTCTTCTTCTGCGGGAACGAAGTCCAACGGCGCGCCGCCGGTCACCATGCGGCCTCCGCCCGAGGTCGTCCAGGCCTACGCCCCGTCGGCCCTTCAGCGCTCGTTGCGGCGCGTGAACCACGCCGCGACGCCGAGGACGATGCTCACGCACCCGAGGATCGGGTAGGCGAGACCCACACGCCCGAGCGAGCCCGACATGAACGTCAAGATCGTCAACACGCCGACGAGCCACAACAAGACCACGGTGAACATCGGGATCACCATCATCGTGCCGACCGTGTTGTGCAGCGTGGGGAGCAGCGACACGGGGTACTGGGAGCGGATGAACGCGTCCGCGGCGGCTTCGTCCAGGATTCCCGCCGGCCCGCGGATCTCGCGATCGACGACGACGTCGCCTTTGGGCGTGTTGACCGTGTAAGGAACCGCCGCTCCGCCGGACGCGAGCAACGGTTGGGCGCACGACGGGCAGGTGCCGACGACTGGATCGGCACGTCCCGCGTGCGATTCCCGCACGATCTGCCACGCTGCGAGCGGCGCCGGCAGCATTGGACGCCGCGCACCACCCGGCAACACGACGGCGCGATCGGGGCCTTCCCAGCGCTCTTCGCGATGACAGCTCGCGCACCGAACGATCACGTCCACCTCGGCCGGGCCATTAACCGATGGCCGAGGCGCGTGCGCTTCGCGGCAGGTGGTTCAGCGGGCTCCAGGCGCCTTCGCGTGGCAGCTCGAGCAGGCCGCGATGGCCTGAGCGGCTTTCGACTCGGAGTCGGCTTCTTGTGGCCCCCACACCAGGCCCCAGATGGCCCACCGCGCGGCGTGTTCGTGGTCGAACGGGGGGCGCGCCGTGGACGTGGTCACGTGGTCCTGTGCGTGGCAGGCGCCGCAGGCCGCGGCCATCGCCGCGACGCCGTCGGCCAGCTCTTCGGCGTCCAGTGCTGTCTGCGTGTAGCCCGCTGCGGAAGCGAGCTTCGCGTCGTCGTCTGCGACGTCGAGATCGCGCGCGAGCTCCCTGGCGGGTGCGACCGAGCCCATCGCCGCGAGGTCGACCAGGTGGTCGAACTCGGCGTAGTGGGCGTCGGGCGCGGGCAGGGGCGTTGTGCCGCCGTCGCAGCGGCACGCGGCGAGCCAGAGCAGGAGCTCAAGCACGGGGCGTCGCCCGGTGGGCGCCAACGCTCATGGGCGTCCGTAGCGGTCGTCGACGCGCTGGATGTCGTCTTCGCCGAGGTACGAGCCCGTCTGGACCTCGATCACCTCGAGCGGCTCGTCGTCGCGGTTTTCGAGGCGATGGACCACGCCGGCCGGGATGTACGTCGACTGGTTTTCGCTCAGGACGAGCGTCTCTTCACCGCGGACGATGTGGGCGCGGCCGCGCACCACGACCCAGTGCTCCGAGCGGAGGGCGTGTGTTTGAAGCGACAACATGTGCCCCGGTGCGACGGTGAGGCGCTTCACCTGGAACCGCTCGCCGGCGTCCAGGCGCTCCCAGGCGCCCCACGGGCGCGTGACGCGCGGATGGGTCTGCGTCTCTTCGCGGTCGCCCAGCTGAGCCACAGCGTCCGCGACCTGATCGACGGCGGACTTCCTCGTCACGAGGACGGCGTCCTTCGTGACGACCACGACGGAATCTTCGAGGCCGACCGTGACCACCACGCCGTGCCGAGCGTCCACGTAGGTGCCCTTGCACGCCACGGCGACCACGTCGCCTCTCAGCGAGTTCCCCTCGGTGTCTACGGGGGTGAGCGCGGTGAGGTCGTCCCACGTGCCGACGTCCTGCCAGGCGCAGTCGACGCGCTGCTCGACGACCGGCTCGTGGACCAAAAGGGCCTCCTCCAAGGACGTTGATGGGGACGGCTCACACGCGTGGGCGTCGAGCCGAACGAAGTCGAGGTCGCGCTTCGAGGTGGCGCTCGCGTCGATGGCGGCGAGCAGCACGCCGGGCGCGTGGTGGAGGAGCGCTGCCCGCATGGCGTCGACGCGGAGGACGGTGACGCCGGTGTGCCAGCGGGCGCCTTCCGGGGCGTCGTGCGTGTAGAATCGGGCGTCGTGGACGGCGCCGAACGGGCGTGATCGCGGTTCGGAGGCCTCGATCGTGATCACGCCCATGCCAGGCTCGCGTTGGAGGCGCCTCGCGAGATCGGCGATGGCCTGCGAAAACACGTCGACGTCGACGATCAGGTCGGCCGGAATGACCACGAGGATGTCTTCGGGAGCGAGCCCGGCGGCGATGACGGCCACGGGGAAGGCCGTGTTTCGGCGGATCGGCTCGAGCACGACGGTGGCGCGGCCCTTGCAGAGCTCGCCGACGACGAACCGGTGCTCGTCGTGGGCGACGACGAGCGTCTCCTCGGCGGCGTGGGCGGCGAGGTCGAGCGCGCGCGACAGCAGCGGCACCGTGCCGACGAGCGGGAGCACCGGCTTTGGGTGGAGCGCGCGCGAGTAGGGCCAGAGGCCCGTGCCCGGCCCGCCAGCGAGGATGGTTGCGACGATCATGGGGCTCTCTATTCGTCGGCGGAGGAATTGCACCGTGGCCGTGCACTATGATCGGCGGCGGGCGGCGCGCCCGATTGAGGAGACTCCATGATCTTTCGGCAACTTTTCGACCTCGCATCGAGCACGTACACGTACCTGCTGGCCGACGAGGGGACGCGCGAGGCCGTGCTGATCGACCCGGTGTTCGAACAACACGCCCGCGACACAGCCCTCATCCGCGAGCTCGGGCTCACGCTCCGCTACACGCTCGACACGCATTGCCACGCGGACCACGTGTCCGGCGCGTGGTTGATGAAGCACGTGCTCGGCAGCGCGACGGCGATGTCGCCGGCTTATGGAGCCACCAACGTCGATCGTCCGCTGGCGCACGGCGACGTCGTCGTGTTCGGCGCGCAGTCGCTCGAGGTTCGCGCGACGCCGGGCCACACCGACGGCTGCTTGTCGTTCGTGCTTCCCGATCGCTCCCGGGTGTTCACCGGGGACGCGCTGCTGGTGCGGAGCGCGGGCCGCACGGACTTCCAGGCGGGCGACGCGCATCAGCTGTTCCGCTCGATTCACGCGCAGCTGTTCTCGCTTCCAGACGCCTGTGCGGTGTACCCGGGCCATGACTACGAGGGCCGCACGTCGAGCAGCATCGGGGAGGAGCGTACGTTCAACCCGCGCATCGGGGGCGGCGCGCGCGAAGAGGACTTCGTCGGGTACATGCGGAACCTCGGTCTTCCACATCCGAAGCAGATCGCCGTCGCCGTGCCGGCCAACCTTCGGGGTGGCGAGCCCGAGGATGGCAGGGTGCCAAATGCGGTGACCTGGGGCCCGGTGATCACGAGCTACGCCGGACTGCCGGAGATCGCGGCCGAGTGGGTGGCGACGCACCGCGGCGAGGTGGAGATCCTCGACGTGCGAGCTGCGGACGAGCTCGAGGGGGAGCTCGGACACCTCGAGGGGGCGCGGAACATCCCGCTCGACGAGCTCCGAGCGCGCGTCGGCGAGGTTTCGAACGAGCGGCCCGTGGTGGTCGTTTGCCAGACTGGAAAGCGCTCGGGCATGGCGACCGTCATCTTGAAGAAGGCCGGCCTTTCACGCGTCGCCAACGTCGCGGGTGGCATGGTGCGTTGGCGGGAGCTTGGCCTGCGGGGCTGATCAGCGGCTCGCGGCCACTTCCACGACGTGCCCGTCGCCTGGCGCGAGCCCGAACCGAAGGCGCGAGGTCTCGAGCAGGTCGGTCACGGGCGCGTGAAGCGTCGCGAGGTCCCACACCCGTACGGCGCCGTCGGCCCCGGCTGAGGCGATCTTTCCCGGCACGAAGTCCGACCGCCACAACGTCCCGTGGTGGGCCGCCCAGCACGCCAGCGGCGCGCCTTCGGTGCTCCACAGGCAGAGGCGTCCCCCTTCGTTGCCGCTGGCGATCAGCCCGTCGCGGACCTCGAGGGCGCGCGTCGACCCTTCGTACGTGCCGGTCATCTCGCGGACGACGGCCCCGTCCTTGTCGACCTCGGTGACCCGACCGACGTCACCGACGTAGGCGCCCCCGTCCGCGCGCGGGATCACGATGTCCGACATCTCCTTGTGCGGGGCCCGGCTCAGCACGTGCCCATCCGCGGCGTCGAGCCGAACCAGCAGGCCCTGCGCGCCCACGAGGATGTCGCCGTTCGACCCTGGGGCGGACACCTCGACCCAGTCGGCGACGTGGACGCGCCACATCTCGGCACCCTGCGCGGTCAGGCGTGCGACGTCGCCGCTCGAGTAGGCGATGGCCAGCGAGCCGTCTTGCATGCGCTGCACGTCGTTCACGACGGCGTCGAGCGGCACCGTCCAGCGCACCGCGAGGTCGTCCAGGCCGATTCGCATCAACCCCTTCGTGTTCGTCGCGATGATCACGTCGTGGCCGTCGACCGTCATGTACCCGAGGCCGCCCGGATCGAGGGGAACGTCGCGGAGCAGGTCGCCCGTCGCGGCGTCCCACACGCGGAACACGCCGTCGTTGCCAGAGCTCGCGAGCAACTTGCCGTCCGCCGTGGCCCGGACGTCCCACACGGTCCCGCCAGCATCCAGCGGGCGTCGGCCAGCGCGGGGTGGCAGCTTCCACTGGCGCAGGTCGCCGTCGCCTTCGGTGTAGACGAGCGTGTTGCCGTCCGCCGACATCGTCGCGCCGAGGATGAGCGCGTCGGTGGGGATGCGGGTTCGCACGGTCCACTCGGGCGCGTCCCAGACGGTGATCTCGCGGTCGGTCGACGCGAACACGCGCTTGCCGTCGGTGGTGATCCCGATCGACGACCGCGCCTGGGAGTCGTCGAGTTGCCTTGTGACGCCGTGCTCGGTGACGTACAGCGGCGTCGCCGACCCGCCCCAGCCGCCCGCGGCAACGTAGGTGTCGCCATCGGACGAGGCCGCGAGCATCGGGGCTATGCGTCGCGGTTCGACGGGCGTCCACGCGTCGGTCTGGGGGTTCCATTTCGCGAGCGGGTCGACGACAGAGCCGACGAGCAGGGTGCCGTCGGAGAGGGGCGCGAGGTCGTCGTACCGCACGACCGCCTCGTGTTTGGACCAGGTCACCGCGCCGGTGGTGAAGTCGGCGACGCCGATGCGACGCTGGTCTGAGGTGATGACCACGCGGTCTTCGTCGAGGAACGTGATCGAGTTGGTGGTCTCCGGAGTGAGGGGCCGCACGACGGCCCCCGAGCGCTCGAGCACGAAGGCGGCGCCGCTGAAATTCACGAGCGCGAGGCGCTTGCCGGACGGCGACCACGCGAGCTTCCACGCGTCGATGTGGCTCGCCCCCGAGACGGGGATGGTGCGCGGCTTCGCGCGGAAGGTGTCCCACAACGCGAGGCCGTCGTCGCCCCAGCAAACGAACGCGCCGTCGGGGCCGAGGGTAGGCAGCTTGCAGGGTGAGGTGAGGCGAGCCGAAAAGAACAGCTCTGGCAACAGGACGGACGACGAGGCGATCAGCGACCCGCGCGCCAACGGCGACTCTTCGAGGTCGAGCGAGCCGAGCGCGAGCACGTGGGCGACGAGGGCGTCATCGCGTTCGAGGGCCGCGACCGAGGCGTCGCTCAGCGACCGCGCGAGCCTTCCGCGGGCGTCCACTTCCCGTTGCGCCGCCAGGGCCTCGGCGGCGACGGCGCGATCCCGTTCGGAACGGACGCCGACGTAGGAGAACGCGCCAGCGCCGAGCAGCGAGATGACGGCGATGCCGAGGGAGGCGAACATGGCGAGCGCCGCGACCACGAGCGGGAGGTTGCGGCGGATCGCGCGCGTGAACACCTCGCCCGTCGAGTAGCGGTACGCGTCGACGAGCCCGCCGGTTTGCCAGCGAACGACGTCGGCCGCGAGCGCGCCGGCGTCGGCGTAGCGGTTGTCCGGCTCGGGCTCGAGGGCCTTTCGCACGATCGCGACCAGGTCGGCGGGCGCGGACGAGAGGATGTCGGTGATCGGCTCGAATTCGCTCCGCCGCAGCCGCTCGACGGTCGTGTCGCCGGGGAGCCCTTGGAACAGGCCGCGTCCGGCGAGCACCTCGAACAGGATCGCGCCGAGGCTCCACACATCGGACCGCGCATCCACCATGACGGACTCGCCGCGCGCCTGCTCCGGGCTCATGTACGCGGGGGTCCCCATGGTCGCGCCCATGCGCGTGAGGTTGGCGCCCCGCGGGACGACGGCCGGGAACGCGCCCGTGAGCGTGGTGTCGACGTGGCCTGCGGTGGTGACCTTCGCGAGCCCCCAGTCGACGACGAGCGCCTCGCCGAACTCGCCGACCATCAGGTTTTCAGGCTTCAGATCGCGATGGATCACGCCGCGCGCGTGGGCGTACGCCACGGCCTGGCAGGCGGCGACGAACGCGGGCAGCAGCGCGAGCCGGTCCCGCAGGCTCTTGCAGGCCTGCAGCGCGGCGCCGAATGTGCGGCCGCGGATTCGCCTCATCGTGTAGTAGGGACGGCCGTCCGCGCCCTCCCCGAGCTCGTAAACGGGCACGATGCCGGGGTGCTCGAGCTGGGCCGTGACGCGCGCCTCGCGGAGGAACCGCTCGCGAAGCGCGGCGCCATCGGCCAGCAGCTCCTTGCGGGCCACCTCGCGGCCGAGGTCCCGATCCCGCACGGCGTCGACGCGACCGAGCCCGCCGCGACCGAGCAGCTCACCCGTCAGCTCGTACCGCTCGGTGGACTTCGGGCGCATCGTCGAGGGCGGAGCGTCGGCGTCGGCACCGTCCGCCCACGTCCCCTCGGTCGGCGCGTCAGCGTCGGCGCGCGTCGCGTCCTTCGCCCACGTGTCGAGGCTCGGTGCTCCGGGATCCTTCATCGCCGGCATCGTAGCCTATGGGAGCGCCTTCACGGTGAGCGTGCGCGGGTCCGCGGCGGGCGTCTCGACGTCGACGAGCCCGACAAGGTACGGGGCCACGTCGTTGGCGACGCTGTCGGCGAGCTGTTTTGCGAGCTCACCTTCGTCGGCGAGCTCGGCGCGGGAACGCGAGAGCTCGATCACGGTGGCGGCGACCTTGTAGTCGGCAGGATTGACGGGCGCGTCCACGAGCTTGAACCCGTCGGCCCAGTGCGTGGTGTCGTCGAGGGCGAGGTCGAACGCGCGGACGCCGATCTCCTTGTTCTTCTGCGTGACATCGACGATGCGCGCCGAGCCCACGAGGCGCACGCGGACCTTGCCCTTGTGGTCCGTGTACGAGAGCGTGACCGGCTTTGGGCAGGTCGACGCGACAGGCACGCCGTTTGCGTCATTTACGGTGCAGGCTTCGTCGACCGAGCCGGCCGCCGTTCCCGGCGTCTTCGTGTCGACGGGACCTTCGAGCTTCACCTGGGTGAGTCGGCCTTCGACCTTGTACTTCAGGCCACCTGAGGTGGGTGCAAGCACCCGCACGAACTCGCTCCCGGTGGTGGCCATCCGCGCCTGGACGGCCTCCGCGAGGACGACGGCCACCGCGACTCCGCCCACGTTCGGGATGCCGGTGGGGTTCTCGATTGTACCGATCGACATCGGGACGATCGCGCAACCCTGCGCGAGGCCCAGGTTCTTCGCCACGTTCGCGTCGGTGGTGAGTGCCGCTGCCGCGGTGAGGTCGTGTACGGCCTGCCGGCAAACCTTCTGGTCGAGGAAGTACTTGCCGAGGGCGCCGTAGATGCCGGCGGCCTGGGACTTTGCGTCCGCGGGGCCCTGGTGGGCGGCCGCGTCCTGGTAGCGGGCCGCGGCGTCGCGCCAGGCCTTGGCGGCGAGGTCGTCTCCGGCCCATGCGTACAGGGCGCCGCCGATGCGCGCGTTCGTGTCCTTGTAGTTCGCCTTGAACCCGAGCGTCGCGTTCCACGCCGCGATCGCGTCGGACCAGCGCTTCTCGGTGAACGCCTTCTCGCCGAGCGCGTACTGCTCGCGGGCGGCGGAGTTCTCGATCTCGTCGATCTTGGAGGGGACGTCGATCGTCTTCAGGTCGGAGCCGAAGGCGTTGGCGCGCTTGATGAACTCGTCGAGCGTCTTGTACTCGCTGAGCGCGGTTGGCCAGTTGCGGGCCATCTCGGCGTCTTCGGCGCGGTTCAGCTGGATCTCGTACGCGTGTGGCGCCACGTCCCACAGGGACATCTGGGCCTTGCCGAATTTCGGGTTGTACTGGAGCGCGTGCAGGTAGTCCTGCGCGGCGACCCAGTCCTTGCCGGCCTCCTGGTGCATGACGCCTTCTTTCCAGGCTTTGTGCGCCGGGCATCCGGCGAGCACGAACACGATGGGCAGCGCCCACAACCACGAACGCATGTTGGGCCTCCGGCCTACGGGAAGAGCGTCCCCTGGCTGCCGCCGGTGTCGCCCTGTTGTTTGACTTCGACCGTCGCGAGCGACGGGGTGATGCCGAGCTCGGTGAGCAGCGGATCGGCACCCGCGACCGCGTCCAGGTACCACAACACGTAGCCGACGTCGGTGTGGATGGAGCGGGTGATCTTCTCGTCGAACACCCAGTCTGCGGCCATCGACTCGTAGTTGCCGTCGAAGATGATGCCGCACCAGCGTCCCTGGGCGTCCACCGTGGGCGAACCTGACGAGCCGCGCGCCGTGTCGAGCGTGGTCACGTAGTTCGCGACGACCGAACCCATCGCGGGGTTCGCATAGGGGCCCCAAACGGCGCCCTCGAGGCCCGCCTTGAGCGTGTCGGGCACGCCGTAGGGAGAGCCGTCTGCGGACTTCTCCTTCACGCCGAGCACGGACGTCTGGGCGGCCGCGATCAACCCGTCGCGCGGCACGTAGCCGTCCACCTTGCCGATCGTGACGCGGAGCGTCTCGTTCGCGTCGTAGTAGAACAACCCAGGCGCGAAGCCGCCCACTGTGGGCAGGTAGCGCGGCCGGGCCTGCGGGAGGAATTCGCGCACGGCCTCGATGTAGCGGGGCCGCAGCGTGAGCCAATCGGCCTCGCGGCGCGCCTTGGAGGCTTCCAGGCGCTCGTAGTAGGGGTGCAGCGCCTGCGCGAGCGTGAACCACTTGTTCCCGTTCTCGACGAGGAACCACGGCGTGGTGTCCATCAGCGCCTTGCGGCGGTCCGGGTCGACGAGGTCTTCGTTGATGTACAGATCGTCGAGGATGTTGTCCAGGCGGTCTTCGGGGCTGCCCTTGCCGCCCTGCGCCTCGAACCACGCGTCGAGTTCTGCGATGCGGAGGCCCTTCGGGAGCGAGAGCGCTTCCAACAGGAAGTACCGCAGGATGGCGCGGTCGATGCGCTCGTTGTAGTCGGCGTCGGCCTCGGCGAACCCGTCGATCAGGTCGGTGCGGTCGCGCAGATGGAAGCCCGCCGCGCGGTCCTTGTCAGGCTTCTTGTTCTCGAGCGCGAGCTTGTAGATCGTGAGCGCGGCGTCGAGCTGCGCCGAGTTCTTGCGCATGCGCGTCGCGGTGAAGTCGCGCTCGCCGACCGACGCCTCTTCGGCCTCAATGGCCCCGATGCGATCGAGGACGTCGCCAAAGCGGGACGCGCGCTCGGTGTCTGACGCGATCCACTTCGCGAGATCACCCTCGAATTCCCACTTGCGCTCGGCCAGGTTCGTGCGCTTGAACGCCACGAGGTTGCCCTCGTAGTACAGGACGTCGTTGGAAAGGTTGAACGTCCGCGCCGAGACCATCTGCTCGAGCGACCGGTCTTTCTCGGCCGCGTACGAGAGAAGTTGCATGATGTCGCGCTCGGTCTTGAGCCGGCGCGGGTAGTCGTCGTTCATCGCGAAGTCGAATTCGGCGGCGGTGCGCCACCGGTAGGTGCCGCCCGGGTACCCGGGGACCATCACGAAATCACCGGGCTTGGGGCCGATCGGCGCCGTTGGCAGGTACACCGGCGGGTGGTACGCGACGTTCTCGGGTGCGTAGGTGGACGGGCGGTTGTCTGACTTGGAATAGGCGCGGAGGAAGGCGAAGTCTCCCGAGTGCCGCGGCCACTGCCAGTTGTCCTTGTCGCCGCCGAAGTACCCGACGTCCAGCGGGGGCGCCATGACGAGACGGACGTCTTCGAGCTCGAGCTGGCGTACGAGCTGGTATTCCGTGCCCTGCCCGTACGTGGCGACCTCGCAGTGGACGCCGCTCTCCTGCTCGCACTTGGACGTGATCTCCTGGATGTTCTTCTCGATCATGTCGAAGCGGGCCCGCCCATCGAGCTTGCGTGCTCCGGCGAGGACCTCCTGACCGACATCGCGTGTGGAGAGCGTGACGTGCACCTTGAACCCGGGACCGGCGTAGCGCTCGTCCTCGCGGGTGGGAGCGTAGAACCCGTTGGTCATCAGGTCTTCGCCGGGCTCCGACGCGAACTGCAGGCCGTCCGTGACGCAGTGGTACGCGGTGACGATGAGGCCGTCCGGCGAAACGAACGCGCCCGTGCAAAAGTCGAGATCTACCGTGGCCCCGAGAGGCGCCTTGGTCAGGTCGCCGAGCGCTGCCGGGTCGATGGTGGTGGCGCCAAGCAGCTTGAGCTCTTCGGCGAGCTCCTTGGTCTGCTCGGGCCGCCAGAGGCCTTCGCTAGCGGAGGCGGAAAGGGCGAGGAGAGCGATGAACGACGGCATACGGACCCCCGAAGGTCCCGGCACTTATCCCGCCGAAAGATATTTGGACGACCGATGGACAAGAAACGGCGCGCGACCTGTCCATGAGACAGTGGGGGCATGATGGAATCGTCCGACCGACGTTTCGAGCGGCTATTGCGGCCGGTGCTCGCCGATCTCTACCGGTTTGCGCGGCGTCTCACCCGCGGGGCCGACGCCGACGACCTGTTGCAGGCGTCGCTCGAGCGCGGACTGGTGCGCGTCGATCAGCTGGCGGAGGACCGTGCGTTTCGCGTGTGGCTCTCGCGCGTGATCTACACGACCTGGGTGAACGACCAGGCCAAGCGGCGCGAGCTGCCGGTCGGTGACGTCGAGGGTGCCGGGCAGCCGATGGTGGCAGCGTTGCCGGGCCCCGAGGACCGCGCGATGGCTCGGCAGACGGGGCGCGTGGTGCAAGACGCGTTGGACGAGCTGCCCGAGGACCAGCGCGCCGCCGTGTGGCTGGTGGACGGCCAGGGCCACACGTTCGCCGAGGCGGCCATGATCCTCCATGTTGCACCGGGCACCGTCGCCTCTCGCGTGGCGCGGGGGCGCAAGGCCCTTCGCGATGAACTCTCTCCGCTCCTGCTGCTGACTGGAGGTCGGTCATGACCGTCAATTACGTTCGTCTTCAGGGGATCGTCGAGGCCTGGGACCGTACCGGCGTGGGTGACCTGCCCGATGAGGTCGCGCTCGCGCTCGACGCCGATCCCGAGTTCCGGGTGTGGTTCGACACCCGGCTCAAGCCGTGGACCGCGGTCGTCGAGGCCGTCCCGCCGGATCTCGAGCAACGCTTCTTGAGGGTTCGACCTCAAAGGTCGGCAGGCAAGCCGTGGCGCTGGGCGGCGGTGGGTGCGGTCGCTGCGACCGCGTTGTTCGCGGCGTCGGGCGTGGTCTACGTCGCGGTCGAGGAGGCGAGCCATTTCCACGTCTCCTACGCGGACGACTTCGGACCGCGCGTCGAAGGCGAGTACTTCACCGACTTTGCGACGGTGGACCGGAGGGCGCTCGAAGAAAGCGGGCTGATGGCCGGGCTTGAAGAGCCGTTCCGCGACTTCGTGATGACCTACAACGCCGCGGCGAGCGGTCGAGCCGAGCTGGTGAGCGATCCGACGCTCTGGGATCGGCCGTTCTACGAGCATGTGGTGGCGTCCACGCTCGAACAAGTACAGTATAAGCGGTTCTTTCGCCGGCTCGAGGACGTCAAGGACACCTACGCGGAGGTCGTGGACGACCTGCACGCGGCCGATCTCCCCGAGGTCTTCGCGGGGATCCCGTTCCGTGAGTCGGCCTACCTGCCGGACCTGCAGAGCAACGCGTGCGCGGTGGGCTGGTGGCAGCTGATGCCGGAGGTGGCGAATCGGTACGGATTGAAGGTGAAGGGCTGCCATCTCAAGGACGCCGAGGGCACCTGGGAGCCCGCGTCGGGCGACGTCGTCCCCCCGGCGGGCCTTTTCAAGAACGCCGTGTACATCTCGGGCGGCGGCCAATGCCGCATCTCGCGGTGCGACGTCGACGACCGCTCGAACCTCGGCCTCAGCACCGCGGCGTCGATCACAGCGCTGAAGGAGGTGTGGGCCGATCCGGTGCTGCGGGACTCCGGCGCGCTGGTGCAGATCGCCTTGTTGTCTCACAACGCCGGCTACGACGACGCTCGTTACGGCGTCGCGAAGAAGAGCAACCTGCTTCCCGCGTTCAAGAAGTTCGCGAGGTCGGTGCCGCCGTCAGAGGTTTCGAATTTCTACGGCGCGACGATCACCTGCACGAACCCGGACGACATGCCCAAACCCGAGCTCGGCGAAGGCGGGATCGACCTCACCAACAACGGGCCACGGGGCGACGAGTACTGCGGCTCGATGCTGCACGCGGAGACCCAGCACTACGCGTACCCGATCGTCGCGAGGCACATGCTCGCGGTCTGCTACTACGGGCAGAACCACGCGGACATGCCGGCGTTCGCGGGCTGGGCCAAGTACACCGACAGTGGTCATTACTGCACCCAGTTCAACCTCCCGACCCCCAGCGACCTTCGCTGAGCGTTAGTCGGCGGGCATGAAGAACCACAAGGCGTTCGCCGCCATCGCCCCCGGCCTCGAGCGGGTGCTGCACGCTGAGCTCGCCGAACTCGGCGTCACCGGGGACGTGGAGCCGGGCGGGGTGGCGTTCGAGGCGACGTCGAAGAACCTGGCGCTCGTGCACCGCAACAGCCGCCTCGCTGGGCGCGTCACGGTGGAGCTCGGCGGCACCAAGGCGCGGTCGTTGGAGGAGGTCGCCCGCGGCGCACGCGCGCTGCCGTGGAAGGACTTCGTCGTCCCCGGTCAGCCGATCGAGGTGAAGATCATCACCGAGGGGCACCAGCACCGCTTCGCGGCGACCTTCTCGAAAAAGATCGAGCTCGCGATCAGCGACTCGCTGCGCGGGCCGCGACTTCCCGGTCCCCGTCCCCCGCGCGAGCCGTTTCGCGTGCAGTGCGTGATCGAAGACGAGAAGGCGAAGCTGCGCGTCGACGCGTCGGGCGATCTGCTGCATCGGCGCGGCTGGCGGCTCGCGACCGCGAAGGCGCCGCTCCGCGAGAACCTCGCTGCGGCCGTGTTGCTCGCGGTCGGCTGGACGCCCGACGAGCCGCTCGTCGACCCGATGTGCGGCTCCGGGACGTTCGCGATCGAGGCCGCCGGCATGGCGATGGGCCACGCTCCGGGTACGCGCGGAAAGTTCGGGTTCCTCACCTGGCCGTCATTCGACAAGCGGGCGTGGACCGCGCTCGACAAGAAACCAATTTCGCGTGGACAGGCGCCGATCGTGGCGGCGGACCGCGACGCCGGCGCGATCCGAGCGACGCGCGAGAACGCCGACCGGGCGCAGGTCACGAAGCGGATCTCGATCGTCGAGAGCGACGTGCGAAACCTCGAGGCGCCCGCGGATCACGGTCTGGTCGTGGCAAACCCGCCGTGGGGAGACCGCATCGAGCGGCGCGAGCCCGCGTGGCGGTCGCTCGGGGACGCGATGCACGGCAAGTTTTCGGGTTGGGGTCTCGCCGTGCTGAGCCCCGATCGGAGCTTCCTCGCCGACATCAAGATGCAGCTCGAACCTGTGCTCACCTTCCCGTCGGGTGGGACGCGGATCACGCTTTACGCGTCCGAGCGCTAGCGGTGTAGTCTCGGCGGTATGCCGATCGACGTCCCTGCGTACCGCGCGTTCCTCCCCACTTCGCTGCTCGAACGCCTGACGGCGGACGCGGAGCCCGTGCCCGGCGTGCCGGGGCTGCGCGTCGCCGTGGGGCTGCAG
Organism: Pseudomonadota bacterium; assembly: GCA_947505245.1. Lineage (GTDB taxonomy): Bacteria > Myxococcota_A > UBA796 > UBA796 > SYKL01. The sequence goes on along the minus strand of CANNIZ010000017.1, from coordinate 33,425 downwards.
GTGGCCTTCCCCGCGATCGAGTCGCCTGAAGCGCTCGCGTTGGTGTGTGACGTGTACCGCGCCACCTACGAACGCCTGGCGACCGTGCTCGAACAGCGCGTGGTCGACCGCGCCTTCTTTGACGCGCAGACGACGTCGTGCGTCGAACACAACGCCCCGCTCGCGTTCGATGATCCGCAGTACTCCACGGTGATCGGCAGGGTCGACGCGATGGGCCGGGTCGTTTGCGGGCCGTCCGGGCGGCCGGTGCCCGAGCAGAAGGTGGAGGTTCCCGCGTTCATCGCGGGCGACCAGATCACGTTGTTCGGCCCGCCTGACACGGCGCGCATGTCGATCAACGCGATGAACGCGCTGCACCGTGTGCGGCCTGACGAGCCCGCGCTGGTCGCCGCGCTGGTCGCCGAGTCGGGCCAGGTGCCGCGTTGGGGAGCCGACGACGAAGACAGCAAGACGCCCGTGATGGAGAGCTTTTTACGCGCTTGCGAAAATTTGATCACCTGCTTTGATCGGACGATCGCGTTCGACGCCCCGAACGGAAAGTCCTATCGCCTCGCCGCCGACGGCCTTTCAAAGCCGATCAAGCGCGTCCCCGGCCTCGCCATCCCCGACGGCAGCCACGTGCTCGACGGGAACCCGCTGCCGCTGCACCTGTTCGACCTCGTGCAGCACGTGTGGCACAACCGGACGCGGCCCGAAGCGCTGGTCGTGTACGTTCCAAAGCTCGAGAACGAAGAGGAGGCTGCGTACTTCCGGTTCCTGATCGAGACGACCGAAGCCGCGGTCCACGCGCGCGACCCCCGCTACGTTCGCGGCAGCGTGCGGGTCATGGTCGTGTTCGAGAACCCGCGCGCGATCTTTCGAATCCGCGAGATCGCCCACGCGTTCGGGCCGCACTTCCTCGGCGGCAGCCTCGGCTGGCACGACTTCCTCGCGTCCACCGCGCGCCTGTTCCGCTACGACCCGCGGTACCGCATCCCGGTGAAGGCCGACCCGAACATCGTGATCAACAACATCCGCGAGTCGCATCGCATCCTCGTGAGCGACCTCGGCCCGATCGGCGCGCTCAAGCTCGGCGGCATGTACGGCGTGTTGTTCGACGACGCTGAGCCCGCCTCGTTCGCGGTCAGCATGGTCGGCTTCGTGAAGGACGTGACGACCCAGCTGCGGCGCGGCCTGGACGGGTTCTGGATCGCCCACCCCGACTTCGTGCGGATCGCTATCGCCCTGGTACACGCCTGGCGGCGGCAAGAGCGCGACCCGGCCGACGCCGTGTACCTCGATCTGGTGCGCGCTCTCGTGCCCGATCCCGAAGAGCAGGGGCCGCTGCTCGCGTTCATCGCGAAGGGCGACGTCCCCGGTCTTGCGCGGGGAGATGCTCGCTACCTGCGCGGCGTGCTCGCGGCGGACATCAACACGTCGCCGGTGATCTCGAACGACGACCCCGAGGAGGTCCGCTACAACGTGTTCCAGGCGCTGCAGTACCTGGCGGACTGGTTGAGCGGAAACGGCTGCGTGGCGCTGCCTGCGACGCTGAAGAACGCCCGCGGCGAGAAGGTCTTCGTGCGCATCATGGACGACCTCGCCACCACGGAGCGCAGCCGCTGGGAGCTGTGGGCCGAGGTTCATCACGGCCGCGTCGACACCGCCGCGTTCGACGCGGTGCTGGCGGACGAGCTCGCGTTCCTGCGGGCCTCGGAGGACACCGCGACGCGGCGCATTCAGGTGCGCTGGCAGGGGGAGGCCGCGCGCTGGTATCCGGTGGCCGCCAAGCTGCTCCGCCAGCTCGTCACCGCGCCGAACCCGCCTGAGTTCGTGACCGAGCTCGCGCTGCCGTTCACGTTCCCGGCGGTGCGCGACGCGGCGGACCCGTGGGCGGCTGCGCAGGCGCTGTGCCCAGGCAAGTTCACATGATTCCCGACCACCGACGCGAGCCAGCCCCTCCGAATTTCGCTTCTGGGCGAGCCAGCCCCGTCGACTTTCGTATGGTGGGCCGACCTTCCGCGGTGGTGGGCGATTCACGGCGTTCGCTCGTCAGGCAGCTGGCCCATCTCGGGTGCGCACCCCTCAAAAGCGAAATTCGAACCGGCTGGCTCGCCGATCCGCGAAATTGGCGGGGGCTGGCTTCCCGATGAGCCGCCGCCACCGCTTCGATCCCGCCGATCCCGAGTCCGTCGCCCAACGGCTTCACGAGCTCGTCACCGCCGGATCTGGCGAGGACGCGTTCTCCGAGGTGCTGAAGCTGCTCGTCGCCCGGCTCGCGCACGGGCCGTGGCCGTGGTTGCTCGCGGTGCGCGGCCCGGAGTCGATCGACGCGCTGCTCGCGGACGCGGCGGTGCGGTGGCCGGGCGTGCTCGACGACCGCAAGACGCGGCTCTCACGCGACGTCGTGAAGCGGTGCGTCGAGGTGCTCGACCCGGTGAACCTCGGTGATGGGGCCGTGTTGGACGCGGTGTTCGAGCACCTGACGAGCCGGGTCGCCAAGGGTGAGAAGGGCCAATTCTTCACGCCGCGCGCGATCGTGAAGGACGCGGTGCGTCGCGTCGCCCCGAAGCCCGGCGAGGTCGTGGTGGATCCGGCGTGCGGGTCGGGCGCGTTCCTGTTCCACGCGTGGGCTCCGGGAATCGACGTGCGCGGCACCGACCTGGACATGCGCGCGGTGCGCACGGCGCGGGTGCTGCTCGCGGCGGCGGGTGCGTCGTGTTCGGCGGTCTCCCACGCGGGCGGGCTCGCCGGCCCGGAGGGGTTTGCGGACGTCGTGCTCACCAACCCGCCGTTCGCCGGTGACGTCGGCGACGTCGAGGGGTTCGACCTTGCCCGGCCGGGTCGGCGCGTGGAGCGCGACGTGTTGTTCCTTGAACGTTGCGTGCGGCTGCTGAAGCCCGGCGGGCGGCTCGCGATCGTGCTCCCGCACAACAAGGTGGGCGCGAAGTCGTTCGGGTTCGTCCGCCAGTGGCTGCTCGAACACCTGCGTCCGACCGAGGTCGTGGCGTTGCCGCACGACGCGTTTCTGCCCCACACGTCGCAGCGCACCGTGCTCCTGGTCGGCGTGCGCGAGCCCGCGACGCCCGACTCCGTGATCCGGTTCGAGGTCGACGGAGCCGTCGCAGAGCGCGCAGTGAAGGACCTCGTCGACGGCGACGTGCTCGCGCCCGAGCGCTACGATCCTCGTCGCAGCGTGGCGGGTGGGGTCCGCCTCGCGGACCTCGTCGATCTGGTCGGGGAGTCGGTCGCCGCGATCGAGTCGCCCACCGTCGTGCTCGACACCACGCACGTCGCGGAGGGCATCGTCAGCCCGCCGCCGCCGGTCTCCGAGCTCGGCAGCCAGAAGCGGCAGGCGCGGCCCGGCGACGTGCTGGTGAGCCGCCTGCGCCCGTATTTGCGCCAGGTCGGGTGGGTCGATCCGGACGTTGGGGCTGTGTTGTGCAGCACCGAGTTCTACGTGCTGCGATCGAAGCACGCGCGGAGCGTCGCGTTCCTGGTCCCGTTCCTGCTTTCGTCGCGGGTGCAGCAGGCCCTCGCGGCTGCTCAGGAGGGTGGGCATCACCCTCGGGTTCCCCGGGACGCGTTGCTCGAACTCACCGTACCTGACGACGTGGTCGCGCAGCGGGATGCGCTGTCGGCGTCCACCGAAGCGGCCATCGGAACGGTTCGCGCGGGGACCCTTGCGTTGCGTCGACTCGTGACGTGAGCGGGATCAGGCGGTCGGGCGACTGTTCGCGCGGTAGGCCTTCGGCAGCCAAAGGTCCCAGGCGAGCCCGACGCGCTCCATGCCGCGAATCACGAGCCACGAAGCGTCGAACCCACCTTTCAGGCCGTGGCGCGCGCTGCGCGGGTAGCGGTGGTGGGCGTTGTGCCAGCCCTCGCCCCAGGTGAGCGCCGCGAGCCACCACACGTCGCGGCTGTCGTCGCCGTTCTCGAAGTTCTCTACGCCGAACGCGCGCCAATGGGCGACCGAATTCACCGCCCACGAGCCGTTCGTGACGAGGACGTGGACCGCCCACAGCCCGACGAGGCCCCAGGGACCCGCGACGAGCAGCGCGAGCGCGACCTGGAGCGCGAACAGCGCGGGCATCACGAACGGCGTGTCGAGCGCGCGCATCAGCGGGTCTTTCACGAGGTCCGGGCACAATTCCACCCACACAGGCGGGTTCTTTCCCAGCACGCGGCGGATGTCGTGCACCAGCAAGGCGCCCTGCTGCCCGAACCCCGAGAGCGCGAACGGGATGCAAAGCAGCGGGTTGTTGGTTCCGCCGAGCAGCCAGCCGCAATGTGCGTGCAGGAAGCCTTCGCGCGTGGAGTGGGGATCACCTGGACCGTCGGACTTGGTGTGGTGCAGGCGATGAACCCCGACCCACACCATCGGTGAGCCGCCGTGCATGGCGCCGAGCAGCGTCAGCAGCACGAAGATGGGCCGCGGGCAGGCGAACGCCCGGTGGGTGAGCAGGCGGTGGTAGCCGACGGTGTTGCCGAGGCCAAACGCGGTGTTGATGACGAGCAGGGCGGCGATGGCGACGAGGATGCGCATCGCCGCTCCTAACCCGGTCGCGCCGCTCCGGGCGACGCACCGAAGAAGCGCTCTTCGAGCGAACCGCCGCGACGCACCTCGCGCACGGGGATCCGCTGCTCCGCGAGCACGCGCGCGATGTGCACGCTCGCGGCGTCGAGGTCGCGCCCGCGCACGAGCAGCACCTCGCCGGTGGCTTCGAGCGTGTACCCCGGCAGGACCTCGGTCAACAGCGCGAGCGGTACGGCAGCGCCGAGCACCCACGCGGCGCTCTCGTCGCGCCCGACGACGTCGTCGATCGGCCCCTGTTTTACGAGCCGTCCCTGGTCGATGAACACGACGTAGTCGCAGATCCGCTCGACCTCGTCGAGGTTGTGGGTGCTCACCACGAACGTCTGGCCGGGGCGGCGCTGCGTGAACACATCGCGCAACGAGCGCACCTGGACGGGGTCGAGGCCGGCGGTGGGCTCGTCCAGCACGACCAGGTCGGGGGAGCCGAGCAGTGCGGTGGCGACTGCGACGCGACGACGCATGCCGTGGGACAACGTGCCGATCGCGACGTCCGCGCGGTCGTCGAGGTGCACGCGATCGAGCACGCGGGACGCGTCGTGACCGGCCTTTGCGGCGGTCATGCCCTGTAGACGCGCGAGATGGACGAGCAATTCGCGCGGGGTGTGGCGGTCGCCGATGTCGGCGTCTTGCGGCAACAACCCGAGCCGCCCCTTCAGCCGCCAGGGATCGAACGGGCCGCCGAGCACGTCCACGACGCCCTCGTCGGGCGCACAATAGCCGCCTGCGATCGCGAACGTCGTGGTCTTTCCAGCGCCGTTGGCGCCGACGAACCCGCACAACGAGCCCTGTGGGACCTCGAACGACAGCGAATCGAGCGCGGCCCGCTTGCCGAACCGCTTGGTGACGCGTTCGAACCGGAGCGCGGGCGGTGCGGGGCTTGCGTTCACGCGTCCCTCCGGGCGAGCACGAGGTACCCGAGCCCGACGAGCACCATCGCGAACGCCGGCAGGTACAGGCCCGCCAGCGCTGTATCGAGCCCGCCTGCCCACAACGACCGGATCCACGAGGCCGGACTGACGCCGATCAGCGGCGACACGTACAAGCCGTAGCCCTTGGTGCGCAGCCAGATCAGGATCCCGTGTCCGATGAACATTCCCGTGGTGCCGATCAACGCGAGGATGCGGGCCCACGTCGGCGACTTCACGGACTCGCTGCACGCGACGCCGAGGCCGAGGAACGGCAACCCCCACAGGAACGCGCGCAGCGACATCGCGAGCAGGCCGTACATCACGTACAGCGGGTCGTTCAGGATCATCGTCCACCACGCGACGGCGAAGCTCGTGAGGCCCGCGAGGAACAACGAGATCGCGAGCAGCAGGCATTGCCCGAGGAACCGCCCGTACACGAGCTCCAGGCGCCCGGTTCGCAACAGCTCGAACCGCACCGCGCGCGTGCGCACGTCCTCGCTGATCGTGTCCGCCGCTACAAACGCTGCCAGCCATGGCACCAGGATCAGCGACGTCCAGAAGTGGAACACCGCGACCAGAGGCCATTTCAGCACGTCGTCGATCAGACTCCAGTCGTTGATCAATCCGCGCATCACGCGCCGAAGGTCGTCGCTGCCGAGCAACACGTCGGTGAGGGCCCCGGGGGCGTCGGTCGGCGGCACCCCGAGCGACGCCGCGAGGTTGTTCTCGATCTCGAGCAGGATCTGCACGAACCCGTACGTCGAGCCCCCCGACGCGATCGCGAACAGCAGGATCACGGCCATCGCCTGCCAGGTGCGCCGCGCCCGCACGAGCTCGAACCGCGCCACGAGGAACGTGTCACGAAACGATAGGAGCAGCGAGGGCTCGGTCAACGTTTCTCCGCGAGCGAACGCAACTCTCGAATGTGGTCGACGATCGCGGGGTCCACGTAGCTCAGCGGGTCGAGCGACTCGGCGGCGGCGTCCGCGCGCTGGTCATCGTCGAGCACCGCATTCATCCGGTCTTCAGCTGAGATCATGACGTCGAGCGCCTCAGCCGCGTACTGCATGCTGTCGCGGCGCGAGGGTGGGCCGTTCTCCTGCACGTCCGTGACGAGGTCTCCGGTGAGCGCCAACAGCTCGGCGTTCATCGCAGCGGTCGCTTCGTCGAACGCTACGATCTGCTTCTCGTCGAGGCCCGCGTCCTCGATCAACGCGGCGCGCGACTGGGTGCGCCGCGCCTCGAGGGCGATCTTTGCGGCGCTCACCTCCTGCTCGATATCGACCTTTGCATCGGTCTCGCCGGGGACGGGAGGCACCTCCGGCGCCGCGACCGCAGGCTCGCCCGGCTCCGGTGGGAGCGCGGCTGCGGGCTCGTTCCGGCGTCCGGCGTCCTCGAGCATGTTCCCGACCACGCCCGAGAAGTCGTTTCGTGGGCAGTCCGGTGGCGCCTGATCGCCCTCATGGCTCTTCACCGTCGAGGACCAATTCTCAGCGGGGACCGCGCCGATGGCGACGCCGATCACGATGCCCAAGGCCAGGGTCACGACAACGCGCATGATTCCTCCGTCAAAGCCGTACCAACAGGTCGCCTGCGCTTTCAAGCGCGTCCGCGTCGATGGACCACACGTGGTCGGCGAAGGGTCGCACGCCGTCCACGCTCATCGCCCCGAGCACCACCGCATGAAACTTCACGCCGTCGCGTTTGACGCCGTCTACGGCCGCCACGACATCGGGGTTCGCGTAGCCGAGCCCGTCGGTCACGACGACGACGTCGGCCTTCTCGAGGTGACGCTCGCCGAGCAGCGCCACCGCGCGGAGCAGCGGCGTGTCGAAGTCTGTGCCGGCGCCGAACGCGCGGCCGAGGAACTCCACGATCCCCTTCGCCGCCGCCGAGCCGCGGGAGATGCGGATCTCGCTCGTCTCGCCGGGACCTCCGAACAGCAGCAGGTGCGCTGTTCGCCCCTGTGAAACGACGCGGCGCGCGATCGCGAGCACGAACGCCTTCGCGAGCATCTCAGGCGTACCGACCATCGAGCCGGAGGTGTCGATCGCAAGGATCACGGGCCCCTTGGTGTCCGCCGCTGAGGAGCCGTCCAGGCCTGCCCCGACGAGCTCGAGCGAGAGCAGGCGGTGCTCGACGAGGCGCTGGTAGAACAGGTCTTCGACGTCGTCGTCTCCGAGCAGGCCGAGCTCGGCGGGCAGCGCGTCCGCGATCGAGCCGCCGAAGTTTACGCCCGCGACCTCTTCGCTGCCGCCGAACTCGGCGCCCGCCCTGCGCGCAGACGACTCCATACGACCGAGCAGATCCGCGATGCGCACAAGATCCGGGAGGCGCTGAGCAAGCTGGGCCATCGCCTCGAGGCCGTCCAGCAGCTGATCTTCGAGGACACCGGGCGCCATCGACCACCCGATGCCGGGCAGCAGACGCTCGACCTGACGCATCGTCTGATCCGCCTTCAGGGCGCCATCGACGGCGGCCGACGCGGCTTTGCGGAGGTCGTCTTCTGCGTCGGTGTCGGACCCGTCGTCACCGGCGCCCTCGTTCCCTGCGGTGGCGCCGCCGGAGGACGCGTCTTCCTCGGCCGCTTCTTCGCGCGGGGACTCCTCGGGCGGCTGCGGAGGAGGCGGCTCGAGCGTCCGCAGGTAGGGCCACAACGCGACGGTCGCGCGCACCGCAGCCTCCACGGCGAGCAGCGGCCGACCGTCACACAGCGCGCGTGCGTCGACGAGTTCGCGTCGGGCGACCCGAACGACGACGCGCCCGAGAGGCGACAGCTCGGAGTCATCGCCGAGCAGGTGGGAAGCGAGCTCGGTGGCGAACGCCGCCATGCGGACCTCGTCCACGTCCGACTCGGCGATCGCGTGCAGGGCGGGGTGCCCGGCGGCGTTCACGGGAGCTCGGGCGGTCGCGGGATCGCGTCGTTTCCGAGGTGGCGACGCACCTGCTCCAACGCGGCGCCCGCCTGGCGGCCGGCCCACGCGGGCATTTTCGACGTGAGCGCGTCGGTCGAAACGGTGCCGTCCACCCAGTCCAGGAACCGCGTCGCCCCGACCTGCAGCACCGGCCCCTGGCCGCCGCCGCGGGCGTCCGGCGCGCCCGGTGGGATGACCTCGCCGGTCAACGCGATTCCGACGGCGAGCTCGGCGTCCACGACGTGAATCGTGCACACGGCGTCGCTCGCGTACATCCGCCGCGACCCCTGCGGGAGCGATGTGAGCAGGGCTGTGGCAGCCTTCCCGGCGTCTGTCACCGCGGTGCCGTACTGGTCGAGCAGTTCGAGCACGCGCGCGAGATCCCGCGCGGCCTCGATGTGGGCGGTGAGCAGCTGCGGAGGCAGGCGATCGAGCCACAGGTGAAAGCCGCCCGTCGCCTCGAGCCGCTGCCGATCCGTGCCGAGCCGATCGACGGCTTCGCCGTGGTGGACGAGCAGGCGGCGCACCGAGGCCTGCCTGCGTGCGAGTCGCTCCGGCCACGCGAGGCGGCGCGTCGGGGCCGGCGCCGGGGGAGGCTCTCCGGCGGCGGGTGCGACGCGATCGGCGTGGAGCAGCGTCCACTGCGCGCGGAGATCGTGCGCGGGGACCGCGCGCGCACCAAGGTGCTCGAAGATCGCGTCGCGGACTTCGGCGGTGCGATCGGGGCCGGGCGCGAGGACCGGCTCGAGGAGCAGCAGGTCGAGCGGAGCCACCCGGCGCCGACCGTCCGTCGCGACGGCGACCTTCAGCAGCTGAACCGCGTGCCGCCAGCGCCGATCGGAGACGCCCCACTCCTGCGCGTTCGCGCGCCGCCACAGCCCTGCGAGCGCTACCTGCACGTCTTCGGGGACCTCGACCTGTTCGGCGCCTGCGCGGATCGCCGCGAGCTCGGCGAGGCGGACGCGTGCCTCTGTGGGAACTGCGATCGGCTCCAGCTTCCCGGCGGCCATGCGCAGGAAGTCCTGCTCGTCGCCGATCGGCGGCACGGGCATGCGCACGAGGAAGCGGTCGTACAGGGCCGACAGTCCGGCGTCCGCGTCGGGCAGCTCGTTGGAAGCCCCGATCAGACCGACGAGCGGCACGTCATCGCGATGGCGCCCGTGGTGGAACACGCGCTCGTTCACGAGCGTGAGCAGGCTGTTCAGGATCGCCGAGTTCGCCTTGAACACCTCGTCGAGGAACGCGACGTGGGCGGTGGGCAGGAAACCTGTGGTCAGCCGGCGGTAATCTTCGGCCTTCAACCCTGGGATGCTCACGGGCCCGAACAGCTCGTCGGGGTGCGTGAACCGGGACAGCAGGTACTCGAAGTACCGCGACTCGCCGTCGCCGTCGGCGAAACACGCGCACAGCCCGCGCGCCAGCAGGCTCTTTCCGGTGCCTGGCGGCCCGAGGAGCAGGACGTGGTGGCCCGAGATGAGCGCCAACAACGCCCACCGCGCGTGCCGGCGACGCTCCAGGAACGCCGCGTCGACGGCGCCGAGCAACGCGCTCAGCCGCGCGGTGATCGCGGCGTCCACGAGCGGCGCCTCGCGCGCGGGAGCGGCGTTGATCGGCGGCGGCGCGGGCGGCGCGCGCTTCTCGCCGGGGGCGACCGGCCCGATCTTCACGGCCTCCTCGACGACCGCGCGGGCGTACAGCTTCACGGCTTCGAGTTGGCCAGGTTCGATCGGCTGCGAGCCGACCCAAGCGGCGTACCGCACGGAGAGGTCGACGAGATCGGTGCACGGGTGCAGCCACAGGCCGCCATCGGCCGGGTCCCAGGCCGCCACGCGCGACACCGGCAACCAGCCGAGCAGTCCATACACGCGGGCCGCGTCGTCACCGGTCTCCGCGATCACGTCCGAAGCGATGGCCGAGAGCACGCCGCCTTTGAGGGCCCGCGCCAGTGCCTTCGCGACGACGTCGGGTCGGTTTGGCAGCCGCGGCTGCCCGTCCGCTGTGCTCGTCACCCCGGTGATGTCTTCCCAGCGCGCCATCAGAGGCTCATAACCGGAAGGAGGCCGTAGCGACGCGCGACGGCGGCCAGCACCTTCGTCGCCTCCACCGGGTGTCGGCTGTTCGACGTCTCGTCCGACAACATCAGGCTCACGGCCCCCATCGCGAGCGCACCTGCCGCGTCACACACTTCGGCGCGGGTGGGCTGCGGGCTGTCGGTCATGGATGCCAGCAGTCCGGTGGCGACCATCGCGGGCACCCGATTGCGCACACAGGCCTCGACGATGCGCCGCTGGGCGTCGTACAAGCCGAGCGGACCGAGCTCGACGAAAAGATCGCCGCGACCCACCATCACCGCGAACGGGCGTCCGATCGCGTGCGCCGCCGCGCAGATCCCGTCGAGTCCGTCGATTCCGACGGCGTCCTCGATCTTCGCGACGAGGCCGCTGCGCGCGTCGCCGTGGGTGAGCAGCACCTCGTGAAGTGTCGCGAGATCGTCGCCGTGCTGCACGAACGACAGCGCGTACCACGCGACGTCGTAGGCGACGCCGACGGTGATCGCGGCGCGGTCGCGGTCGGTCAGGCACGGCACGTTCAGGCGCTTGCCCGGCACGTTGGCGCCCATGCCCGGCGTCATCTTTCCGCCTCCTGCGTCTTCGACCACCAGGAGCACCGCGTTTGGAGGGTCCGCGAGGCCGCGCTCCGACGGGTCGATCACCGTGGTTCGGATCGTGCCGTTGTCGAACAGCACCGTGTCCCCCGGGGACAAGTCCTGACCGAACACGTGATTGAAGCGCACAGGTCCGGTCGCGAACCCGACCGCGATCACGTCGCCGACCGCGATCGGGTAGCGCACGGGCCGTTCCACCGACACTCCATCGATCACGCGAACGGTGGTGCAGTCCACTCTGAGCTGCCGCCCCTTCAGATCGAGCAGCGCGGGAACGCCCGTCGCCGCGAGCAGTTCGAGCCGCCGCGCGATGTCGTCCGTACCGACATACGCGGTGTTGATGCGCGCGAGGCCCATGCCGGCGGCGGCCATCCCCGCGAGCACGTCGGGGTCATCCGTGGTGGTGCCGAGGGTACACACGACCGCGGGGATCACGCGTGCTCCAGCAGATGTGTGAACAGTTCGGAGGCGGTCGGGCGCGCGTCGGGCCACGGATCGAGCATCGCGCCCACGAGCGCGCGGTGGGCGGGTTCGAGCCGATCAAGCCGCGGAGCGCCGTGCAGGATCGCGCGGGCGTAGTGCAGTCGGGCGTCGGGTTCGTCGTCCGAGACGGCGGGATCGGCGAACGCGTGTTCCCCGGTGAGCCAGGTGAACAGCGCGAGGCCGAGCTGGAACACGTCCACGGGCTTGCCTCCGCGCCACCGACGCAACACCTCGGGCGGTACGCCGCGCGGCGAGCCTTGAAGCGTGGCTGCTACGGGCTCCTCGGCGGTGACGCGCTGGGCGAAGCCGAGGTCGATCAGCACGGCGCGTTGTCCGTCCCACAGGACGTTGTCTGGCTTGACGTCGAACACGACGATGCCGCGATGGTGAAGCTCGGTGAGCGCGCTCGCGACGTCGCGCCCGACCGCCATCCCCTCCGCGGCCGTCGGCGGTCGCGCGCCGGCGACGAAGTCCATCACGAACGAAGGGTTGCCCTCGAACCCGCCGCGCTCCAAGACCTTGACCACGTTCGGGTGCCGCACCGACGCGAGGAGCCCGGGCTCGTCGTTGCCGCCGTCGAGTCGCGACCAATTCGTCGGGTGGGCGAGGTGCTCCTTGAACACCACCGGCTGGCCGCGGCGATCCGCGCGCCACAGCCACGCGACCTTCGGATCGTCTTCGTCGGTGTCGCCGCGCTGCAGCAGCTCGACGTGGTCCGCGCCCCGGCTGTACAGGCGCTCGCGGACTCGGACGTCGAGGGTGGCGCGCGCATACCGCTCCCGCTGCGCGATCGCGCGGTGGACAGCCTCCACGAGGTCCGCCGCGCCGCCGATTGACGCGAGGTCGTGAACCTTTCCAAGGTTGCGCGTCTTTGCGTCGGCGAGCGCCTGGCCGGCCAGGGTCGCGGCGGCGCCGAGCGAGATGCCGAGGTCCGCCGCGATCGCTCCGAGCACGTCGCGATCGACGCGCGCCACCGCGCCCGAGCGCCGCCACGGCACCATCGGCAGCGCGCGGTTGTACAGGAATCGCACCCACGCCGCGTCGTCGACCACCCCGGGCAACCGCTCCCGGAGCTCCTTCACCAGCGCGTACCGCCCCCACAGGAGGCCGAGTTCGAGCAGGTCGCGGCGTGTGGATTCGTCGCGTGTGAGGCGCGCGGCCTCTTCGAACCGACGCCCGACGATGAGGAGGTCGACCTCGGGCTCGATCACGCGCCGGGCCCCAGCACGTCGAGGCGAATCGTGTTCCCGAGCCGCTCCGCGTAGCGGTCGAACAGCGCGCCGATTGGACCGAGGAAGATCGGCAACAACGTCACCCCACCAACGACTACGCGGGTGGTGTCCAACTTGTTGCGCAACGGTGAGCGCGCCTTCGGGTGCACCTTTTCGAGGTTCTGCGCGATCACCTCGAGGTGGCGCTCTGGAGCGGCGTCGAGCGGCAGCGCCGCGAGCTTGGCCATGACGTCGGGATCAACGGCCTTTGCGAACCGCTGCGCGTACTCGTGGAGCGTCTGCAGGTCGTACAGCTTGCCAGCGAGGCGCAGCAGGCGGGCGTGCCCGACGACCCTCAGCCAAGAGCTGTCGTCGGTGTTGCAGGGCCGGCCTGGCAACCCGCGATGGCGGTCGGGGATCTCCGCGGGCAAGCGCCCACGCAGGGCATCACGCGCGGCGTTCATGGCGCCGACTTCGTTGAGCACGCGAACGGGGACCTGCCCGCGCACCTGCGTCGCGACGGCGCCCAGCGGGCCCACCCACCGGTCCCGCCACGACCTTTCGAGCGCGTCCGGCAGGAGCGGAGCGAGTCCGCGAACGAGGTCGTACACCACGATCCGGTCGCCTTCGGCGGTGCCCTCGGTCGGGACGAACACGCGGCCGCCGAGGTACGCCGCCACGACGTGCTCTTCGGCCGGCAGCGGGCGGGGCAACGAAAGGGGGGCGTCGAGGAACGCGAGGTCGAGCTGCCGATCCGTAGGGATCTCCAGGTTTCCGAACCGATCAGGCACGCGCCACCTCCTGGTCGCGCGCGAACAGCTCACGCAGGCGCGCCGGTGCGTCGATCCCCACGAGCAGCTCGGCGACTGGCTCCGGGACGGCGTGCCGCCACGGTTCACCCTTCGCCATCCACAGGCGAATCGCGCCCGCGTGGAAGTCGCGCACCCGCGGGAACCGGCGCACCTCGGTGCCGCGCGCACGGAAGAACACGGCCTCGTCACGGTCTGCCGTGTACAACACCTGAAACGGAGGCGCGCTCGCCACCACCGCCGCGTGCCAACGGGGCCAATCGTGGAAGTCTGGCACCGGATGAATCGACCACGGCTTCGTGAGCTGGCCCGCGAGCGCGGCCTCGATCATCGCGGTGCGCTCGGCGACCGTGAACGGGTTCAGCGCCCACGGCGTCACCGGGCTCTTGTGGTCGCGGTCGTATTGCGTGCTTCCGAGCACGATGCCCAGCGCGTCGATGTCGGGGGCCGCGTCGATGAACTTGCACACGTCGAGGTGGCCGAGATGGAAGCCCTGGAAACGGCCGATGTAGATCGCCCGCTTCACCGGCCCTCCAGGCGCGCGTGCGCGGCTTCCACGTAGGCCGCGAGCGACTCGGCGCCCCGCAGCGCGACGAACGGCCGCAGCGCGCCGAGGACCGCCTCGGACCACGCGCCTCGTCCGATCGCCTCGGTGGTGTCGGCGTCTGGCGGGCCGCTGCACGCGAGCACCTGATCACAGACGAGCGCGAGGCGCAGGTCGTTGCGCGACCCCACCGCGGGCAGCACCTGCCGGACCACGTCGGTCGCAAAGCAGTCGGCGACCCGCCGCCCGACGGCCTCGTGGAACAGGTCTACGCTGGGCGGCCCGGCGACGGGCCTCGCGTCGCTCAGGGCGCGGCGCTTCTCGACCTCGCGCGACGTCGCCTTGCGGAAAAATCGCTCGCCGCCGAGGTCCTTCTGCACATGAATCGCCGAGTATCGGACGAGCAGCTCGAGGTCCGGGTCGAGGTACGGGTGGCGCGCCTCGAGGTCCGACACGATCACGCCGACGTCGTCGAGCAACGTCGGCCGCCCCGCGACGAGCTCGGCGAACGTGTCGAGGTACACGATGGCCGGGAAGAAGTCCTCCTTCTTCACTGAGATGCTGGCCGACAGGGCCTTGCTGCGCACGAGCTTTTGCAGGAACGTGGTCTGTACGGGGTCGAACGACACCGGCTTCTCGTCGGTCCACAGGGGAGGGAGGTCCCTTACCAGTCGTGCGAGCGATTCCACGCGGCGATGCTACCATGAGCGGATGCTCGTCCTCTTGGCGCTCGCCTGCACCCCGAACGCGCCCGCGCTTGCGGCCCCTTGTGCCGCCGAGGTGACCGCCCCGGCCTGGGTCCTCGAGGGTGAGCCCGTCACGATCGTGGTGCGTTGTACGGGACCGGCGGTGTACGAGGCCACCGCGTCCGGGCTGCCCGTCGGCGCCTCGTTCGACGGACGCGCAATCACCTGGACGCCGGGTCTGGACGCGGCTGGGACGTATCCGATCGCCGTGTTCGAGCGGCCGGTGACCGGCGGCGACGCCGAGGTCGTCGCGTTGTCGATCGACGTCGTGGACGCAGTGGACGCGCCTGGCGACGTGCCTCCCGACCCCGGCACGTACCTGCGCGAGTTCGGACTTCCGGTGATCCATTTGTTCGCCGAGAGCGAATTGATGAGCGAGGACGTGCCTGCTACCGCATGGATCGACGGTTCGATGCACACGGGTCGGATGAAGATCCGCGGCGCGTCGTCGAGCAACTACCCGAAGCCCGGCTACGCGGTGACGCTCGATGACAAGGTCAATCTTGACGATTGGGGCCTCGGGACCCCCGACGAGCTCGTGTTGCTCACCACGTTCGACGACGCGAGCTACGTTCGCCAGAAGCTCGCCTTCGATCTGTGGGCCGAAATGGCCGAACACCAGGGCGTTGCCCGCCTCACGCCGCGCACCGCGTTCGTCGTGGTGTACCTGAACGGCGGGTTCCACGGCCTGTTCGTCGCGGCCGATCGTGTGGACGCGCGGTTCCTCGCCGACATGGGGCTCGACGCGACGGGGCCGCTCTACAAGTCCGTGAACCACGACGCGAACTTTCGCCGCACCAACGCGTACGGCGACCCGAAGTGGACCTTGCATGACGGCTACGAGCTGAAGGAGGGGGTCGCAGATGACTGGGCTGCGCTCGACGCGCTCGTGGCGTTCACCGCGGACTCGGACGCCGCCGCGTTCGCGTCGGGGCTAAGCGCCTACCTCGACCCGACCGAGTTCATGGACTGGTACCTGTTCGTTCGCTTCGCCTCCGCCGGCGACTCTGCGGGAAAGAACGCGTACCTCTACCCCGAGCCGCCGAGCGGTCGCGTCCGCTACGCGCCGTGGGACATGAACCACAGCTTCGGCCAGGACTGGCGGACGATCCGCGTGCCCGCCGACGCGGCGGATGACTTTCGCTGGCCCAATGAGATCTTTGCGCGCCTGCAGGACGATCCCACGACCCACGCAGCGCTGGCGGCGCGCTGGACCGACCTGACGACGGGCCCGTTCTCCGCGGCCTCGCTGCAGGCCCACCTCGACGCGTATGACGCGGCGATCGACCCCGCCGCGCGTCGCGACTTCGACAAGTGGGGCCCGGACTACTTCAGCTACGGCGGCTGGGCGGGGGACCGGCAGTCCGATTTCCTCGACTATGACGGCGAGCGCGCGTACCTCGCGGACTGGCTCGCCGCGCGCGCGGTCTGGGCGGACGCCGTCGCGCCGTGACCTTCAGGGAGCGAGCACCGCGTCGAGGTCGTCGCTCCAGTCGTTCGCGTGGGCGCGATCGGCGAGCTCCAGCTCCGCAGCCAGCGTGATCAACCCGTCGGGCGCCTCGGGCAGGGCGCCCGGGGCGTCGGGATCCGCGACGGTCGCGAACGCCGGAAATTCGAGCCCGGCGGGCGCGCCGACGAGCGACAGGTACGCGGCGTCCGGGTCGAGGCGGAACCAGGCCGCGTGGGGCAGCGCCTCCTGCATCACGCGCACGTGCTCGTGCAGTACCTGGACGTGATCCGTCGCGGTGGCGATGAACAGCCAGCGACCGAGGCCCTCGTCGCGCACGCGCTGGAGAGGTACGGTCGCGTCGCGCGACGCCCAGTAGGCCAACGTCGCGGCGCGCGTCGGCCAGCGCGCGGGCACCGCGGCGTCGAACACCGTGGCAGAGTTGGCGGCGACCTCGTCGAACAACTCGACCGACGGGAGGCCGAGCGAACCACCCGTCGGGTCCTGCATCAGCGCCAGCACGGGTTCGCCGTCGTCCTTGACGCGATCGCTGTTCAGGTCGTGAAACAGGTCGCTCCCGCTCCACACGAGCGCGGGCCCGCGGCCGGGGAACGGGCAGCCGCCATCGAGCGTGCACGTCCCGGGGACGAACGACGGGTCGAGCGTCCGCTGCGGCGTGGGTTCGAGCGTGACGAGCTGGTCGACGAGCGGCGCCTCGAACAGGACGGCCCCGTCGGCGAGGGGCTCGAGCGCCGCGTGCATCACCGTGCCTGCGCCGAACGACACGCCCGTGAGCACGACCGGACCGGCGGTCACGGGGAACGTGTCGCCACGAACGTAGCGGAGCGCGCAGTTCACGGCCTCGACGCGCGCGGTGCCCGACTCTCCGACCGGTCCGCCGCTCGCGTGACCGTCCATCGAAGTTCCAGGTTCGAGCAGCGTGACCACGACCGCGCCGCGCTCGAGGGCGGGGGGCGACGGGAGCACCTCCTCGAAGCCGGGCCGGTGATCGGGCCAGACGCGGACGAACACGGCATATCCGTCGTCGTAGCGTGGGACCGCACCCGCGAGCACGTGCAGCGCGAGCCCTTCGTCGCCCGCGGCGTCACAGGCGACCTGGGGAAAATCGTCCACCGGCCCGACGACGAGCGCCGTTCCACCCGTGTCGGAGTCGGTGTCCGCGCCGGTACACCCGACGATAGCGGCGAACGCGAGGAAGAAAGTCACTGGCATGCGTTCGTCGACCAGTCGGGGGGCCCGGCGTAGGGCGCGAGTTCGGGTGGCACCGCAGCCAACGGTGAGGGGACCGCCGTAGGTCCGGCCAGGGCGCCCCACGTCCAGGCGCCGCACCTCCCCTCCGAACATCGCAGCGAACCCTGCTCCGAGACGTGGAGGGCGGACCATCGCGGTCCGCCGGCCGTCCGGCTCTGGGGCCTGCACGACCAGCTCGTCGCGACCCCCGGCGTTGGCGGTTCGGGCCACGTCGATGGCGGGACGACCCCGGCGGCGTCGATGAGGCCCCACGCCAACGCGCTGGTGCTCCACGGCGCACCCTCACCGCCGAGGAGGCCGCCCGCGCGCCACTCAGCGGCGCGGGACGCTGGCACCACCACGACTGGAACCGAAGCTGTCCACTCGGTGGGCGCGCCCGTGTGGGCACAATTGACCTGGCCGCTCATGGGATCGGCGAAGCACGGGTTCTCGCCGTGATCGGACAGGACCACGAGCGTGAGGTCGTCCAGGCGACCCTGCTCCTGCAGCCCGCCGATCAGCGCTTCCAGGCGGTCCACAACGGTCCGCGCTTGATGGCCGAGGATGCGCTCACGAATCGTCCCCGCGACGAGCGGTGCGGCGCGGGCGACGTCCCCGCGCGATTGGACCTCACCGAAGAAGCGGAAGGTGTGTTGACCGTCGGCCCACCACGCCGCGCGGCGCTCGTCGGGCAGGTCGGGGTTGGCCTGGCCGTATTCGACCGCGAGCGCGTACAGGCCCTGACAGGAAGCCGTGGTCGCGTCGTCCGCGCACCGCGGCAGGTGCGAGCCCGCTTCGACGGAATTCAGCAACGCCGCTGCGGGGCCGCCTGCGGCCGTCGCTGCGAGCAGATCGGTGATCCCGTCGGCGACGGGGCTGTCGTCCCCGTCCCGCTCCCCGCGGTGGACCTCGTCTGCGCCGACCAGCCACGGGTTCTGCCCGCTCCTGCAGGTGCCAGCTTCCACCGCGCCGATCACGCTGTTTTGAGCGCCGACGACGTACGGGCCACCGGTCGCTTCGGCGATCGTCGCCAGCACCGAGCGGGTATCGCAATCGGGGACCTCCGCGCGTCGTCGCGAGCCGATCAGGTGTTCAGGCCACAACATTCGAACGTGGGACTCGCCAGTCCAGGACGACGGCGCCAACGCGTCGCTTACGCAGGCGGCTTCGAGGCCGTGCGCCCCCGCGACCGAGCTGACGACCGCGCAGAAGTCGGTTTCCGCTGCCGCGCTCGCGCCCAGCGTGTCCACCACGAAATACACCACCACCGGCGCCGTCGGCGCCGCCGGCGTGTCCGATTCTTCGCCGCGGTTGCATGCGGCGAGGTACGCCCCCAGGAGCCCGAATCCGCGCATGTCTCCCTATACCACGCCAAACGCCCCTGGTTGAACGTGACAAGCCCTGACCTTGACGTACGAGGTCCACTGGCTAAAGGCACGCGCCCGCAATGCGGGCGGAGGGACCATGATCGAGGTCTCCGGGCTTACCCGGTACTACGGCGAGTTTGCGGCCCTGCGGGACGTCTCCTTCCACGTGAAGGAGGGGGAGATCATCGGCCTGCTCGGCCTGAACGGGGCCGGCAAGAGCACCACCCTGAAGGTGCTCGCGGGCGTGCTCGCGCCGTCGGCCGGAAAGGTGCTGGTGGACGGCGTGGACGTGTCCGCCAACCCCGAGACCATGATGGGCAAGATCGGGTACCTGCCCGAAGAGCCGCCGCTGTACCGCGACATGACGGTGTCCGCGTTCCTTCGGCACATCGGTCGCCTCAAAGGCATGACCGCGGCCCGCTGCGAGTCGCGACTCGCGGAGGTCCTCAAGCTGACGGACCTCGTGCATCGCAAGGACCAGGTCATCGCGACGTTGTCGCACGGGTACCGCAAGCGCGTCGGCATCGCGCAGGCCGTGATCCACGACCCGCGCCTCGTCATCTTGGATGAGCCGATCTCCGGCCTTGATCCAGTGCAAATCGTAGAGATGCGCCGCGTCATCCGCTCGCTCGGCAAGGGCCGCGCGGTGCTCGTGTCGAGCCACATCCTCGGCGAGATCAGCCAGACGTGCGACCGCATCTTCGTGCTCAAGGACGGCCGCATGGTCGCGGTCGGCACGGAACACGAGCTCGCCGCGAGCGTCGGCCACACGCGCCTGTTGCTCACCGTGCGCGGTGATCAGGCCGCGTTCGAGGCCTGGCTCAAGGCGCAGCCAACCGTGAAGTCGGTGGAGACGCAGCCCGCGAGCCCGCCGTACGCGGCCGCGCTGGTCGAGCTCACGTCTGACGTACGCGAACAGTTCGTCCCCGCAGTCGCGGCCGCCGGCTTCGGCGTTCGGCTCGTTCAAGAGCCTGCGACGGACCTCGAACAGATCTTCCTCGGCCTCGCAAAGGAGGGATCGGCATGACAAACGCCCTTCTCATCGCTCGACGCAATTTCAGCGCGTACTTCAACGGCTACAGCGGCTGGCTGATTCTCGGCACCGTTCTGTTCGTGATCGGCATCTGGTTCCAGGCGTTCGCCATGGGCAACGGCGCCCGGTACAGCCACGAGGTGCTCGAAAAGTTCTTCGAGACGCTGTTCGGCGTCGGCATGTGCGCGCCGGTCGCATTCACCATGGGCTCCATCGCCGAAGAGCGTCAGACCGGCACCGACGTGCTGCTCCACACCTCGCCGCTCAAAGAGTGGCAGATCGTGCTCGGTAAATACCTGGCCGCGATGGGCATGTTCACCGTGCTCATGTTGCTCTCGACGTACATGCCTGCGCTGATCTTCGTGAACGGCAAGGTGAGCTACAGCCACATCGCCGTCGGGTACCTCGGCGCGTTGCTGTGCGGTTCCACGGTCACCGCGATGGGCATCTTCAGCTCGTCGCTGTTCCGTTCACAGATCCCGGCCCTGCTCGTCACCGCCGTGATCGTCGTCACCTTCCTCGTGTGCTGGCTCCTGTCGGACCTCGTCGACTCGCCGTTCTCGGACGTGGTCGCTTACGTGGCCCTGTTCGACAAGCACTACCAGAGCTTCGAGAAGGGCAAGCTGCTGTCGAACAGCGTGATCTTCTACCTTTCGCTCACCTGGGGCTTCTTGATGCTCGCGACCCGTTCTCTCGAGGGGAGGCGCTGGCAATGATGCTCAAACTCCTCGTCGGCGTCCTCGTCGTGTTCGCCGCGATCCTCGAGGCCACCACGTCCGTGTCGCCGCTCGTGCTCGCCGGCCTCCTGCTGGTGTTCGCGGGTGAGCGGTTCTTCCACGAAGACACCACCTACTGGGCCTTCATCGGCGGCGGGTTCGTGGTGCTCGCAACCGCGGTCGGCCTCCGTGTGCGGCGCATGATGGCGGCTCAGGCCGCCCGCAAGGCCGGTGAGCAGCGCGCGCTCGTGTTCGCGTTGCTCGCGGCTTCGTCGCTGTTGCTGTACGGACTCACGACGGACACGGCGACGGCCGCGCTCGGTCTCGCGGACGACAGCCGGGCGACCTGGAACGCTGTCTGGGGCAGCCTGTGGCCGATTGTCGCTATCGCGGGTGCGTTCCCGATGATGTGGATCGACCGCGCGCTCGCGAACCATCCGATGATGTTGCCGGTGAACGCTGCGCAGAAGTCGATGGAGGCGGGCCTCGCGGCCGCGTTCGGCATCGCGCTGCTGTTCCCGCTCAACTACGTCGCCAGCAAGCACGTGTGGGACTACGACACGAGCTACTTCAAGGTCACCGACCCGGGCGAGAGCACGCTGAAGCTCGCATCGACGCTGGACGAGCCGATCGAGGTCGTGTTGTTCTTCCCGCCGGCGAGCGACGTGCTCACCGAGGTCGCTGGCTACTTCCGCAAGATCGAAGCCCAGAGCGGCGGAAAGCTCGCGGTCACCGTCACCGACCAGGCCGTCGATCCCAAGCTCGCCGAGGACATGAAGGTCCGCGAGAACGGGTACATCGCGCTCAAGCGCGGCGACCAGATCGAGAAGTTCAAGATCGGCGTCGAGATGGACAAGGCCAAGCGGGACCTGAAGAAGCTCGACGAGACCGTGCAGAAGAACCTGCTCAAGATCGCGCGCGGAAACCGCACGGCCTACCTGCTCGTCGGCCACGGCGAAGCGTCCTCGAAGGAGAAGGAGGACCCCCTCCGCAAGCTGAACACGTTCAAGCAGCGCCTCGAGCAGCTGAACTACAAGATCAAGACGCTCGGCGTGATGGACGGCTCGGCCGACGCCATCCCCGACGACGCGGCGTTCCTGGTGATCGCGGCCCCCGAGCAGGCGCTCATGCCCGAAGAGATCGCGGCCATCGAGGCGTACGTCCAGCGCGGCGGCTCGTTGTGGATCATGGTCGAGCCCGGCGGCGATCGCCTCCCCGAGCTGCTCGCGTGGCTCGGCATCGAAGCGGGCACCTCCCCGGTCGCGAACAAGAAGTACTACGTCCCACAGGGTCGCGGCCCCTCGGACTACGTGCTCGTCGCGACCAACCGCTACGGCACGCACGCCGTCACCAGCACGCTCTCGAAGTTCAGCACCCAGGCGTTCGTGCTCACGCCGACGGCGACCACGCTGACCGAGACGGTCGGCAACGGCAAGCGCACGGTCCTGTTGCGGTCGCCCGAAGGCACGTGGATCGACGCCAACGCCAACTTCGAGCAGGACGCGGACGAGAAGTCCGAGACGTTCACGCTCATGTTCGCCGTGGAAGGCGACGTCGCCAACCCGACCGAAGCGGGGCCCAAGCAGTGGCGCGCGCTCGTCCAGGGCGACGTGTCCGCCTATTCGGACCCGGCGCTCGCGGGCTCCGATGGCAACAACCAGCTCGTGTTGGACGCTGGCCGCTGGCTGGTGGGCGACGAAGAGATCGCTGGCAAGGTCGAGAGCGAAGAAGACGTGAAGCTCGACCACACCAAGGACGACGACATCGCGTGGTTCTGGGGCACGATCTTCGGAGTCCCCGGAATTGTCCTGGCCGCGGGCGGCCTGTTCACCACGCTGCGCAGGAGGACGCGATGAGGCAGGTTGCAATCAACGGGGCCATTCTGGCCCTGTCGCTCGCCGGTGCGCTGTACACCTGGCAGCACCGCGATGACGAGCCTTCGGACGACACGAAGGTCGCCATGTACCAGGCCGCCAAGGGCGACGTGCAGAAAATCACGTGGAAGGCAGATGACCTCACCGTGACGCTCGAGCACAAGAAGGACGCTTCCGGCGAGTACACCTGGGTGAGCACCCACGAAGAGATCAAGAAGGCCGCGCCGCCTGTCGCGCCCGGCGACACTGACGCGCCCGCGGTTCCCGAGGTCGCGGGCGAGGTCGAGATCAAGGAATCTGCGTTCTTGGGCAACGACGCCGCAGCAAAGCTTTACGACGCGTTCTCGCCGCTGATGGCGCTCCGCGAGCTCGCGCAGGACCCGTCGGCCGACCCGAAGACGTTCGGCTTTGACGCGCCAAAGGCCACGCTCACCGTCGACAAGGGTGGGCAGGCGATCGAGCTGCTGCTCGGCGCCGAGACGTATGGTTCGCGCGACCGCTACGTGAAGCAGGGCGACAAGGTGTTCCTGGTGGACGATCAGGATCTTCGCCCGCTGCAGTACGGCAAGACGCGCCTCGTCGAGCGTGCGCTGCAGCCTTTCGCCGAGAAGGACCTCGAGAGCGTGCTCGTGCGCGACGCCGCGGGCACCTCGGTGAACTTCGTGCAGAAGAACCGCGAAGACCGTGAGAAGGCCTATTGGGCGCGCGACGCGACGCCCGACACGAAGGACGAGATCGGCGCGACCTGGCTCGACAAGCTGATCAAGGTGCGCGCGCAGGGCTACCCGAACGCGGACGAGATCCCCGCCACGCCCACGCTGATGTTCAGCTACACAGCGACCGGCCGCAAAGACGGCGCGGCGCAGTCGTGGACGGTCGAGATCGTAAAGAACGAGGCGGACGGCGAGTTCTACGCGAAGTCGAGCTACGACCGCGCCACCGTCAAGCTCACCAAGACGCTCGCGTCCGAGGCCGTCGACGACCTCACCGCAGCGCTCTCCGGGACGTCCCCGATTCCGATGTCACCTGGCGGCCCGTCACCCGAGGCCCCCGTTCCCCCGGTGCAGCCGTGATGTTGGAGTTGTTGATCGGCGCGGCCTACGCGGGCCCGCCGGAGATGATTCCAATGGAAGCGCTGGAGATCGTGGGGCACCCGGCGCCGCAGTTCCAGCTCCCGCTGCGCGACGGCGGCACGTTCGATCTCGGCGCGCAGAAGGGAAAGGTCGTGGTGATGAGCTTCTGGGCGAGCTGGTGTGGTCCTTGCCGGGCCGAACTGCCCGCCATGACGGAGCTCGCGAAGACGCGCACCGACGTGACGTGGATCGCCGTAAACGTCGATCGCCAGCGTGCGGACGCCGAAAAGTTCTTGAAGGCCGTCAACGTTGGCCTTCCCATCGCGCTGGACAACGATTCGTCCGCGCTCGGCGACTACATGGTGATGTCCATGCCGACGTCGTTCGTGGTCGCCCCTGACGGCACCGTCGCGTACAAGAAGATCGGCTACTCGGCCGAGAAGGGCTTCACCGAATTGATCACCGCGATCGACGGGGCGAAGGCCAGATGAGCACGACCCCATCGGTGTCGCCTCCCTCGGGAGCCGCGCCGCTCAAACTGCTCCCGCTGTATGCGCTGTGCGTCGTGCTCGTGTGGGGGCTCGTGATCGGCGCCATGATGACGTGGCACCACGACCAGCAGCTGTACGGCGGCGTCCAGGCCGAGCTCGTCGGCTGCGTGCAGTCCGAGCAGGTCAACTGCGACATCGTGAACACCTCGGAGTGGTCCGAGCTCGGCGGCGTCCCGATCGGGACTTGGTCGATGATCGCCTACGGCACCGTGATGGGGCTCGTGATCGGCGCGTTGCGCGGCGTGCGCGGGGCCCACACCCTGGCCGTCGCGGCGGGCGTGATCGGCTCCGTGTCGGCGCTGTTCCTCGCTTACATCAGCAAGGTCGAGCTCAATTACTGGTGCCTTTACTGCATCCAGCACTACTTCGTGAACTTCCTGATCCTGGGCCTCACCCTGGCCGCAGGTCGCCCCGACACGACGGCGCCCCTGCCCACCGGACCGGTGCTCGGCCTCGCCGTGGCGCTCGGACTCACGGGCGTGCTCGGTGAGCGTGTGTACAGGCAATCGCTGAGCGATGGCGCTCCGACGGTCGCCCTCGAAGAGCGCGTCGAGAAGCTCGTACGCGACCCGGAGGGCCCGGCCCCCGCGCTGTCGTTCACCGTCGCCACCGAAGAAGACGGAAAGATGGAGACGTTCACGCTCGACCCGGACGACGCGTGGAAGGGCAATCGCGACGCCAAGGTCTCCGTCGTCGAGTTCGGGGATCTGGAGTGCGGCTACTGCAAGCGCATGTCGTCCGAGATCAGCAAGCTCTACGGCGCCTACGGCGACCGCGTGTTGTTCGTGTTCAAGCACTTCCCGATGAACCCGGGCTGCAACGCGAACGTACAGAACCGCAAGCACCCGAACGCGTGCCGCGCCGCGGTGGCGTCCGTGTGCGCGCAACAGCAGGGCCAGTTCTGGTCGTTCCACGACCTCGCCTTCAAGAACCAGCACCAGCTGGGCGACGAGTACCTCGCCACCTACGCGAAGACCGTGGGCGTCGATCCTGTAAAGTACGACCAGTGTGTGCGCGACCCGAAGTCCGTCGCTCAGGTGCGTGCCGACGCTGACGTAGGCGGAAAGCTGCACATCCACGGAACCCCTCGAATTTTCATCAACGGGAAGCTGTACCGCTCGGGCACCTCCGCCGAAGCGATGGCGCGCGCGATCGAAGCCGCGCTCGGCGAAGCGGGCCCGTCCAAGGCCGCGTCCCTGCGCGACACGGCGGCCGATGTCGCGCCTGTCCCCAGCGACGTACCTGCGATGCAGACGATCAGCGCCGGCTCGACGTTCAAGATCGACACGTTCGAAGCCGCGATCGTGGACGGCAAGGCCGTGAGCGGAAAGCACAACATCCCGTCGATCCGCACGTCCTGGCTCGACGCGAAGTCCGCCTGTGACGCTGCGGGCAAGCGGATGTGCACCGAGAGCGAGTGGGTCGCGGCCTGCCAGGGCGCGGCTGCGATCGACGACAACGGGAACGGCGAGCTCGCCGACGACATGATCGAAGGCACCGCGTACCCCTACGGCGACTTCCACGACAAGACGCGCTGTTGGGACGGTCGTGACGCCGAGGGCGCCGGCACCGCACCCGACGGCACGCCGTGGCGTCCCGTGTACACCGGCGAGATGCCCGGCTGTGTGACGCCGACGGGCGTGTACGATCTCACGGGCAACGTGGAAGAGTGGGTCGGCGAGACGCCCGACAAGGCCGTGCTCCTCGGTGGCGCGTACGACACGAGCGAAGACCACGCGCGGTGTTACCGCCGCAACGACACGTTCGGCGCCGGCTACGCGAACCCGCGGACGGGTTTTCGGTGCTGCTCGAACTGACGCCCGCGGTCCGCTTCGCCGGGGGTACGTTCAGCCGTGGCCGGGCAAGGTCGGCCTGAGTGAAATCCTGGCTGGTCAAGGTCATCGCGAATGCAATGTCGACGCGTGATCGACGGGACCCGGAACTGAAGTTTCGGCGTTCTTCCGTGGCGGAGTTGGCAGGTTCCCGTCGGAGATTTCACTCGCGGGCGCCTTGTTCCTCGCGCATTGCATTCATCTCCACCTTGCTCCGTCATCCACCGAAGCGCGATCGCAGCACGCCCACGAGCCGGGCGACGGACGCGCCCGCCAGGGTGTGGTGGCGGCCGATCACGCCCACCGGCCGCGCGAGGCCAGGCAGCGCGACGAGCGCTTCGGGAGGGACACCGAGCGCCAGCGCCGTCCCGCGGGGCACGAGCGCATGGGCGAACCCGGCGCGCGCCACCTGCACCAGCGCCGCCGCGGACTCCAAACGACCGTCGACGCGCACCGTGAACCCCCACGCCCGCGACCGCCGCTCCACGCGCCCTTCGATCACCTGCCAGGTCGCCGACTTCGCTTCGAGCGTCCACACCGGCACGACGTCGCCGGTGAGGGGCAGCAGCCCGCGCGGGACGATGACCATCGGCTCGTCGCCGAGCTCGCGCACGACGAGCCCCTCGGGTGGCGCGGTGACCGTGCAGATGCCGAGGTCGTAGCGACCCGACCCCACGCGGTCGATCACGACCGGCCCGCGGTGCGCGTGAAGCTCGATCTTCAGCGCTGGATCGGAATCGAGGGCGGCGCGCAGGGCGGCGGGCGCCCACGACACCAGCGCAGACTCGGTGATCGCGAGCTTTAGCACCCGCGCGGGTGCGTCCGATCGATCCGCGACCACCGCGCGCAGCTGCGCCAGCAACGGATCGGCCTCGGCAAGCAGCCGCTCCCCCTCCGGCGTGAGGCGGACGCCGCGACCGGCTGGCTCTTTCAACGAACGGCCAACGGTCGCTTCGAGCGCGGTCAACCGCTTGCTCACCGCGGAGGTGGTGAGGCGCAGCTCGACGGCCGCGCCCGTCACCGAGCCCGTGTGGGACAGCGCCCGCAGCGCGGCGAGGCCCGTGACGATGTTTTCCTCCTGCGACATGATGCCCGCCCTCCCTGAATGACCATCAAACGTCGTCGCGCCGGGGATCCCGTCGCAACAGGGCTCCGGACACCCCCGACACCACGAGCTCACCCTCGAAGCTGGGTGCTATCTCGGCCGCATTTGCCTCGTCGGTGTCGAGGTGCATCTCCAAGGCGAACTTCGGGGACACGCGCACGACCACGTCGCCCAGCGTCAGATCGCGGCCGTCGCTGTCGATCTTCACCGCTACGATGTCCTTGTCGTTGACGCCGAACCGGACGGCGTCCTCGGGGGTCATGTGGATGTGCCGCTTCGCGCAGATCACGCCTTCCGCGAGCACCAGCCGCCCAGCAGGGCCTTCGAGGGTGATGCCGGGGCTGCCCGCGACGTGACCCGACTCCCGCACCGGCGCGTCGATGCCGAGCAGGAACTCGTCCGTGCGCGAGATCTCGACCTGGCACGCAGGCCGCACGGGCCCCAGGACCCGCACGTTGTCGATGCGCTTGCGCGGTCCGACGATCGACAGCTGCTCGACACACGCGAACTGGCCCGGCTGGGACAGCGGCTTGTACGGCGTGAGCTGGTGACCCGCGCCGAACAGCGCCTCGACGGCCTCCTGCGTCAGGTGGATGTGCCGCGCGCTCACCGCGATGGGGATGCGTCCGCCGCCGACCGGGGCCTTGTTCGCGACCAGCCGCGCGGCCTCGCGCGCGAGCATCAGCGCCTCGTCCGTGCGCACGACCAGCAGGCGGCACCGGCTGTGGGAAGCGGAGAACTCTGCGACGGGGGCGGAGTCATCGACGTGGGCGTCGCGGTTCGCGTCGTCGTCGTACACGGCGCCGAGGAATTCGAGCCGCTGCGCGATGCGGCTGCGCATGGAGGCGCTGTTCTCACCGATGCCCGCGGTGAACGCGATCACATCGACGCCGCCCATCACGGCGGCGTACGCGCCGATGTATTTTCGCACGCGGTGCGCGAACACGCCCATCGCGAGCTGCGCCTGGGCGTCGCCTTCGGCCGCGCGCGCCTCGATGTCGCGCAGATCGCCGGCGGTACCCGACAGCCCGGCGAGGCCCGACTGCTTGTTCAGCAGCCGATCAAGCCCGTCGACGTCGAGGCCTTCGCGCCGCATCACCTCGAGCAGCACGCCCGCGTCGACGTCTCCGGCGCGGGTGCCCATGACGAGCCCTTCGAGCGGCGTCATTCCCATGCTCGTCTCGACCGAGCGCCCGTTCTCGACCGCGCACACGCTCGCGCCGTTGCCCAGGTGGCAGGTGATGATCCGCAGCGTCCGCACGTCGGCCTTCAGGTGATCTGCCGCCCGCTGCGCGACGATCGCGTGGCTGGGCCCGTGGAAGCCGAACCGCCGCAGGCCGTGTTTGCTCGCCAGCGCGTGGGGCAGGGCGTACGCCCTTGCCCGCGGGGGCAGAGTCGCGTGGAACGCCGTGTCGAACACCGCGACGTGGGGTACGTCCGGCAGCGACTCCATCGCCGCGCGCAGCCCGGCGAGGTTCGCGGGGTTGTGCAACGGCGCGAGGTGCGACAACGCCGTGACCGCGTCGAGGACGGCCGCGTCGACGAGGACCGGCTCGGTGAACCGCTCGCCACCGTGTACGACGCGATGGGCGACGGCGTCGACCTTCCACTCGGCGAGCTCGGCGAGCACCTCGCGCAGCGCCTGTCCGACGTCGGTGACGCGCTCCCGCACGACCCGTTCCAGGCGCTCACCCGTGTGGGGATCGAGGACCTCGGCCTTGACGGACGAGCTGCCGCAGTTCACCACCAGCACGCGCATGGGACCTCCAGGTAGCGCAACTAGCATGGCGCAGGCGTCACAGGGCTGGCAGGTTTCGCACCGAGCGTCACCGCGTGGGCGGCGCAGCCTCGACCACCAGCGTCCCCGCATCGTCGTGGACGACGAGCAGCGCAAAGCGCTCCACCCGATCGAGCGCGTCGGTCGACAACGTCGCGTAATCCAGGCGCCCGCGCAGGTCGGTATAGCCGTCCTTGTAGAACGCGATCGCGCCTCCGGAGTTGCGCGCGAAGCACTTCACGTAGGCGGCCGGGAGGACGGCGCCCGTCGAAGCGCGGCGGACCTGCAGTTGGCCGTAGTCGGCGCTGACGGTGACGGAGAGATCGTTCGCGAACCAGGTCGCGATCTGCTGGAGCGGACCAGCTACGACCTCGATTACCGCGTTTGCGTGCCGCTGATCGGCGGGGATCTGCACCCGGGTCCGTCCTCCTTCGAGCGCGACGTCGAACGCGACCGTCGGTTCGATGAAGGTGAACCGCGTCCCCGCGGCGCCCAGGAACGGCTGCCGAGAGAACAACAGCTCGACGTCCATGCCGTAGAACCGAACGCGAGCCGCCGTGAGGTTGCTGTGGTCGAGCACGATGGCCCCGTCTTCGATCCGGAGCGTGAGCGACGGCTGCTGCGCTGCGTGGTGGGCCATCGTCGCGTCGCGACCGTCCGGATGTGCCCCGGTCCGCACGCCGCCGCCGGCTTCGGCGAGCATGTCAGCGAGCGCAACGAACCGCTTCTGCCAGCGGGGAACGGGGTGCTCCAGGTACGGCTGCACGAGCCGCGAGGCTTCCGCGAGGTCACCGCCGACCGCCGCGGCGTACGCGCTCAGCCAGTCGTGTTGCAGGACGCTCGCCACCGTGGTCCTCGGCGCCGCAGCGAGCGCGCGGATCGCGTCGTCGGGACGATCCATCGCAAACAGGTAATGAGCCGCCTCCAGCTGATCGTCGGCCGTGGGGCCAGCCGAGGTCGCCACGCGCTGCAGGAACGCCCGCCACTGCGCGTCCAAGCCATCGTTGAGCACGGTGCGACGCCCCCCGAGCGCGTGTGCCCGCGCGTTGACGAGCGGGGCGTACTCGAGGTGCTGGTACCGCTGGTGGGCGACGGGATCGGAGTCGCAGAAGGACGTCGGGAGGCTCGACGGCAACCACGCCTGCCGCTCGAGCCACTCGGCGAGACGGGTTCGATCGCGGTGCAGGAGCGAATACGCCCACACGACGTCGCTCCACACCTGGCGCTCGGCCAATACGGCGGTGATGCGCTCGAACGAGGCTCGATCGAGCAGCCGCCAGGCCACGCGTGCGAGGTCCACCCGACCGAGGTTCTGTACGCCGAGGAACGTGACGACCTCGTCGAGCGAGCCGCGCTGCGACACATATGACCAGGACCCCGCGTCGGCGGTGGTGGGGTGCCTCACGACCGTGAAGGTGCGGTCGGGCGCGGCGGCGAGCAGCGTCGCACCCGCCGTGATCCGCGCGCCGTACTGCGGAAAGACGCCCGCTTCGGGGAAGTAGAAGGCCGTCTCCACCTTACCGGTCGACCAGGGCGCGAGCTGCAGGCGCGTCGTGCGCGTGGCCACGCAGCGCGCGACCGGGAGCGACCCCGCTGGGATCTGCACGAGGACGGCGATCCGTTGTGTGCGCGACGTGGGGTTGGTGATGACGACCTGCCCCTCGTACACCACGCCAACGGTGAGCTCCCCGGCGACGTACTTCTCGCGCTGCTCGGCGCCGTCCCATTCGAACCGATCATCGCTCCGGAACGTGCTCTGGCCCACCAGGACCTCGCCCGTCGGGGGCCCCGCGACCTCCGCCAGCTCCGCTGAGGCGGCGAGGAGCGGACTCCCCGCCTGGATACGTCCGCCCGCGCCCGACGACGACGCCACGTGGCTCGCCGGAGCGAACGGGACGTCGATGACCGCGAGCGCGCAGACGCTGGCAGCGAAGCTGACTGCGGCGTCGACGACATGCGGCGACAGGAACGGGCCCGCTACGTGGGCGGCCAGATCCCGCCACAGGCGCGCGGGCAGGATCAGCTCCGGACCCTGCTGTTCGAGGCGCTGATGCCACCAGTTGTTCTCGGCGAGCTCCTCGGTCTTGTCCGCCGGCCGGTACCTCGGCGCCGCACCGCCGCCCATTCCGCCAATCCCCGCTGCGCTCTTGGCTGGGGGGCGAGGGGTCGGCATGGCCTTCTTCATCTTGCCGCGGCTGACCACCGCCTCCTCCCGCTCCACGGCTTCCGGCGCAGGTTCCAAATCTAGCCCGCCGACGGCGCCGAACAGGTCGTCGCTCCCGCCGCCGCTCGCGGCTCTGCCAGCGAGCAGGACGTCGACGAATCGATCGTCGCGCTCGAGGTCCGGCGCCTTGAGAGCGACGGCGTCGGACAGCTCCCGCACGAGGGCGTCGCGCAGGCGGGGGACGCGGCGGGCCAGCAGCGCCCGCTCGACGGCGTTCAGCCGCGCCAGGCGCCACGGGACCAGCCAGGACGACAGGTCCAGGTCGAGCAGCCAGGCGTCGAGGAAGGTCTTGTGGAGCTTGTTTGTCAGGAGGGGACGCACGACGTCGCGGAACAGCTCTGGATCCTTGAAGCGGACGAACAGCGCGAGCTCGTGGCACCCGTGTTTCGAGACCAGGGCGCAGCGGTCTTCGCGGGACAGGCTGCTCCAGCGGGGCAAGAAGTCCCACTTCGCGAGCTCGGCGTCGCCGCCTACCGCGCAGAGCGCACGCCACAGCGCGTCGACGGAGTCCGCGAGCTCGATGCGCGTGGTGGCGCGCGACGCAACCTCGATCGCAGCGCCTTGTGCCAGAGGCGTGAGCCGGCGGTCCTCCCGCAGGTGCCGATCGGGGTTCAGGGCCGGGCCTCGGAGATCGCGCACCGCGGGTGCCGCACCCGAGCCCGGGAGCGACACGGCGTGTGTGCCCGACGGGTCGACGAGCACGATTCGCAGGGCCCCTTTGGGGACGTCAACCACCACACGACCATCGTCGTCGGGGGTCAGGTTGGCCAGGACCGTCGTCGGCTCGTCCAGGAAATCCCACGCCGTGAAAGCGGGATCGGCCGACGCGGAGTCCGTCGGACGATCCGCGTCGAACTCGTCGCGCACGCCCTCCCTGGCCTGAGGCATGGCCGCAGGGGGCGGGCCCCAGTTGCCGCCGCTCTTGGCCGCCTGAGTCGCGGTTTGGGTGGTGCGCAGCGCCCACGGGTTCAACAGCAGCCCGGGTCGCTCGAGCAGGGAACCGGGACGCCGCGGAAGCCGCCGGCGGTCGAGCACGTAGCGGGCCTCGTCTCCGAGGTCGCGACCCGACAGGTAGTCCGAACGAGCGGGCGCGTGTGGCGAGATGCGGGGCGCGGGCAGGGTCGTGTCGAGGTCGGGAGACAGCGCGCTCGCGGGCCACATCGGGGTCGCGATCACGTGTACGCGGGTGTCCGGGCCGAAATTCTCGACCTGGAGCGCGAGCTGCTCACCTCGCGCGACCGCCGCGAGCACGGCGCGAGGTGGTGGCGCGTTGACCGTGGTGGTGGCGAGCGCGGCGATGCCCTGACCGTCCGGCAACACCCACAGCTCCGACGCGACCCCATCGATCTCGAGCGTATAGGCACCGACGGGCAGGGGATCGATCCTGAGCGCGTGCCCGTCGATTCGCACCAACGCGCTGTGATCGAACGCTGGCACGCCGGCGCGGAGTTCGATCAGGGAGACCGCTACCGGGACACCCGAGGCGGGCAACACCAGCGGGCGGCCCGCGCGATGGACCAGGCGCGAGGGCCGCGAGGGCTGCTCCGGGCGGGTGTAGAACTGCTGGTTGACGCCCGACGCGGTGCTCGCGTGGACCGAGGAGACTCCTGCGAGCGGGCCCAGGTGGATTCGGCCCTCGGCATCGGTCGCGAGCTTGACCTCGAGGGGCTGCTTCACGAACACATGCTGCAGCGCGACCGCGACCTCGCGCCCCGCCCGCGGCTCGCCGTTCTTCCCGGTGAGCCACAGCCACCAACCTGACGAATCCCGCCCGGCGACGATCGACTCCGTGATCGCCGAGGCGTGCTGGGTGCCGACCTCCAGCGACGCCTCCTGCCGCAGGTCGATCGTGCGCTGCTCGGAGACCACGCGTACGCGGGCACCGATGGCGAACGAGAAGCGAGCGATGTGTTCAGGGACGGGGACCGTCAGCACCACCTCGCGTCCGTCTTCGAGCGCGAGCGGACGGCGGGTCTGCGCGGGGACGCCGGTCCGGTCCACGGTGTTGATCTCGACGTACGGCTCCTGCAACGCAGCGAAAGGGATCGGCACGCCGTCGACCGTCGGCTCAACCCGGACGAGCACGGTCGCGTCGCGGCCGGGGACCAGGGCCTGCCGGTCGACGAGGATGGCTGCGTCAAGCGCGTAGCGTTCGGTGGGCAGCTCGATCTGCGTGGGGACCGCGAGCTCGCCGTCGCACAGCAGAGCGGTGACGGCGCCGCCACGCGTTCCGAACGGCAACGTGACGGTGCCGTCCTGGGGCCGGTACTCGCGGCCACCCAGCGTCACCCACGCGTCGGGAGCGGGCCGTCCCGACT
>CANNIZ010000016.1 GCA_947505245.1 Pseudomonadota bacterium | reverse complement strand
CCTCGTGGCGCGCGGTGCGCAACCCGCGCGAGCTCGGCGCGGGGCAGTTCCACCACCTCGACCGCTACGACGTGCGAAAGCTCGAGTTGCCGTGGATCGGCGGTCTCGCGACCGCGCGCGGGTTCGCGACGTTGTACGACCCGCTCGCGAACGGGGGCGTCTCTGCGAACGGAACACGCGTGGTGTCGCCGGGCGCGATCGACGCGGTGAAGGCGCGCCAATCGTGGACCGAGAGCGACCGCGTGATGCACAAGCCGATCGGGTTCGCCCAGGGCTTCGTGAAAGAGCAGACCTGCTTCTTCTCGCCGAACCCCGAGGCGTTCGGTCACCCGGGAATGGGAGGATCACTCGGCCTCGCTGACCCTGTTGATCGCGTGGCGATCGGCTACGTCGTGAACAGCCTCGCGGTCCAGGTGCGCTCGCCGCGCGCCATCGCGGTGTGCCGTTCGATCTACCGGGCGCTCGGTCGCGAGCTGACCCCGGAGTAGTCGCGTCAGAACTTGCGCCCGGCGCTGCGGCCGCCGCTGCTGAACGACCGGCCCGACGAGCTCGAGGACGACGAATACGAGCGGCCGGCCGAGCTCGAGGAGCTGCTGCTGCTGCGGGAGGACGAACTCGACGAGCTGCTACGCGACGACGAGCCCCAGGACGACGACGACGAACTCGTGGAACGGTAGCTCGAGGACCGCGACGACGCGGCACGTGCGCGAGCGGCAGCGGCAGCGGCGGCGGCAGCGGCCTGCCGTTCGGCTTCTTTGCGCGCCGCCTCGCGTCGTTCGTGCTCCACACGCGCGGAGGTCACGGCGCCCGTCCACGCGGCGTTGACGCACACGATGTCGTTCGCTCGGGAGCGCCAGTCGATCGGCCCGGTGATGGACCGTTGAAGTTGTCCGAACAGGGCGTCTCCAGCGGCCAGCGAGGACGCCGGACCGCTGTACAACAGCAGCTCGGCCGCGACGTTCGAGCGGCGGGCCTGCAGCTCCGCGAGGCCGCGCTTGGCGTCCTGTTCGGCTCGGACGACGGCGTTGAGGATGGCGACCAGCTCGGCGAGGTTCTTCGTGCCCTGGCCGTGCTCCTCGCGCACGACCGCCGCGGCGTCATCCGCGCCGAGGTGGGCCCCTTCGGCTAGCAGTCGCTGGGCTTCCGCGAGCGCGGCCTTGGCTTCGGAGACGTCCTGCTGCGCCTCCTTTACCTCGACCCAGGCGTCCGCCACGCTCGACGCGGTGTGGGTGGGCAACAGCGCTCCAAGGTTGGCGACGGCGGAGGCGACGTCCCGATCAAGCGACGCCACGCGGGTTGCAGCCTCAGTCACTCGCGTGGCCGCGTTGG
The DNA here is from genome assembly GCA_947505245.1 of Pseudomonadota bacterium. Classification (GTDB taxonomy): domain Bacteria; phylum Myxococcota_A; class UBA796; order UBA796; genus SYKL01. Next base: position 93,516 of record CANNIZ010000016.1, on the reverse strand, counting down.
TGACCGCGTCGATCACGGCCGTTCGACACTTTGCGACGAAGTCCCAGGCGTCTCGGGAGGCGTTCGCGCGCGCGACGAGGTCGTCGGTGTGCGGGTCGTCGGCGATCTCCGCGGCGAGCGCGTCGTCTGCGGCTTGGGCGGCGCTCAACGCGACCCCGGGGTGGCGCGGCGACGAGGTGATCGTCGTGTTCACGGCGTCCAGGGCGATCGCGTCGGCCTTTGCGCGCGACTGGCGCGCCGCTGTAACGGCAGCGACCACGGTGGCGACGTCGGCTTCGAGCTGGTCGTCGAGGGCGATCGCGGCGGTGAGCTCGTCCACGTAGGCCACCGGGTCGCCCTTTCGGAGCTCGTCGAGCCTCGCCCACGTGCCCTCCGCGTCGCCGAGGAGCGGGTGCGTCGCGACCCACGACTCGGGCAGGCCGGCGGCGCCGAGCGCGGCCCGCATCTTCTGCAGATCATCCGTCGGGAAGTCGTCGCTCGCGCGCCGGAGCGAGGCGTCGACGGCGTCGAGCAGGCGCGCCCACCCGGCCTTGGCGTCAGAGTACTTCGCGTCGAGCGACTTCACGAACTCGTCGGGGCTGATCGTCACGACCTTCGTGGGGCCACCGAACAGGCGCTGCTGTGCTTTGCCCGTGTCGAACTCAAACGGCTCGGAGAGCTTCTCGGTGGCGCGGCCCCAGGCGCCAGGCATCCACCCGCCGGCGGCTTCACAGGCGACGAGGTTGCCGTCGAGGGCGCGCACGCCGACCTCGATCTCGTCGATCAAGGTGGTGACGTGGTCCACCAGCTTCAGGGTGACGGGGCCGCGCAGGCGGAGGTCGACGATCTTGTCGCGCAGGACGGTGTCGGTCCGGAACATCTCGACGTTCTCGCGGCCCTTCGTGAGCGTCTCCTGCCAGGTGTCGCGCGCGTCTCGGAACCGGCTTCGCGCGGCCATCACGAGGGCGGCGGCGAACCCGCCGAGCCCGAGGAACGCGAACGAGGGCACACCGATCTCTGCGGCCAGGACGTTCCGATCGTGGTTCTTGCGCGCGGCGATGGCGAGGTCGAGGTCGGTGTTGACCTCGGCAACTGCCTTCTGGCCGGTTTCGTCGAGTTCGTAGACCGAACCGCCCGGCGAGTACCACGACCGTTCAAGGAGCTCGCTTCGGAGATCGCCGGCCGTGGCCTCCCACTTCCCGGCGTCGGCCGCCACCACGACCAGCGCGGCGTCTTTGGGCATACCGGCCGCCGTGAACGCGCGGAAGGTGGTCGCGGAGGCCTCGCGCAGTCCGATGTTGTCGAGCCCTTCAGCCCGCTCGTAGAACACGACGTACACGGGGGGCTTGGCGGCCGCCGCCGCGGCCTCGGTCATCGGCGCCGTTACGAATCCGTCGGGCACGACGTATACGCGTCGTGCAGGATCGAACGTCGGAACCTTGCCCGCGTCCTTGCGGAGCTTGCGGTCCTCGATCTCGTTGTCGAACCGGGCGACGAGCGCCGCGAGCCCGCCGTCGAGGTCGCCGGTCATCGCGACGGGCATGAACGCCTCGTCGATCAACGGCAGCAGCGTGTCGTTGTGCAGGCGCAGCTGGGTGTCCCACGTCGAGCCTGCGACGAGCCGAACCTCGCGGTCGTCGAGCCCGAGCACGACGAGGCTGTCCTTGTCGGCCTGGAAGTCGGGGTCGGCGCGCCAGGCCGCGAGCGTCTCTTCGAGCGCGTCCTCGGTGAAGCTCGAGCGGGTCGGGGCCCCGTTGCGAATCACCGTCTCGTAGACGACGACGTTGATCGGTTCATGGGTGGCGCCGGTCGCGGCGTCGGTGCGCGTGTGCGCGAACGCTGCGGTTCCTGGCGAGACGTACACGTGCTGACCGGCGACGAAGTCAGGCACGTCTACGGCGAGCGCCGTGGGGATCCAGAGCAGCATGGCGGCCTCCGGGCCGGGAGCCTAAACGCGAAACGACCCGACGGGGTGAGCCGCCGGGTCGTTTGTCGTTGGAATCCGCCAGGACTACGGCGTGTGGCAGGTCCCACAGCTCTCGACCTCGTCACCGCTCCACGGATCGGCCGGGGTCGGGTCGTACGTCTGCAGGCGCAAGTGCGCGGTGGCTGCGTCGGAGTCATGGCAACCGCCGCACGCGAGGCGGTCCGGCTGGACGGCCCACGAGCCGCTCGTGGAGCCTTGCTGGTGGCAGGACTCGCAGTTGCGGATGTCCTGGGGGAACTTGATGTCCCAGGCGCGCCCGACGGGCTCGTCGGCGTGAGCGACCGTGGTGACCGGGTAGAACAGCTCCGAACCGTTGTGTACGGCGTGGATGCGCCGGGAGATCGGAACCGCGCCCGTGAAGGTCGCGCCCGTGGCGTTCTGGGGCTGGTAGTCGTGGCAGGCGCCGCACTGGTCGATCGCCGAGTCGTTCAGGATCTTCTGGTGACGGGCGGGGTCGAATACGAGGCCCTGACCGGCCGCGTTCTGGTGGCAGCTGTCGCAGTTGCCAGCAGGCGGGAGCTCGACGGTGGCGGTCTTCACCTGGAACGTGGTGCGCGCGACCGTGGGGGTGCGGTAGTTGTTCGCGTCGATGCGGCCACCGTCTGCGATCTCGACCGACGCGATGTAGGTGCCGGCTTTGAGATCATCGATCGGGTCCAGCTGGTACGTGATGTTTGCGGTGGTGCGGGCGGCCTTGGGGTCGTTGTTCGCCGCGGAGATACGGGACGACACGTTGTTGCCCGTGGTGCTGCCGATCGGCAGGTGCGCGGTGACGTCGCCCGCGAACATCGTCGTGGTGAGCCCGCTCGCCTGCAGTTGCAGCGACGAGACCGTGCCGAGCGCGCGGCTGCGGAGGGTGACCTTGCCGGCCACGTCCTTGGCCGCGATGGCGCGCAGCTTGAACTTCGCGTCGGCGTTGAGCCAGGCCACGACCTCGTCGGCGGTGGCTACGGTCTTGTCGACGAAGAACCCGCTGGAAGGCACGGCGACCGTGATGGTGGCGGTAGCGGCGCTGTCGGCGCCCGTGATCGGGTCGAACACAATTACATCGCGTCCACCGTCGACCTTGAGGATCAGGCTCGTTCCGACCGCGGAGAGATCCCAGGGGCCAGTGGTGGCGCTGACCACCTGAGAGCGGGCCGCCGTGGTGAGCACGGGGACGCGGTGATCGCGCGGACCGTCGACGAACAGGTTTGCAGTCTTGAACAGGCCGTCTTTCGGGTTGCACGCGACGGCGAACGAAGAAGGCGGGTAGCTGACGTAGCAGCCCTCGGCCGTGGGGTCTTCGACCACGGTGGTGTGATCGATCGCGACGTGCGTCGTGGGATCCTTCAGCACCAGCGTGACCAGCGGGGCTTCGCCCGGAATGAAGTACCCGCGCGTCGGGGTGTTCACCGTGAGCACGGCCTCGTACTCCGGAACGTTGCGCGAATCGCGGACCGTAAAGTCATGTGCGACGGAGATGTTTGTGAGCGAAGTGCCCGTGGTCCGGTGGCACAACGTGCAGGTGGTGTCGTCGGTCTGGGCGTCACCGCCGTGGTTGGCCCCGGTGACGAAGTCGACCGTCTCGTGGCAGGACCCGCAGGCGGCGATTGACGGCTTGGTCTTCCAGTTGTCTGCGTCGCCGCCCGTGCCCGTGTGGCACTTGGTGCAGTTCGCGATGTTGGCCGGGAACTCGGCCGTCTCCCACGAGTAGCGGTGGTTCTGGTAGCCCCAGATCGAGTACGGCCGGCGGACGCCGTCGCTGTTCATCGCGCCGTTGTCTGCGCGCTGGTCTCCGGCGAGGGCGGGATCGTCGAACACCATCCCGTCGGCGCCAGGCGAGGACGGAAGCTCCGCGCCGGCGTGGATCTTATGAATCATGGTGCGCGCTTCGAGCGACTCGCCACCCTGGGCGTCCGTGCTGCCTGCGACGTGGCAGCTCGCACAGGCCTCGAACGTGGTGCGACCGGTGGTGCCGTGGGCCGAGAAGTTCGGGCCATGGCACTGCTCACAGGACGCCGTGTCGATGACGTTGCGCGTCTCGGTGACGGTGCTGCCGTCTGGCACGAAGTCGAACGACTTTGAACCGAGCGGACCGGCGGTGCCGCCGAGCATCACCACCACGCGGTGCTTCAGGTTGCGCTGGTAGCTGATGGGGTTGCTGTTGACCGTGATGGCCGAGAGGTTGGTCGCGAAGTCGTACCGGTACACGCCGCCGCCGAGGTTGGTGAGCGTTCCATTGCTCTCCTTGTAGGCCTGGTACGCGATCGTGCCGTCCGGCTTTGGCCAGCTGCCGGGCGTGGACCCGGAGACGGTCTCGGTGCGCCAGATGTACGGCACCCACTTGTTGGCCGTGGACACGGTGGGGCTGACCACGGCGCCGGGGACGAGCTTGGCGACGTTCGCGGAGATCGACGAGGGCGACAGGTTCAAGTTGGGCGTCCCGTCCGCACTGTCGACCGTGAACGTGACCGATACCTTACCGGCGGCGTCGGCGGTGGCGGCCGTGATTTCAGGGTCCGCGTGGTACATGCCCGCGTCGAGCATCTCCTGGTCGATCGCGTCGATGCCGTGGAAATGGTTGACGGTGAAGCTCAGCTGGCCGCTATCGGACGGCTCGGCCACCGTCATGGTGGTGCCGTCTTCGCAGGTGATGGTGTAGGTGGCGTTCCCGTTGTCCTGAACGGTGCAGGACTTTCCGTCGGTGCCGTCGAGGACCGTTACGGAGGTGCCGTCTTCACACGTGATGGTCTTCGTCCCGTCCGTGTCCTCGGAGACGGTGCAGTCGTTGCCGTCGACGCCGTCGCTGCCGTCGGCGCCGTTCGTGCCGCTGGCGACCGTGAACGACGTGCCGTCGGTGCAGGTGATGGTGGCCGTTTCGCCGTCGCTGCTCTGGGCGACCGTGCAGGAGTTTCCATCGGCGCCATCCTCGCCTTTACAGCCCGTAAAGCCGACGAGTCCGATGATGAGCGCGAGCTGTAAGGTCTGTGGCCGCAAGTGTCCTCCAAGAATTCCGCGATGATGTTGCAATAGTCGTGACAGGTCGTGTCCGTCGCACGACCGTCGCCTGACCGCCGTACGGAGCGGCGTCATCCAAGCGATTTGTAGGCGATCTCACACACATCCTGTGCCAAATGGCTCAGGGTGTGGCGGTCCCAGGTTGGCCGACGAACCCATCAAAGTGACACTCCCAGCACTCGACCTTTCCGAGTCGCGCGCCTGGAAGGTCGGTATTTTCGTGGCACACCACGCAGTTGTCGCGCATGGCCTCAAAGCGGTGGGCCTGGTGGTTTCCAGACCCGTGGCAGTCCATACAGGTGATCTGCCCCGCGTCCCAATCGGCCTTCACGGTTCCGTGCCCGGTGGCGAGGGGTGCGTCGCGATCTGGCACCGGCGCTGCCTGGTTGCCGCCCTGCGCGCTGTTCGGCGTGCGCGACTTTGCGCCCAGGTGCGCGAGGTGGAGGGGGCTGTGGTCGATCTTTACGACGCGCGAGCGGGTCTCCTCGGACATCGGCCCGGTGAGCGGCTCGTCGTCGGCCTGATCGGAGTGGCACCGCGTGCAGATCACCGAAGCGACCTCCGGGTTCTTGATCTCGTCTTCTTCCAGCGTGCGCTCGGCGATGGTGATGACGAGGTTGCGAGGGTAGTGCCGGATGGGAACGAGGTGGCAATCGTGGCAGGTCGTGAGGCCCGCGTGGGCCGACTTTTCGTAGGCCCGGTTTGCCCAGTCGTGGACGTGGCAGTCGTCGCAGAAGCCCGGGTCCGACCACATGTAGTTGTAGATCTTCTCTTCCACCGGGACGCCAGCCGCGCTGCCGACGCCGAACGCTGCGGCGATGACGAGGATGTGTGCCGGGTGCGCGATCAGGAACCGTACGTTCTCGCGGACGATGGTGAGCGGATTCAGCACGTCAGAAGCCTGCGTGGAGCCAGGCGCCCCACAGGAAGCGGGTCTGGGACACGCCGAAGGCGACGGCACCGAAGCCCGCCGAGAAGGCGATTGCGGACAGAACGAACGTCCTCACGGGCTGCTCCCTTCAAAATCAGCGCGTCGATCGGGCTGGTGGAACCACCGGTACAGCACCAGCGCGTCTTCGCCGTGGCACGATGAACACGCCGCCTGCCAGTCGGGCCGGCGGAGCTTGTCACCCGCCGTGGTGGCGTCGGGGCCGTGAACGAGGTGACAGCTGCGGCAGACGAGGGCGCCGTTGCGACCTTCGCCGGCCTCTTGCCCTGCGTCATCGTAGAGCGGGAGCCCGGCGAGCGGCGTCCAGCGCGCGCCGCCCGGCGTGAGTATCGGCGCCGGGTGTTCGTAGGCATTTACGCGGGGTGCGCGCGGGAAGCTGCCGTCCGGCCCGTGGCACGCGAGGCACCGGGCGGACGAGGGGTTTACGCCCTTCGCGAGCCGGGCCGCGTCCGTGTGCATCGGGTGGCAGTCGAGGCACTCGGCTGAGCCGTGGCCGCCGCGATCGGCCGCAGCCTGTTGGTCCGTATGACATTCGCCACAGCTCACCTTGGGCGGCAGCGGTTCGTGCTGATCGTGGCACGTCCTGCACGTGAGCGGGCCCATCTTGGAGGTGCGCGCGTCGACGACGTGGCCCTTCGTTCCTGGGGAAACTCCGGCCTTCACGGCGGCTCCGCCAGCTCCGTGGCAGCGCAGGCACCCTGTCGCGTCACCAGGAAGCGTCCCGAGGCGCGCGAGCAGGTGCTCTCCCTTGCCGGCGTGGGGCTCATGGCAGGCGAGGCATGGCTCGTTGAGCCGCGTCGGAGCAGCGCCGTGGGCGCGCTTCATCGGGGCTGCGAGGTCTTGATGGCAGGTGAGGCACAGCGACCCGCCGTCGGTGGGCGTCCGGATGAGCGCGTCGGTGCGGCCGCCGATCATCTCGTGGCACGACCGACATGCAGGCGAGCCCGAACCCTGCGTGGGGATGCCGGATCCCGCGCGTGGGCTGCGGTTCTGCCGGGGCCTCTCGCCGACCGAGTGGTTGACTCCGCTCTCCAGGCGGTCGCTGTGGCAGGCGCCGCACAATTCGCGGTCGTCTTCGCCGCGCGGAAGGCCGTCTTCGTCGGCTCCGTGGACAGCGTGGCAGCCGAGGCACTCGGCGACGTGCTTCTCACCGGCTTCTTCGCGCTTGGCGAGCAGCTCGGCGAGCTTGGTGCCGACCGGGTGCGCTTTTCCGGAGGCGAGATCGTGGCGCGCGAGCGCGGCGTCGTGCGCGTCGGTATCGTGGCAGGCGACGCAGAGCGCCGAGTCACCTCGTCGCATGCGGGTGAACGCGTCTCCTGTATCGGCCTTGTGCGGTACGAGCGTGGCGCGCCCGGCCTCGTTGGTCACGCCCTCGACTTCGGAGAGCGTGCTCGTGCCGTGGGGGCTGTGGCAGGTGATGCAGACGATCTTTCCGTCTTTCAGCGGGAAGAACGCTGGCAGTGTACGGTCGGGGACGACGTTTACGGGGTGGTGGCCGAGGCTGGTATCCCAGATCTCGCGGCTGTCGTTCACGATGCCGGCGTGGCACTGGACGCACTCCTTCGCCGGATTGGCGATGGCCTCGACCAGGGGCGCGCGCAGCCACCGACTGGCGCTCTCCTCCCGCGCGACGTCGATTGAGGCGGTGTCCAGATGGAAGCCGACGACGGTGGCGGCTTTGCCCGGGGCGGCCTGCAAGACCGCGAAGTTGCCGCCGCCGAGGGAACGCACCGCCACCGGGAAGTCCGGTCGGAACGGCTGGCCGTCGACCTGGAGGATACCCATCGTGTGCCCTTCGCCATCGTACAGTTGAATCGTCGACAGACCGCTATCTGCGACGAGGAGGGAGTTGGACGGCCCCTCGGCGATCGACGTCGGTTTGCGCAGCGAGCCCACCCAGATGCCGTATTTTCCGAAGCGGCTGACGGGCTTGCCCGTCGAGTCGAACCTACCGACGCGGCTCGCGAGCGTGTCGACCGCCCAGAAACCGCCCTCGGGGCCTGCAGTGAGGTCACCGATGACCGAGAAGGCTTCAGCCTCGGCGTCCTGCGTGATGACCGAGAGCTGGTGGCCGTCTTTTGGATCGAGCAAATGCAGCTGGGCCTGTCGGTCCGAGATGAACAGACCGGCGTCCGATTCCAACACAGCGATCGGCTGCAGCTGCTCCGTCGGCGTTCCGACGGGGAACTCGCTCGTCACCTTGCCTTGTTCGTCGACCTTGATGACGAGGTGGCCCTCGGGCGAGCTGAGCCACATCCCGCCGCCGCGCGCCAACGCCGCGCGAATTGGGCGACCCCACGTTCCGCCGCCGTCGATCGTGCTCGAAAGGTGATGGGTGGAATCGAACGTGAAGGCGTGTTCTTCGTAGCCGTCGAGCACGACGAACCCACCATCGGGCAGTGCGAGCAGGTCGGTGGGCATCTTGGCGTCGAGCTTCACCGTCCACACGTCCGTCGCGATCACCACGGGCGGCGCGTCGCGCAGCTCCGTTCCACCAGGGCCGCCGCACGCGAACAGCGCGGCCAACAACAACGACGTCATGGTCCCTCTCCGTGGCACGCCTTGCAGAGTGCCCTGTCCGTCGCGAGCTTCACGTGCTGCTCGGTGGGGGGCCCTTCACCGGGCCAGGTCACGACGTCTACGTTGTACGCGCGGAGCTCTCTGGCGAGGCGGCTCGGCGCCCGCGGCTCGGCCGCTGCAGTGTCGCCGTGGACCTCGTGGCACGTGAAGCACGCGATCTTTCCGTCCGCGGGGAGCGCGATGGTCGGCGGAAGCTTCGCGCGCACTTCGTCGGGAACAACCTTCCCGAGGTGCTCGGGCACGCCGGAGTGGATCTCCCCCTTGTGGCAGGTCGCGGTGCAGGTCACGTGCGGGTCGACACGAAGTCGAGACTTCTCTACCGATGCCCCGGTCGTTGGATAGCCGGCGTGGCAAGCGGAGCATGACGGGGACGCGCTGTCTCGCAGGGTGGCCGGGTGATGCGGCTCGCTGCGGTCGAACGTCGTTCGCTGGTGGCACTGCCAGCACATGTCCGGTTTGTTCGGGTACGGTCCGCCGCGATGGTACGGCGCTACGGTGTTGACCTTGCCGCCGTGAGCGGGCTCTTCGTGGCACGTCGAGCACACGACCTTGCCGTCTTCAAGGGGCCACCCCGCGGGCACCTTCTCCTTGTTGGGCTTCATCCCGACGGGGTGCATGTCCGCCGTGGGGTGGCAACCGCGACAGGTGGCGACGATCGGCATCGCCGCGCCGACCGTGGGTGCGGCCTCGATTGGGAGGCCGGGCGCGCCGGGGCCGGGTGCCGGGACAGGCCCGAGCGGAAGGTGACAGGAATCGCAGTGATCCGGCGAGCCATGCGGGTTCAAGTGGGGCTTTGCGGAGCCGGCGACGGGGTCGGCGGCAGGTGCGGTCGTGGACGCCACTGCGAACGCGAGCAGCACAAGCGCTGGAAATGCGACAAGTCCACGTCTCACGGCGTCACCCCGTTGTCGCCGTGGCAGGTTGTGCAGGCCGCCTCCCCTTGTGACGCGACGGCCGCGTCGACTTCGTTACGGAGCGCGACGGGATCGACCCACGTCGTGCAGCCCGCATCGTGGAGCGTGGCGACCGCGTGGCACTCGAAGCACGTGTCGTGTCCGTAGCCTGTAGGGTGTTCGGCTTCGGTCACGATCAGCCCGCCGGGCCCTTCGGCCATCGAGCCGTTCGGGCACGGTGCGTCGCTGGTGCAGCCTGCGAGCAGCGCTGTCAGGAACGCGATTACCACGGCAGGCTCCCCTCGTAGTGGCACGTGCTGCACGACGACCCGGTGTGGCACTCGGCGCACGCGCGCGGATCGAGGCGGGCTTCGATGCCGTGCGTGGCGCGGTAGCCGGGGGGATGCGGTTCGCGGGCGCCGGCGCCGCGCGTCTCGTGGCACTCGATGCAGAAGACCGTCTCGTGGCAGTCCCAGCACTTGCCGGCCCAGGTGGACGATGCAGCGTAGGGCGAAGATCGGGCGATGTCGCCGTGGGCATGCAGCCAGTCGCCTGCGTGGGTGGGCGGCAGCAGTCCACCGCGCCCCTCGTGGCAGGTCGCGCACTCGGAAGGTGCCTTCTTCGGGGCCCCATCGAGCTGGCCGAGGTGGCAGCCGTGGCACGCCTGGTGGGACGGGACGAGGGTTGCAGTCGGTTGTCCTTCTTCAATTGGAACCCCGACGGGGTGACAATCGACGCAAACGACCCCTGTATTTGCGAACACGCCCGCGTGGTCAGCGTGAATGAACGGAAACGGGGTCCGGACGACCGGCTTTGCAGGACCGGCCGCGATCGAGGCGGCGATGGCTGCCGCGGCGAGCGCGACAAGGCCGAGGCGCGCGACGGTGTTTGCAGGCGCGTGGCTCACGTACCTTCCTGGGTGCGAAGGGTGAGGGTGCCGCCGGCGCGGAGCCAGGTGCCGAGGGTGCGGTCGGTTCCGGCTGCCCCTTGGACCCCGACCTCGAGACCCAGCCTGCCAACGTCGATGGAGGCCGAGCGTCCCGAGATGCGGGTCTCCCAAACGTCCGCGTCGCGACCGTCGATCGGAGCGAGTCGCCAGATGGCTGCGTCCCACAGGACTTCACCGAAGTCCGAACGCAGTGTGGCCTCGGCGCCACCGCCGGCGATGTTGGCCTTCCCCAGCGTAGCGCCACCCGCGAACAGGGCCACCCGGCCGAGGTCTCCGGCGAGTCCGGCAGAGAGCCGCGCCTGGCCGCCCTTCGTGTTCACGCCGAGGGGATCGTGCAGCACGGGGCCGCCGGACGCGTGAAGGCTGACGTTGTCGAACGCCTGATCCACGCTTCCCTGCGCGATGAGGTAGCTACCGCCGCCGAGCCAGTCGGTTGGATCGCGGCGCGCCTCTGAGGCAGGACGGAGGCCTTCGAAGCGGATCTCGCCGCGCAGAATCCGGCCGTTTTCGACCGGTGCCGAGGTTGCAAAGCCGGCCCGAACGCCGCGGTCGGCGTCTTTCGCGAGCGGGGCCGCGACCTCCAAGTCGAGGAGCGCGACCTGGCCGTACGCGCCGCGCCGCGTGCCACCAGCCGCGAAGCGCTGGGATGGCAGGCCAGCGATGACGCGCGTCTCGGTGGACAGCGCGAGGGCTGCGGCATGCGAGACCTCGCCTCGGTCGTCGGTCGGGCGCAGGGTCACTTGTGCGCCGCCGACGAATCCTTCGGGGCCGTGCCAGGTCTCGGCGTCCCACAGGTGGCCGACCCAAGCGTCGACCGCGACGTTTCCGCCTTCATCCCAGTCAAGGCGCGCGCCGTCGATCGGTTCGAAGCCGGTGGTCCCGACGCGAACGAAACGTCCACCTGTGATCTCGAATTCGCCGAACCGGTGCGCAGCGGAGAGGCGGTACACCATGGCCTGCTGCTGGCCGGTGCCGCGCACGTGCCAGCCGCCGATCGCATCGATAGCCCATGGTCCGTCCACCCGGAGGGCGAGGTCCTGGCGGACGCGCAGATCCGTCGCTCCGGACGCGTCAGGCAACGCGTCCACGCCGGTCTCTGCCCAGGCGGACAGGACGTGAGGTTCGCTTTGCGCGAGCGCCGTCTCAGTTACGGCAAACGCGAGGAGCGAGGGGATCACTGCGCACCTCCGTGGCACTTTTCGGCGCACGTCGCGACCATTGTGGAGGGCCCGTCGCCGGGCTCGTGGCATGCGAGGCACGCGCCTTCACCGAGCGCCGCCGCGTCGAGGTGCGTCTTCGCGAAGTCCGCCACGTGGGGGTAGCCGAGGTGGCAACGGTCGCAGGACACGCCGGCAGCGCCACCATCGGTCGGGGCGCCGTGGCATTCCGCGCAGGCCGCGAGGTCTTGGTGGGCAGCCTCGCGGTGGGCGACGAGCCAGTCGCTCGGGTGCGGCCACGACGGGTGGCAAGACGTGCACGACGGAGCGTCGCCTACGCCGTGGAGATCGGCGCCGTGACAGGAGCCGCAGGTGGCTTTCGCGCTGCCACGATCGAGCGTGTAGGGGCCGTGGAGGACGTCCCAGCCCTCTGGATGCGGCCACGAGGGGTGACATGACTTGCAGTTCGCCTGGTTCTGGGCGGCGCTGCCGGCCACGTCATGGCAGGCGAGGCAAGGTGTGAGCGTGTCTTTGGTCAGTCCTTCGCCGTGGCTGACGAGCCAGGACGAGTCGTGCGGCCACGTTTCGTGGCACGACGCACACGTCGGGGCGGTGGAGGTAGATCCGTGGCAGGTAGCGCACGCCTCCGTGCCGACGCGGAGCGCGTCCGCCCCATGAATGGCGCCGCTCTGGTATTCTGCCTGGTGGGGGAACACCGCGTCAGGATCGGTGGCCGGTGCCGGCCCGCCGAGGCTGCAGGCCGCCAGGAACCACACGGGGAGGGTTTGCAAGCGCACCGCGCGCAGCGAGGCGGAGCCGAGCGAAGTCAGGAGGGTTCGCAAGCGCACCGCGCGCAGCGAGGCGTAGCCGAGCGAAGTCAGGAGGGTTCGCGAGCGCACCGCGCGCAGCGAGGCGGAGCCGAGCGAAGGCAGGTGTAGGTTGTTCACGGAAACATCGCCTGGTAGGCCACGTCGGCCGCTTCGTGGGTGCTGCGAAGCGTGGGGTCACCGTACGGTCCGGGGAACGCGAAGCCGAACTCCGCTTCCCACGCCCAACCGAGGGTGCCGTGGCATTGCTGGCAGCCATGAGACGGGAAAGACCCGAGGGGGAGCGCGGTTGCGCCGGCGGCGTCGAACGAAGCGAGCGCATCGGAGGGCGGGATGACCGTGAAGCGGTGGGACGCCACGTCACCCGCGCCTGAAAGCGGCCCGAACGCGACGCGAGCGGACGTCTTGGGCATGTGGCATCCCGTGCAACGACCGGCGCCAAGCGGCGAACCAGGCGAGTACATCGAGTGCTTGGTGTGCGCGACGATCGCGTCCTGATCAGGAAGATCCGACAGGGCTGCGTGGCACGAAAGGCACAGCGTGTTGTCGCGGCTCTCGAGCTTGAGCGAGGCCGACGCGTCTTTTGAGCCGTGCGGCGCGTGGCAGTCGACGCACCGCTGCTGCCAGCCGACGTCGTCGCCGTGGGCGCTGCGGGCGAGCTCCTCGATCTGATGTCCGGGATCGGACGCCTGCCCCCCGACGAACGGCACGTGCTCCTCGGCGCCGCCGTGACATCGCGCACAAACACCGTTTGCAGCATCGACATCGAGGAGGCGGGGGTTGGTTATCTTGTACCCCATGAGCGCGCGCGTCGAGCTCGTGTGGCCGAACCCCGGGCCGTGGCACGCCTCGCAGCCTACGCCGAGCTCCGTCTCGGCGTTTGCGGGCCCCGTCATGTGACAGTTCATACAGCCCGCGTCGGGTTCGGACGGGAAGGCGCTGCCGTCCGTACGATCAAGCTCCCCCGTGGCGTCGAACCAGGCGTCCGTTCGCCACGGGACGAAGCGCCTTCCATCGGGGAAAGTCGCGTAGTCCGGATTCGCGCCTACCCACGCGAACGGGAGCGCGTACCCGTCGCCGCCGTTTACGGCCCACGGCACGGCGGAGTCTGCGCCGATCCATGCGACGACGTCGAGATCGAGCGAATCTGCGTCGGGGGTGGTGATGCGAACGTGCGGCAGGGAGCCGTTCATCGATAACGTCGCGGTGGGACCGCCCAGGTCGAGCACCCGTCCCGCGGTGAACGCCGCGAGGACGTCGGTGGAAGGCGTGTTCGAGGCTGCGTTTACGTGGGCGCCGCCGATGTGAAGGTCTGCCGCGGCGTCGTGGCACATCGAGCAGAGAGGCGTCCCCACATACCGAACCCCGTCCGGCGAGCGTCCCGACAAGGTCGCGTCGAGGTGGCGGTTTCCGTGCGCCGGAACCGTTACGTCGCTCGCGGACCAGAGCCACAGCCGGGCGTCATCGTCTTCCACCTTGACGGTGACCGTTTCGCCGCCGAGGCCGGAGATGCGCGCGACACCGGCTTCGTCAGTGACGGCCGTGACGTCTCCCTCGGGTCCGCGCACCGTAAGCGTCGCGTTCGGGCGGACCTCGCCGATCGGCCCAACGACGGTGACCTCGAGCCACCCGTCGAGCGGCACGGCGCGTTCGAGGGTGAGGTCCCGCGTGGCGTCCTGGTCGCGCGCGACGATCGCGGGCCCCACCGTCGACGTCGTGTACCCGGGCGCCGCGACCACCAACGTGTAGGCGCCGGGGGGCAAGCGGGGGAACGAGTAGGCGCCTGACGCGTCGGTTCGAGCCTCCTGACCACCTGGGGCGAGCGTCAGGTACGCGTCTGCGATGGGACCATCCACGCCTGTGACGGTTCCGCCGAGGCTGCCGGCGGGCGACGCAGAGACGTTGGCGATGGCCGTCTCTTCCGATGGATCCTCATTGAGAGCATCGCATCCGACGAGCGCAACCATCATTGAGATTTGGACCAGGAACGAATTCACACGGCCCACTAACACCTCCCATGGGGTGTGGCGGGTCGGTCAAGCGTCGGATCGTTGCAGCGTAGGACACTTGGTGGTCGGGGTCGGATGTGGTAGCGTTCGCCTCCACTTGGAGGATCTTGATGCGGTCGTTGTTCGTCGTCGTCTCGTTGTTTCTTGGGAGCGCAGCCCACGCGGCCGACGCTTGTGACACGCTCGCAGGTTGGTCAAACGAGGCCTGCAAGGCAGACGCTGCGTCGGCCACGAAGGTGCTCGCCCTGGCCAGCACGCGGCTCGGTGAGCTCGGCGATTGCAGCACGCTGAAGAAGAAGGAACTCCTGGCTTGCGCGGCCGAGGTCTCGCGGCTCGCGAACACGGCGGTGGGCGCAGGGCAGGTGCTCGCCTCCATGAAGCCGAAGATTACGCGCGCGAATGACGGCAGGATGGAAGCCGGCGATACGGACGAATAGGGACTTCATTGGAAATCGCTGGACAGTGGCTCGTCGCCATCCTCGCCTGGGAGATTGGCGGCAATACCGTTAACGCGTGGCTGATCGCGATAGCGATCGGCTGTGTCACGTTCATTATCGGACGGCTTGTTTACTGGTTCTCGAACCGGGTGCTCAAGCGTCTGGCCGAACGAACCACGTCCAAGCTCGACGACATCCTGCTCGACATGGGCGAGGAGCCGGTCGTACTCGCGATCTCGCTGCTCGGCACGCGCCTCGGTCTCGAGACGCTCGTGCTCTCCGAGGCCTGGACGCACCGGATCGAAGACGGCTACCACGTCCTCACGGCGCTCAACATCGGGTGGGCGCTCACGCGCATCCTCGATGCCGTGGACGTGCACTACCTGCGTCCGTACGTAGACAGCACGGCGACGCCTGTCGACAACACCTTGTTGCCAGTCGTGCGCACGCTCGTGAAGTTCGGTATCTGGCTTGGAACGCTCCTCGTGGGCATCAGCAACGCCGGGTACGACATCATGGCCGTGCTCGGCGGGCTCGGCATCGGCGGCCTGGCGTTCGCGCTCGCCGCCCAGGACACGGTCGCCAACGCGTTCGGCGGCATCACGGTGCTCACGCTGCGGCCGTTCACCGTGGGCGACCGCATCCAGTTCGACGGAAACGACGGCTGGGTCACGAGCATCTCGGTGCGAAACACCAAGCTCAAGACCTGGAAGGGCGACGAGGTCACCGTCCCGAACAAGATCTTTACGGACACGGCGGTGTCGAACCTTTCGCGGCGCCAGGCGTTCTGGCAGGAATCGGAGATCCTGCTGCGGCACGACACGAGCGCGAAGCAGATCCGTGAGTTCCTGGAAGAGTTCCGCCAGTATTGCAAGGATCACCGCCAGGTGGCCGACATCGCGTACGGCAGCCTGGACGGCATTCAGCGCGATCACTTCAAGGTGAACCTCGTCTACGGCGTGAACGCGAAGGAACCGGGCGAGCCCTGGCCCGATCATTACGGCAAGGAGATGGCCATCCGCACGGAGGTCAACCTCCACGTGCTGGAGATGCTCGCGGCGCACAACCTGTTCATCGCGCTGCCGATGCATCCGAAGATCGAGCTTCCGCCCGTGCATGGCGCGCCGTTCGCGTACAATTCGGCGCCCGTGCGGTCTGCGGCGGCGGCGCTGTTGTTCGAGGCGGAGGCGCGCGCAGCGGCCGAGGCGGCGGCGGCCGCTGACGGCAGGCCCCCCGAGAACGAGCCGATCCGGGAGGAATTCACGGAGCGTGAGGAGGAGTTGGAGCGCGCCGACACCGCTGAGCGCGGCGAAGCCGAGCAACAGGCCGAGGCCGAGCGGCCCGACGAGCCGAACCCGGTTTAGGCTAGGATCATTCGGGTGTATGCGGCGACAAGGAACGTGACGAGCAACACGCCGACCCACACCTCGATCGTGACGAGGACCCGGAAGCGCGGGTCGGACTCTTCTGCAAGATCCCACCCGATGTTCATCGACAGCATTGACTGCGCCGAAAGGATCATCAGGCTGGGCCACGGGATGTCGCGGATCTTCGTGGGCTCACCGTTGAGTTCGATGACGGAGTCGGGGCAGATCATGCGATAGAGCACGGCGAACAAGGCTGCGAACGCGACCGCCGCGATGCCGATGTTGCCGAGGCGCACGCCCCACCCGAAGATCCATTCGAACACCAGGATTTCGCCAGCGACGGCCCAGACCTTGGTGAGCGCGCCGCCGTACCACAGCTTCTCGCGCGTGGCGTAGTGCCGCATCCACCAGTAGGCCGTGTCCGCGTCTTCCACCATCGCGCCGTCTTCGTAGGTTCCCTTGAGCGCGATCAATTCGTCGTGGAGGTTCGCGAAGCACGCGATCGCCAGGTCGTCGTCGCCGAGCTTGCCTTCACGTTCCATTCGCTGGATGCGAACGTCGTCTCGATCGAAGGGTCGGCCGGTCGCGCAGCGCTCGTAGAACAGGCGATGGGGCTCGCCGTTCGTTCCGTTCACCTGGCCTGGATCGATAGCGAAGCTGCGGATCTCCGTCGAATAAAACGACAGGTCGGCGTCGTCGGCGAACGTCGCGTCCGAAAGCGAGAGCCGCCCTTGGATGTTCACGTCATCCAGGATGAGCGCGCGCTCGAACCGCGCCTCGTTGAACGACACCTCGGGCCCGAAGATCGTGCTGAAGTCTGCGAGGCTCCACCAGTGGGATCGCTCGAAGTGCGTCTCGCCGAGGAACTGCGCGTTGACGAAGCTCGCGTCGTGCGTCTTCCCCTCGGTGCCGAACGTGACGCCCTCGAACACGGTGTAGCCGCGGAACTCCGAGTTCGCGAAGCTGATGTTCGCGTCGAACCGGGCGGTGAGGTCCTGCGGGCTCATCACACCGTAGGACGTGGTCGTGACGAGCGGCTGATCAGCGTCTTCGTCGCCCTGATAGCTGCGGTATTGCGCGAGCAACTCGGACAGGCGGTCGCCGTAGGCGCGGCGGGTGACGTCATCGAGCGAGAACTGCGCGCGGCCGTCCACGACCGAGTCGGTGAACCACGCGTCGTCCTTGAACCACACGCCGAACGCGTGCAGGTCTCCCATGTGAAGGTTCTTGATCGCGACCGGGGCGTCGAACACGGCGCGCGAAAGGTTGAGCGTGCCGGAGACCTTGGTCGTGTCGAAGTCCGTGGCGCCTTGGAATCGCGCGTTCTCGAACGTCGCGTCGCGCATCCACTCGCAGTCGTCGAAGGTGACCTTTCCCTCGAACACGGCGTCGTTGAAGTAGACGGTGCGCTCGCTGTAAAGGTTCGTGAAGACCGTGTCCGCGTGGTAGCGGGAGCCGCCGAAGTACACGGGCGCGTGGAGCCGGGTGTGCGCGAAGTTCGCGCCCTGGCTGAACGAGGCGAAGCGGAAGTCCGTCACGCCCCCGAACTCGACGCCCTTGAACTGCGCGGTGCCTTCGAACACGGACATCGGAAAATACGCCCGCCCGCCCTCAACCCGCACGCCATCGAAGTTCGCCCGCCCGAGGAAGACGGTCTCGCGCAGCAGGAGGTCCTTGAACTTCGAACCGGGCACGGTCTCGGACTTGTTGACCTCGCCGACCCACACCTTGCCGAAGTCGGCGTCGCCGAGGACGAAGCCGCGCAACATGAGCTTTTCGAACGACCGGTTCGGGGCGTAGATACGGCCGATCACGCAGCGCGACATCTCGATCGAATCGGGCAGGTCGACCTTTGAGAGGTCGAGGTCTTCGATGTAACAATACAGCGCCTGTTTGCCGGCTTTCGCCATCGCGAGGAGCTGCTCGGTGGTCATCACCTCGAGCATCCGCTTCTCGCCCTTGGTCGTGATGTAGATTACCGCTTCTTCGCCGGCCTTCGCCTTGGCGGCGAGGTCGCGGACGTGCGCGTAGGCCTCCTGGACGAGCGCTTCGTTGTCGGGGTGCTCGCTCACGATTCGGAGCACCTGGACCGTGCGGAGCACGTCCTCGTTCATCGCCTGCCGATACAGCGCAGAGGCGCCTTCGAGGTCGCCCATGCGCTCCTGGATGACGGCCTGTCGCAGCGTGCCCTTGATCTGGATGTAGTTGCTCACCTCCTCGTGATCAAGCATGCGGGCGAACAATCCGCGAGCGTCTTCGGGGCGGCCCTCGGCCAGCGTCCTCGCGGCGAGCTCTCCGAGCGCGCGTGGGTCTTCCACGTTGGCTCCGAGCGGTGGGTCTGCGCGTGCGACGGAGGCCAGCCACGCGCCCAACACGAACCACGAGACCAACGAACCTCCCACGACGGCCGAAGTCTAGCCCGTCGCGGCGCTCCGACGAGAGGCCTGCGACGGGCGGAAGATTTTTTCCGCGTCTGTCCGTCAAGCATCGTATGCTGCGCCGATTCGCGTTTTGACGCGGTTGAGGTTGTCATGCGCTCTTCGTCCCTTCGTACGTCCTTCCTGCCAAGTCGCACCCCGTTGCGGTTGGCGGGCCTTGGCCTGGCGGGTCTGTTCGCGCCCCGCGCCGACGCGGCAACGGTCAGCTACGCGGGTGTGGATACGGGAATCGCAGACCGGTGGCGCTCCACGGCGTACGTCAAACCGCTCGACGCGGATGCGGACAACGTCTATGGCAGCGCCGGCTGGGCCCTCTACGGCGGCACGCTCACGCAGCAGCAGTCGAACCCGTCGTTCGCCACGGTGGCGACGGCGCCAGGCACCGTGGTTTTTACCGCCCCGGCCGGGTGCGGCACGCCAGGCGTGCTGGCACCGCTGTACCTTTGCTTCGACAACGCCCCCGGGTCCGGCGTCACCGTGCCAGACGTGCGCTCGGGCGTGGTCTATCGCGTCGGTACGAGCGGCGATTTCGTCGTGATCAACGTCACGCAGACGTCGAGCTTCCGGGTCGGCGTGCCGACCGATCACGAAGGCGCCTACGGGGTCACGCCCGCGCAACTCCGGCTGCGCCAGACGGCCGGCGCTGGCGCGGGAGACAGCGGCCTGATCGCGAGCGTCGATCACGATCTTGACGGCGACTTCTACTTCTTCGATGTGATCGGCGCGCAGCCGGGCGACCAGTTCACGCTGTCGGGGACCGACGACCCGGCACACGCCAGCAACGGGGTGTGGGGCGTGACCTTCGATACGCTGGTCGGACCGTCGTCCCTCACCGATCCGTACCTGGACACCTCCAAGATCGATACCGTCATCTCGACCGGGTACCTCGTGAACGGCGGCCTGCTGCGCCTGGGGGGCATCGTCAACGTGGGCTCCGGCGCGGACGGCGCGTGCAGCGTGTCCGGAACGGTGAACCTGAGCACGCAGTCGTGTTCGGGCAGGCCCACCGCCGACGCGATCGAGACGCGGGTCACGTCGCCGGGCCTCGCGGTCTCCGAGACCGTGCTCACGGTCGCGTCGGGGTCCGGCTTCGCCGCAGGGGACGAGGTCGTGTTGTGGGACGCGCACCAGGGCGCAGGGGCGACGGCCACCAACCTCGGGCGGTGGGAGACCGTACGCGTCCAAAGCGTCGTCGGCTCCACGATCACGCTCCAGACCGGCCTCGCCAACGCCTACGAGAACGGGCACGTCGTGCGGATGCAGCGCGTGCCGAACTACACGTCGATGTCGGTGCCGGGCGGCGCCGTGCTTACGGTGAACGCCTGGGACGGCAGTGTCGGCGGAGCCCTGTTCGCGCGGGTGAGCGGCTCTGCGACGATCGCGGGAGCCATCGATCTGAGCGGGCGTGGTTACCGCGGTTCGGCCACGATGTACTCCCAGGGCTTTGGTTGGGGCGGTGGATTCGTCGGCGAGACCGCGCGAAAGTCCAACAGCGCGCAGCACTCCTGGTTCGATGCGGACGGCTTCGGCGGCGGTGGCGGCGGGGACGCCGAGCTGTGCCATTCCGGCGCGGGCGGCGGCGGCGGCGGCTACGGCAGCGCGGGCGGGTTTGGCGGTTGGTTCACGCTCTCGTGTGGTGGGTACAACCCGGTGGACTGGTACTTCGGCCTCAACCAGGCGGTTGGCGGCTCGGCGTACGGCGACGCCGACCTGATGCGACTGTTCTTCGGCGGCGGTGGCGGTGGCGGCGGCGTAGACGGTGACAACCCCGACGAGTCGACGGTCGGCGGCGCAGGCGGCGGTGTCGTCGCGCTGTTCGCGGGTACGGTCACGGTCACGGGCACGGGCACGATCAACGCGAGCGGCGGCAACGGGCAGAACCAGAACCCGGCCGGGGAGTCGGGCTCCGGTGGCGGCGGTGCGGGCGGCTCGCTGCTGCTCCAGGCCGTCTCGCTCGATGTCGGCTCGTTCCGGGTGACGGGCCTCGGCGGGGCTGGAGGGGGCGGCGGCGGCCAGCGGGACGCGGGAGCCGGCGGCGACGGGCGCATCGCGCTCCGCTATTCGATCTTGTCGGGCGTTACGGTCCCATCGCCGAACACAGGCTCGCTTGCGCCCACGACTTCGGGCGTCGCGAAGTCGACGAACCTGCTCGGCGCCGTCAGCAACGTGGAGGCGATCGACCGGTTCGTGATCACGTCCGCGACGTTCCCGGCGAGCACGTCGGCGACGGTGCAGTTCAGCCAGAACGGCGCCACCTGGTACAGCGCGGGCGGTGTGCTCGGCGGCTCCACAGCGGTGTCGGCGGGCACGAACAGCGTGGACCTCACGGCGCTCGGTTGGAGCGGGTCGAATTTCTACTACCGCTTCAACCTGACCGGCGGCGGGGGGAACAGCCCGAGCGTCGACGCGATCAGCGTGCAGTATTGCGCGGACGCGGGCCCTGACTCCGACGTGGACGGGTTGAACGACCGATGTGATCCGGACGACGACGGGGACGGGCTGCTTGATGGCGGCGACAATTGCCCGCTGATCGACAACGTCGATCAAGCCGACGTGGACAAGGACGCGCGCGGTGACCTGTGCGATTCCGACGACGACGGCGACTCGATCGCGGACGTATCGGACAACTGTCCGCTCGACAGCAACCCAGCGCAGACGGACACCGACGGCGACAAGGTGGGCGACGCCTGCGATCTGAACGACGACGGCGACGCCGTGCTCGATGCGACCGACAACTGCCCGCTGATCGTGAACGACTCGCAGGCGGATATCGACGCTGACACGGTCGGCGACGCGTGTGACGCCGATGACGACGGGGATGGCTTTAGCGATCTGGTCGACAACTGCCCGATCGACGCGAACCCGACCCAGGCCGACGCGGACAAAGACCTGTACGGCGACGCCTGCGACAAGACCGTCGGCGCCAACCTGATCGGCCAGTGGACGTTCGAGCCGGGTGAAGAGCTGCTCGATCTCACGGGCCATTGGGATCCGCTCACGCTGCACGGCGGAGCGCAGGCGAAGAACGGTCAACTCGACCTGAACGACAGTACGACCTGGGCAAATGCGCTCAACTTCAACGGCAACAAGCTCCGGAGCAAGACGCTCGTGGCCTGGGTCACGCTCGACAGTCTGAACATCCGCACCGGGTCGCCCCTCACGATCGATGCGCGAACGTACGACAATTTCGACGGAATCATCTGGGCGGAGAACCAGGGCAGCGCATTCCAGGTCGGCAGCTCGAACGGCTGGCGAGGCAACCAGCCGTTCACCACGAGCGAGTCGGCCGGAACGATGGTCCAGGTCGCCATCGCCTACGACGACGTCGGTGGGGGGAACGTCAGCATCGCCGAGTGCCGCAACGGCGTTCAGGAGCGCCTGTATACCAGCGGCAACATGGCCGAGTGGACCCCGCCCGAGATCGAAGCGTTGTTCGGCCCGCGCCTTACGATCGGTGACGCAAATCGCTGGGGCGAGATCGACGCGCACATCGAGGAATCGCGCCTGTACGCCGGCGCGCTCACCTGCGCCGAGATCGGCGCGCTCGTTCCGAAGCTGGACAGCGACGAGGACGCGCTGCTCGACACGGCCGACAACTGTCCGTTCGTGGCGAACGCGGATCAGAAGAACTTCGACGGTGACTCGCAGGGCGATGTGTGCGACGCAGATGACGACAACGACGGCCTCACCGACGTGTTCGAGGGGACGTTCGGGTCGAGCCCGCTCGACACCGACTCGGACAACGACGGCCTCGATGACAAGGCCGAGTCGCTGAACAAGGGCAACCCGAACCTTGGTGACACGGACGGGGACGGCCTCGGCGATCTCGTCGAGGTGGGCCTCGGTACGAAACTCGACAGCAAGGATAGCGACGGCGACGGGCTCGACGACAAGTTCGAGGTGGACAACGGCATCTCGCCCACCAATCCCGACAGCGATGGCGACGGCGTCGGCGACGCGCAAGAGGTGGCGCTCGGCACCGGGCCGAACGACAAGGACAGCGACAATGACGGTGTGGAAGACGGGCTCGAGCTCACGCTCGGCGGTGACCCGTTGCTCGTGGACAGCGACGGTGACGGGCTCGATGACTTCGACGAGTACACCTTGGGCACGGACCTCGCCGACCCCGACTCGGACAACGACGGGCTCAGCGACAAGGCAGAGGTCGACCTCGGTCTGCCGCCGCTTGATTCGGACGCCGACAACGACGGCCTGCTCGACGGCGACGAGCTGACGTACAACGCGGATCCACTCGACAGCGACTCCGACAACGACGGCCTGAGCGACGGCGACGAGGTCAAGCTCGGTGGCGATCCAAACGACACCGACTCGGATAACGATGGTCTCGAAGACGCGATCGAGCGCACCATCGGTACGCTGTTGACGGACGCCGACACCGACAAGGACGGCTTGACCGACTTCCAGGAGTACACGACGTACCACACCGATCCGCTCGTCCCGGACACCGACAAAGACGGCCTCACCGACAACTTCGAGGTGACCACGTCCCATACCGATCCGCTCAGCGCGGACACCGACGGCGACGGGGTGAAGGACGGCGTGGAGGCTTCGGTCGGCGGCGACCCGTTGAAGGCGGACACCGACGGTGACGGGCTCGACGACGGCGTCGAGGTGACTCTGGGCACGGCGGTGGACAACCAGGATTCAGACGCGGACGGGGTGCTCGACGGCGACGAAGTGAAGGACGGCACCGACCCGCTGGCGCAGGACAGCGACAGCGACGGGGTGACCGACGGCGACGAATTCACCCTCGGGTCCAATCCGCTCGACCCGGACTCGGACGGCGACGGGCTCGCGGACGGCGACGAGGTCATCGAAGGAACCGATCTGTTGAACCCCGACTCCGACAACGACGGGCTGTCCGACTTGGATGAGGTCAAGCTCGGCTCGGATCCCAACAGCCTGGACAGCGATCAGGACGGCGTGCCCGATGGCATCGAGGTCGCGCTCGGCACGAACCCGAACAACGTCGACTCCGACGGTGATGGGCTGAACGACAAGGACGAGGTCGATCTCGG
The DNA here is from genome assembly GCA_947505245.1 of Pseudomonadota bacterium. Lineage (GTDB taxonomy): Bacteria > Myxococcota_A > UBA796 > UBA796 > SYKL01. The sequence continues at coordinate 69,905 of CANNIZ010000016.1, read as the reverse complement.
CACCGACCCGACGAACGGCGACAGCGACGGCGACGGTGTGTCCGACGGGGTAGAGGTGAAGAACGGCGGGGACCCGTCTTCGCCTGACACCGATCAGGACGGCATCGACGACGTGACCGAGAACCTGCTCGGGCTCGCGCCGGATCGGGCCGACACCGATGGCGACGGCCTGCTCGACCTTGACGAGGTTGGAGCGGACGTGAAAGCGCCGCTCGACACCGACAAGGACGGAGTGATCGACGCGCGCGACGCGGACGACGACGGTGATGGGTTTGGTACCGCCGAGGAGCTCGCGCTCGGCTCGGACCCGCTGCTGACGGACACCGATGGCGACGGGCTCGACGATCTCGTCGAGGTCACCGTCCACCACACCGATCCGACCAACGAAGACACCGACGGTGACGGCAAGACCGACAAGGCCGAGGTGGACGCAGGGGAAGACCCGATCGTCGACCCGGACGGCGCGCTGAACGCGCTGCCCGACGCGTATTCGACCGACGAGGACACCGAGCTCATCGTTGACGCGACGGATGGGGTGTTGACCAACGACGCTGGCAAGGGCCTGACGGCGGCGCTCGCGAGCCCGGCTGCTCACGGAACCGCGAGCGTCGAGGTAGATGGCTCGTTCACCTACCAGCCGGACCCCGACTTCTTCGGAGATGACCTGTTCATCGTCGAGGTCACCGACAAGAACGGCGACACGAGTCGCTCGCTCGTGTCGATCGAGGTGGTGCCCGTCCGGGACGCGCCGGTGGGGCGCGCGGACCTCTATGGCGTAGAAGCCGGCGTCGATCTCGCGGTGGAGGCCGGGGACGGTGTGCTCGTCAACGACCTTGATCCCGAGGGCGGCGACGTCACGGCCGAGCTCGAAGACCAACCGTCCAAGGGCACCCTCGACCTCGCTGCCGACGGCGGGTTCACGTACACGCCGGACGACGACTTCCCGGGTGAGGACGTGTTCACGTACCGCGTCGTCAGCCTCACCGACGGCGTCGCGTCCGAGCCCGTGCAGGTGCAGCTGATCGGCCCGCCGCCCGATCCCATCGATCCCATCAACCCCAACGATCTTCCGCCCGACTTCGTCGACGATCAGGGCGGTCTTTGTGCGCCGAGCGGCGGCGGGGGAGGCGGTCAGGAGCTCCTGTTCGTCGCCCTTGGCTTGCTCGGGCTGCGGAGGCGCAAATGATTACGCTCGCGTTGTTGGCCGCTCCTGCGGCCTTGGCGGGGACCTGCGGCGGGCTGCCGGCGAGCGGCGCTGTCGCTCCGGGCAGCTACACGTTCGCGCCGCTTTGCGTGCATACGCTCACCGGTCGGCTCCTCGTCACTGGTCCGGTGACCATCGACGGCGGCGGCGGCCGCATCGAAGGCGACCATACGTTCCGCCTTATCGACGTCGTGAGCGGCGACTTCACGCTTCAGAACGTCACCCTCTACGCCGGAGGCGGGGACACCGCGGCCGGCATGTATGCCGGTACAGAGGGCGAGGGGCACCTCGTCATCGATCGCGTAGCGTTCTACGACAACGACTCCGCCGTCAGCGGCGGCGCTTTGCTGTTCTACGCGCTGTCGGTGAACGTGACGAACTCGTGGTTCGAGGGCAACGACGCGGGAGACTGGGGCGGGGCTGTCCGGGCGACCTACGTGCAGGACGCGGCGACGTTCCAGAACAACGTGTTCAAGAACAACACCTCGGGCGCCAATCGGGGCCAGTATTCGTCCGGTGGCTACAACGTCGGAACCGCCGACATCAACGACAACTACTGGAACATGGGTGATGCCCCCGTGCAGCCGGCGGACGTGTACCTTGCCGGCAACGCGATCCCGACCGCGCCGCTGACCCGCTGGCTCACGGTCGAGCCGCCGAACGTCATGCACCCGTACCTGGACGTCGTCAGCGATGTCGACGGAGACGGAATCCCCGACGCATTGGACAAGTGTCGCGGGGTCAACACCACAGGCGACTCGGACAAGGACGGGGTCTGCAATGACCTCGATTTGTGCCTTGGCGACGATGCTAGCGGCGATGCCGACAACGACGGTCTGTGCGGCGATCGCGACAAGTGTTTGGGCGTGGACCTGACCGGAGATGCCGACAAAGACGGCGTGTGTACGGACCTCGACCTCTGCGTCGGTGACGACGCAACCGGGGACTCCGATCTCGATCTGGTGTGTGACGACCGCGACCTGTGCGCGGGCGACGACGCGACGCGTGACCTCGACGGCGACGGCTTCTGCGGCGACGTCGACAAGTGCGCCGGGGACGACCTGGTGGGGGACGTGGACACGGACGGCACTTGTGACGACCGCGACCTGTGCACCGGCGACGACGCGACTGGCGACGTCGACGCCGACGGCGAGTGCGGCGACATCGATCCCTGCCTTGGCGATGACTCGAAGGGAGACGCCGACGCGGACGGATTTTGCGACGATCGCGATCAATGCCTCGGTGACGACAGCTCTGGGAACTGGGACGCAGACGCGCTTTGCGACGACACCGACCCGCCGGTAGCGATTGTGTCCGATGGCCCGTACGCGGCTGAGGCGGACGTCGAGTTGCTGATCGCCGCCGCCGAGGGTGTGCTGGCGAACGACACGATCGTCGGTGGGACGATCGCTGTCAGCGCCGTTCCCCAGCACGGGACGGTGACGTTGGCGGAGGACGGTGGGTTCTCGTACAAATGCGACGATCCTGAATACTTCGGGCCTGACTGGTTCGAATACGAATGGGCCGATGATGATGACCTGTTGTCCGCCACGGTGACGTTGTCCGTGGGTGTCGAGGTGCCGGTCTCCATCGGCGCCGAAGATGACCTTTACACGGTTCGTAGTGGCGAGACGTTGACGGTGGACGTCGCCACCGGCGTCCTCGCCAACGATTTCGGCGAGAACCTCGTGGCGACGGTCGAGACCGAGCCCGCAAATGGCGTCCTCGCGCTCACCCCGCAAGGTTCGTTTTCGTACGAGCCGAGCGGTCAGACGGCGGGTGTCGACCGGTTCACGTACAGCGTCAGCAACGGGACGGAGACCGTGATCGGGCGCGTCACGATCGTGATCGACGACCCCGTCGAAGACACGTCGGTCGTCGACCCGTACGACGGCGCGCGGTGCCGGTGTGCGCCGGGGTCAGGTGTGGGTGGAGTGGGGGCGAGCGCGTTCGCGTTTGTTTCGGTGATGTTCGGACGTCGGAGGGTTCGTCGTGAAGCGTAGGTTCTCGATTGCGACCATGGTCGCCGCTGCAACGCTCCTCGTGGGCGCAGACTTTCCGGATGACGCCGACCTGGTCTACATCGACCTTGGGCACCACGACTTGCCGGCGGACGGGGGCTCCACACCGCTGCTCGAGATCGCCATCCCGTCGGGCACGACGTCGATGGTGGCGTATTGCGGGAACTACGGCGACACCGCGCTGGGGGCGCCCTACCAGGTCGTCGATCCGAGCGGAAAGACGCTGTACAACGGCGACGAGCCGGAAAAATACGAGATCCGCGCCGGCTACGTCGACGACACGTCCGCGTTCGTGTACCCGATCACGCCGCGCCAGGAGTTCGCTCCTGGGACGTGGAAGATCAGCTACATGATGTCCGAAGGGAACAGCGGCGGGGCCGATTGCGGCGCGATCCTGCGCTCGAGCCCGGCCGGCGAGACTGCGAAGATCGGGATCGAGTTCGTATTCGTCGGCCTCGGCGGGCTCGACGCGAGCACGGCGGCCACGCACGAGCAGTTTCAGGAATTCGTGAAGACGATGCGAAAGGAGCTCGGTCAGGCCGGGATCACGGTCGAGGTCGGTTACCGCGACTTTCCGGGAGACGTCGCGAAGTACACCGTGCTCGACATGTCCGACGACGACATGTCGGAGTTCAATGCGCTGTTGCGGCAGTCTGCGCCGCCCACCAAGCGGGTGATCTCGGTGTTCCTCGTCCAGGAGATCAGCAATTCGTCGGCGGGTGGCTCGACGGTGCTCGGAATGTCGGCTGGCCCTCCGGGGCTCGCGGGTCTGCCGGGCACGTCCAAGTCCGGGCTGGTGGTCGGAGCGATCGATTTGATGTCGTTTCCGGCGGATGTCGCAAAGATCCTGACGCACGAGCTCGCGCACTACGCGGGCCTGTACCACACCACCGAGAAGCGCGGCGGGAAGTTCGACCCCATGGGTGACACCCCACAATGCACCGTGGACCCGAACGTGAACGGCATTCTGAGCAGCCACGAGTGCCTCGAATCGGGCGGTGCCAACAACGTCATGTGGTGGACGTTGAAGAAGGATGTCGATCGCCCGCTGTCGCCGGAACAGGCGTGGCTGCTCCGAAACTCCGTGGCGGCGGAGTAGATCATGCTCACGCAACTCGCATTGTTTACGGTGGCGTCCTACGCGCGGTCGTTCGAAGGGGAGGCGTCGGTCGGCGCTGAGACCGTCGTCCTGTCGCCGAACCACGAATTGTACGATCAGGCCAACCTGCACGAGGCGATCAGCCCGACAGCGGGCGTCTCTGGCCGCTTCGGCGTGTACGCGCTCGCGTTCGCTGGAGCCGAGGCGAACTTCCACCTGGGCACGGGCGTGACGCTCGATACGTCCAGCGCAGCCCTCGTCCACGGCTTCGGGCTGCAGTTCGTCGGGGGCCCGTGGCTCGGGAACCCGCGCGCTCGGTTCCAGCCGTTCGTCGGTGTCGGCGCCGAATACCTCGGCGAGTCATCTTCGGCGCTCGGCAGCGACACGGACGCCGCCTGGCGCGTGGGCCTCGGCGCAAAGTATCGCTACGGGGACCGCGCGAAGGTGCGGGTGGACCTCGCCGACTCGATCTCGTCGCGGTTCGGCCCGGCGCCGCAGCCGTCGCACAATTTCTCGTTTGGTGTCTCGTTTGCGATGCGCCTCGGTCCCGTCCCTCCGCCCACCACGCGCGAGCTCATCCTCGAATTGCTGAGCGCCTACGAAGACCCGGCGACGGTCGCCGATTTGCAGAGCGTCGCACCGGCGACGGAGCTTCAGGCTGCATTGGTGGAGATCGCGAACGATCCCGATCTGCCGGCGAGCCGTCGCGGGAACGCCGTGACGGGCCTCGCGTCGCTTCCTCCGACGCCTGAGGTTCAGGCCGAACTCGAGACGCTGTTCGCGACGCCCGACCCGGCGATGCAGGGGTATATGCAGCGAAAGGCCGTGTGGGCCCTCGCGGAGGCCTACCCCGAGGCTGGCAAGGCGGCGGTCGCCAAGGCGCTCGAGAGCCCCGACCTCCAGATTCAATGGGCGGCGATTCACTTCCTCGTCGAGGACGCGAAGTCGGACCCCGCGTCGGACGCGGTGATCGAGAAGGACGTGCCGCACGTCACGTTCACGATGGTCGGACCCGACGGAAAGCCCGTCGACGGCGCAGTTGTGCACGTCGCGGGCCCACAGGGCTCTGAGTTCGATTACGGCGGCGAGAGCCGCGCGCGCGTGATCGACCCGCGCTTCTCCGGCAAGGAGCCGTGGACGATCTCGGCCGAGCAGGGGGATTGCCTGCGCGCAAAGCAGGAGGTCGTCACCGGCAAGGAAGCCGCGGCCGTGCAGATCGTCATGGAAGCGGTGCGCGAGACCCCGGTGGCGTTTGACCTCCGCGATGACGCGGGGCAGCCGTTGAAGGGCGCGAAGGTGACGTTCCTGTCCGGGCCGGCGTATTGTTCACCCGAGGGCACTGTGGAGCTCGTGCCTGGCCAGCCGCTCCCGGTCGGCGGCGGGACGTTCGAGATCCGCGTCGAAGCCGAGGGCTACCTGCCGCAGGTCCAGACGCTTACGGTCGTGAAGGGCGAGCCCGTCCAGGTCGCGTCCGTCATGCCGCGCAGCGACGTCAAGGTGCAGGCCGATCGCCTGCAGACCGGCCGAATCAACTTTGATTCGGGAAAGGCGACCATCGCCGCCGCCTCGCTGCTGGTCCTTGACGATCTCGCGGCGGCGATCATCTCGGGCAAATTCCACCCGATTCACATCGAAGGCCACACCGACAATCAAGGCAATCCCGTGCAAAACCTGACGTTGTCGCAACAGCGCGCAGACGCGGTTCGCACGTACCTGGTGAGGAAGGGTGTGCCAGTCGACTGGCTGACGGCGCAGGGCTTTGGCGATACGCGACCTGTGGTTGGAAACGAGACCGCTGATGGACAGAAGACGAATCGGCGCGTCGAGTTCGTATTTGATGAGGAGGTAATTCCGTGATTCCGCTGTTTCTTGTGAGCGCGTCGGACGACGTGCCTGCGCTCTCTCCGCCGCCGGTGGCGGAACCAGCGACCCCCGACGCGGCTCCCGCCGTCGCGGCGCCCGCGGTCGCTGCGCCGATGGGACCTCGGGAGCAGCGCGAGGTTTTCGACACCGCCGGTCGCGTGGTTCGCCGCCTCGTCCTCGAAGGTGGCGTGCTTTCAGAGGAGACCACGTACACGTACGATGACGCTGGGAACATCGTGTCCGAGACCGCGGTCGCCGCCGGCCACACAACCGTGACGACGCGGACGTTCGACGCGGACACGCACGTGCTGTCGGAGGTCGTGTTGACCGATGGCGTCGAGTCGCGACGGGAGACGTGGACGTGGACGGGTGGGAACCCTTCAACGCGCGTCGTCGTGGAGGGTAAGAAGACGCTGACGACGGCTTGGACGTGGGACGCCTACGGAACCCCGGCCACGATCGAGACGCGCGACGAGAGCGGGGTCCTGGTCGACCGCGTGGTCGGGGATCGCGCGCCGCCGCCGGTGGCGCCGTTCATCCCGGCCGGCATCAGCTTTGGCGTGGACGCCGGCTATGGGTCCAATTCGGATGTGACCACGTCGGACATCAAGGTCGGGTTCAATATCGCGCGCAAGCCGAAGCCCGGCACGTACGACAAGGACCCGCTCGAGGTGCGATTTTCAGCCCTGTACCAGGTCGGCAAGTCGAAGGGCGAATTGACGAACCAGTACTCGAACCTGAAGTTCGGGCTCGACTACAATGACTTGTTTCCGAACCTCACCGTGTTCCTGTTTGGGGACATCGAGCGCAACCCGGTGTCCAACCTGCTCGCGGACCTCGAGGTGGCGCCGTTCGGAGCCAAGGTCGACATCCTCGACGGCAGCAAGGGATTCCTGTTTGATGCGAGCGTGGCGCCGATCTGGAACTACCGCGCGCTCGTATTGACGGACGGCGGTGACTGCGAGGGCACCACGCTCCCCGCTGGCGCGTCGTGCGACATCTCGCGCGGTCAGGCGTCGTTCCGCGTTCGCATCGGGTACGAGAAGGGCGTCCTCAAAGTAAAGGATACGGGCGAGTTCCTGCCGACGCTCACGCCCAAGCAGGGATCGATCATCGACGCGGTGGAGACCGAGGCTGTGGTCCGAAACACCTTCGGGCTTGAGCTCAAGTTGAGCCCGCGGTTCACGCTCAAAGAGAGCCTCGTGGTGACGCGGGACCCCCTGCTGAAGCTACAGGCGGACTGCGTGGCCGAGCCGGACAGCATGCTGTGCAAGGGCATGTCGCTCCAGACGGGCACCACGTTCGGTTTCACGTGGCTGTTCACGCCGCCGCCGTCCTAGGCCCTTTGACGGATGGCCGCGGAGTGCGGTACAACGCGCGTCGGAGGAGTCGCGCTTGAGTCTTGCCACTTCCGTCGTCTATTCAGCCCTGCTCCCTGCCTTCCTGCCGATTCACGTGTTGTTCGGCTCGGGCCTGCGCAAGGCGTTGGCGGCTGCCCAGACCGCGCCGGAGGTCCCGCAGATGCTCGGCCGCGACCCGACCACGGCGGATCTGCCGACAGCGACGAAGATCGATCCTCCCGTCGAGCTGGACTACCTCGAGCACCGCAGCGCGGCCTACGTCGCGGTCCTCGCGTTGGATTCCTGTTGGGAAGCAGCGCGGGCCGTCACCGGTGAGAATACGGCCGAAGCGGTTTCCGACGCGGATCTGGCCCGGGACTTCATGTCGTCGCCGGTCGCGTTCCTGATCCACCGCACGGACGCCGATGATGCCTGGGTGTTGGACTGCGCGAGCATTCGGAACGGCCGCTGGTTCAACGCCGACCGGTTCGACATCACAAAGTTCGTTTTCGATGTCCCGTCCGGTCGATTTGAGCTCCACGACGCGCAGGGGCGGGTACACCGGCCGGGCGACGCGTTGTGGCTGGGCGCAAAACGAAAGCTGATCGGCATGGTGTCGGTGTGGGTGCCGGCTGAGGGCCACGCGTGGTCGCATTTCTGGCTGCCGGACGTCGTGGCGGCCACGGTGCACGCGTCGTTGCCGCGGGACACGAACGTGTACCGACTGCTCGCGCCCCACACGCGGTTCACAAATCGCCACAACCACGCGGGGCTGTGGATTCAGCGCTCAGTGGACAATTCGCCCGCGTCCGGCAAACGCATGGTGCCCTGGTACGCGTTGCCGATCACCGCGCCGGACATGCGCAAGGCGCTGATGGAGGAGGCGGGCAGGTACCATCGCTCGGCGGACCACTTCACGTTGCCCGAGCGGCTGGATCGTCGATTGGCGTACTTCGACTACCTCGTCGCGTACTTCGAGGTGATCGACGCGTTCGTGGGTCGGCTGATGCCCGAACTCGAAGCCGACGCGTACGCGGCGTGGGCGGCCACGGTCGAGCCCTGGTACCCGGGGTTCGCGACGATCCCGATGCAGCGGGCCCTCGCGATGATCGTGTGGCACATGGGCGTCGCGCACGCGGCCGACCATCTCACGTACGTCGCGTGGGGGCGTCGGTACGGCACGAGCGAGGTCGCGACGTCGATCGAGGATCTCGCGAAAGGCGCGAGCGCCTACGATCGGTACCGGTTCCTCGCGTTCATCAACAACTTCGGGGACTACCGTCCTCCCACCACGGGCCTCGATCTTCGCCTGGCGACCTCGTCCGAGGCGTACGGCTTCCCCGCGGGCAGCGCCGCGGAGGGCGCCGGCAAGCAGTTTGCCGCGGATCTCGGCGCGCTGGACGCCCGGTTGTCGGCGGAAGGCAAGGCGTTGGTGCCGCTCGACAACTTGATCCGGTCGATCTGCTTTTGAGCCGCAGGCCCACCACGATCGGCGTCCTCGCGCCGAGCAAGACGGCGCCGCCACCTGCGGACGTTGAAGCGATGGTCGCCGCTTCGCGTATGTTCGAGGGCCTCGAGTCCGAGGGTCGTGACGCGTTGATCGCCGCGCTGTCGTGGCAGTACGCGCCGGGCGGAACGGTGCTCGTCGAGTCCGGGGATCAATGTTCGGCGCTGTGGTTCGTGCTGCACGGACGCCTGCGCGTGTTCGACGAGCCCGACGAGGCGACCGGTCGCAGGCCCGTGATCGAGGACCTGCCCGTCGGGGCGGTGTTGGGTGACGTCGAGGTGCAGGGCGACGGCACGCACGATCACCGCGTCGGCGCCGCGCAGGACACCGAAGTTGGGGTGGTGTCGCTCGAGGTGTTTCGCGCCCTCGCGGATCAACACCCGCGCCTATGGAAGAACCTCGCGCGATCGCTGCTCCGGCACGTCGCGTTCGAGCGCGGGGAGAGCGTGTTCCGGCCGAGCGCCGAGGTGCTCGCCGTCGTCCCCGCCGACCCCACGGCGCCGTTGGCGGCGTTCGCGAAGCGACTCGGCGAGGCGATCGCGCGCATCGACACGGTGGAGTACATCGCGGCGGATGAGGTCGAATCGGTCGCGGGTCCGGGCGCGAAACACGACGACATCGACGAGTGGGACGAGATCGACCGGAGCTTCGCGCGGTGGTGCTTGGAGCAGGAGCGGACCCACCGGTACGTGCTGCTCGAGAGCGACAACACCGCGACGCCTTGGACCTGGCGGTGTTTGCGGCAGGCGGACCGCATCTTCGTGCTCGCGAACGCGGGACCGGCGCTCGAGCCCGGCGAGGTGGAGCGCTTCGTCGCGCAGAACGTGAGCACCGCGTCCGTCGAGACGATCCTGATCCTTGTGCACCCGAACAGCAAGGACCGCCCGACCGGCACGGCGGACTGGCTCGCGTGGCGGCCGCACGTGCAGCGCGTGTACCACGTGTGCATCGGCGACGACGTCCACATGGCGCGGCTCGCCCGCCTCGTCACGGACCGCGCCGTGGGGCTCGTGCTCGGCGGCGGCGGCGCGCGCGGCGGGGCCCACCTCGGCGCGATTCAGGCGTTGATGGAGGTCGGCGTCCCGATCGACCTGGTCGGAGGTACGAGCGCAGGCGCGGGCGTCGGTGCGCTCGTCGCCACCGAGGTGAGCGTCCGCGAGATGACGCAGCGGTTCTGGGACGGTTTCGTCGGGCTCGCCCCGTTCCAACAATACGATCTTCCGTATTCGTCCATGATTCGAAAGGACGCGATCGACGGGCTCGCGCGGTTCCTGAACGGCGAGGCGGACGTCGAGGACCTTTGGCTCCCGTGGTTTGCGGTGTCGTGTGACATCGAGCGCGGCGAGATGGTCGTGCATCGTCGCGGTCGCGTTTGGAAGGGTGTGCGAGCGACGACGGCGCTGCCGGGCGTGTTGCCGCCCCTCGTGGACCGCGGTCGGGTATTGGTGGACGGTGGCGTGGTCGACAACACGCCCGTCGCGGTGATGAAGCAGTTGCACCGTGGCGCCACAATTCTCGTGAATGTGAGCCCGCCGAAGTCGAACCTGCTTGGCGATGACGTCGTCGACCTGCCGAACAACCGCGAAGTGCTGTTGTCGCTGCTGCACCCGATGCTGAGTCCTCGCAAGGCGCCAAACATCGGCGCGATCGTGGTGCACACAATGACGCTTTCGTCCGCCGCGCGCGGTCACCAGGCGGTGCCCGACCTGCGAATCGACCCCGACGTACGGCCGTACGGCATCGTCGAGTTCGAGGCGATGCCTGAGCTGATCGCCCTCGGATACAACGCGACGATGGAGGCGCTCGAGGCGGTTCGGGCGGATGACGTGAAGCTTCGGCGCCTCGGACTCGCGCCTGGGGCGATCCCCGAGAAACTCCCCCGGAAGGTGGTTCCCGTGTGGCTCTCCGAGACGCGAAAACGGCAGGGGGCGCTGGTCGGGCGCGCCCGGCGCGCGCTCGTGTTGTCGTCCGGAGCGCTGTTCCTTGCGACGTTGTTCTGGGCCTTCCTGATCGGGCACGTGTCTCTGTTGGTGGCGGTCGGGCAACTGGTGAGCCTTGGACTGCTCGTCGTGGCGCGGTTTCTTCGGGTTGCGCCGGCCCGCTTGGAGCTCACGTGAGCGACGTCCGAGGCCCGTTGGCGACCGCCGTTTTCGGCGCGTGCGTGGCGTTGGGGCTCGTCGCGCTTGCGATCAACGGACCCCTTTGGTTCCGTCAGCAATTCCAGGAGGAGTCGCCGTGTGACGTCTCCGAGGACGCGCGCGGCCTGGTCGTGCGAAAGAGCACGAACCTCGAATGTATTCAGAGCGGAATGGCCGGCGCGACGGTGCTCGCGATCGACGGGCAGGACCTCGCGTCGCTCGCCGTTCACGACCGCATGGCGCTTGCGCGCGGCCCCGCAGGCTCGCGGCACGAATGGCGGATCGAGAGCGAGGAGGTCGAGTCGACGCGAGACGTCGTCTACCGCGCCGACACGTTGACGCGCGCGCTGACGGCCGCTGGCAACAAGCGCGCTGAGCTCGTGATGCTCGGCATCCGCTTGTTCGCCGCCGCGTGTCAGGTCGGGCTCCAACTGTACGCGGCCTGGCTGTTGTTCCTCGTCGGCCGTTCCTACCCGCTCGCGCGCGCGTTCGCGGGTGGGGTTGTCCTCGAAACGGTGGTGCTCGCGCTCATGCCGTCGCATCCGTCGGTGCTCGGGCAGTGGGCGTTTACGGCCTCTGCGATGGTTTGCGTCGCAATGCTCGCGACCGCGTCGGTGGTGTTGCCGCGTGGACGCGCGTCGTCCTGGGTAGCGACCGGCCTCGCGGTGACCTGGATGGTCGTGGGTGGCGTGCTGTTGTGGCCGGGGCTCGGCAAGGCGCTGGGACTGCCTTCTGGCGTCCGTGCTCTCGCCCAGAATGCTGTTGCGCTGCTCGTCATCCTGTGGATGGCCCGCGAGCGCAGGGGGCTCAAAGGGGGCGCCGCGCGCCGAGCGTTTTCGTGGGTGGTGGGCGGTTACCTCGTCCAGAACATCGCGCTCGCGCTGATGGCGATGCCGTTGCCCGAGATTGTGCTGGACCTTCACGGGGTGGTGGGGTTGCGGGCTGCGAGCGTGATGCTGCCGTTCGGGCTCGTCCTCGGCACGCGACTCGGCACCCATGTCGAGGTGATGGACGGGCTTCGTCGCGCGGCGATCGCGCTGACCTCTGCGATGACGGTGAGCGGTGTCGCGTTCGTGGTCGCGCTCGTGGTGCCGCGCATTGGTGAAGCGTTTGGCTTTGACGTGTCGACGATCGGGCCGCCGCTCGCCGAGCCGGTGATCGTGATGTTGCCGGGGATCCTGCTCGCCGTCACCCAGCACGCCCGCATCGTGATGTTCGTGGACACGGCGTTCTTCCCGTCGCGCGTACACGCGGACGAGGTCGTGCAGGAGACGGTCGACGCGTTGTCGGACGCGTACCGCGTCGAAGACGTGAGCTGGTGCCTCGATCGGTTCGCGCGGGCCGCGTTCGACGCGCGGGCGACGCTCGTGGCCTGGCATCCGCAGCGCGGTCTCGCGGACGTGCCCCCGGAGGAACTCGCGTCGCTCGGGCGAGGGGAGTTCGTCGAACGGCCGCCTCCGAATGACTATGCGCCGAGCGTGTGGCTCGTGCCGCTGCGAATGGGGGCCGAGCTGCTCGGCGTGATGACGGTCACCTGTCGCGACGAGCTGGGGCTGTCGCCGCATCAACAGGTGTTGGTCCGGACGGTCGCGGACGCCGCGGGGGCGGCGTTGTGGCGGGCCACGCGGCCGCTGCTGGCGGCCCAGGTCCCGTGAACCCGCCGCTCAGATGTTGATGCGCGCGCGCATGCCGTCAATATCGTATCCGAGCGCTTCGTAGGCCTTGCGTTCGGATTTCAGCAATTCGACGAACGCCTCGTCGACGTCGCCGTCTTCGTTGCGGACGAGCATGCCGTAGCGTGTGTGTGAAAGGTAGTACGCAAAGTACAATTGGGTGGTCGCCTCGTAGGGCGTGACCGGGTCGATACCGGGGTTGGCGAGCACGTCGCCGGACAGGCCGAGGCTGCTGTAGCGTGGGTCACCGCCGTCGTTCCACTGCTCGTCGTTCGCCCAGGTGTGGAAGAACGTCGCGTGGTACAGCACATATTTGCACAGCTGCTTCAGGTTCGCGATGCCTTCGTCGTCGGCCGTGTCCGAGCGGGTCACGGCGCTGACGGCCTTCTGGACGCCCGCCAGGGTCACGCGCAAGGTGTCCAATTCGCGGTGCTCGCGGTCGTCGTACCACGGATCACCCGCCCCCTTGGTGCGCACGAACGGCAACGAATGTTGCACGAGCTCGTCGGAGAACGCGTGGATCTCACGCCAGTTCTCTCGGATCGCGACGTCGTTCTTTGTGAAGAACGAATCGACCCAGCGACCGAGCGTCTCCCAATACAACGATCCGACCCGCGCGAAGCGGTGCTGCGGCGTCACGGCGAGGCGCGGCTGCCAGTGGGCCCAGTCGGCGCTCGAGACACCCAGCGCCAGCGCATCCACGACCGACTTTGCGGTCAACGCGCTGCCCATCACAACGAAGCCGTCTTCGCCGAGCAGGCTCGTGGAGGCGCGGTGGTTGATCACCACCACCTCGCGGAGGTGGGGGATCAGCAGCTTCGCAACGGGTGACGCGCGCAGCTGGCGGAACCCTGCGACCGCGTACTGCTCGATGTTGATGTGGCCGCGCCCGAGGTGCGCGATGACCTGCCCGAAGGCGGTGTAGTTCGTGCGGAAGACGCGCTTGGCGGCGAGCCACTGCGGGTCGCCGGGGGCATAGACGGCGCTGCGTTTGCCAGCGGGGTCGTTGACGTGGATTCGCAGGATTCGCAGCTTGTCGTCGCGGATGTCGAAGTCCGCGATCGTGTCCAGCTTTACGTGTTTGTCGTCGGTCTCGAGGGCGCCGAATTCGAGCGCGACGTACATCGTCCCGTCGGTGCGCTTGCGAAACAGACAGGGGAAGAACCCGTTCATGACGCGTTCGCACAGCCACTCGTCGGAGTCCGTCCGGCCGGGCTCGGTCTTTGCGAGCTCGCGCGTGAGGTTGGTTGGGTAGTCGCCCATGATTTGATCGATCGACACGTTCCGGATCGCGAGCGTCGTCAGGTGGCGCATCCGGATGCTCGACATGTCGGCGATGGACTTGAAGCCCGCGGACTTGCGCGCGGCCCCGAAGTCCTCGGGCAGGTTCTCAGCCACGCCGTCTCCGGACGCGACGCGCGCGAACGGAGAGTCGAGCGAGTAGGGCCACCACGGCACTGGACAGTCGCCGAAGTCGAAGTCCACGACGGTGCAGTCGTCGGGTCCGGTGACGACGTGGATCAGCTTGCGCTCTTCTACGAGCTTGTGGGTGCGGTCGCGGTGCTCGGTGACATCGACGACGCGGAGGTCGAGATCTGGCGTGTCGCCAAGACCTGCGTCGGCCGGGTCGTACGCGATCTCGAAGCGGCCGTCCGCGTCGGTGTAGGCGTCCCCGAGGAAGTCGTCCGGGCTGCCGAGGTCGCGGTCCCACAGCTCGACGAGCATGTGTCGAAGCGGCTGTGGAGCACCTGTAAGGCTGGACTCGATCAACACGAGCCTCCCCCGCGCTTTGTGGGTGAGGTTCTTGCGCGCGGCCGTGGGGCCCTTTTGCGAGCCGCGCTTCAGATCTTCGAGCGTGCTCAGGGGCATGGTCCCGAGCAGCTTCGCGACGATCGCGAGCTTAAGGTCCTGCCAGTACGTGGACATGGGTTCCTCTCAATGGGCCGGGATGATGCCACAATGCGGCGCAGGTAATGCACCACGGGGGTTCATTGACGGTTGGAATGATTGGGTGGCTGGTCGCGTGCGCGGCCCCGAGCGCTCACGCCCCTGAGGCGGTGGGCCAATGGGTGTGGACGGACGACGACGTGGTACGGCTCGAGGAGGTGCGCGCGGCGCGTCCGGACGTGGTCGCTGGCGTCCACGTGGCCACGGTGAGGTACGCGAACGGGGCGTTCACCAATGAGCTCGGGCTCTCGCCGACGGTGGTCGAAGGGCCACTCGCCGTGGTGGTGCGGCTCGACGACGACGTGAATCAAAGCTGGGACGAGCTCTCCGACGACGCGATCGCTGCTGGCCTCGACGGCGCGCTCGGGCGCGTGTTGACGCTCATCCATACGCGGCCGGTGTCGGTCGTCGAAGTTCAACTCGACTACGACGCGCCGGTGAGGCGGCTCGCCCGATGGGCCGGGGTGCTCGCGAAGCTGCGAACCGGGTCACTGGCCAACGAACATGTGTGGGTGACAAGCCTCGTCGCGCACGTGCGCGAGCCCGCTTATGGTTCGCTGTTTCGCGACCTGATCGAGGGGCATGTGCTGCAGGTGTTCGATACCGGAGACGACGTCGGCGACGCGGCGTCGGTGGGTCGGCTCGCGGAGCAGGCCGGGCTGCGATATCGGCTCGGCGTCGGCGCGTTCGAGCGCACCGGACTGCACCCCACCGCGCACCGCGCGTGGTTCGCGCACCTCGACGAAGCCTGTCCTGCCCCCCGCTGCGAGTCCGTGTGGGTCTTTCCTGCCGGCCGCCCCTACCTCGATCTGCTCGGAGATTCCAAATGAAGCGTGCCCTCCTGTCGCTCGCCTTGCTGTGGCCCGTAGCGGCCTTCCCGTGTGGAGGCCCGGATTCGGCCAACCTGACGCAGGCGCTCGAGCCGGTCGAGGTCCACGTCGATACCTGGCTTTACCAATCCGACGACAATTGGGAGTGGTCGCCGGCTCCGGTGACGCGCTTCCTGTACGCCTTCCCGACGGTCGAGGTGCATCCGGAGGTCGCGGCGAAGTCGTTTCACGATTCGCTCACCCGCGGTGATCTCGACGCCGCCGACAAGGCCGCCCGCGACATCGTGGAAGCGGTGATGGATCTTCCGACCGAGCAGGCGGAGCCGTTCGGCGAGGAGCTGCGGCTCGCGGTCGAGTTCATCGAGGTGCGGCCCACGCTCGGGAAGACGCCGAAGGAGGCGGTCGCGGCGTGGTTCGCGAGCACGTCGGCGCCGACGGCGGGCCTGCCGGCGGCCCTGGCTGCGGTGGCTCCCGTGCGCGCGCTCGGCGACAGCGGACAGATCGGGAGGGTCGACGCGAAGAGCCCGCGCGCAGCATCGATGCGCTGGCTCGCGCTGCGCGAGCATCTGAGAACCGACATCCCGAACGGTTGGAGTCGCGAGGAGCTTCGCGCCGGGGCGCCCAAGGGCTTTGGAGCCCTGAAGAGCCAGGTTGACGCGTGGCTGCGCGACTACCCGACGCATCCGCTCGCCGACTACGTGCGGTTGAAGCAGCTGCGCCTGTTGTACCTCGAGGAGGACGCGGACGCGTCGTGGGCGCTGTTGCTGGAGATGTACCCGCGCCACCCGGCCCGCGTTGCGGCTGAGATGCGCTTCCTGACGCTTCAGGGGGTCACGAGCGCCAAGCTGGACCCCCTCGCGATCCCGCTCGAGGTCGCGCTCGGAAACGCGGAGGCCCGCCCATTGACGGGAAAGGAGTGGGACGCGTTGTGGCGGAAGACCGAAGCGGATGCGGCTTCCCCGACGTCGCTCGTCGCGCAGGAGCGGCTGTTGCTCCTCGCGTACCGTGATCGCAAGGCGAGCGGGACGGCCTTGCCGAGCGCGTTCCCGGCGACGCCTGCGGCACCGACCGAGACGTGGGCGAAGTTGCGACTCGCGGCGGTGATGACGGACGGGCGCGCGGAGGACGCTGAAAAGCAGCTCGCGTTGCTCCTGCCGGAGGACCCGATGGTGGCCCCGCTGCGGGCGAGGTTGCGGATCGATCGCGGCGAATGGATCGACGCGATCCGGACGCCCGGCCTCGATCCGGATGCTGTGCGCTACATGATCCGCATCGCTGCGCCGGAGAAGGTCGCTACCGCGCTCGTCGATGATCCCGATCGCGCGATTCGATGGGAGGCGCGCATGACGGTCGCGAGCCGTCAATTCGCTGCAAATGGCGATTGGAACGCCGGCGCGACGTTGCTCGAGCCGGTCGATGTCGAGCGCGCGGCCCTTTGGCGCGTCGGTGGTGGCCTCGCGAAGTCGGCTTCAAAGGACGGGCTGCTCGCGTACGCGAGGTTCCTGCGTTCCAACGGTGGGCGCCTGTTCGTCGGGAACGACTACGACGACGTATTGTTCTACCGCTCGCTGCCCGACAGCCAGTCGCCCGAGTCGGTGGCGTGGCTGACGCGGTCGTTTTCGACGTGGTACGCGCTCGGAGCCTACGCCAGGTGGCTCGACGGGGTGGACCTTGCCCACCTGAAGGGCGGCGAGTTGACGCGCGCCCGGCAGGTGCTTGCCGAGGCGGATGAGACGTACAACACGCTGCTCAATTACGGTAGCAGCGACTATTACGCGTGGGGCGCCGTTCTGCCGATCAGCGAACCGGCCGTCACGATCCGTCGCGTGGGCAAGGTGCTGCGGGCCAAGGCACCGTAGGGGCGCGCCATCGGTGATACGTTTCCCGCATGCGCTACCTCCACACGATGTTGCGGGTTCGGGACCTTGACGCGGCCCTGGCGTTCTTCGTTGACAACCTCGGGCTTCGGGTCCTCCGGCGCCGCGACGCCGAGCAGGGTCGGTACACGCTCGTGTTCCTGGGGACCGGCGCCGATGGTGATGACGCCACCATCGAGCTCACGCACAATTGGGATCAGACCGAGCCGTACCCGACGGGGCGGTTCTTCGGGCATCTCGCGTACGAGGTCCCGGACATCTACGCGACGTGCGCGCGCCTTCAGGCGGCTGGCGTGACGGTGCTGAGGCCCCCGCGCGATGGGAGGATGGCGTTCATCAAATCGCCCGACGGGCACAGCGTCGAGCTGCTGCAGGCCGGCGAGGCGCTGCCGCCGAGCGAGCCTTGGAAGTCGATGTCCAACACCGGGGATTGGTAGCCATGGCGTTCGAGAAGGTCCGAAGCGCGATCGAGGCTGCCCGTCGGACGCCCCACGGCTCTCCGTTCGCCAAGGTCCACGCAGCGGCCGAGGCCCTCGGCGGCGAGGAAGCTGGGGAAGCCGCTCCCGAGGTTGCGTCTGCGGTGGATGGGCCGCCGAGCGTGATGCACGCGGTTCGATTCGAGCCCGAGCGCAGGCTGTTGGAAGGCCTGTTCGAGAGGTTCGGGCTCGAAGACCTGATCGCGCACTTCGAAGAGTCGGGCGGCGCACGGTCGCTGCACGACGTGATCCTCGGCACGCACATCCGCCTCACGCCGCTGGTGGCGCCGCGGTTGTACAGCCTCTTCGACGAGGTGCGGACGACGCTCGGGTTCACGGAGCCCGTCGACCTGTTCGTCATCGGAGACGCGGACATCAACGCGTCAGCGTTTCACGCCCCGGCCGACGGGAGGCCGCACGCCGTGGCGCTCACGAGCGGCGCGGTCGAGCGCATGACGGATGATGAGCTGAGGTTCGTATTCGGGCACGAGCTCGGACACATCGCGTTCGGGCACTGCCGCGCGCAGTTGGTGCATCAGGTGTTGGCGGACGAAGAGGGCATGACGACGATGCCCGCGCTGCTGTACCGTCGGCTCGAGTCGTTCACGCGCCTCGCTGAGCTCTCGGTCGATCGGGTGGGCTTTCTGGCGGCGGGCCAGCACCTGGACACCGCCGTGTCCGTGTTCTTCAAGCTCACCGCGGGGCTCGGTCCCGAGCACCTGCGGTTCGACATCGCGGCGTTCCTCGAGCAGCTCGCCGAGCTTCAAAACATGCCGCGCTCCGAGCTGCTCGCGCGGTTCAGCCACCCGATCACGCCCGTCCGTGTGCGCGCGTTGCAGCTGTTCTCGGAAGCGGGTGGTCGCGACCTCGACGCGAGCCATCGGGGCGCGCTCGACGCCGCCGTCGCTGAGGTCGCGCAGCTCATGGAGCTGCAGGTCACGGAACCGAACGAGATCCACGCCCGCGATTTCTTGATCGCGGCCGGGCTGCTCGGCGTGTACGCGGACGCTGGCGAGCCGAGCGCGGATCAGCGCGCGCTGCTCGTCGAGATGCTGCTGCCGCTCACCGCTGACCCCGAGGACATGCTCGATCGCATCACCTCCACGGACGCCGCTGAACTGCTGCTGATCGATACCTGCGTCTGGTTGCGCGAAAACGCGGGTGAGGAGCGCTTCGAGCTGTACACCGCGATCGTGCACGTGGTTTGCGCGGACGGTGACGTGTCCGAGGCCGAGCGTACCTTCCTGCTCGAGGTCGCGACGTTGCTCGGCATCCCGGCGAAGGTCGCGACGGACACGCTGTACGAGGTGCTTCGCGAATACCTGCAGGAGCGCGCGACGAAGGTGCGCCCTGCGGCCCCCCGGCCCGAAGTACCGACGTTCAGTGCGCGCGTTTCCGATACGGAAGGGAAGGTGCGTTGAAGATCCTTCACACGTCCGACTGGCATCTCGGCAAGTCCCTCGGCGGCGAGGTGCTCCACGAGGACCAGCTGTTCGCGCTGCAGCAGGTGAAGGAACACCTCGCGCGCGAGCCCTACGATCTTGTCGTGATCGCCGGGGACGTCTTTGATCGCACGACGCCCTCGGGAGACGCCGTTCGGATGCTCGGTGCCTGGCTCGGCGAGGTGCGGGCGTTCGCGCCGACGCTCCCGATCGTGATGATCGCTGGGAACCACGACAACGGACCCCGACTCGCGTGGACCGCGGCCCTGCTCGACAAACAGCAGGTGTACCTCCGCGGAGACACCCAACGAATCGACGAGCCGATCGCGGTGACGGGGCGCGACGGGGTTGAGGCCGAGGTGTGGGCGTTGCCGTTTCTGCTCCCCGGAGCGCTCGGCGAAGCGACCCCGAGCCAGGTCGGGGCGATGGAAGAGGGGCTGCGTCGAATCCGCGCTCGGTGGGACAACACGAAAGCGCAGGTGCTCGTTGCGCACTGCTTTGTGCGCGATGGGCTGGTTTCGGATTCAGAGCGCGGTCTGATCGGTACGGCCACGCAGATCGACGCGGCGGTATTCGAGGGGTTCGACTACGTGGCGCTCGGTCACCTCCACCGTCCGCAGGTCGTCGCTGGCAACGCGCGGTATTCGGGCTCGCTCGCGCGCTACAGCTTCTCCGAGGCCTCGCACGAAAAGTCGATGTTTGCGGTGGAGGTCGCGCCCGGCCAACCGCACCGGTGTGTCGTGCACCCGCTTGCCTGCCTGCGCGGAATGCATCGAATCACCGCCTCGTTGCAGGAGCTGCTCTCAGACCCGCAATTTGACGATCGCGTCGAGGCGTACGTCGAGCTGACTCTCTCGCCTCCCGTCGATGTGGGGAACCCCCTCGAACAGCTGCGCGCCCGTTGGAAGCGAATCCTCAGCTTTCACAACGCGTTGGTTCCTGCGGGTGCTGCGCTCGCGACGGTGAGCGCGGGTGGCGACGGCACGCGGGATCTGGAGGCGGATTTCTCCGACTTCGACCGGCAGTTCCCGACCGGTGACGTGCCCCCGGAAGAGCTGTTGCGCTGGTTCCGTGACCTCCACGGTCGCCTGCCCGAAGAGGCGAACGAATGAGACCCATCGAGCTCGAGCTGCGCTGGTTCGGCCAGTACGCTGTCGGACAGACGGTCCGCTTTGATCGCCTGGACAAGGTCTTCCTCATCACGGGTGAGACGGGTGCGGGCAAGACGACCCTGTTCGACGCGATGGCGTACGCATTGTACGGGCGCGGCCTCGGGTCGAGGTCTGCGGGAAGTGGCCTGCGCAGCCAGCTGGCGGGCGCCGAGGACTCCACCGTCGTGCGGTTCGTGTTCGAGGTGAACGGCGCGCGCTGGGAGGTGGAGCGGTCGCCGTACAAATTCGTGCGGCGCAAGCGGACCGGGACGATCGACTGGGATTCGTACGTCAAGCTGCAGCGGCTGACGGGACCTGGCGCGCCCGAGCTCGTGGCGCCCGACGAGATCGCCGACAAGCTGCACGAGCTGCTCGTTTTGAAGTTCGAGGATTTTTCGAAGATCCTGGTGTTGCCGCAAGGGGAGTTCCAGCAATTCCTCGCGATGAAGTCCGCGGACCGCGCCAAGCTCCTGAAGACATTGTTCCCGGTGCGACGCCACGAGCTCGTAGCCAAGCTCGCCAAGGACGAAGCCAGCGGGATTCGCGGGCAGGTCGACGAGATCGACGCGCGCGCGAAGGAGGCGAGGCGCGACTTCGATCCCGCGACGTTCGGTGCGCAGGACGAGGCGCTGTCTTCGAGGCTCGTGGACCTTCGCGCAATCGAGGTGTCGCGCCTTGGCGAGCAAAACGAAGCGGTGCGCGTGTCGGAGGAGGCACGCTCGCTTGCGGGCCTGTTCAGCAAGCACCGGGAGCGCGTGGCCCGACGCGACGCGCACGAGGCGGGACGCGGCGAGCACGAGGGCGCGAAGCGAAGGCTGAAGGTCGGTCGCGACGCGGCGTCGGCGCTGCCGGCGGTGAAGGCTGAGGCCACGCTTCGTGGCGAACTTCAGCGCCTCGAGACCCAGCTCGGTGAGGCGCGAACGGCCCACGCCCTCGCTCTCGCAGGCCGGCAAGAACTTGAACCTGCACAGGCCGGACTACCGGCGAGGGACACCGCGCTGCGCGACGCGACCCAGGTCGTTGAGGCGCTGAAGAGCCGGCTCGTCGACCTGCGCGAGCTCGCCAAGGCGCGGGTCGAGGAGCGCGCAAACACGACGAAGGCAGCGACCGCGGCTGCTTCCGCGGCGACGGTGACGGCGCTGGTGGCGAAGGCGCAGGCGTCCGTGGCGGAGCTCGATTCGCTCGCGGTGACGCGCGAGGCCGCGGGGCCCGCCTTGTTGGAGGCACGAGGAGCGCTCGCGGCCTGTCGGCTCGTCGAGCAGGATGCGAGCGCCGTCGCCCTGTGGTCGGGGTCCCGCGAGCCGGCCCTGCAATCCGAACGACGCTCCAAGCGCGCCCGGCTGGAGGCGCTCGGAGGCGAGCTGATCGAGGCCGACAACGAGCTCGCAGCTGCCGTCGCTCGGGTGGAGGCGGACGCCGCGCTGCTCCTGGCCGCCACGTTGCGCGACGGCGAAGCGTGCCCCGTCTGTGGAGGGCTTGAGCATCCGAGCCCGCGCAGCGGCGACGCAGGTGGCGGGGACGCGCTCGCGTTGCGGAAGAAGTGCGAGAAGATCGCCAAGACGGCGCGCGACCTGCGCGACACGCAGTCCGAGCTCGTCGCGAAGGTCGACGCGGGCTTCGAGGCCGAGCGTGCGGCAGCCCGCGAGGCTTCTGATCGGCTGCTGAGGGCGGGGTACGCCGATCCGTCGGCCTGGACCTCGGCGTTGGACGCCGCGCGGTCGGTCCTGGAGCCCCTCGAGCGCGAAGATGGCGTTCGTGCAGTGGTCCTCGCAGAGCGTCCTGCGCGAAACTCCGCCCTTGCAAAGGCGAAGTCGGCGGCCGAGCTGGCTGCCGACGCAGCGCGGGCGGCGTTCGAGGCGCTCGCGCGGGCCTCGGGGGCGGTCGTGAACGCCGCCGCCCGACTCGGTGAGGTCGGCGAGGTCGACGCGGAGATCGCGACGACGGATGGTGCGATGAACGCGGCGGTCAAAGCCAACCAGCGGGAGTCCGACGCGATCGCCAAGGTGAGGGCGGCCTGGGTGGCGTCGGAAAACGCCATCGTCGCGGCCGCAGCGAACGTGGCCGCGTTGAACGGCCAGCTCGAGGAGCGCACGGCGACGCTCACGTCGGTCGCGAGCGTGGCGCGAGCGGCCCTGGCCGACGCGGGGTTCGATACGGCCGCGGCTGCGTTTGCGGCTGACGTGCTCCCGCGCGACCTCGAGGCGCTGCAGAAGCGCGTGGACTTGTGGGAGCGGGAGCTCTCGTCCCTGACGGCGCAGATCGGCGAATTGGAGCTCGGCATCGCGGGTCGGGCCGAGCCCGACGTCGCCGCGGCGGAGGCTGCAGAGCAGACCGCGGCAGACGCCGCGCGGGTCGCCACGCGGGAGCGCAGCGAGGTCGAGGCGGCCCAGAACCACCTGCGCGCGAAGTCCAAGCGCATCGCAGAGCTCGACGCCGAGCGCGACGCGCTCCTCGCGGACAGTCGCGGGCTGCTGCTCCTCGCGCGTCACCTGAACGGCGAGGTTGCGCCAAAGATCGACTTCGCGACCTGGATGCTCACGTGGTGGCTCGAGCGCGTGTTGGGGCAGGCGAACGGCCGCATGCGGTCGCTTAGCGATGGCCGCTATGTGTTCCGCCTGCGCACGCAGCAGCGCGATGGTCGGTCGCATGCGGGGCTCGACGTCGACGTGCTCGATACCTGGTCAAACCAGCTCCGCGACGTGAACGTATTGTCCGGCGGAGAGAAATTCCTCGCGTCGTTGTCGCTCGCGCTTGGCCTCGCGGACGTCGTGCAGGCGCTCAACGGCGGTGTTCAACTCGACACGTTGTTCATCGACGAGGGCTTTGGCAGCCTCGACGCGGAGACGCTCAACCGCGCGATGGACCTCATCGACCAGATCTCGCAGCACCGGTCGGTGGGGCTGATCAGCCACGTCGAGGCGATGCAGAAGGCGATCTTCTCGCAAGTCCGCGTCGCGAAGTCGCCTGCGGGCTCGACGATCGAGGTCGTGACGGGCGGGGTCGAGTAGGGAGCGAGGTCCGGACAACAACTGTCCGCGTCGCGGCATAGGTTGGGTTTGCGCCTTAGGAGACGGCATGTCCGGCATCCACCTGTTCCGCAGCAACCGCGTCGAGGTCCTGGTCGAGTTCCTCGCCGCGGGCCTCGCGCGGCCGGGCGTGGACGCCCTCGCTCCGATCGAGATCGTGGTCGGGAGCCGGGGCATGGAGCGCTACCTCCGCCACGCGCTCGCCGAGCGGCTCGGCGTGTGCGCGAACGTCGAGTTCCCATTCCCGACGGCTGCTCTGGACGCTGCCCTTGCGTCGCCCACCACGGGGCGGGATCCGTGGTCGCCGGAGGTGCTGGTTTGGGCCCTGGCGGACGTGCTCCAGCAGGCCGCTGAGTCGCCGGGGTGCGAGCCCCTCGCGGGGTACCTGGATGCCGAGGGGTCGTTCGCTGACGCGATCGACGCGCGCGGGTTCGGCCTCGCGCACCGGCTGGCCGACCTGTTCGACCGCTACGTGACCTACCGGCCGGAGATGGCCTGCGCGTGGAGCGCTGGCGGGAACGATGGGATCGAGCGCCTCGCCGGTCAGGCGTGGCAGCCGCTGTTGTGGCGTCGCGTGCGCGACCGCCTCGGAGGGCGTCTGCACCGTGCGGAGCGGCTGGCCCTCCAATACACGACGGTCGAGGCCCCTCTCGCGGCGTCGGTGATGCGCGTGTTCGCGCTATCGAGCGTGCCTTTGAGCTGGCTCGAAGGGCTCGCACACGTCGCCCGGGGAAGGGACGTCGAGCTGTATCTGCTGGTACCGTCGGACGCCTACGCGGCCGATCTCGGGGACACGGGCCACCCGCTCCTTACCAGCTGGGGTCGCGTGGCGCGCGACCTTCAGCGCGTCCTCGAGAAGCTCCCCGACGAGGTGGTGGGCTTGGGTGCCGAGGTCTTCCCCTCGGCGACGGTCGCGCGCGACGGCTCGCCCGACGACACGGCCCTTCATCTGCTCCAGGAGGACATCCGGGCCGCCGGGCTCCCGCAGCTGCGCGCCGACTTCGCCGAGCGCGACTTCGACCCCCACGATCGGTCGATTCAGCTGCACGACTGCCACGGCGCTGTGCGGCAGGTGGAGGTGCTTCGCGACGTGCTGCTCGGCTTGTTCGAGGCCGACCCCACGCTACAGCCGCGCGATGTCGTGGTCATGACTCCCGAGATCGACGCCTACGCACCGGTGTTCGCGTCGGTGTTCGATCGCGGCGAGCGGGCGCCGAATGCGGATGGATCGTGGCCTCGCTCGGGCACGCCGCACGTTCCGTACGAGATCGTCGACCTCACGATGCGGCGCTTGAACCCCGTCGCCGACGCGCTGCTACGCGTGCTCGGGCTCGTGGACGGGCGCGCGACGGCGTCGGAGGTGCTCGATCTGCTGGCGCTCGAGCCGGTGTCGGCGCGTTTCGGCTTCGATGGTGACGAGGTCGCGCGCGTCCGCGGGTGGGCGTTCGACGCCGGCGTTCGGTGGGGCGCCGACGCGGCTCAGCGAGCCTCTCACGATCAGCCAGAGGATTCTCAGAACACCTGGCGGTTCGGGCTCGATCGCCTGTTGCTCGGTGTCGTGATGCGCGATGACGGTCGGCAGGTCGCGTCGATCAGGCCGTTCGAGGCGGTCGAGGGCTCGGACGTGCGGCTGCTCGGCGGGTTGTCCGAGTTCTGCGACGCGCTGTTCTCCCAGGTCGAGTCGCTGCGCGCTCCGCGGTCGGCGGGGGCGTGGGTGACCTCGCTGGAGGCCGCCGTCGCAGACCTGACCCGCACGAGCGGAAGGGGCGCGTGGCTGACGCGTCGCGTGCGCGACGAGCTCGCGGCGCTGGCTGACGAAGCTGCGTGCGCCGGCTCGGAGCGGCTCGTGGCGGTCAGCGGAATCCGCGCGGTTGTGGAGGGACGCTTTGACGTGGCGGCCGCGTCCGTTCACGGCTCCGGCGGCGCCGTGTCGTTCTGCGGCATGGTGCCGGAACGATCCGTGCCGCACCGCGTGGTGTGCCTGATCGGCCTGGACGAGGGCTCGTTTCCTCGCCAGAGTCGTCGCCTCGCGTTCGATCTCACGGGGCATCCCGTGCGCGTCGGAGATCGCGACGTGCGCGACGAAGATCGCTACCTGCTGCTCGAAGCCGTTTTGTCCGCGCGCGACCACCTGGTCGTGCTGTTCACCGGCCACGACGCTCGCACGAACAAGGTGCTGCCCCCCGCGGTGCCGGTGAGCGAGCTGTGCGATGCGCTCGATCGGACGTGGCCCCAGCGGCCCGGTGAGCCGCGGCCGTCCGAGCAGCTCACCACGCACCACCCCCTGCAGGCGTTTGATGCGCGGAATTTCATTGTCGACGCCCTGAAGACCGCCGGGCCTTGGACGTTTGATCGGCGCCTGTTGAACGGAGCGCGCGCCGCGATGGGCCCTCGCGCAGATCGCGAAGCGTTCCTGTCGATGGACGCCCGGGTGGCGCCCGCGGAAAAGGTTCCGGATCCGGTGAACGTCGACGAGTTGGTCCTGTTCTGGCGCCAGCCGCTGCGCGGGTTCCTGCGGTCCCGCATCGGGCTCGCGCTTCCGTGGGACGGTGGGGAGCACCTCGGTGATCGCGAGCCGATCGAGCTCGGGTGGATCGATCACGCGGACCTGCTGCGCCAGGTGCTCGACCACCGGGGCGAAGGCCACGACGTTGCTAGCCTTCACGGGAGCCTGCGCGGCGGAGGGGCGCTCCCGCTTGGGCAGCTCGGGGAGATCACCTTCGACGCGATCGTCGGGCTCGCGGTCGAGATGCAGGCGGAGGCGTCCCGCGCGGGCTGGAAGGCGGCCTCGACTGGCACGGACCTCGACCTTTCACTCGCCTCAGGTCGTCTTGTCGGACGGATCTCGGACCTCACCACCGAGGGCCTCGTGGCGTTCGCGTATGGCGCTGAGGCCCCGGGTGCGCTCCTCGACGCGTGGATTCGACTGCTCGCCTTGCAGGCGCAGACGGGCGTCGGGTCCGCGAGGGCGCGCGTGGTATTCGGCAGCGTCAACCAGCAGGGCCGCACCGACCATGACGTGATCGGACTCGAGAGCCTCGGCGATCCGCGCCTGTTGGACGGTCTCGTCGCGATGCGCGCCGAGGGCCTCGATCGGCCGCTGCAGTTCTTCCCGAAGTCGAGCCACGCGTTCGCGAAGGTCGCGTGGGGGGCGAAGGACGGCCTGTCTGGCGAGGCGCGGGACGTGGACCTTATCGCCGCCGGCGACTGGGAGGGGCCGATGCGGGCCGTCCTGGAGCGCGCCGGTGCGGCGGCGCTGGCCGTATGGCGAGACACCGAACACGCCGATCGCTACCATCACCACGCGTTCGGCGACGTCGTCCCGTTTGTCCGAACGGACGGCGTTGTCGACCCGTCGTTCGCGGCGCTCGCCTGTCGCGTGTGGGGGCCGATCCTTGACGCGCGACGTACGGCGAAGGCGATGGCCGCGTGGGGGACTGCATGAGGCCGTGGAGCGGGATCGAGCCGCTTGAGCGCGGCGTCACCTTGATCGAGGCCAGCGCGGGCACGGGAAAGACGTTCGGCATCACGAACCTCGTCGTCCGCCTCGTCGCCGAAGCGGGCGTCCCCATCGAGCGGATCCTCGTCGTCACCTACACGCGCGCCGCGACGGCCGAACTCGAAGACCGCACGCGGTCGCGCCTGGTGCTCGCGATCGCCGCGCTCGAGGGTGAAGCCGCGCCCGACGATCCGGTGTTTGCGCTGCTACACGCGCGAGGCGTCGAGGATCCGGCGGTGCGGGCGGTGCAGCTCAGGCGTCTCTCGCGCGCGGTGGAGAGCTTTGATCTGGCGCTGATCAGCACGATCCACGGCTTCTGCCAGCGGATGCTCCAGCAGAACGCGTTCGAGAGCCGGGTCGCGTTCGACCTCGAGCTTGCGCCGGACACCGATCGGCTCGTCGAGGAGATCGTCGATGACGTGCTCGTTCGCACGTTCTACGCAGCGGAACCCGAGCGCGTGGCGTTCCTCCGGCAGCGCTGCGGCTTCACCCGCGAAGGCCTGCTCGGGCTGGCGCGCAAGGGCCTGTCGGACCCTGACACACAGGTGATCCCCGCCGCCGATGGGGTCGATCCTGCGGGTTGGGAGACGATTCTCGAGGACTTCCAGCGGCGGTGGCCCTCGCTCGGCGACGACGTCGTCGCGTTCATCGAGGGCGGAGGCGGCGGGGCGCTCAAGCCGAAGCAGCGGACGTACACCGCGCCCAAGGTGCGCGCGTGGGCCGACGCGATCGGGGCTTGGGCCGGCGGATCGCCGCGGTGGTTCGATCCCCAGCCTGACGTAATCGCGTGGCTCTCACCTGCGTCGTCGTCCGCGCAGCTTGCCGATCCGGACGTTCCGATGTCGCACCCCGCGATCGACGCCGTGGAGCAGCTCGGACGCTTTGTCGATGGCGTGGCGTCGTGCCTGCGTGCGGCTTTCGTTCGTGACGTCCGCGCCGCGTTCGAGGTCGCAAAGGCGCGCCTCCGCGTGCAGACCTACCAGGATCTGCTGCGGGGCCTGGCGTCCCGGCTTCGTCCCACCGCAGACCCCGCCGATCGTGCAGCGCTGGCCGCCGCGATCGGGGGAGCGTTCGACGCGGCCCTCATCGATGAGTTCCAGGACACGGACGCCGAACAGTGGACGTTGTTCTCGACGTGCTTCGGGAACGGCGCCCATCACCTGTACCTGATCGGCGATCCCAAACAGGCGATCTACGGCTTTCGCGGCGCGAACGTACACGTCTACGCGGAGGCGGCGCGCTCGGCCGCCCGGCGCCAGTTCACGATGGTGACGAACTGGCGCTCCGATGAGCGCCTGCTCGACGCGCTGAACACGGTGATGAACCGGGAGGCGTTGTTCGGCCCTGGGGCGTCGTTCAACTACCTCCCGGTTGCGCCACCGACAGAGCGGCTCGGTCGCGACGGCCTGTCATCGCCGCTGCCGTGGACCGATTCGGCATCGTCGCCGCTGCAGCTTCGATGGATCGACGCGTCGCTCGTGGGGTCCGACGGCAGCGCTCCGCTCGGGAAGACCGCGGTCGCGGCTGCTCTGCCGGCCCGGGTCGCCGAAGACGTCGTGGAGCTCCTCTCCGCGGGGTGGACGGTCCCGGTTGGTGACGCGGTGCGTCCGCTCGCACCGGGTGACGTCGCGATCCTCGTGCGCAAGGGCATCCAGGCGACGGCGGTGCAAGCGGCCCTCACGAGCGTCGGGGTGCCTTCGGTGCTAACCGGCGCGATGAGCGTGCTCGCGTCGGAGGAGGCGCTCGCCGTGCAGTACTGGCTCGAGGCGTTGACGACGTCCTCGGGCGGAGCTTTCACGCGGGTCGCGGCGTCGACGGCGCTGTTCGGGTGGACGGCCGAGCGGCTGCTCGCCATCGAAGCGAAGGAGCCTTTGGCGGTGGCGGACTGGGAGCGCTGGCTCGGCGGCCTCGCCCGCTGGCGCGAGCGGATCGGTGGCGCTGGCTTCATGCGCGCTTTCGGGTCCGCTCTGGACGACGAGGACGTGCTTTCGCGGCTGCTCGCGCTCGCAGACGGCGAGCGGCGCGTCACGAACCTGCTGCACGTGGCGGAGCTGCTCAACGCCGCCGAAACCGAAGAGCGCCTCGGTGTGGGCGCGCTGCTCGCGTGGCTGAAGCGGCGGCGCGGCGACGAGGACCTCGACGCCGACGTCGCAGAGTTGCGCCTCGATCGCGACGCGGACGCGGTGAAGGTGCTCACCATGCACAAGGCAAAGGGGCTCGAATTCCCCGTCGTGTTCGTGCCCTACCTGTGGGACGGCGCGCTGCTCCGCGGGGCCGACCTCCCCGCGTTGCTGGTGTCCCGTGAAGCCGAGCCCACGCTGCGCGTGCTCGACGTACACGTCGACGCCTCGTGTCCGCCCAAGTCGGACAACGTCGCCCGCGCCGCGCGCGAGGCGCAAGAGGAGGGGATCCGCCTCGCGTACGTGGCGCTCACGCGCGCCCGGCACCGCACCGTCGTGTACACCGGGGCGATCAAGGACTTCGGCACGTCGCCGCTGGCGTCCGTCGTGCACGGCAGCGGCCCTGACCGGTTGACGTCGGGCGCGGTTCGCGCGGGCGCCGGACCCGAGGGGCTGCTCCAGGATCTGCTGACGCTCGCGCGGGAGTCGGACCGCGACGGAGAGCCCGGCGTAGCCGTGTCGATCGCGGGCCCGCTGATGGGGTTGACGACGTCGCTCCCCGAGGCGACCCCGCCGACGCTGGACGTGCGGCGCTTCGGACGCGGCCCCCTCGACCCGCATTGGCGGCGCCACAGCTACACCTCCGTCGTACGGGCCGCTGGTCACGCGGGGAGCGAGGTCATCGAATCCCGCCTGGAAGGGTTCGACGACGACGGGCTCGCGGACGAGTTTTACGGGGGAGGTCGCCGCGCGCTTGCCGAAGCCGAGGTGCCGCTCGCGGTGTTCCCCGGCGGAGCCGACGCGGGGACCTTGCTGCACGCGGTGTTCGAAGGCCTCGACTTCGAGCTCGCGCACCCGCGGGTTCCGTCGGACGAGGCGACCGTTGGTGTGTCTGCCGTTGTTTCCGACGCGTTGTCGGCGCACGGATTCGCGGCAGCGCGCTGGACGGAGCCGCTCACGCTCGGGTTCCTCGACGTGCTTCGCACGCCCCTCGGAGGCCCGCTCACGGAGCTTCGGCTCTGCGATGTCCCGCGGTCGGCGCGCCTCGACGAGCTGCGGTTCGACCTGCCGCTGGCCGGCGGCAGCGCCCACGCGCGGCAGGGCGAGTTCGAGGAGCCCGTGCGGGGCACAGACCTCGCCTTGGCGCTTCGACTCGCGTCGCCGGGGACGCTTCCGTCCGACTGGCTCGCCTCGCTCGAGCGGCTCGAGGGCTTGTACCTCGCGGGCTTCCTGACCGGGAGCATCGATCTCGTGTTCCACGCCGGGGAAGGGGAGCGTCGCTGGTTCGTCGTCGACTACAAGAGCAACAAGCTCCACACGCGCGGCGCGTGCGTGTCGTCCGCGTTCGGTCAGGACGGAATGCTCGCAGAGCTCACGCGGCACGACTATTTCCTGCAGTACCACCTGTACCTCGTCGCGCTGCACCGCTTCCTGCGCTGGCGCCTCGGCGCCGCATACGACTACGACCGGGACGTCGGCGGCGTGTACTACCTGTTCTTCCGCGGGATGCTCGGCGCCGGGTCCCCGCGCGACGGCGACCTCGTCCGCGGTAGCTTCTTCGATCGGCCGACGAAGGAGGTGATCGAGGCCCTCGATCGAGCGTTTGTCGGCGCACCGACGCCAGCGAGGGTTGCATGAACGATCCGGACTTCGCTCCGTTCCTTGCGGTGGGCGCGCTCGGGGCCATCGACGCCCACGTGGCGCGAACGCTCGGCTCTCGGCTGGGAGAACTACGCGGTGACGTGCTCCTCGCGGTTGCCCTCGCTGTCCGGGCGCCGCAACACGGCCACGTGTGTGTCGATCTGCGCGGCGTGGAGCTCGCGGCGCTGGTGCCCGAGCGTCGCGACGACGAACCCGTCGATTTGACGGGCCTCGCCCTGCCGCCGGACCGCGACGCCTGGCGAGCGCGTGTCGCGGTGAGCCCGCTCGTGCGCGAGACCGAGGTCGGGTCGACGCCGTTCGTCCTGCGCGACGGCTTGCTGTACGCGGATCGGTACTTCCACTACGAGACCGTGCTGCGGGACGCGTTCCGACGACGGCTCGCGGAGTCGCGGACCGTCGGAGACCCGGCGCTCCTCGCGCGAGGCCTCGATGCGCTGTTCGCGGCGCCCCCCGACGGCAGCGTCGACCTGCAGCGTCAGGCGGCGCTCGCTGCGTTGACGCGTGGCGCCGTCGTGATCTCCGGCGGCCCGGGAACCGGCAAGACGTGGACCGTTCGGAACGTGTTGACCCTGCTGTTCGCCCAGTGGGCGGCGTCGGCGCCCGGCACCTCGCCGCCGCGGGTAGCGGTCGCGGCGCCCACCGGCAAGGCCGCGGCTCGCGTCGTCGAGTCGATTCGCGCGGGCTTGACCGACCACGTCGAACGCGCCCGACGGGCGTTGCCGTCAGGCGTCGAGCCCGCTGCGCTCGCCTCGTTCCTGAGCGATCTGCCGCCGTGGACGATTCACCGGCTGCTCGGGTACAACCGCGAGAACCCGACCCGGTTTCGGCATGACGCCGAGCGTCCGCTTGCGTTCGACGTCGTCTTGATCGACGAGGCGTCGATGGTCGACGTCGCCTTGATGGCCAAGCTCGTGGATGCCGTGCCGGCCGGCGCCCGGCTGGTGTTGCTCGGCGACCGGCACCAGCTCGCGAGCGTCGAAGCGGGCACCGTCCTCGCCGACCTCTGTGGGGTGGGCGATTTGCCAGCGCCGCACGCGGCAGTGGTGTTCCTTACCCGAAGCCGTCGTTATGCGCCCGACAGCGGCATCGCGCGCCTCGCCGCCGCGACGCTGGCGGGCGACGAGGGCGGCGCCGTCGACGCGGTACCGACGTGGCCCGCTTCCGGTCCCGGTTCGCTCGTGGTGGACGCCCGCGGCGACGTGGTCGGGCGCGACATCGGACGGCTCCCCCCGACCCCGACCGGCGGCCTGCCAGCCTCCGTGCGTGGGCTCGTAGTCGCGGGCTATCGGAGCGCTCTGGAGCGCCTCAAAGGCGGGCTGCGAGCGGGGGAGGACCTGCCGACGCTTCACCGTGACGTCCTCGGTCGCTTCGACCGGTTCAGGGTGCTCGCCGCCCACCGGCGAGGGTCGCTCGGAGTGGAAACGCTGAACGAGGCGATCGAGGAGTGGCTGCGCGACGAGGGCCTGCTGACCGCGATCCGCAACCCCTGGTACCTCGGGCGACCGGTCATGATCCGGCGCAACGACTACGGCGTGCGGCGCTTCAACGGGGACGTCGGTCTCGTGGTGCGCGGGCCCGACAGCGATCCAATCGTCGTCTTTCCCGGAAGCGACGGCGGCGTGGAGTACCTCGCGCCCGTGCGCCTGCCCGACCACGAGACCGTGTTCGCGATGACCATTCACAAGAGCCAGGGGTCAGAGTTCGACGATGTCCTCGTCGTATTGCCCGACCAGCCATCTCCGATTCTCACTCGCGAGCTCGTGTACACCGGCGCGACGCGGGCTCGGAAGCGGCTCACGCTGTTGGCCCAGCCCGAGGTGCTCGCGAGCGCGGTGCGGCGGCCGGTTCAGCGCGCGTCGGGCCTCGCGGAGCGGTTGTGGACGCCAACGTGACGTGGCTTCCCGCTGCATCCGTCAGTTGTTGGATGGCGATGTCGCGCCCTACGGCATAGCTGGAAAGCCTTCAATTGCGGAGCGACCGTGCTGTTGATGCTGTTCACGAATCTCGCCCAGGCGTCTTCGACTGCTGGCGAAGCGGGTCCTCGGGTCGGGGGCGTCCCGATCGCGTTCATCCTGTTCGCGTGTGTGCTCGTCGGTGTTGCGCTGCTGCACAAACATACGATGCAGGTCGCAGTGACGGGCCTCGTCGTAATAACGGCATTCAAGCTCGCGTTCGGGTTCGACCTGCTCGACCACCTCCTGCACGAGTGGGTGGTGATCGCGAACCTGTTCGGGCTGCTGTGCGGCTTCGCGTTGCTCGCCGATCACTTCGAAAAGACGAACATCCCAAACGTGCTGCCCCGCTGGCTGCCGGACAATTGGACGGGCGGCCTCGCGCTGCTGGTCATGGTGTTCGTGATCTCGAGCTTCCTCGACAACATCGCGGCGGCGATGATCGGAGGCACGGTCGCCCGCATCGTATTCAAAGGGCGCGTCCACATCGGGTTCCTCGCGGCCATCGTCGCTGCTTCCAATGCTGGCGGCTGCGGCTCGGTGGTGGGTGACACCACCACGACCATGATGTGGATCGCCGGAAAGAGCCCGCTCGATGTACTGCACGGCTACATCGCGGCCGTTCCCGCGTTGCTCGTCTGCGGTACGATCGCGTCGGTGCAGCAGGATCGGTACCAGCGGATCAGCAAAGACGAGATCGGTGATACGAACGTCGACTATGGGCGGGTAGGGATCGTCGCTGCGCTGCTCGGCGCGGCTGTCGCGGCAAATGTGCTTGTGAACATGGTGTTCTCCGAGTGGTCGGACAGCGGGCCGTGGATCGCCCTCGCGCTGTGGGCTGCGATCCTCGCCACCTCGCCCGTGCGCCCCGTCACCTGGACCCTGCTGCCGGACGCCGCGAAGGGCGCGGTGTTTCTGCTGTCGCTGGTGCTGTGCGCATCCATGATGCCGGTGAGCGAGCTTCCGACGGCCTCGTGGAAGGTGTCGCTCGGGCTCGGGTTCCTCTCCGCCGGGTTCGACAACATCCCGCTCACGGCCCTCGCGCTGAAGCAGGGCGGGTATGATTGGGGCATGCTCGCCTACGCGGTCGGCTTCGGCGGCTCGATGATCTGGTTCGGCTCCTCCGCCGGCGTCGCGCTGTCGAACACGTTTCCCGAAGCCAAGAACGCCGTCGCCTACGTCAAGAACGGCTGGCACGTGACTCTGGCCTACGTGATCGGGTTCTTCACGCTGTACGCGCTGTGGGGCTTCCACCCAAACTAGGCGTCACCGCGCCGTCGAGAACCTTACGACGACGCCGCGATGATCGGACACGCGCTGCAGGCTCGCGTGCCCGTGGCCGGCGCCGCCGAGGTCGAAGAACACCCGCTGCGACGTGATCGCCGCCGGCGCACCTTCGCTCGTGCCGTTGTACGCGAACACGTAGTCGATGCGGGTGCCCTCGTCGGTCGTCGGGTCATCGAACCCGTTGTCGGTGAGGCCGCCGTTTGCGGCCACGTACGTATCCGTGTATTGGCCGTCTTCCGTCATGTGGGTGTACCCACCGCTGCGCGAGTCGGCGTTGAAGTCGCCGGCGACGAAGGCGGCGCGCACGTCGGGCGTGATCTGTCCCTCGAGCACGGCGCGCGCGCGGTCGATCTGGGCGTATTGATCGGTTCCCCAGGAGAGGTGCGCGGACGCGAGGACGACGGGCCCGTGGGGCGTGTCGAACGTCGCATACACGACCTTTCGCGCGCCGAGGGCGTCGTAGACCGACTCGCTCGTCGACACCCAGGACGAGCCGTAGGCGCGCATCGTGGACGTGGCGGGGGCCATCACGGCGAGCCCCTCTTCGTACGTGTCGAACCCGTAGTGATGCCAGTCCCAGTAGAACGCGTAGTCGAGGCCGTGCCGCTCCTGCAGGCGCTTGGCGATGCGGCGCGCCATGTTGTCGGACTTCAGCGCGACGCCGAGGTGATCCTCCACGACGACGGCGTCCTTCGACTGCGCGCACTCCTGCAGCGCGACGAGATCCGCGCCGACCGCTGCGATCACGTCGACGACGTGGTCGAGAGCCGCGTCGGCGTACGCTTCCTGGTACGTGTGAAGGTTGATCGTGAGCACGGTAAACTCGTCGGCAGGCGGCGCGTCGGCGATCACGTCGTGCGTGTACATGAGCCCGTCGGACACCCACACGTCGCGCCCGCTCGCCCGGTAGTTGTTGTCCGAGCCGCCGGGGTACCACGTGCTCGCGCCGTCGTTGAACGTGAAGGTCGAACCGAAGGGCCCCTCCGGATCGACGTCGCGCGTGTAGCGCTGCCAGGCCCCGTCCTGCGCCATGGCGTCGCCGGGCAGCGAGGTCCACCCAGCGCCGTCATCGTGGTGAAGGTAGGTCGACGCGAACCCGAGGTCGCGCACGCGCAGGTCGAAGGAAGGGTCAGCGGGCATCGAGGTGTCCGTGTCGCGGGGGTCGGTCTCGTCGGTGTCGGGCGATGCCGCGGTGTCGACCGCGGGGGCGCAGCCCGCGAGCCTGAACGCCGCGACGAGGATCAGGCCGCGCAGGGGGGAGCCCGTCGTCTGCATCGCGGCGTCAATCGCGCTCTCCAGCGACGTCCGTCTCGAGGTAGCGGCGCCGCTCGTCGCGGTCGGGTACGGTCGCGAGCGCGTGCATCAGCTTGGCGACCGCCGCCTCGACGCGCATCTTGCCGCCCGCGATCGCGCCGGCGTCGCGGAGCAGGAGGCTGTTCTTGTACAGCCCGAGGTCGACGATACCGCCCCACGACGTGGCGACGAGCACGTCCACGCCCCGGTCGACGGCCTTCTTGATCACGGGGGCGATCGGCCGCCGCCCGGTGGGCACGGTGCCGACGCCGAACGCGATCAGCACGAGTCCGCGGAGCTCGGCGTCGTCGAGCATGCGCTCCAGCACGAGCGGGTCGAGCCCCGGCGTGATGTGCAGCACCGCGATGCCTGCGTCGAACCGCGGATCGCAGGAGAACGCCTCGCGCGGCCGGCGCACGTGGTCCGCCACGTCCACGTCGAAGCCGAGCTTGGCGATCGGCTCGATGCCGGGGCTCTCGAACGCGCGGTAATGGCGTGCGTCGGACTTCGCGGCGCGGCAGCCGCGCAGCAGGAGCCCGTCAAAACAGATCCCGACCTCGGGGATGTCGCAGGTTGCGAGCTCGACGGCGTCCGTCAGGTTGCGGCGGGCGTCGGTTCGCAGCGCTGCGAGAGGCCGCTGCGCCCCCGTCAGGACCACGGGCCGGTCGAGGCCGCGCAGCGCAAACGCGAGGGCCGAGGCTGTGTATGCCATCGTGTCGGTGCCGTGGACGACCACGAACCCGTCATACGATGTACGGGAGTCCGCGATCGTCGTCGCGAGCGCCTGCCACTCCTCGGGCCCAAGATCGCTGCTGTCGAGGTTGCAGACGATGCGGGTGTCCACCTGGGCGATCTGGGCGAGCTCGGGCACCTTGTCGCCCAGCACCTGCGAGAACAGGCCCGGTTCGAGCGGCGAGCCGATCATGCCGAGGGTGCCGCCAGTGTGCAGCAACAGGACGCGCTTCTTGGGCATGGGCGGGGTCGTAGCACGTCGGGCCATCCCCGTGTACGTTGTATTTATGCCTACGCTCGCCACGACCTTCGCTGAACGCCGTCGCCGCCTGTCCGGGCTCGTCCCCGGTCCCGTCCTGCTCATGGGCAACGGAGAGCGGTCGCGCAATCTCCCCATGAACAAGCTGCCGTTTCGCCAAGACAGCACGTTCCTTTACTTCACAGGCTGCGCGATCCCCGACGCCGCGATGTTGCTGCAGGACGACTACTGCACGCTGTTCCTGGTACCGCCGGAACACGATGACGCCCTGTGGCACGGCGAAGTCGAGGGCTTTGATACGCTGCGGGAGCGTTACCACGTGGACGCGGTGCGCTCGATCGACGAGCTCCCCGTGGCGATCGACGACCTCACCGTGCAGACGATCGCGGTCGCCGACGAGTCGAAGAACCGGCGCCTGACGGAGATCACGGGCGAGCCGCTGTCGTTTGGTAAGCATTACGGCGACGACGCCCTGATCGACGCGATCATCGCGCTGCGCCGTCCCAAGTCGCAGGGCGAGATCAACGAGCTCCGCGCCGCGGCCGAGGTCACTGCCAAGGCGCACGTCGCGTGTATGCGCGGGACGCGGCCCGGCGGGCACGAGCAGCACCTGACGGCGCTGTTCCAGGCGATCCTGACCTACCACGACTGCACCGAAGGCTACGGGACGATCCTCACCCAGTCGGGTGACGTGCTGCACTCCCGCACGCACGACGCCGAGCTCCACAACGGCCGGCTGTTGCTGCTCGACGGCGGGGCCGAGGTCCGCACCGGCTACGGCGCCGACGTGACGCGCACCTGGCCGGTCTCCGGCAAGTTCGACGGCCGCCAGCGCGCCGCGTACCAGGCCGTGTTGGACGCCCAGAAGACCTCGATCGCGCTGACGAGGCCAGGCGTGCGCTACCGCACCGTCCACGACGCCTCCTGCCTCGTCCTCGCGCAGTTCCTCGCCGACGAGAAGCTGCTGCGCGTGTCGCCCGAAGCCGCCGTCGAGATCGGCGCGCACGCGGTGTTCTACCCGCACGGAACCGGGCATCTGCTCGGCATGGACGTGCACGACCTCGAGAACTTCGGCGATCGGCCGGCGTACCCGAAGGGCCAGGGCCGCCCGGACCTGTTCGGCACGCGCTACCTGCGCCTCGATCTGCCGCTCGAGGCCGGCTGGGTCGTCACGATCGAGCCGGGCTTCTACGTGGTGCCTGCGATCCTGGCCGACAAGAAGCTGCGCGCCACGTTCGCGGACGCGATCGACTGGGACCGCGCCGCCCAATGGGCCGGGTTCGGCGGCATCCGCATCGAAGACGACGTGCTCGTCACCGCGGATGGCCCCGACGTCCTCACGGGTTCCATCCCGAAAGAGATCGCGGAACTCGAGGCGATCATCGGGGTCGGACCCACCCCGGAGGAGCGACTTTGCTGACCGACCCGTCGGTGCTGGGACTGATCGGCGTGCTGCTGGCCGCCCTCGCCCTCACCCTTGGCGTGGTCTGGTCCATGCGCAAGAAGCGCGACTGCCCGTCGTGCGGCTTGCCGCTCGTGTCGCTCGGCCGTCAGGGGACCGAGCTGGTCAGCACGTCAGTCGACGGAGACCCGCTCACGTACGAGGTCCTCGTTTGCCCGCGGTGCACGAACGCCGTCACCAACGTGCACGGCGCCCGGTCGCGGTACGCCTACTGCCCGGAGTGCCGCCAACGAACACTCGAGACGCCGTGTATGCGCCTGCCGGACTCGTCCGACGCGCGGCGCCGGGTCGAGGTCCACGAGGCGTGCCACCTGTGCGGGCACCTGGCGATGCGCGAGGTCGCGGACCCGCCGGTGGGGCCGCAAAAACGCGGGCAGGTGATCCCGTTCCCCGCGGGGCGCAGGAAGCACGGCACCGACGACCGGTGAGCGTCAGCCTCTGAGCGGGTTGTGTGTCGATCCGGCCGGGGCCGCTCCGAGCTTTACGAGCGCGGCCACGAGGGCCGCGACGTCGGCGTAGACGCGCCGCCGGTCCTCTTCACGCCACGCGGCCGGCACCGCCAGTTGAAGCACCACCGTCTGCGTTCCGCGCTTCAACAGCATCACCGCTCCGGACGTTCCTCCTCGCAGGCCCTCGTCGACGCGGCCCTCGACCTCGACCTCGACGAGGACGAACCGGTCCGCGCGTTTGCCGAGCGGGCTGGCCTTTTCTCGCGTCAGGACCCCATGTTCGACGATGAAACGCTCGGACTGAAAGCTGCTCGCAAACATCCCGACGCCGAGCACCATGGCCAGCAGCCCCAACAACGTTGCGAAGCCGCCCGCCCACGCGACCAGCCCCGACAGGGCGATCAGGACGAGTCCTCCCCAGCGCTCAGCCGGGTCGCTCGGGATCGCGGCCCGGAGACCGCCGTCCGTGAGCGTGACCCACGGCGGCAGGGGTGCGTCTATCGGTACGCCCGCTGGAGCTTTTCGAGCGCGGCCGATCCTGGGTTGAGCGCTTCGAACGGCAGGGTTGCGAGCGCCTTGTCGATCGAGTTCATGATCGTGTGCATCTGCGGGCGGCCCGTCTCGACGTACAACAGTCCGGTCGGGACCTCGCCCTTCTGCTGACGCTCGTACAGGTACGACATCGCGCTGATGCGGTTCGTCGGGTCGTAGCCCTCATGGACGCTGCGGAAGCGGACCGTGCTGCCGTCGTGCATCGTGACTTCCATGAGGCCGCCGCTGGCGCGTTCGGGGGCGGTGATCTCGGACGCTTCGGGCACGAAGTCGATGGGGGTGAGCGCCTCGAGGTGCTTGCGCGTGTACATGTAGCTCTTGGTGCTGCCTTCGTGATCGTTGAACGTCACGCACGGCGAGATCACGTCGATGATCGCGAACCCCTCGTGCGCGAGGCCCGCCTTGATCAGCGGCACGAGCTCGGCCTTGTCGCCAGAGAAGCTGCGACCCACGAACGTGGCGCCGAGCGTGAGCGCGAGCTGTACCGGGTCGATCGGGGCCATCACGTTCGCTTCACCCTTCTTGGACTTGGTGCCGACGTCCGCCGACGCCGAGAACTGGCCCTTCGTGAGCCCGTACACACCGTTGTTCTCGATGATGTACAACATGTTCACGTTGCGACGGATCGCGTGGCACAGGTGGCCGAGGCCGATCGATAGCGAGTCACCGTCGCCGGAGACCCCGATCAGGCGCAGCTCGCGGTTGGCGGCGGCGGCGCCGGACGCGATCGCGGCCATGCGGCCGTGCGCCGAGTTGAACCCGTGCGCGCCGCTCACGAAGTACGCCGGCGTCTTGCTCGAGCAGCCGATGCCCGACATCTTCGCGATCGTGTGGGGCTCGGTGCCGAGCTCCCAGAACGAACGCACGATCGAGGCGGTGATCGAGTCGTGCCCGCAGCCCGCGCAAAGCGTGGACATCGAGCCTTCGTAGTCGCGCAGCGTGAGGCCGAGCGCGTTCTTCTGCGCGGAAGGATGGCTGGCGACCGGCTTCTTGATGTAGCTCACATTGCCTCCCGATCGGCCATGATGAAGTTCGCGACGGCCGCGGCCGACAGCGGGAACCCGCTGTAGAACAGGACCTTCTTCAGGCGGTCCTTCGACACACCCGTCTCGACGGTGAGCAGGGTGGTGAGCTGCCCGTCGCGGTTCTGCTCGACGATGTAGTTCACGTCGTGCTCGTTGAGGAACGCCTCGACCTCGTCGGGGAACGGGAACGCACGCACCCGCATGAAGTCCGCCTGGTGACGCTTTCCTGCGAGGATCGCAATCGCCTCGCGGACGGCCAGGTCGCAGCCGCCCATCGTGACGATACCGAACGTCGCGTCCTGGCGCTTCTCGACGATCGGCGCGGGCACGGCGGTCTTGGCGCTGTTGTGCTTGCGCGTCAGGCGCTCCATGATCTCCTGGTACTCGTCGGGGACCTCGGTGTACACGCCCTTGCTGTTGTGCCCCGAGCCGCGCGTGAAGAACGCGCCCTTGGCGGTCACGCCGGGCAGGGTGCGCGAGGTGACGCCCGTGCCGTCGTCGTCGCTGTACCGCATGAACTTGCCGCCCGCCTCGATCTGCTCCTTGGTGAGCACGCGACCCTGATCGGGCCGGTAGGTGTCGTCCCAGGTGAGCTTCGGCACGACCCAGTCGTTCATGCCGATGTCCAGGTCGGACAACACGAACACCGGCGTCTGGAACCGCGCGGCGAGGTCGAACGCCTTCGGGGCGAAGTGGAAGCACTCGTTCGGGTTCGCAGGGAACAGGACGATGTGCTTCGTGTCGCCGTGGGACGCGTAGGCGCACTCGAGCACGTCCGACTGCTGTGTGCGCGTCGGCATGCCGGTGGAGGGGCCCACGCGCTGCACGTCGAACACGACCGCGGGGATCTCGGCGTAATACGCGAGGCCGAGGAGCTCGTTCATCAGCGAGATGCCGGGGCCGGACGTGTTCGTGAACGTGCGAGCGCCCGCCCACGACGCGCCGAGCACCATGCCGATCGCGGCGAGCTCGTCTTCCGCCTGGATGATCGCGTACTTCTTCTTGCCGGTCTCAGCGTCCGTCCGGTACTTTTCGCAGAACGCGGTGAACGCGTCCATCAGGCCCGTGGACGGGGTGATCGGGTACCACACCCCCACGGTCGCCCCGGCGTACACGCAGCCGAGCGCGCTCGCGGTGTTGCCGTCGATCAGGATGCTGTCCTTGTTCTTGTCCATCGTCTGCAGGCGCAGCGGCAGCGGGCACTCGAAGTTCGCCTTCGCGTAGTCGTAGCCGAGCTTGATCGCCTTGTGGTTGCTGTCGCGCAACGTCGGCTTCTTCGAGAACTTCTCGTCGAGCATCGCGTTGACCACCGCCATGTCCATGTCGAGCAGCGCGGCGAGGGTGCCGACGTACACGATGTTCTTCATCAGCGTGCGCTCGCGGGCGCCGGCGAAGTTGTCGAGGCACATCTGCGCGTAGGGGACGCCGAGGTAGTGCACGTCGTCGCGGCGGAGCGCGTTCGGGAACGGCCACGTCGAGTCGTGCACGATGTAGCCGCCGGAGCGGACCTCCTTCACGTCGCGCGCGTACGTCTCGGCGTTCATCGCGACCATCAGCGAGTACTCGATGGTGCGCGCGGTGTG
This sequence comes from Pseudomonadota bacterium, assembly GCA_947505245.1. Lineage (GTDB taxonomy): Bacteria > Myxococcota_A > UBA796 > UBA796 > SYKL01. The sequence continues at coordinate 28,436 of CANNIZ010000016.1, read as the reverse complement.
GCCGTCCTTGTTGACACGGATCTCGTACCAGGTGGGCAGGCCCTGGATGTTCGACGGGAACAGGTTCTTGCCGGACACGGGAATTCCCATCCGGAAGATCGCCTGCATGATCAGGCCGTTCGCGCTCGCCGAGCCGGTGCCGTTGGCGTTGGCGAGCTTGAACGCGAAGTCGTTCACGCTGAGCGGCAGCAAGGGAGCGGCCTTTGCAGGGGTCGCGGATTCAGCGACGGAGAGCGTCATGCGGTCCTCCCAGGGGCCGACGGCGTGCCGGCACCAGGCAACGGTAGCAACAGTTCGTACTTCTGCATGTCCCACGCCGCCGTCGGGCAGCGCTCGGCGCACAGGCCGCAGTGGACGCAAACGTCCTCATCCTTGATCATCAGCCGCTTCGTCTGCGGCAGGGCCCCAGACGCGAACAGCGGCTGCTTCGGGTTCGCCGCGGGCGCCGACAGCTTCGTCTTGAGCACGGCTTCATCGGCGTCGGCGGTGATGGTGAGGCACTGCGTCGGGCAGATGTCGATGCACGCGTCGCACTCGATGCACGCCTTGTCGGTGAACACGGTCTGAACGTCGCAGTTGAGGCAGCGCTGCACCTCGGTTTCGAACTGCGCTTGGGTGAAGCCGAGCTCCACCTCGATGTCCACGCTCTTGAAGCGCTCCTTCAGGTCCACGTGCTTCATCTTCGCGCGCGTGCCGGGGTTGTAGTCGTTGCTGTACGCCCACTCGTGCAGGCCCATCTTCGTGCTCTTGAGGGTCATGCCGGCGGCGGGCCGCTGCGCGAGGTCTTTCTTTTCGCAGTACAGGTCGATGCTGATCGCCGCCTGGTGACCGTGCTCGACGGCCCAGATGATGTTCTCGGGGCCCCACGCCGCGTCACCGCCGAAGAACAGGCCAGGGAGGCTGCTCTGGAACGTCTTGCGATCGACGGCGGGCTGGCCCCACTTGTCCATCTCAAGGCCGAGGTCCTTCTCGATCCAGGGGAACGCCGTCTCCTGGCCGATCGCCAAGATCACGTCGTCGGCGGGGAGGAACGTCTCGCCGACGAGCTTGCTCTTCTTACCGGCCTCGTCCCACTCGAGCAGCTCGAACGTCATGCCCTTGAGCACGCCGTTCTCGTACACGAACGCCTTGGGCGCGTGGTTGATGAGGATGTCGACCTGCTCTTCTTCGGCGTCTTCGAGCTCCCAGGGGCTCGCCTTGAAGAACTGGCGCGGGCGGCGCGCGATGACGCGGACGTCTTTTCCGCCGAGGCGCTTGCTCGTGCGGCAGCAGTCCATCGCGGTGTTGCCGACGCCGATGATGATCACGTTCGGGCCGATCTCCTTCGTGTGGCCGAACGCGACCGCTTCGAGCCAGTCGATGCCGATGTGGATTCGTGGGCTGTCGTGGCGACCGGGCACGTCCAGATCCTTTCCGCGAGGCGCACCCGAACCGACGAACACCGCGTCGTAGCCGTCGGCGAGCAGCGACTTCAGGCTCTCGACCGGGGTGTTGTACCGGATGTCGACGTTGCCGATCTCGACGATCTGCGCGATCTCGTCGTCGAGAACCTCAGCCGGGAGGCGGAACGACGGGATGTTGGTGCGCATCAGGCCGCCGGCCTTGGCCTGCTTTTCGAAGATCACGCACTCGTAGCCGAGCGGGGCGAGGTCGTTCGCGACGGTGAGCGACGCCGGGCCTGCGCCGACGAGGGCGATGCGCTTGCCGTTCTTTGCGGCGGCCTTCGGGAGGAACGGGCGGACGTCGTCCTTCAGGTCTGCGGCGACGCGCTTGAGCCGACAGATCGCGACCGGAGCGCCGTCGACGCGGGTGCGCCGGCACGCGGGCTCACAGGGCCGATCGCAAACCCGACCGAGAACGCCCGGAAACACGTTGCTGTCGCGGTTCACGAGGTAAGCCTCGGTGAACTTTCCCTGGGCGATCAGCCGGATGTATTCGGGCACGTTCGTGTGGGCCGGACAGGCCCACTGGCAGTCGACCACCTGGTGGAAGTACTGCGGATCCTTGGTGTTCGTGGGTTGCATGTGAACCGCGGCTTCGGGGGAACAGCCGCGTAACCCGGCCGCGGCCATTGCGATCCAGCCCGATCGCCCTTGTCGGGCCTCACCGGAAATGCCGTGGTACATGGCGCGCCAATGAATGGTCTTCGCGAGCTCGTACGGGTGGTGGCTGCGCTCCGGAGCGAGGGCGGTTGCGCCTGGGATCGCGCCCAGACCGAGCTGTTGATGCGTCCCTACCTGCTCGAAGAAGCCCACGAGGCGCTCGACGCGATCGATCGGGGGGACCCGAACGCGCTCAAGGAGGAGCTCGGCGACCTGCTGTTCATCGTCGCGATGCTCGCACGTATGGCCGAGGAGCGCGGCGATTACTCGCTCGATGACGTCGCGGCGGGCGTCGCAGACAAGATGGTCGTGCGGCACCCGAACGTGTTCGACCCCAACCACCAGGCCACCGGCAAGGAAGGTGGCAACGACGCGTGGGCCGATCGAAAAGAGAAGCAGGGGGGAGGGAAGTCGGCGCTGGACGGCGTCCCAAGCTCGCTCCCCGCGCTCCTGCGCGCGCACCGCATCGGTGAGAAGGCGAGCCGCGTCGGGTTCGACTGGCCGGACCGAACCGGCGTGCGCATGAAGGTGGCCGAAGAGCTTGGGGAATTGGACGAGGCGCTCGCGAGCGGCAACGACGAGGCGATCACCGAGGAATTCGGGGATCTTCTGTTTGCGCTCGCCAACCTCGGACGGTTCCTGCCGGCGTCTTCGGAGGACGCGCTGCGCATGGCGATCACCAAATTCGAACGTCGGTTCCGCTCCGTCGAAGACGACGCTCGCGCGGACGGGCACACGATGCACGAGCTCAGCGCCGACGCGCTCGAGGCCCGCTGGCAGATCGCCAAGGTGAAGGTGAAGTCGTGATGTGGCGGCTCGGGCTGCTGTTCACGGTCGTCCCGCTCGTGGAGACGTGGCTGCTCGTGTACGTGGGCGGCCTGATCGGCCCGACGCCCACGGTCTTGCTGCTGCTGCTGGATGGGCTGCTCGGCGCGTGGCTCGCGCGAAGCCAGGGCGTCGGCATCGTCAAGCAGATCCTCGCAGACCTTCAAAAAGGCCTGCCGCCCGGGATCCGCGTCGTCGAGGCGCTGATGGTGCTGGTCGGCGCCGTGTTGCTCGTCACGCCGGGCTTCTTCACCGACATCGTCGGGTACCTGTTCTTGTTCCCGCCCACGCGCCGGTTCCTGGCGCCCTACGTGATGCGGTGGCTGCTCGCGCGGTTCAACATCGAAGGCGTGAACCTTGGCGCTCCGCGCCCGCACCAGCCCGAAGCCAAGGGCGCGACCCTCGAAGATGAACGTCACTTCGATCACCCGGTGAGGTAGAGCATGTCCGGAAAGTCCTCCGACTCGGAGTACGAGGGCGACGAGTCCCCGTTTCCGGAAGATGAATCTCCCGAGAAGCTGTCCGAAGACGCGCTCGGCATCCTGAGCTCGCGTTTTCTGGCGGCGCTCGCCGATAAGGACGCGGGCAAGGTCGACCGCGCCGAAGAGGAGCTGCGGGCGATCCTTCAGCTCGAACCGCGCCTCGCCGAACCTCGCCTGGAGCTCGCGCGAATCCTGCTCGACACCGAGCGGCACGAGGACGCCGAAGAGCACGCCCGCACCGGGCTCGAGAACCTGCTCAAGTCCGGCCCGTGGACCGACGAGATCCCGGAGAACACGCTCAAGGCCCTGGCCCACGCGTTGCTCGCCGAGATCCTCCGGCGGCGGGCGGACGAAGACGACGTGATCTTCGGCGATCCAGACGAGTGGCGGGCGCTGCTCGAAGAGTCGAAGAAGCAGTTCGAGGCGGCGCACGCTCTCGATCCGGCCGACGAATACGCCAGCTACCACGCGTTCTTCCTCGGCCTGAAGGCGCACAAAGGTGCGAAGGTCGAGTTCGACGACGGAATCGAGCCTGATCCCGACGAGGCGTGACTGGCGCCTCGGACGGCACGTGGCTACCTCCGCCGAGCTTGCGCGACGCGCGCGATGGGAGGCTAAATGGACATCGAGGTTCGGGTCGCGGGGCGGGGCATCGTGCAGGGCGACACGTCGAAGGTCGACGCGAGCGTGAAGGCGTCGTGCTCGTTGTGTGGGTGCGACGCGGACGTCGTCAGCTCCATGACGTCCAACGACGGCGCCGTGACGATGTACGCGTGCCTGAGCTGCCTGCGCGTGCGTCTGGACGCGATGAGCGTCGCCCGGTACCGGATGCGCGATGGCGGCACGGGCCTGCCCGCGGGCAAGGTCGCGGGCTAGGAACCTAAGGCGCACTCCTTGGTGGGGTCCACTCCGTCACCACGAGTCCGAGCAGCGCCAGCAACACGGCGAGCGCGGGCCAGGTGGGCTGCGTGAACACGCCGATGCCAGCGAGCAGCATCACGCCGATCAGGCCTGCGATGCGCGTGGTGAGGTAGCCGCGTCGCCACGCCGGCGTGAGCAGCGGGATGAGCAGGTCCGGCGCGAAGAACACGGCGTGCATCTCGTTGTGACGCACCTCTGCCAGCGTCGAAACGAAGAACAGCGCGGTGCAGCCGATGCCGGCGATGCCGAGCAACACGGCCGTGGTGCCGCCGACGAGGCGTCCCGCCCTTGGACGCCAGCGACCTGCCATCGCGGTGGCCCACCCGAACAGGGCGCCACCGCCGATGATCCAGAGCGCTCCGCCGCGCGTGTTTCCGACGCCGAGCGCGTAGCCCCCGCGAATATGGACGCGCCGGGCGGGCGCTCCGAGTCGTTTGGCGACCTCGGCGCGCAGCACCTCGGGGAGCACCATCGCTTGCCATACCGTCGGTACGCCGTCAGCCGGCCGCCCGGCGAGCTCGGCGCCGACGAGAAACCACGGGAGTCCGGCGAGTCGATGGCGGGCGACCGAACGCCAGCTCTCGGTGTAGGGTCCCTCGGACCCCCGCGAAAGGGCGCCGTTCGTCGCCCGGTCGATCGCGTCGCGCAGCCGGCTCGTGCAGTTGTCGTTGAAGTGGTCGTAGCGGTAGAACTTGTTCTCGGGCAGCGCGGCGGTTCGCAGCGCCTCGACGAGGTTCCACGCGTCCTCTTCGGGCAGCGCGAGATCCTGCCGCCAGATCGTGCGGTCATACTTCAGGCCGTGACCCTTGAGCACGGAGTTGTAGGACGGCGTGCTGACCCAGAACGTCGCGGTGCCGCGCAGGTAGTTGAGCGTGAGCGCGAGCTCGTCGGACGTCTTTGTCGAGCCGAAATTGTAGCAGGTGCCGTGGTTCTTGTCGTCGACCGTGTCGATGCAGAGCGTGGCGTGGCCCGCCTTCGAGACGAAGTCCTCGCCAGGCTCGATCGTGAGCAGCACCACCTTGGGGGACTCTGCGAGGGCCGCCGCGACGAGCAGCCACGCCCCTACGGACATGCCCCTTCCTTCCAGCCCGCCACCCCGCCCTGACACCCGACGCAGGGGTTCGGGTACGTCTGCGTCGATCCATCGGCGCCGATCCCGCAGATGGGCTTGTGTTCGCGGGTGCAACCGCCGGCGCGCCACTCGTCCTTGCACGCCTGGTAGCCCGCCGGAGGACCGCTCGCGGGCGCCGCGATCGGCGGGGCGACGGGCTCCGCGACCGGCGGCGCCTCCACGACCGGCGGCGCCTCCACGGGCGCGGGGGCGGGTTCGGCGACGGGCGCCGCTTCGACCGGGACGGGCGTGGGCTCGGGGGCGGGCTCGGGGGCGCCGCCGCACGCGAGGATGAATGCCAACAACATCAAGCCACCCGCATCGGACAGAGGTTCGGCGAGATCGCGAATTTCGGCTCGGTCAGCCGCTGGATCTCGTGGACGTCGACGCCATCGGCGATCTCGATCAACGTCAGGCCGTCTTCAAACGTGAACACACCGAGCTCGGTGATCAGCAGGTGGACGCAATTGCGGCCGGTCAGCGGCAGGCTGCACTGGCGCAGGATCTTCGGCTGGCCGTCCTTGGTGGCGTGATCCATCGTGACCACGACGCGACGCGCGCCGGCGACGAGATCCATCGCGCCGCCCATGCCCTTGACCATCTTGCCTGGGATCATCCAGTTCGCGAGGTCGCCGTTCTCAGCGACCTCCATCGCGCCGAGGATGGTGAGGTCGACGTGGCCGCCGCGGATCATCGCGAACGACTCCGCGCTGCTGAAGTACGACGCGCCCTTCACCGCGGTGACGGTCTGCTTGCCGGCGTTGATCAGGTCGGCGTCGACGTCGGCCTTGAACGGGAACTCGCCCATGCCGAGCAGGCCGTTCTCGCTCTGCAGCCACACGTGCATGCCGTCGGGGATCTCGTTCGCGACGAGCGTGGGGATGCCGATGCCCAGGTTCACGTAGTACCCGTCGCGAAGCTCTTTGGCGGCGCGGCGGACGATTCGGGTGCGCGCGTCCATGTCAGACCTCCTCGCGGGTGGTCAAGCGTTCGATTCGCTTCTCGTAAAGCTCACCTTTGACGAGCCGCTGCACATAGATGCCGGGAGTGTGCACGTGGTCGGGGTCGAGCGCGCCGATGGGCACGATCTCTTCGACCTCGGCGATGGTGATGCGACTCGCCGTGGCCATCATCGGATTGAAGTTCATCGCCGTGTGCCGGTACACGAGGTTGCCGGCGGCGTCGCCCTTCCAGGCCTTGATGATGGTGAAGTCTGACCGCAGCGCCTTCTCGAGCACATAGGGTCGACCGTCGAACCAGCGCGTGTCCTTGCCATCTGCTGCCGGTGTGCCGTACCCGGTGGCGGTGTAGAACGCGGGGATTCCGGCGCCGCCGGCGCGGATGCGCTCGGCGAGGGTGCCCTGCGGGCAGAGCTCGACCTCGAGTTCGCCCGACAGGTACTGTCGCTCGAAGGTCTTGTTCTCACCGACATAACTCGAGATCATCTTCTTGATCTGGCCGCGCTGCAACAGCAGACCGAGGCCGAAATCGTCGACGCCGCAGTTGTTGGAGATCACGGTGAGACCGCGCACGCCGCGATCCCGGAGGGCGCGGATGAGGTTCTCGGGGATGCCGCACAACCCGAAGCCGCCGGCCATCAGCACGGCGCCTTCCGGGATGTCGGCGGTCGCCTCGGCGGCGGACGCGTAGACCTTGTTCATCATCCCTCCCAGCGCCCGAAGTACCCCGTTCCGTTTCCGGGCGCCGCCGGGGTTGCGCGGCATTCGGGATGCGTATAGCGTATGCGCATGGAAGATACACCCCGTCGTCGTCCGTACAATGTCACGCTCGACCCTCTGCTGGTGGCCGAGGCGCGCGCGCTCGGCGTTCCGCTTTCGGCCACGTTGGAAGAGGCCCTCCGGGTGCGCACCGCCGAGGCCCGGGCCAAGAAGTGGCGTGCCGATAACGCCGCCGCGATCGTGGACTACAACGAGCGGATCGCGCAGGACGGCGTGTTCAGCGACGGACTTCGTCGCTTCTGATGGCGCGCTTCGACGTTTGCAAGAACCGCGATCGCCGCTCGGCGACGGCGCTTCCATACCTTCTACTCGTCCAGCATGACTTGTTTGACGATCTCGCGACGCGAATGGTCATCCCGCTGGCGCGCCGCAAGGCCGTGCCGAAGCCGCTCACCGGGCTGCATCCGCTCGTGGACGTGCTCGGTGACAAGGTCGTGCTGCTCACCACGGAGATGGCCGGTGTTCCTGCGTCCGCGCTCGGCCCGGTCGTCGCTTCGCTCGCCGCCGATCGTGCAGTCATCGTCGCGGCGATCGACTTCTTGATCTCCGGAGCGTGAGCCCCTCAGGGCCATTCGCCGGGAGGAAGCGTCGGATCCCCCGTGAACGTTCGCGCTTCGAACCGGCCCGCGGCCCCGATGAGGGCGTACACCCGTCACGACGCCTCGAGTCAATCGCCGCCGGTGGTCGCCCGTTCCAGCGGTCTGCGCCGTCAATGGTCGTTGACTCCGCGCGCGGCACGGTCAACGCAGGTTGAATCCGCGTGGGTGGGCGCAGGCTCGACCGAGCGCTCGAGAAAGGCGGCGTTTCTTCGTTGCCGGCGCGGTGGGGCGGCTTCGAAACGTGGATTCACGGGCCTTTGACCGCCGCGCGCGTGGATTCGCCGCTCATTGACCGCGCCAGGAGCGAATCAGCCCGTGCGGTAGTTTGGGGCCTCTTCGGTGATGATCACGTCGTGGACGTGGCTCTCGCGAAGGCCGGCGGCGGTCATCCGCACGAAGCGCGCGTCGTTGTGCATGTCCACCAGGGTGCGGCAGCCGCAATAGCCCATGGACGCGCGGATCCCGCCGATCAGCTGGTAGGTGACCTCGGCGAGGGGGCCCTTGTACGGGACGCGCCCGACGATGCCCTCGGGGACGAGCTTCTTCGTGCCCGCCTCGGGGTCGTCTGCCTCGCCGTCTTGGAAGTAACGGTCCGAGGAGCCCGCCTTCATCGCTTCGATCGAGCCCATGCCGCGGTAGCTCTTGTAGCGGCGGCCCTGGTACAGCACGGTGTCGCCAGGCGCCTCGTCGGTGCCTGCGAACAGGGAGCCGATCATCACGGCGTCGGCACCGGCGGCGAACGCCTTCGCGACGTCTCCCGAGTACTTGATGCCGCCGTCGGCGATGATCGTCTTTCCGCGAGCGTGGGCGACGCGCGCGCAGTCTGCGATCGCGGTGATCTGGGGCACGCCGACGCCGGCGACCACGCGGGTGGTGCAGATCGAGCCAGGGCCGATGCCGACCTTCACGATGTCGGCGCCAGCGTCGAGGCAGGCGGCGGTGGCCTCGGCGGTGGCGACGTTCCCGACCACCAGGGTGAGCGTCGGGTACCGGGCGCGCAGATCGGCGGCGGCGTCGAGCACACCGCGGCTGTGGCCGTGCGCCGTGTCGATCACCACCACGTCCACACCGGCGTCGACGAGGGCCGCGACGCGCTCCTTTCGGTCACCTGCGACGCCGACCGCTGCGCCACACAGCAGCCGGCCGCGCTCGTCGCGGATCGCCATCGGGTGTTTGCCCATCGACTCGATGTCTTTGATCGTGATCAGGCCGCGAAGCACGCCGGCCGCGTCCACGACGAGCAGCTTCTCGATCTTGTGCTCTTGCAACAGGTCTTTTGCGGCTTCGGTCGCAGTGCCGGGCGGCACGACGATGAGGTCCGTGCTCATGACGTCGCGCACGAGGCGGCTGTTGTCACGCTCGAACCTGAGATCGCGGTGGGTGAGGATGCCCACCGCCCGACCGTCGATCACCACCGGGACGCCGGAGATGTCGTGTTTGCGCATCAGCGCGCGGGCCGCTCCGATGGTCGCGTCGGGGTTGATCGTGACGGGGTTCACGATCACGCCCGTGACTGCGCGTTTGACGCGGCGAACCTCCTCGGCCTGCCGCTCCACGGACATGTTCTTGTGCAGGATCCCGAGGCCGCCCTCGTTCGCCATCGCGATCGCGAGCGAGGACTCGGTCACCGTGTCCATGGCGGAGGAGAGGAGCGGAACGTTGAGCCGCAGCGTCGGCGAAAGCCGGGCCGAGATGTCGACGTCCTTCGGGAGGACATCGCTCTTTCGAGGCACGAGCAGCACGTCGTCGAACGTGAGGGCCAAGGGGACGTCGGCAACGAGCATGTGGCCTCCAGGAGCCGACGCCTATCCGGCTGGACGGCGTCCTGTGGGCGGCACCTCCCGGCGTTTGACAATGTGCCCACAATCCCGTAAGAGCGGCGGTCGTTGCCCGATCTCGGAGGACCCATGCGTACCGCCCTCGTCGCCCTGCTGCTGTTCCCCGTCGCCGCGTTGGCCGAGGACCCCGCTCCAGCGGCAGTGACAGATTCCGCGTCGCTCTGGGCAGGTCGCGTCGATGAAGCCACGCTGAAGCTCGCGCTCGCGGCGTTCGAGGTGGAACAAAAGGCCAACCCGACGGATCGCAAGGCGCTCGCGGCGCTCGCCCGCGGCTGGTACTTCTACGGCGACGCGTTCACCGACGACGTCCCCACCAAGCTCGAGCGGTGGCAGAAGGCGATCGACGCAGGGAACACCTGCCTGGCACTCAACGCTGAATACAAGGCGCGCCTTGAGGGCGGCGAGAAGGAGAAGGACGCGGCCGTCGTCGGAAAGGCCGAAGACGTCCCGTGCCTCTACTGGACGAGCACCGCGCTCGGGAAGTGGGCAAAGGCGCAGTCGTTGTCGGTCACGCTCAAGCACCTGCCCACGGTGAAGGCGTACATGACCAAGGTCGAAGAGCTCGACCCGACCTACTTCAACTACGGCCCCGCTCGCTACTGGGGTGCCTACAACGCGGCGCTCCCGTCGTTCGCCGGCAAGGACCTCGTCAAGAGCGAGGAGTACTTCAAGGCGAGCATCGAAGGCGCCCCCGACTACCTCGCGTCGCGCGTGCTCCGAGCCGAGATGCTCGACGTGCAGAAGCAGGACATGAAGGCCTTCGAAGACGACCTGAACTACGTGATCGCGGCCGACCCCGGCAAGCTCCTGGAGTGCAAGCCGGAGAACCTCAAGGAGCAGGAAAAAGCCAAGAAGCTGCTCGCGAAGAAGGACGAGCTGTTCGCTTCGGCGACAGACGCACCCGCGGCAGAAGACGGCAAAAAGAAGAGCAAGGGCAAGTAGGACCGCATGAACCACCTCGTCGGGCTGCGGGACGTGAGCGCGGACGAGCTGCGCGACCTGCTCGCGTTGGCGGTGACGCTGCGCGCAAGGGTTCGCGACGAGGGCCGCATGTCCCTGCTCAAAGGGCGCAGCGTCGGGCTGTTGTTCCTCGAACCGTCGACGCGTACGCGGTTCTCGTTCGAGATGGCGGCGAAGAACCTCGGCGCGGACGTGCTTTCAATGAGCGCGGAGGGGAGCTCGACCGTAAAGGGCGAGACGTTGTGGGACACGGCGAAGACGCTGCGCGCGCACGGGGCGCACGCGTTCGTGCTGCGGCACAAGTACGTCGGCTCACCTCACCAGCTCGCAAGGCGCGTGGACGTGCCGGTGATCAACGCCGGCGACGGCATCAACGAGCACCCCACCCAGGCGCTGCTCGACGCGCTCACGCTGCTCGACCGGTTCGGCCGGATCGACGGGTTGACGGTCGCTATCGTCGGGGATCTCCGCCATTCGCGCGTCACCCGGTCCAACTGCTTCTTGCTTCCGAAGCTCGGCGCGCGCGTGCTGTTGGCCGGTCCCGGGCCGCTGTGCCCCGACTCGATGACCGCGCTCGACCCGGTCGGCGGGCGGATCGAGGTCCGTCACACCCTCGATGAGGTCGTTCGCGAGGCCGACGCCGTGATGATGCTGCGCATCCAACGGGAGCGAATGGCGCCCGGGATGTTGCCGTCGGACGCCGAATATGCGTCCCTGTGGGGCTTGAAGAAGCTGCGCCCCGGCCAGGTCGTGATGCACCCGGGGCCGATGAACCGCGGTCTCGAGATCGCGTCGGACGTAGCAGACGGGCCGGACAGCCTGATCTTCCAGCAAAAGGCAAACGGCGTCGCGGTGCGAATGGCCGTTCTCGCGCGCGTGATGGGGGTCGCCTGATGTCCCGTTTCACGATGCCTGCGCTCGTCGATTTGTACGGACGCGATGCGACGGTCGAGGCGGCGCTGCGCGGAGGGTTTCGCGCAGTTGTCGTCGGTCCGCTCGAGCAGCCATCCGATGTGCGGGCGCGGCTCGCTTCGCGTGGCGACCCTCGTGTAAACGTGCTCGTCGCCGGGGCGCTCACGAAGGGCCTGCGCGGCGAAGAGATCGCCGACGTCGGGCTGTTGGTGAAGGCCGGCGCGGCGGTGCTGTCGAACGGCGGCGTGCCGCTGAAGAACGCGCGCGTGTTGCGGCATGTGCTCGAATATGCAGGTCGAACTGGGGTCCCCGTGATGCTCCGCGCGGCTGACCCGGACCTCGAAGCCGGCGGCGTCGTGCGCGAAGGACCGCGCGCGTCGTGGCTCGGCCTGCCTGCCGTGCCTCCCGAGGCCGAAGAGATCGGTATCGCGACGGTCGCCGCGCTCGTCCGTCGCACCGGAACCGCCGTCCACCTGACGCACCTGTGGTCGGCGCGCGGGGTCGAAGCGCTTCGCCGCGCCCGGGCCGAGGGGTTGCCGATCACCGCGAGCACCACCGCCCACCACCTCGTGCTCTCGGACGAGCTCATCGACGCGACCGCCTACGCAGGTGTTTGCCGTTTCGTTCCGCCACTCGGTGACGACGCGGATCGGCGCGCGCTGGTCGACGCCCTGCGGGACGGCACGATCGACGCCGTCGCGACGGATCACAAGGAAATTCCGCTGCACCTGCAGGACCGTGAGATCGAGATCGCGGAGCCCGGCGCCCGGGGCCTCGAGACGGCCTACGCGCTGGTGCTCGGCGCGCTGGGCGACGCGACCCTCACCTCAAAGGTGCTGTCCGCGGGCCCGGCGCGGATCCTCGGCCTGTCGGTCGTCGATGAGGTCGACGTCGAGCCAGACGTCGACTGGGTCGTGGGGCCGGACACCCTGGTGGGGCCTCCGTACAACACTCCGCTCCTCGGCGCGAGGCTTCGCGGCCGCGTCCTCTGATCCCGGTTACACGGCCGGGTCGTAACGGAGACCCGATGACCCGGAACCCCATCACGCCGGCAGGCTACGAAGCCCTGCTGCGCGACCTGAAACACCACAAAGAGGTGCTTCGCCCACAGAACGTGCGCGCCATCGAAGAGGCGCGTGCGCACGGGGACCTTAGCGAGAACGCTGAATACAGCTCCGCGAAGGAGGCGCAGTCGATGATCGCTGCGAAGATCTCCGATCTCGAAGGTCGGGTGAGCTCAGCCGAGATCATCGACGTCACCAAGCTCCCGAAGAAAGACGGGCGCGTGGTGTTCGGGGTCACCGTGAAGCTCGAAAACAAGGAAGGTACGCAGCGGACGTGGCGCATCGTCGGTGAGACGGAGGCGGACATCGCGAACGGCCTGCTGAGCTACCAGACGCCTGTTGCAAAGGCCCTGATCGGCCGGTCCGAGGGCGAAGAGATCACGATCCCCGCGCCAGGCGGCACCCAGAAATGGGAAATCATCGAGGTCCTCTACGTATGACGAACGATGCGTCGATGACCGTACGGACCCCCGTGGACCTCGTACCGTACGAGCCTGCGATGCCGATCGACGAGCTCGATCGCGCGCTTCGACCGCTGCGACGAGTATTGGCGTGGATCTCGAGCGACGTCGACGTGCGCGCGACCGAGATCCGCTACCTCGGGGCCAACGGTGGGCACTGGTTCAACCCAGCCCTCAAGCTCGATCTTCCCGCGCCGGTGCGCGAGGCGGTGGTCGAAATCGGTAACTCCCTCTCGGGCTTTGACGAAGCCGAGGACCGACCCGCGCGGGCGCGGGCGATGTGGCAGACGATCGGCCGGCTCGATGCCTGGCTCGGACTTCCGCTCGAAGGGAAGCTCTCGCCGCCCCAGGGCGAGCTGCCTGCGTTCGAAGCGTTGGAACGCGACGTGCTCGTCGAGGAGACGATCGTCGCAGGCGTCCTTGACGACGACGTCCTCGAGATCGTCGAGGAAGACGAAGAGAAGGGGTTTCGCCTCGGGGATCCGGCCCACACGGGGCTCGGCCTCGGGGAACCTGCACTTCCCGGTGGCATCGTCGTCGATCCAGAGCTCGCGCTGGCGCTCGCAGAGGAGGGGATCGAGACGATCGCCGACCTGCTGCTGCTGCCTCCCGTCGACGAGATCGTCGTGCGTCCGATCCACGGCGCAGGTCGCACGCTGCCAGAGGGCCGCGCGGCCGTCGGTGGTCGCGTGCGCCGTCGCGTCACGCGCCTGGTGCCGGGAGCGCCCGCGTCGACGTCGTTCGAGCTGTTCGGGGCCGGCGCGCTCGAGGTCCGGTTCTCGCGCCCGGTGGCGATGTGGTTCGTGGAGGCGATGGCGCCCGAGTCGCGAGTCGTGTTGGTGGGCGACGTGCGCACCGTGGACGATCGCTCCGTGTTGTACGACGCCGAGCCCGTCCACTCGGATGGCAACGTCGTGCGGCTCAACCGCTACGGCGTTGAAGGCATTGATGACGCGGTGATCCGCGTGCTCCTGTGGCGGTTCCTGCCGATGGCCGAGCAGGTGCGCGACACGTTGGACGTTGCAGCGCGGGCGCGGCTCGTGCTTCCCAAGCTGTCGGACGCGATCTTGAACGTGCATCGCCTCGGCACCGCGCGCCCCGACGCCCGCCGACGCCTCGCGTTCGATGAGGCGTTGCTGCTCCAGCTCGCCCTCGAGACGCCGCGCTTCCAGGCGTCCCGCGAGCGTGGCATCGCGCACGTGCTCACGCACCTCGCGTCGGCGCGCCTTTCCCAGCAGAGCGAAGACCCCCTCGATGACACGCGGGCGAGCGCGCTCGAAGACATCAAGCGCGATCTGCGGCGCACGATCCCCATGCAACGCGTCCTCACCGGACCGGGTGGGACAGGGAAGTTCCAGGTGGCCCTGCACGCGGCTGCGCTGGTCGCCGAGACGAAGGCGCAGGTCGTCATCACCGCGCCCGACGCGATGAGCGCCGAGCTGCGGTACGCGTTCGCCGAGCCGTTGCTGCGAGAGATCGGCATCGTCGCAAAATTCGTCGATGGCGAGCCCACCAAGGCGCAACGCGAGGCGCTACGCCGCGGCGACATCCACGTGTTGTTCGGCACCGCGGACATGCTCGACCATGACGTCGAATACCGCCGCCTCGGGCTCGTGATCGCGGAAGAGCGCGAGCCCTGGGGCCGCGCGCCCGCCAAACTCCAGCAGATGCGCGCGCCGCGCCCGGACCTGCTCGTCGTCGGCACCACGCCGATCCCCGCCGCCGTCATGTTGTCGGCCTACGGAGACTGCGATCTCTCGGTGCTGCAGAGCGTTCGCCCGGCGCCGGTGGTCTCGGTGTTCGGGGAAGACCACCGCGAAGAAGCGTACAAGGTCGCCGTGGCGGCCGTCGCATCCGGGCGGCAGGCGTACGTGTTGTTCCCGATGGCCGCGTCGGACGAAGGCCGCCAGGTCGACGTGCTCGACCTCCGCGAGGCCAAGCAGGTGGTCGACGTGCTCGCGTCCAAGATGTTCCCTGGCCTGCGCGTGTCGTTGTTCCACGGCCAGCAGCCGCGCGAAGACCGGCAGCGCGTGTACGAGGAGTTCCGCCATCGGCGCGCGGACGTGCTCGTCGCCACCGCGCCCGTAGAAGACGGGCCGCCGGTCGCGGCCGCCACGGTGCTCGTCGTCGAGCAGGCCGACCGGATGCCGTTGCACAGGTTGCTGCGCTTGCAGGGCCATGTCTCCGACGGCATCGGAGGCGAAGCCCGCCTAGTGTTGATCACCGGCCGTGAGCCCGATCACGCGGGCCTCGAGCGCATCAAGCGCATCACCGAGCCGGGCGACGCCTGGGCCGTCGCCGAGTGGGATGCGAAGACGCGCGGCCTCGCGCCGCTGATCGCGCGCGACGTGCACGGCGGGTCGCGCCTGCGTTGGCTCGATCCAGCCGCCGATCGCGAGCTGCTCGTGCTGGCGCGCGAAGAGGCGCACGAGCTGTTGACGGACGATCCGTCGCTGCGCCGCGGCCTGCACAACGACCTCGGCAAGACCCTGCGGGACCGGTGGGACGAGCTGCTTCCCACGCCGTGCCCGCTGCCCGATGCGGGGGGCCCAGGTGGCGCCTCCGGGAAACGCCGGCGTCGTCGGCGGAAGCGCAAGTAGTGCGTTTCCGGCTGGACGTACCCGCACAGGCCTCGACCGAGATCATTCGCGCGCGCCTCGCGCCCGAGCGGTGGTCCACGTGGTGGCCAGGGGCTCGTTCGGGGCACGCGGGCCGTGTCGATCTCGATCTCGCGGGGCCGCGGCCGCTGCGCGTCGGGCTTCAGGTGGTGCCGCACGCGGATGGCGCCGAGGTCGCGATGGTCGAGGGTGAGTTGTCGGCGTGCACGGTGGTCGTGACGGTCGGCGCGGTCGTCTCGGCCGACGTGGAGCTCGTGTTTCCGACGGCGATCCCCGCGTTGCTCCGGCACGATCTCGAGCGCTGGCTCAGGTCGCGTCTCGCCCTTCTTGCAGCGCCCGAACCAGCGTCGCTCGAGCCACGTTCCGGCCCGTGACGACGACGACGGTTCGCGGGCCCGCGTCGACGCGGCCTGCACGAACGGCGGCGATCGCTGCGGCGCCGCTGGGCTCGGCGACCTCCCGGTGTTCGTCCCACAAGAACCGCATCGCTTCGAAGAGCTCGGCCTCGCTGACGGTGGCCGTGTCGACGTGGCCGCGGACGATCTCGAAGTTCAGCGCGCCGAAGCCGCCTTCCAAACCGCCCGCCGCGGTGTCGAACGGCTCCGTATGCGTCACGACCTGGCCGCGCGCGAGCGACCACGCGAGGGCCGGGCACCCCTCGTGTTGGACTGCGACGACTCGCACCGCGGGCCGCCGCGCGAGGACAGCGGTGACGACCCCGGCGAGCATGCCGCCGCCGCCCGTGGGGACGACGATGGTGTCGACGTCCGGCACCTGATCGAGGATCTCGAGGGCGAGCGAGCCGCCGTTGCCTGCGATGATGTCGGGATCTTCGTACGCGGAAACCCACGACAGGCCGTCGTTCGCTGCGCGCTCGGCGCCCCAAGCGGCGGTGTCGTCGTAGCCGGCGTGCGGAGAACGAACGAGCGTCGCACCGAGCGCGAGGATGCCGCGCGCCTTTGCGGCGTCGACCGTGGACGGGACGTAGATCGTTGCCGCTGCGCCGCGCAGGCGGGCGGCGTAGGCGAGGCCGAGGCCGTGGTTGCCCGCGGAAGCGGCGGCCACCGCGGTTCCCGGCGCGGTGCGGGCGAGCTTCCACAGCGCGCCGCGCACCTTGAAGGAGCCTGTGACCTGGCGGTTCTCGAGCTTGAGCACACCGACGGCCGAAGCCTCGACGGGTGTCTTCGCGACGTGGTCGCGCAGGTAGATCGCGGCCTGTTCGATGGCCTGCAGCGTGACCGTCATGGTGTGCCCTCGGGTTGTCGCGTATCCTCCGCCGATGGACAAGCCGAAGCGGTGGTTGCTGTTGCGGGGGCTGGTGCGCGAGGTGCGTCACTGGGACGGCTTCGACGACAGGCTTCGGGCCGCGCTCGGAGACGACGGCGAGGTGCTGGCCCTGGATCTTCCAGGCGTCGGCACCGAACGCGAAAAGCCGTGCCCGACGACCGTGCCCAAGATGGTGGACGACCTCCGCGGGCGCTTCCTTGCCGCGCGCGGGGATCGCGGTCCGTTCGGGCTGTTCGCGGCGTCGCTCGGCGGCATGGTCGCGCTTGACTGGGCGGCCCGCTACCCCGGTGACTTCGTCCGCGTCGCGGTGAGCAACACCTCGGCGCGCGACCTCTCGTCGCTGTCGGATCGCCTGTCGACGGAGGCCCTGTCGACGATCTTCCGGGCCGTCGCGATACGCGATCCCATCGCCCGGGAGCGCGCGATCCTCGGACTGGTGTCCAACACCGAACGCGGTCGAGGGCGCGCCGAGGCGTACGTGCAGCTCGCGAAGGAAGCGCCCGTCCCGTATGCGACGCTGGTCCGGCAGCTCGCGGCGGCGTCCCGCGCGCGATCTCCGGCGGCCTTAACGGTGCCGCTGCTCGTGCTCGCCTCCGAAGGTGACCGGATGGTGTCGCCCGCGTGCTCGCGCGCGGTCGCGAAGCGGTACGACGCTGAACTCCGCCTGCACCCGACGGGTGGGCACGATCTTCCGCTGGACGACCCGGAGTGGGTCCTCGGGCAGCTGCTGGCCTAGGTCCACCAGGACAGGTCGAGGTCGGGGAACGCGGTGTCGACCGCTTCGGAGAGGGCGCGGGTCGCCAAGGACCCGGCGTCGGGGACGCGCCCTGCGCCGAGGTCGTCGACCGCGTTCATCAGCGCTTCGAAGCGGGCGCCGTGCTCACCGATGCGCCGGTGCCCGTAGTCGACAGCACCGCGCGTGGTGATGACGAACGCCCAGTCCGATGCCTGCAGCAGCAGCAATTCGCGCGCGGCGTCGACGAGCCAGCCGCGCAGGTTCTCGTCGTCGCGCCACGGAGCCGAGTCGATCGCGCGCAGCAGGCGCTCCTCGGCGTGGTGCTGCACGTCCCACCAGTAGCGCACGCGATCGTCCTGCCACACGCGGTGGTCGGCGCCGTCGCCCCACGACCCCTCGGCGACGGTGATCGCGCGGTCGGGAGGGCGCTCCGCGAGGGCGTGCGACGCTGTGCGGGCGGCGACCTCGGGGTGCCTGTGCATGTTGCGCGCGACGGCCTCGAGGAACGCGGGCCCTTCGTGCCACCAGTGGCCGAACAGCTCGGCGTCGAACGGGGCGCACACGACGGCGGGACGCCCCGTCATTGCCCGGTGCTGCATCATCCGGCCCCGCACGAGGCGGACGAAGTGGTCGGCCTGGTCGCGGACCGCTTCGGCGGCGGCGGCGGGCTCGTACAGGTGCTTTCCGCCGAGGTCGACGTTCGACCCGGTGACGCGCCAGTACCGGTGCCCGGCCTGGCCTTCGCGCTTGTGGAACTCGAGGTAGCGCGGGTCGCCGGGGTACCCGTGCTTCGCCGACCACACCTGTTCGGACACCTCGGGGCAGCGCGCGAACACGGCGAGGTTGAGCACGTGGCCTCCCTCGGCGACGCGGTGAACGTCGCACGACGAGCCCCAGCCCGCGTCGATGGGGTGCTTTTCGAGCTTCACGAACCGACCGCGCGGTCCGCGGACCGCGAACGGAACGCCGGCGGCGACGTTCTTCGCCTCGGCGAAGAAGAACCGCACGCCCTCGTCGGCGTACACCTTGCCGACGGAGGGTCGGTAGGCGCACTCCGGGAACCACGCGCCCTTCGCGCGAATCCTCGCGCGTTTCGACGTGTGTAGACCGGCGCGGACCTGGGCGCGCAGGCAGCGCTCGGTGCGCACGAGCGGGGAGTAGGCGTGCGTGGCGTTGGACGTGAGGAGCTCGATGCGGCCGGCGTTCGCGTGGCGGACGAACCCGCGCGCGAGGTCGCGTCCGAGGGAGCGGAAGTGCTTGCGCTGGGCTGCGAACACGAGCCGCCAGTGCTCGGCGAGGTCGGCCATCACGTGGCCGCGCAGGCGCTTGACGTCGGCCTTCGCGCGGGCCTCGCGGTCCTTCAGCCAGTCGGTCATCCCGTCGCGAAACCGTTCGGCCGCAAACTGTTCGAGCAGCACCGGCGTGAGGCCGACCGTCCAGTTCGCGGTGATCCCGTCGTTCGCGAGGCGATCGAGGACCGCGAGCTGCGGCAGCCACGCGTCCGAGGCTGCTTCGAACAGCCAGCTCTGTCCGTGCGGCCAACGCCCGTGGCCGAGCACCCACGGGAGGTGCGCGTGAAGGACGAGGACGAACGCGCCGAGGGGAGCCGGGGTCATGGCTTGACGGTAACCGATGCGCTACGTGCCGCGTCGAGGGAGGACCGCGATGAATAGCCCCTGGTCGCTGCAAGGTCGACATGCGCTGGTGTGCGGGGCGAGCCGGGGCATCGGGCGCGCGGCGGCGCTGGCGCTCGCGGAGCTCGGGTGCTCGGTGACGGGGCTCGCGCGTGATGGGGCGCGGCTGACAGCGCTCGAGGCGGAGCTTGTCGCCGCCGGGGCTGCGCGGACGGCGTCTCTGGTGGCCGATCTCGACGATCGTGTCGCGCTCGCGAACCTCGTCGGCGAGCACCTTGCAGCGTGGCCGGCGCAGATCCTCGTGTTGTGTACGGGCGGCCCGAAGGCGGGGCCGATCCTCGGCGCCACCGACGAAGAGCTGCTCGTCGCGTTCGGCCGCAACGTGCTCGCGTCGCAGGCCCTGGTGCGCGCGACGCTGCCGGGGATGAAGGCGGCAGGCTACGGCCGCATCGTCACCGTGTTGTCGACGTCCGTGAAAGAGCCGATCGACAACCTCGGCGTCGGGAACACCGTGCGCGGCGCGATGGGCGCGTGGGCGAAGACCCTGTCGGGCGAGCTTCCACCGGGCATCACCGTGAACAACGTGCTGCCCGGGTACACCGACACGGAGCGGTTGAGCGACCTCGCGTCGGGCGTGGCAGCGCGGACGGGCAAGGTGGTGGACGACGTGCGCGCGGGGTGGGCCGCGCTGGCCCCTGAGAAGCGAATCGCCGATCCGGCCGAGATCGGGCGGGTGGTCGCGTTCCTGTGTTCGCCGGCAGCGAGCTTCGTGCGCGGCCAGTCGATCGCGGCGGACGGCGGCCGGATGCGGGGGATCTGATGCAGTACGACGTGTTCTTCTCGATCTCGCAGACGCCCGTGGACGGCCATACGCCGAGCGAGTCGGTGATGTTCCGCAACTTCTTCGACCAGGTCGTAGCCGCGGACGCGCTCGGCTTCGGCACGGCGTGGATCGCTGAGTCGCACCTGTCCTCCGAGGTCCAGAAGCGGCACAAGAAGCCCGTGATCCCGCACTGGCAGGGCGAGGTAGGGCTGAACGCGGACATCTTCCAGCTCGCGCACCACGTGTTCGCGCGCACGGGTCGGATCGAGGTGGGCTCGGCGGTGATGAACCTGCTCACCAACGGCGGACCCGTCGCTCACGCCGAGCGGGCCGCGATCTTCGCGACCTACCACGGCCTGGACCCCGCCGAGAAGCGTCGGCTGAACATCGGCTTCGCGACGGGCCGGTTCGACTTCATGGCGGCGGCCTTCGGGATCGCGCCTCGAAACGCGCTGGAGCACGCGTTCTGGCCCGTGTGCAAGACGAAGGTGCTCAAAGAGGCCGCCGAGATCTTCCTGCGATTGCTGCGCGGGGACACGCTGGCGTCCGAAGACGTCACCGCTCCAGCCGTCTCGCGCGCCGACTTCCGCACGACCGAGGACTGGCAGAAGGCGCAGAACCTCGCGAACGTGCACGGCGAGTCGATCGCGCTGGATCGTCGGTTCGTGTTCGAGGTGCTGAAGATCGTGCCGCAGGACTGGCGTCGCGCGCTGGTGCAGCCGGTGATCGGCTCGCACGATCCGGCGCTGCAGGAGTTCGTGAACACGCTCGCGCCGGTGCACGTGTTCAACCTCTCCATCACGAAGCCCGCGATCATCGAGGACACCCACCGGCGGATGCAGCGCGCGTTCCACCCGTCGGGCGGCGTGTGGAAGCGGTCGTACATGCCGCGCACGCTCATGGTGTTCGTCAACGACGAGCCCGGGCTGGCGCCGGAGTCGCGGCGGGAGGCCGCTCAGCGCGAGGCGAAGGCGGCGCTCGGCGCGTACTGGAGCGCGCTCGAGGGTACGCTCGACCCGCGGAAGGTCGCGGATGCCGCAGATAACGCGGTGATCGGCAACGTTGACGACGTCGCGTTGCAGCTCTCCGAGCGCTTTCACCCGGAAGACCGGCTGATGTTGTGGTTCGACTTCTTCAACCACGACAGCGCGCGCGTCGTGCGGAACATGGAGGCGTTCGTCGCCAAGGTGATCCCGCGGGTCGCGGAGCTGCAGCGATGAGCGAGAAGTTCCCCGAGTCCGGCCGCGAGCAGTACCCGACCAGCCCGCTCGGGCAGACGATCGCCGGCATCCCGACCGGCCGCGACGTCGACTGGATGCCCCTCGTCGACTACCGCCGCGCGGACGTCAGCGAGACCACGATCCACGGCGCGGTCGCGTGGGCGCACGGCGGCAAGACCGTCCACAGCTTCGGCGGGAACGTGTTGTGCTACGGCCGCAGCATGATGAAGCCGTTGATGATGAAGGTGTTCGCGGACGTGCTGGCGGACACGACGAACGTGCGGCAGAAGGCGATCGCGGTCGCGAGCCACAACGGGACGACCGAGCACGTGGCCGCCGCGCAGTCGCTGCTTCCCGAGAGCGAGTGGGGGCTGATGCAGGCGCCGTTGGACGTCCCGCTCGTGCAGTTCGGCCGCCAGGTCCGTCGTCCGCGGCGCTGGTACCACTGCTGCAGCGGCGAACACGCGGCGATCTTGAAGGGGTCCAAGCTCAAGGGCTGGTCGCGCGTCGGCTACACGCTGCCGCACCACCCGTTCTGCAAGGGCTACATCGACGTGCTGAGGCGCTTCCTGGGCCCGTCATGGACGCCGCTCCGCGTCGCGCGCGACGGCTGCGGTCTGCCCACCCTCAGCAACACCGTCGGCGAGCTCGCGGTTTGTTTCTCGGGCCTCGCGCGGCAGCGCGACGAGGACTGGATCTGGAACGCGATGACCAGCGAGCCCGATCTCGTCGGCGGCTTCAACCGCCTCGACAGCACCATCATGAAGGCGTGTGACGGCAAGGTCGTCGCGAAGGAGGGTGCTGACGGGCTGCTCGGGCTCGCGATCGTGCATCCCGACTTTCCAGACGGCCTCGGCGTGGTGATCAAGATCGCGCACGGCTGGAATCCGCAGGCCACCTGGTACATCGCGCGGGCCGCGCTCGGCGTGCTCGGGTTCGAGCTGCGCAACCCGTACGCGATGCACCGCCAGAAGGCGTTCCTCGTGCCCGGGGTGGTGCCTCCTGACCGCCTCGCCGCGTTGGAGCAGCTGCCGACGTGGGACCCGTGGTCCCCGAACAACGAGACGTACGACTACGAGCCGCCAGACGACTTCGGTCCGTTTGGGTCGGCTTTCGGACGCGAACCGTGAGGGCGGAGCCAGCCCCCGCCAATTTCGCAATTCGGCGAGCCAGCCCTGTCGAGTTTCGCAATTCGCCGGTGAGTCGGCGCCGAGCGCGATCGGGGCGACGGGCGAACGCCGATCGTAGGCTGGGCGACCGTCGCGATCGCCTCGCGAGCGAAAGTCAACGGGGCTGGCTCCGCCGATCGCGAAATTCAGAAGGGTTGGCTCGGCGGTCCAGGGCGGTCAGCGATCGGAGGTCGCGATGAGGGACTTGTACAATTTCATCGATAGCCAGCACGTGCCCGCACGTTCGGGCCAGTGGCTCGACGACCGCGCGCCGGCCACGGACGCCGTGATCGCGCGCATCGCCCGCAGTGGGGCGGAAGACGTGAACGACGCTGTGGCCGCTGCGAAGCGCGCCGCGCCAGCCTGGGCGCGCACATCAACAGCTGAGCGTGCGGACCTGTGCGACGCCATCGCGGACGTGCTCGACAAGCGGCTCGACGACCTCGCGGACCTCGAGTCGCGCGACGCCGGCAAGACGATCACCCAGGCGCGCACGATCGACATCCCGCGCGCCGTGCGGAACTTCCGGTTCTTCGCGGGCGCGGTACGGCACGACGAGACCGGCTGCCACGAGATGAGCGACGCGCTCAACTACACGCTGCGGCGGCCGATCGGCGTCGTGGGCCTGATCACGCCGTGGAACCTGCCGCTGTACCTGTTGACGTGGAAGGCCGCTCCCGCGCTCGCGACCGGCAACACCGTCGTGTGCAAGCCGAGCGAACTCACGCCGATGACCGCGTCCGCGCTGGCCGAGATCATCCGCGAAGCGGGCGCACCTCCGGGCGTGTTCAACCTCGTGCACGGGCTCGGCGGCGAAGCCGGGCAGGCGCTCGTCGAGCACCCCGACGTGCGCGCGATCTCGTTCACGGGCGGCACGGCGACGGGCGCCCGCGTCGGCGCGGCTGCAGGAAGTCGCTACAAGAAGCTCTCGCTCGAGCTCGGCGGCAAGAACAGCACGCTCGTGTTCGCGGACGCGGACTTTGAGATGGCCGTCGCGGGCGCGGTTCGCGCGGGGTTCACGAACACCGGGCAGGTGTGCCTGTGTGGCTCGCGCGTGCTCGTCGAGCGGTCGATCGCCAAGCGGTTCACCGAGGCGTTCGTCGCGCGGGTCGCCGCGCTGCGGATGGGTGACCCTTCGGATCCCACCACCGAAGTGGGCGCGCTGATCTCGTCGGCGCATCGCGAGAAGGTCGAGCGCTACGTCTCCCTCGCGCGAGCGGAGGGCGGCACCATCGCGTGCGGCGGGACGCGGCCGGACCTCGGCGCCCGGTTCGCGAACGGCAACTTCCTCGCTCCGATCGTGGTCACCGGGCTCGCATCGACCGCGCGCACCGCGACCGAGGAGATCTTCGGGCCCGTGGTCACCGTCCACGAATTCGACACGGACGATGAAGCCGTGACGATGGCGAACGGTGTGGACTACGGCCTCGCAGCGAGCGTGTGGACGACGAACCTGAAGCGGGCCCACCACGTCGCAGCGGCGCTCGAGGTGGGCATGGTGTGGGTCAACGACTGGCTCAAGCGCGATCTTCGCGTGCCGTTCGGCGGCATCAAGGCGAGCGGCGTCGGGCGCGAGGGCGGGCGGCACTCGCTCGAGTTCTTCAGCGAGCTCAAGAACGTGTGCATCGCGCTGTAGAACACGGATGACCGTGGAACTCCAGCTGGCCGGATGGGCGACGATCGCGGTACGCGAGGGACAGCTGTGGGGCCCCCTCACATTTGGCGGCGCGAAATGGACCGGCGTGGTTCGCGCGGGAAGGACTTCCTGGCAGATCCGACGCAGTCGGGCTAATTTGCCGCTTCGCCACTCGGGGGACCTTTGAAAAACGCCGCCTATCTCCTCATCCTCGCGGCCCTCGTCATCGGATGTCGCCACCGGGGCGACGTCGACGACGACGGCTTTGACACCGTCGCGGGGGACTGCGACGATGAGAACGCTGCCGTGTTCCCGGGTGCGGGCGAGACCTGCAACGACGTTGACGACGATTGCAACGGTGTGGTCGACGATGCCGCCTCGGACGGCAAGGTGTTCTACGTCGATGCCGACGGTGACGGGGTCGGCAGTACGAGCACCACCCAGATGGCGTGTGCGGCACCTGCAGGCTTTGCGGCTGAGGACGGCGACTGCGACGACGTGAACGTGAGCATCCACCCGGGCGCGAGCGAGACGGACTGTACCGACGAGGTCGACTACAACTGCGACGGGTCCTCGGGCTACGCTGATGCTGACAACGACGGGTTCGCAGCGTGCAAGGACTGCGACGACTCCAGCGCCGCGTTCAGCCCCGTGGCGACCGAGATTTGTGATGGCAAAGACAATAACTGCGACGGCGACGTCGATGTAGCCGCCGTCGACGCCGGCGCGTGGTACGCGGACGTCGACCAGGATGGTTTCGGCGACGCCGACGCGGTGCAGGTCGCGTGCGACGCGCCGTCGGGCACGGTCGCGGACGACTCCGATTGCGATGATACCGATGCGGACATTCGCCCCGACGCGATCGAGACCTGCAACGTCGTGGACGATGACTGTGACGGCGACATCGACGACAACGCGAGCGATCAGACGACGTGGTACGCGGACGTCGACGGCGACGGCGCGTTCGGCTCGCGGGTGACGACGCTGTCGTGCGCACAACCGGCCGGCTACGGCGCGGCTGCGACCGACTGCGACGATCTTGACGCGGACACCTACCTGGAGGCCCTCGAGCAGTGCGACGGCGCCGACAACGACTGCGACGGCGTCGTAGACGAAGCCGGCGCCATCGGCGAGAGGACGTGGTATGCCGACGCCGATGCGGACGGCTTCGGCGGGACGGCCACCACCAAGGCCTGTGACCAGCCGCAGGGCTACGTCGCCGGCGGCGGTGACTGCAACGACGCTGCGATCGGCGTACACCCGGGCGCTACGGAGCGCTGCAACGGAGCCGACGATGACTGCGATGGCCTCGCGGACAATGGCGCGGCGGACGCGTCTCTCTGGCACGCGGACACCGACACCGACGGTCACGGCTCCATCACCACGACCGCTCGCGCGTGCGCCGCGCCGCTGGGCTACGTTTTGAACGGCGATGACTGCAATGACAGCGTCGCGACGATCTACTTGGGCGCGGCCGAGATCTGCAACACCGTTGACGACAACTGCGACGGCGCCATCGACAACAACCCCACGGACGCCAAGACCTGGTTTGTGGACGCGGACCGGGACGGTCGCGGCTGGCCAGCGACGTCCAAGCGCGCGTGTGATGTGCCGGTTGGCTACGTCTACAACGCGGACGATTGCAATGACCGCGTAGCAACGACGTATTTGGGAGCGGCCGAGCTCTGTAACGGCGTGGACGACGACTGCAACGGCGTCGTCGACAACGGGCTGCCCCTGAAGACGTTCTACGCGGACCTCGACGCCGACACCTATGGCGACGCGACCAACCGTGCGCAGACCTGCGCAGCAGCACCCGGCTACGTGACGGACAAGACGGACTGCGACGACGCCGACAACGCCATCTCGCCCGCAGGACTCGAGGTCTGTGACGACGGCATCGACAACGACTGCGACACCTTCGCGGACTGCCTCGACAACGCCGACTGCCGCGACGTCGAGGCCATCTGCTGGCTCTGCCCCGATGGCTACCGCTCGCCCGACGAGGAGTGCGACGACGGCAACCACGACAATGGCGATAGCTGTTCCAACACCTGCACCCTCAATATGGACCTGTCGAACCTGTACAATAGCTATAGCAGCGCTAGCCGTATGGTGTACGTCTTCAAGTCCAACCCGTTGCTCCCGCTCGCGACCTACAACACCTTCTGCGAGGATCGCGGCCTGCAGTGGTTCGTGCCGAAGTCGCAGGCTGACGCGCAGCTCGCGATCACGACTTGCTTCAATTACGACGCGTACCACACGTGGATCCTCACCAAGAACAACGTCACCTCCACCACCTGGGGCGGCTACTCGGTCATCACGGACGGTGGTTTCAGTCAGGTGTCGTCGGTCGGCTTCAGCGCCGTGCGCAAGTGGGGCAGCTCGAGCTGTGACCCCGAGCAGTACAACACCACGAAGTGCTGGGACTCTGACCATCAGTACGACTGGCTCCTCTGCCAGGGCGGCTAGCGAGCCGCGCCTTCAGCCGCGGACCCAGAATTGGTACATGCCCGCGAACGCGTGTGGATGGGCGTCCTCGACCTGCTCCCACCGCGCCAGATCCGCCTGGGCGACGTCGTCAGGAAACCGCTCGCGGTACCACGCGCGCGGCTCGGGCCGGGCGTGCTGGAACCCGACGAACGCGAGCCCGAGGGACGCGATCTCCGAGGCGAGGCGTGGCATCGTGTACCGGATCTCGTGTACGTGGAACACCAGGTCGCGCAGGCCGGTGAGACTGTAGAAATCGGGTGAGTAGACGATCGGACGCGCAGGGTGATCTTCGGGCAGCGCGAGGAACGCGGCGCGCGCGGCGCGGAGCCCGTCGGGCGTGGTCGAAAAACCCGTGGCCTCGACGAACGCGCGGGCCGCGATCACGGCGGGTCGGCCGCGCTCTGAGTACAGCGCGAGCTTCATGAAGCCGCAGGGCGCGAGCAGCCCGCGCAGCACCTTCCAGCCGGCGTACGGGTCCGCGAGGTGGTGCAACACGCCGCCCGACTCGACGAGTTCGAAGCGCTCGGACACGCAGCCGAGCGCGAGGATGTCGGCCTGGGCGAACTTCACGTTGGTGAGCCCCCACGCGTCGGCCGTGCGCGAGGCCCGTCCGAGGCTGCGCCGGGACAGATCGATCGCGGTGACCTCGGCGCGGCTGTACCGGGTGGCCGCGGCGAGCGCCTGCTGGCCGGTGCCGCAGCCGGCGATCAACACGCGGAACGGCCCGTCGCCGCCGGGAAGGGGTCCGGTGAGGTGCGGGAACAACGACCGGATCACCTGCGGAAACGGCTCCGCGGGCTTGCGGTGCTGCGACGCGAGGCGCGGGTAGGGGTTCTCCTCGTACATCGCGCGCACGGCCGCCGACGTGCTGTCCGTGGTCATCGCGAGCACGGGCATCGCTTCGGCGCGGCGAATTTCCTCCAGCTCGGCGGCGTCGCCGTCGGGCCCGGGCGGGCCGTACATCGGTCCGATCGGCTCCGCGCCGGGCGGTAGCGGCCACGCGTACTCCGTGTACCAGGCCTGGCGCGCCATCGCGAGGATCAGCCGTTCATCGGGTTCACTGGCCAGTCGTCGTCGCAGGTCGACGAGGAACGCCTCCCAGCGCGGATCCTGGACGATCGCGTGTTCGAGCAGCGGCACGAACAGTGGGTGCCGCTCCCATGCCGCCGTCCGCTCGATGGCCTCGCGGGTGACCCGCTCGAGCGCCTGGTGGTCGACGCCGTCCTTGGTGAACGCCTCGGCGATCGAGCCTTCGAGGCCTTCGGGGACGCCGTGGGCGGCGAACGCGTCCGTCAGCGAGATCCACGGCCAGGTCTCGGTCGACGCGCGCGCAGCCTCCGCGAGCTTCGCGATGCCGGCAGGGACCGAGCCGGTCGCGATCAGGGCCAGACCGAGGTTGTGGTTCGCCTCGACGAACCCGGGCCGGGCCGACGCGGCCTTGCGGAACGCGTCGATCGCCGAGCGGTCGTCGCCGATCGCGCGCTTCGCGTTGCCGAGCCCGAGCAGCACGTCGGCGTCGGTCTCCTTGACCGCCGCGTAGACCTCGATCGCCTCCGTCGCTCGCCCGCGCTCGCGCAGCCACCCGCCGATCTGCACGGCTGCAAGGACCGCCGCGCGCTTCGTGCCTGTGCGGCTCAGCACCTCCGACTGGGCCTTCACCGCGCCGCGCGCATC
Source organism: Pseudomonadota bacterium (assembly GCA_947505245.1). Lineage (GTDB taxonomy): Bacteria > Myxococcota_A > UBA796 > UBA796 > SYKL01. The sequence continues at coordinate 132 of CANNIZ010000016.1, read as the reverse complement.
GTTGGACTCGAGGCGCGCTTCCGCGAGCAGGCGCCACGCCTCGACGCGATCGGGGTGCGCCTTCACGACGGCTGCGAGCGCCTTGGCGGCGTCGGCGGCGCGCCCGGCCCCGAGCCACGCCCGCGCGCGGTT
>CANNIZ010000015.1 GCA_947505245.1 Pseudomonadota bacterium | reverse complement strand
TCCGATCTGCCACCGATCGGTCTGGCGCGCGGGGCCGTCCAGGCGCCACGCCGCGGGGACCTCGCTCGCAGGCCGCTCGGTGGCCTCGACGACGGTGGCTGCGACGGCGCCGCGCTCGTGGTTGAGCGGCGGGGCGGTGGGAAGGCCGTGTTCCGCGAGGAAGCCCGTGTGCAGCGCGCCCGCCTCCCACGCCGGGGTGGCGAGGATCTGCCGCAACAGGGGAAGGTTCGTCGCGACGCCCGGGGCCCACGCGCGCTCGAGCAGGTGCCGCAGGCGCCGCGTGGCCGATTCGCGGTCAGGTCCCCAGGCGATCAGCTTGGCGACGAGCGAGTCGTAGTGGTGCCCGATCGTGTCGCCCGCTTCGAAGCCGGTGTCGACGCGGAGCCCGTCTTCGAGCGGCAGATCGAGGCGCACGAGCGTGCCCGTCTGCGGCAGGAAGTCGCGCATCGGGTCTTCGGCGCACAGGCGCGCCTCGATCGCGTGCCCGCGGCGCTGCACGTCGGCCTGCGCGAACGGGAGCGGCCGGCCCTCGGACACCGCGATCTGCAGCGCGACGAGGTCGAGGCCGGTGATCAGCTCGGTGACGGGGTGCTCGACCTGCAGGCGCGCGTTCATCTCGAGCAGGTAGAACGCGTCGCCTTCGACGAGGAACTCGACGGTGCCGGCGCACGCGTAGCCCGCGGCCTTCGCCACCCGCACGGCCGCGTCGCCGAGCTTGGCGCGGAGGTCGTCGGAGAGGCCGGCGGACGGGGCCTCCTCGATGATCTTCTGGTGGCGGCGCTGGATGCTGCACTCGCGCTCCCACAGGTGCACGACGTTGCCGTGGTGGTCGCCGAAGATCTGCACCTCGATGTGGCGCGGCTTCCCGACGTACCGCTCGAGCAGCAGGCGCTCGCTGCCGAAGGCGGTGATCGCCTCCCGCCGCGCGGAGTGGAGCGCCTCGACGAGGTGGCTCGCAGCGAACACGCGCCGCATTCCGCGCCCGCCGCCGCCCGCGCTCGCCTTGATCATCACGGGGTAGCCGATGCGGTCGGCCTCCCGCGCGAAGGCCGCGTCGGACGCGTCGGACCCGTCGTAGCCGGGCACCACGGGCACGCCGTGCGCCTGGGCGGTGGCGCGCGCGGCGGCCTTGTCGCCCAGCGCTCGCATCGCGGCGGGCGGAGGACCGATCCACGTCAGCCCGGCCGCGATCACCGCGTCCGCAAACTCGGCGTTCTCGGAAAGGAAGCCGTACCCGGGGTGGATCGCGTCGGCGCCGGTCCGGCGCGCCGCTTCCAGGATCGCGCCCGCGTTGAGGTACGACGCGGCGGGCTCGGGCGCGCCGAGGTGCACGGCCACGTCGGCCTCGCGCACGTGCAGGGACGACCGATCGGCGTCGGAGTACACAGCGGTGGTGCGGATCCCGAGCGCACGACAGGTGCGGATCACCCGGCGCGCGATCTCGGCGCGGTTCGCGATGAGGACGTGGCGGATGGGCACGTGGTCTCCAGGATGGCACGAGCTTTAGCACGGCGTGGTATCGTGCGGGGGTGCTGGTCCTGATCGCCATCGTCGGTGCAGCTTTCGGCGCCCCCATGCGGGAGGCGCCCGTTCCGCGGGCGGTGCTGTCCCAGTCGCTGGACCCGTCGGTGGCGCGCCTTTCGACGCGGTGCTCCGGGGGTGACGACCTCGCCTGCCTGCGCGGCGCGCACGCGCTGCTGGGGGCAGACCCGTGGGAGCCCGAGCGGTGGCGCCGGTTGCGGACGATCGAGCTCGAACGCCAGCCGATCGAGCGGCTCGTGGGCCGCGTCGGCGCCGTCTCGTCGATGTGCGACCGCGGCGATGCGGCGTCCTGCGCGGATCTCGCGTTCTACGTCGACCTCGGCGCGGGCCTGCTCACGGACCCCGCCCGCGCCGACGCCTTGCGCGCGCGCGCTCAGGGGCTCGCGCAGCGGTCGTGCGCGATCGGGGACGCGTTCGCCTGCCGCCTCGCCGAGCGAATCCCGGATCTTCACGCCGAGTCGCAGTGACGGTCGCGATCACGGCGCCGATGGGCTCGTTCGAGGTCGGCCAGGGCCGCCCGCTCGCGATCATCGCCGGCCCGTGCGGGCTTGAGTCCGCCGACGTCGCGTTCGCCGTCGCGCGCGGGGTGAAGGCCGCCGCCGCCCGGCTCGGGCTTCCGTTCATCTTCAAAGGCAGCTTCGACAAGGCGAACCGCACGCGCGGCGACGCCTGGCGCGGGCCCGGACTGCGGGAGGGGCTCGACTTGCTCGCGGCGATCCGGCGGGAGGTCGGCGTCCCCGTCACCACCGACGTGCACGAGTCAGGCCAGGCGGAAGCTGTCGCGTCTGTCGTCGATTTGCTGCAGGTGCCCGCGTTCCTTTGTCGGCAGACCGATCTGCTCGTCGCGTGCGGTCGCACGGGCAAGCCCGTGAACGTGAAGAAGGGCCAGTTCCTGGCACCCGACGACGCGCGCTACGTCGTCGACAAGGTGCGCTCCGCCGGTGCGTCCGGCGTGATCATCACCGAACGCGGCACGACCTTCGGCCACCACGACCTCGTCGTGGACTTCCGCGGCCTCGCGGACATGCGCTCGGACGGTGTCGTCGTCGCGTTCGACGCCACCCACTCGGTGCAGCGGCCGGGCGCGATGGGCGGTCGCAGCGGCGGGACGCGGCGCCACGTGCCGGTGCTCGCGCGCGCGGCGGTCGCGGCGGGCGTCGACCTCGTGTTCGCCGAGGTGCACCCGGACCCCGCGAGCGCGCTGTCGGACGCCGACACGCAGTGGCCGCTCGCGGAGATTGACGCGTTCCTCGGTCCGTTGGCGCGTTTGCGGGAGGTGGTGTCGTGAAGCTCGTCCAGGTCGGTGCGTTTGCGTTGCTCGTGGCGTTCGGGTGCGGCGGTGGCGGGGAGGAGGCGCGGCTGCAGGCCGAGGCCGACGCGGCACGTCAGGCTGAGGAGCTTCGTCAGCTGCAGGCTGCGCCGCCACCGGCCCCGCCGGCGCCCGAGCCTCTGATCGCGGTCGCACCCGAGCCGGAACCCGCCGCGTCCGCCGCGCCCGCCGCGCCTGCCGCGCCCGCCGTGACCGCGGGCACCTGGGAGGGCGACATCACGCGCGCTTCGGGCGGCGTGGTCGTCGTCGACGTCGCGTCCGATCCCCCGGCCGTGGGCGCGAAGGGGACGCTGTCGAAGAAGATCGACCAGAAGTTCGGCGGCATGAGCATCTCCGCCTGGCTCGTGATCGCCGACGTCGTGGTCGAGTCGAGCGCGCCGGGCGCGGTCGGGGTCAAGGTCGTGCAGGAGCAGTCGGTCACCGAGATCAACGGCAAGAAGGTCGATCACTTCGCGCCGGGCGGGCATGTGAAGCTCGAGGTTCCGTAGAACGGCCCTGAAGTGTCGTTCTTGAAAGTAGAACCGCCGTGAAGGTTCGCCTGATGCCGCGACCACGCTCCGCGCCGACGAACGAACGCCAATTGTCGAAGGTCTGCCTCGCCCAGCTGTCCACCGAGGCGACTTTCAAAGGCGTTCTACTTCGCCGAGGGAAACTTCGAGGCCGTTCTACGGGCTACAGCGCGCAGTGCGGGACCTCATCCCCGGCGTCGAGCGCCTCGTTCCTCGCCTGCACGAGCTCGCGTCGCCAGAAGCAAAGCTCGTCCGCGCGCAGCAGGTAGCCGTAGTCGTAGGTGGTCGGGTTCTCCCACGCAGGCGCGACCCAGCGCGCTCCGTTCGGGTCGTGGAAACCCGCCGCCCGGCGCGCGACCACGGTCTCGCCGTCGGCCAGCGCCTGCCCGGCCGCGTCGAGCGACGACGCCGGATCAAGCCCGTCCGCCGCGTCCAACACGGCCGTGGTGTTGGCGGCCACGAACCGCGCGCGCGCAACGTCTGCGGCGAGCCCGTCGCGCACCTCGGCGACGTACCGGTCGTCCCCCGTCAGCGCAGGCAGGGCCGCCATCGCGTCCGCATACGCGGCCACCCCCGCGATCTGCGTCCGGACGATGGTGCGATCGTCCGCGTTCATCGACGCGATCTCCTTGAGCGTCGGCCGATCGGGCTGGCTGATGATGCCGATCGTGTCGCCAAAGTCGATCACCGCGTCGCGGCCCGACATCCACCGCGCGAGGTCTTGATCCATCAAGAAGTCGTGCTGAAGTTCGGCCAGGGCCACCACCACGTCGCCCGCTGCGGCCCCGTCCGGAACGCCGGCGTAGGCGTTGCGCACGACGTCCTCCCAGGGGTCGCGTTCGGCGCACATGCGCAGCGTTGCGCGATCGTTCAGCCAGTAGCCCCACTCCCAGCCCGACGAGAACAACACGTGGTCCTCGAGCGGGGACAGGCCATCAGCCCTCACGGCTGCGTCGATCTGAGCAAGATCATAGGCGCGCGTCTTCACATAGAGCGGCAGGAACTGCGGCACGCTGTTGTCGAACGCCACCCAGTACGCGCTCTCGGGGAAGTAGCCGACGGGCTTTCCCTCGCGCAGGCGGTCCAACAGGAACGCGCGGTGCTCGTCGAATTCGTCGTGGAGGTAGGCGCCGTCGGCCCCTTCGAACAGGTCGTAGAACATCACCGTGTGAACCCACGGCACGATCGCCGGGTCCGCGTACTGCACGAGGAAGTAGTATTGCAGGTTCTGGTTGTCGTAGTCGACGCGCTGGTCCGGGCTGTTCCCGACGTGGATCGTGGCGGTGAGCTCGGCGTCGGGGAGCGCTATCTTCACGGCGTCGGCGACCTGGTTGGTGCTCGCGATGAACGCGTCGGGGTCTTCCCCGAAGAACTCGCCGAACGAGAGGTTGATCACGTCCCACGGCACGTCGGCGATGCGCTCGATCCGATCACCGATCGCCGACGCCTGGGCCTCGGGGGTCCCGGTCTCGTCGAGCAGGTCGTAGGCCTCCTGGAGGTTGCTGCTGCCGAACAGTTGCACGCCGAGACCGACGGTGAGCCCGCGCGCGTGGAAGTCGTCGACCACCGCGAGCGTGTGCTCGTCCCACGCGGCGAACGCCGTGTCATCGTCGGTGATGTCGTCGAGCCCCGGCCATTGGACGTGGTTTCCGCGGTTCTTTACGACCCAGTCGCCGATGCGGGCCGCCTCGTCCCGACTCGCGTCCGACGGCATCCACACCGCCGCCAGGCCCTCGATCGGGTGCAACGTGTGCAGGTGCAGCCCGCGGCGGCGCATCAGCGGTGTGACGTCGAGGTCGAAGTCGACGGGCTCGATCGCCTCGGGGATCACGGTGTCGTACGGGTGGAGGAACCGGTACCCAAGGCCCTCGAGCGCGTCGGAAAGGCCGTACTGCACGCCAAGGATCCCGCCGCCGTGCACGTCGACCGCGCGCCCGCCGCCGGTGACCGTCCACCGTTCGGGCTCGGCGAGATCGTCGTGCAGCGTGATCACGAGCCCTCGCGCGGGCCCGTCCGGGCCGGTCACGGTGACGCGGGAATCGCCGAGGTTCGCCACGAACGACGTCAACACGTCGAGTTGATCGGGCTCGGCGACGACAGTGACGCGTTCGTCTGCACACGCGAGGAGCAGGAGCATGGACCCATCCTAGTCTGGGGCAAGTTACCAACGTGCACGGAGGACGTGATGTTTGCACTGTTCAGCGTCGGGGTGGCCCTCGCCGATGGCGCCGAGACGCCCCAGGTGCTCTACCAGGAGGTATCCACGGCCCTGTCGGGTGGGGAGCCGTGGAAGATCATCGACTACGTCGTGCCCGAAGATCGCGCGCTCATCGCCGGCTCGTTCGCGATGATGGCGGGGCTCACTGCGAACGGCGACGCGGCCACCGCAGAGCTGCAGGCGATCGGTGATCGTTACGGCATCAAGCCCGTCGGCGAGGCCCTGACGAGCGACGAGTACGAGGTGATCATGAGGACGGCCTACGCCGACGTGACGGACTACCATGGACTTTCGCAGGACCTCTGGGCGTTCATGAAGGCGCACGGCGGCGCAGAAGGGGAGGTGGTGGTGCCGAAGTTGAAGGGAGGGTCCTCGCCGCACCCGGCGCTCAAGATCGGCAAACAGAAGCTCCCGCTCGTATTGCGCGAGGGCCGCTGGTACATTCAAGGGGAGGACGCCTCATGATCACGCTGCTCGCAACCGCCGCTTTCGCTGGCGCCCCGCTCACCATCACCGTCCCGTCGGACGCCACCAAGGTGATGCTCGACTGCGGGACGCGCAAGCTCGAAGCCGACGTCGTCGCCGGCAAGGCCGAGTTCGCCGAGGCGCCCGAGAACTGCACCCTGTACGCGGTGCGTCCGATCGGGAAGATCGCCGGCCCCGGCGACTGGGCCTGCACCAACTCGGCGTGCACCCTGACCGACGTGATCCATACGCCGGTGTCCAACGCCAAGGGCCGCATCAACGTGATCATCGGCGGCGTGTACGACACGAAGTGGCTCGAGCTCACGTGTTCGGCGTCGGGCTACCGCGAGCGCGGGGACATCGCGACCAACACCTCCACGTTCAACGACGTGCCCGCCGGCGATTGCACGCTGTATTTCAAGGGCGCCACACCGGCGGCGTTCCGCGGCATGTCCGAAGGTTCGTGGCGCTGCAGCCTGACCGGAACCACCGCCGTCTGCAGCAAGTTCACGCCGTAGCTCTCGCCCGCGCGATACGTGGTCCAATGGCCCGACGCGACGCACCCCGAGTGAAAGATCGAAGCAGCGACCGCCTCGGACGGGTGGTCGAGACCGTGGGCCGTCGGGTGATGGTGTCGGACGCCGAGGGCACGCGGGCGTGTTTCCTCTCCGGTCACCGCGCCGTCGTGGGTGATGTCGTCCGGTGGACCGAGGCGAAAGGTGAAGGTGGCAAGCTCACCGAGGTTTGCGCGCGCACGTCCATCCTCCGCCGCGTCGACTCGCGGGGGGAGGAGCAGATGCTCGTCGCCAACCTCGAGGGCGTGTTCGTCGTGTTCTCAGCGAGCGAGCCGCCGCTCGCGCCGCCGCTCCTCGATCGTTACCTCGTCGCCGCCGAACACGACGGGCTGCGCGCGGTGATCGTGCTCAACAAGGCGGACTCGGAGGTCCCCGCGCACGTCGAGGCGGCCCTCGCCGAGCGCGCCGAGCTCGGGTTCACCGTGTTGCGATCGTCGGCCAAGACGGGCGACGGGGTCGAGGCGATCCGCGCGCACCTCGCCGCGGCGAAGGGGGCGTGGGCGTTCGTCGGGCCGTCGGGCGTCGGGAAGACGTCGCTCGTCGGCGCGCTGCTGCCCGGCGAAGACGTGGGCCCGATCGGCGAGATCTCCGCGTACTGGGGTCAAGGCATGCACACCACCACGCACACCCGGCTGTTCAAGGTGCACAGCGGCGGCGAGATCGCCGACTCCCCGGGCATCCGCAGCTTCACGCCGGCGGTGCTCGATCCGATCGCGATCCGCGACCACTACCCGGGCGTGACGGGCCTGGACTGCAAGTACCGCGACTGCCTGCATCGCGACGGCGAAGAGGGCTGCGTCGCACCCGCGAGCGTTCCCGAGTCGCGCCTCATCGCGTACCGCGCGCTGCTCACCGAGGCGCTCGGCATCGCGCGGCGCCGCGGCCCCGGCTCGAACTAACGCTCACCGGGCGACGGGCGTAGTCGCCTTCACGGTGACGGGGCAGGGGAGCGGCCCCGCGTCCAGGATGATCGAGCGCGCCGCTGCGACGCGAAGCTGGTCGTGTTCGTCCCCACCCTTGGTCGTGATCTCCAGGCTCCCGCGCGCCTCCGCGGGCAGGTTGCTGCGCGTGTAGGCCGTGACGCCGTCGATCACGAACGCGATCTCCCCTTCGGGGTGCGCGATCATGTACTCGCGCAGCGTGGTCGAGCCCGCGTCGTCCAGCCGCACCAGGGTGACCACGCCGTCCATGCCGAGGTGCACGGTGCTCGCGTCGACGCGTTCGCCGGCGATCACCGGCGGCGCTTCCGGTGGCGACTTGGGATCGCGGATCTCGAGACGCCCCGGCGCTGCGAGCGTGCCGGGGATCGCGGCAGCGTCCAACGGGTCCGCGGGCAGCGTCGCAGTGAGCGAGAACCCCTCGGCCGTATCGGCGAACATCGGGTCACCGAGGCCCATCAACGCGGTGCGATCGGACACGAGCGCCTTCGCTTCCGGGCAGCTCGCGAACTCGATTCGGACGCGCTCGCCGGTGGCCGAGCGCCCGATCATGCCGAGCGTGAACAGCCCCAGGTAGGCGGACACGCCGAACACGGTCATCACGATCGGGATGATGAGCAGCACACACCCGTAGGTGCCGCGCGGTTCGATTCGATCGTCTTCTTCTTCGGCAGCCATACGAACTCCAATTGAAAAACCCCGACGGGAAATTCCCGCCGGGGTCTTTGGTAGATGCCCGAGGGCGAACTACTTCTTGCCAGCCTTCTTCGCGGCCGGGGCCTTCTTCGCGGCAGGAGCCTTCTTCGCGGCAGGAGCCTTCTTGGCAGCGGCCTTCTTCGCGGGAGCAGCCTTCTTCGCGGCCTTCGCCTTGGGGGCGGCCTTCTTCGCGGCCGGGGCCTTCTTCGCGGCGGGGGCCTTCTTCGCGGCCGGGGCGGCCTTCTTCGCGGCAGTCTTAGCAGCAGCCATTGTGTCGTCCTCCTAGTGATTGTTCTTGCTCGTCGTGGTGTCGGTCGCGCGCTCTACTGAGTGCGCTCGCTTTCGCCGTCGCATCGCATTGGCTCAGCGGACTAGCGAACGACCATACTGTAAACCACGGGTCGATCGTCGTCGCGCCTTCCACGATCGGCCCGGAGCCACTCCGATCGCTGCGATGCCGATCGGATCTGCAATATCGGAGGACAAAAAAAATTGCGAGATTTTGGTCGCCTCACGCCGCGCGCTCAGTGTCGTCGCGGCGCGGCGGTCTCGTGCGAGGTGCCGATCACGTGGGAGTACGGCCTGTCGTAGACGATGAGGATCGCGCATCGCGACTCAGCCGTAGTACGCGCGGTACCACTCGACGAAACGAGGGATGCCGATCTCGATCGGCGTGTCGGGATGAAATCCGGTGACCGATTCGAGGTCACTCGTGTCCGCGTACGTCGCCGGCACGTCCCCCGACTGCAGCGGCAGAAAGCGCTTCTCAGCGGTTCGTCCGAGCGCCTGTTCGATCAGTCCGATCATTTTCATCAGCGGTTCGCTGCGGTGGTTTCCGATGTTGAAAATTCGGTACGGCACCCGCGACGTCGCTGGATCGGGGAGCGCGGAATTCCAGTCGGGGTTCGCGGTCGGGATCACGTCGAGCACGCGGACCACGCCGGACACGATGTCGTCGACGTACGTGAAGTCGCGCTGCATCTGCCCGTGGTTGAACACGTCGATCGGTTTCCCTTCGAGGATCGCCTTCGTGAACAGGAACAGCGCCATGTCCGGACGACCCCACGGGCCGTACACGGTGAAGAACCGCAGGCCGGTGGAGGGCAGCCCAAACACGCTCGCGTAGCTGTGCGCCATCAGCTCGTTGGCCTTCTTCGTCGCGGCGTAAAGACTCACCGGGTGGTCCACCGCGTCGTGCTCCGAGAACGGCATCTTGGTGTTGTACCCGTACACCGAACTCGACGACGCGTACGCGAGGTGAGCCACACCGTGGTGGCGGCAGCCCTCGAGGATGTTGGTGAACCCGACGAGGTTCGCTTGGATGTACGCGTGCGGGTTGGTGAGCGAGTACCGGACGCCCGCCTGCGCGGCGAGGTGGCACACCTTCTCGGGTCGCGTCTCTTCGAACACGCGGGTGAGCGCCGCGCCGTCCGCGATGTCCATGCGCACGAACCGGAAGCCGGGCTTGCCGACCAGCCGCGCGAGGCGCGCCTCCTTCAGCGCGGGGTCGTAGTAGTCGTTGACGTTGTCGATCCCCACCACCTCGCGGCCCTGTGCGAGCAGCCGCTCGGCGGTGTGGTAGCCAATGAACCCGGCGACGCCGGTGAGCAGGACGGGAGGCATGTGGATGACTCGGGGCGCGAGGGAGGGCTCCGCGCTCACAGCGCGAGGTAGCGAAGTCCGGGCGGTACGCTCACGCGGTCGAGCGTCCACTTCACGTCGAACACCACGCCGCCCGACCGCACGCGGTCACACAGCGCCGGCGTGCCGAGGTCGAGGTAGGCCTTGTGCGCGACGGCGACGATCAACGCGTCGAGGTTCGTGAACGCGTCGAGCGGAGACAGGTCGAGGCCGTACTCGTGCTTCGCCTCCTCGGCCGACGCCATCGCGTCATGCACGATCACCTCGGCGCCCCACTCGCGCAGCTCCGCGACGATGTCGGGCACCTTCGAGTTGCGCAGGTCAGGGACGTCTTCCTTGAACGTGAGCCCGAGCACGCCGATGCGCGCGCCCTTCGTCGTCCGCCCTTCATCGTTGAGCGCCTTCGCCACCCGGCGCGCGACGAACTTGCCCATGTCGTCGTTGATGCGACGGCCGGCGAGGATCACCTGCGGGTGGTAGCCCACCTGCTCGGCGCGCGCGGTGAGGTAGTACGGGTCCACGCCGATGCAGTGACCGCCGACCAGGCCCGGCGTGAACTTCAGGAAGTTCCACTTCGTACCGGCCGCCGCGAGCACGTCGCGCGTGTCGATGCCGAGGCGCTCGAAGATCACCGCGAGCTCGTTCATGAGCGCGATGTTCAGATCGCGCTGGGTGTTCTCGATCACCTTCGCCGCCTCGGCGACCTTGATCGACGGCGCGCGATGGACGCCCGCGGTGACGATGCGACCGTACGCGTCGGCGACGCGCTCGAGGGTGGCGCGGTCCTGGCCCGACACCACCTTCACGATCGTCTCCAGGCGATGGAGCTTGTCGCCCGGGTTGATGCGCTCGGGCGAGTAGCCGAGCGTGAAGTCGCGCCCGCACTTGAGGCCCGACTCCGCTTCCAGGATCGGCCCGCAAACGTCCTCGGTGACGCCCGGGTACACGGTGGACTCGTACACGACCACGGCGCCCTTGGTGAGCACGCGGCCCACCGTGCGCGACGCCGCCTCCACGGGGGACAGGTCCGGCCGGCGGTGCTCGTCGATCGGCGTCGGCACGGCGACGACGAACAGCGTGCACTCGCGCAGGTCCTGCGGGTCGGCCGTCACGATCAGGCGCGTCTCGGAGAGCTCCTCGGAAGACGACTCGCCGGTGCGGTCGTGCCCGCCGCGCAGCTCAGCCACCCGCGCCTGCGACACGTCGAACCCGACGGTGGGGAAGTGCCGCGCGAACCCGAGCGCGACGGGGAGACCTACGTAACCAAGACCGATGACACCAACGCGTTCGTCTACCACGGCACCACCCACGTGACGCCGCCGACCAGTACGGCCGCGCCGAGGAGCCCGTAACCCGCGACGGACGCGGTGCGCGACCGCCCGAGCAGCTTGGTGGCTTCGAGGTCGTCCGTGGCCTCGCCCGCCTTGTTTGAGAAGCTCGAACCGAGCATCAAGCCTCCCACGCCGCCGATCGCGAACACGCCAGCGGCAGCACTCCCCACCACGTGAATCGTAGGCGCCGCGTTCCCTTCGGCCCGAACGCGCCGCGTCGGCACGAGGTCGACGGGCAGCGACGTGGGCACCTCGGACGCCTGGTACAGGTAGCCGGTGTACACGACCGCACCCGTGGCCGAGAACCCCTGCAGCACGTAGGCGCGCTGGGCGGGCACCATGTTCTGGCGCGTGCCGTCCACGCTCCACCCGCCGGGCGGCGCGAGCTCCTGCGGCACCATCGGAGAGCCGCCTTCCATCGGCGTCTCCCACAGCTTGCGCATCGGGTGACCGACCGGCATCAGGTCCGCGCTCGGCTGCCAGTCGGGCTGCAGCGACTTCACCGCGAGCCACGAGCGGCGGGCCGCCGACTCCTGGCCGTCTACATAGGAGCCGATCGCCCGCGCCCGGTGAATCGCCACCGCGTCGGACGGCGAGACCTCGGCGTTCAGGCACGCGAGCGCCGCGTCGAGCTTGCCGCGCGCGTCGGCGAACTTGGCGTCGTCCATGTTCACATACGAGCCCTCGACCTTTCCGGCCTGAACCAGGGCCTCGCCGAGCGGGTCGGCAGGGCATTCCGCCCACGCCGCGGTCGCCAACAGCAGGATCATCCTCCCTCCCGGCGCCGTTGTAGAACGTCGGCGGGCCGGGCGCAACCGCGTTATGCGGGCGACGCCGAGGTTCCTGTGCTGCCGTGGAGACCCTCATGCTGCTCCTGACGCTGTTCGCCTGCAACCCGAACACGACGCCCGCCTGGGCCATGGACCCGATCTGGATCGAGCCGCAGGACGGCACGGACGTCTACGGCTTCCAGACGTGGGAGCTGTTCTCGTCCAGGTGGGGCAAGAGCTACGACGAGAAGCACTACGTCTGCTCGATCGTGATCGAATTCGAAGGCACGCCCGACACCAGCGGCGAGATCTGCCGCGACTGCGATCTCGCCTGGCAGGTCACGCCGTCCCTTATGGAGACGGACTGCGCCGACGGCGTCGCGGACGACCCCGGCTTCCTCTCGTTGTCGCGCATCGGCTTCGGCCCGCGCCCGTCAGACCTCGCCGCAGACGACCCGTGGCCCGGTCAGAGCAAGGGCTCGTTCGTCGATTATGGCGTTGGCGACTGGGTTCCCTACGGCTGGGCCTACCCCGAGGCGCTCGACAACCGCGGCAGCGCGGATTCGACGGACTGGGACGGCGAGCAGGCGTTCCAGCTGTGGCCCGCGTACGTGTGGAACCTGGCGGAGTAGGCTGCGGATTCCCGCTCGGCTTCGCCTCGCTCCCCACCCCCAGCGGCTTCGCCGCGCTCCCCCGAGTGGGGAGCTTCATCGCCGTCAACGGTCGCGATCAGGCGCCTGCCCGCGGCGTTTTCGCGCTAGGAACGCGCGCCAAAACGTTGTCGGTGTCCCACGGGTGTGCTGGGCGCTTGTTCACCCTCGCGCTGCGGGTGGACTCGCGGCTGTCGAGGGGCGGTAGGGCGACGCCGCGCGGCGAGTCCACTCCTCGCACGAGGGCCATTTTTCGGCCGGCCGGCCCTGCTGAGGGACCGATGGACGCGAGGTCGAGTGATCTGCGCCGTAGAACGGCCCGGAAGGGCGCCTCGCCAGAGTAGAACCCCCTCGAAGGGCGCGTGGGGAGGGTGAGGCGGGCGACGCTCGTGCGGAAAGCGGCGTTGCTTCGTGGAGGCCGATCGCGATGAGGTACCTGAGCGAACTTTCCACACGGTTCTACTTTCGCGAAGCGCCCTTCCGAGGGGTTCTACGTTCGCGCGACCGTTCGCGCGCCAGGCCGGGGGACGGCGACGTGGACTGACCACTCTCCTGCTCTGACGCTCGGCGGATTGACGTGCGCCGGGAAGCGTAGTTTGGTGTTTGCGAATCGAGCCAGCAGGAGTCACCATGATCATCGTCGTCACCCACACGATCTCCAACCCCGCCGAATTCTGGGCCGCCGCTCAGCGCGAGCTCCCCAACCTGCCCGCCGGCATCAAGATCCACCAGGTCATGCCCAACAAGGAGGGCACGCTCGCCACGTGTGTGTGGCAGGGGAATGACGTCGCCCACCTCACCGCGTACCTCGAGGAAAAGACAGGTGCGTACGCCAAGAACGTGTACATGGCGGTCGAGGTCGCCAACGGCATGAACGTGCCCGGCGCGAAGTAGCGGGGCGGCCTTCCGCCCATCCATCTGTGCTCGTGGGAGGGGATCCATGTGGACATCGGTGAGGCCTCTCGCGTTCGCCGTTGTGGCCGGCTGCGCCACCTACCGGGGCGACGTGCAGGACATCTGTGACGCGCCGTCGCAGGCCGGTATCGACGCTGCGTTGGCGCCCGAGCAGCAGGCGTTACAGATGTCGGACTGGCTCCAGACCCGGTCCCTCGGGCGCCGTGGCGAGGCCCTGACGACCGACCTGTCCCACATGGTCCCCGAGGCTCGCGTCCGCCGGTTGCGCGAGGAAGCCTCGGGCGTGGGCCTGCCGTCGTGCTCTCTCGCGGACTGGTTGCCGCAGCGGAGCGAGCTCGCGCCGCTGCCGACGGACGCCGCGGCGATCGAGGCGGGAGTGGCGCTCTACGCGGCCAACTGCGCCCCGTGCCATGGCGCCGAGCTTGCCGGCGTGATCGGCCCGAGCCTCGTCGATGACACGTGGCTCCACGGCGGGTCCCCGGCTCAGATTCAGCGCACCGTGACGTACGGCGTGCCCGAGAAGGGCTGCCCCGCGTGGGGAGGGATCCTGGGCCCAGAGAGGATCGCGCAGGTCACCGCGTACGTCGTGAGCAAGGGCAGCAGCGAAGCGCGTTGATTCGGATGGTGAACGCGATCGTCGCCGCTCGCCACCGGGCTTGATCGGGCGACGAGGTGGGCGCTGTCGAGCTAAGAACGCGCGCCAAGCCGTTGTGGCTGTCCCACGGGGCTTTTTGGCGCTTGTTCACCCTCGTGCTGCGGGTGGCCTCGCGACCGCCTCACGTCGGAGCCGAGTGGTCGATCGGCCTCAGCGAACCCACGCGGAGTGCGAAGGTGCCAAGCGCCCCATCGCGATCGGGGTCCGCAGACGGTTGGGCGCGCGGCAGGCGCGACGACCTGTCGACGCAGCGCGTGTCGTCACCCCTTCGGCTTGCCCAACCCCGCCGCCGCCAACGTGCTCACCTGCACCGTCCGCGCGAGGACGCTGCGAATCTTGCCGTCCTCCATCTCCATCAGCCCCGCCACCGTGCAGCCCGCCGGCGTGGTCACGTCGTCCTTCAACGAGGCCGGGTGGCGCCCCGTCTCGAGCACCATGCGCGCCGCGCCCGCGACGGTCTGCGCGGCGAGCTCCACGGCCACCGCCCGCGGCAGGCCCATCATCACGCCGCCTTCGGAGAGCGCCTCGATCACCAGGTAGATGAACGCCGGACCGCTGCCTGAAAGCCCCGTCACCGTGTCGAGGTGCTCCTCGTCGAGCACCCGCGCCCGGCCGAGGTTCCGGAACACCGCGCACCCGAGCTCGAGATCGGCGTTGGTCGCGCGCTGCCCGCGCGACAGCACCGTCATGCCCTCGCCCACGACACACGGCGTGTTCGGCATCGCGCGGATCGCGCGCGCGCCAGGCGGGAGTGCGGCCTCGATGCGCGCGAGGGTGACCCCGGCTGCGATCGAGATCACGAGCGGCTGGTGGTCGAGCGCCCCGGCCTCGCGCAGGGTCTCGAGCAGCGCCATCACGTCCTTCGGCTTGGTCGCGAGCAGGATCACGTCCGCGGTGCGCGCAGCGGAGACGTTGTCGGTGTTCACCCGCACGCCAAGGGCCGTCGCCACGGCCTCGGCGCGGTCCGCGTGTTTCACCGTCGCCACCACGCGACGCGGGTCCACACCCGCCCGCGTCACCAGCCCGCGCAACACGGCCTGTCCCATCGTCCCAGCGCCGAGAATCGCGTACGTCCGCTCGTGCAACACGTGGCCTCCACGGCTGGCGTCTATCGCGTTTGGCTTCGCGGCCCTGGCGCTCGCGCGCTACTTCATTGCATGCACCCGGTAATGTTCCAGTTCGGAGAGACGGCGATCCACGGCTACGGCGTGATGGGCGCCACCGGCTTCCTGCTCGCGTGCGGGGTGATCCTCACCCGCGCGCGGCGGGACGGCCTGTCGCGCGAGCGCATCGCGGACGTGATCTTCTGGACGTCGCTCGCGGCGTTGCTCGGCGCGCGCCTGCTGTTCCTGGTCCAGAACCCCGGCAACGCGGGCTCCCTCGCCGACGTGGTGAACCTGCGCAAGGGCGGGCTCGTTTTCTATGGCGCGTTCTTCGGGGGCATCCCCACGGCCAGCCTGTTGATGTTGAAGTACAAGCTCCCGTTCTTCAAGACCTGGGACATCTTCGCGACCGGCATGCCGCTCGCGCACGCGATCTCCCGCATCGGCTGCCTGCTGGCGGGCTGCTGTTACGGCGTGCCGACGGACCTCCCCTGGGGCGTGACCTACTCGGATCCACTTTCCAGCGGTCCACACGACGTCGCTCGGCACCCCACGCAGATCTACGAGTCGCTCGCGTTGTTCGGCATCGCCGCGATCTGCAACTTCTACTTCTCGCGTCGCCGCGCGGACGGGCAGGTGATGCTGCTGTACCTCGTGCTGTACGCGATCGCGCGGTCGTTGGTGGAGCACTTCCGCGGGGACGCCGATCGCGGCTTCCTGCTCGGCGGTCTGCTGTCGTTCTCGCAGGGCGTGTCGATCGGGCTCGCGATCGTCGCGATCGTGCTGTTCGCGTTGGTTCCCCGCTGGCTCAAGGCGACGCCACCGAGCCCTCCGACGGCGGCGTAGACCCCGCCCGCGCGATGCGCGTCTCGGGGCCGAAGCCCTCACCGCCGCGCGACGTGCGCACGAACCACGCGGCCTCCGTGACGCGCACCTCGATCGTCCCGTCGCGATCGGTGCGGTAGGTCGGGAGGCTGCGCGCGTCGAGGCGGTCGATCACGTCGGGGTGCGGGTGCCCGTACGAGTTGCCGCGCCCGACGGAGATCACCGCGAGCGAAGGGGAGAGCCCGTTCAGCAGCGGTTCGCGGGTGGACCCCTTCGAGCCGTGGTGGGGAACCAGCAGCGCGTCGGCCCGCAGGCGCCCGAGCGGCAGCGCGTCCTCCGCGCGTCCTCCGATGTCGCCGGCGAACAACACGCCCGCGATCGCGAGCACGAGCGACGACTCGTTCTCGGTGTGGCCGCGCCCGACGACCACGCCCGATGGCTGTAGCTCGACGTGGGTGCCCTGGACGCGCGCGGCGACGAACAGCGGCGCCGTGCCGAGGTCCACGCCGGGCAGCCACAGCTGGCCCACGCGAAGGTTCTCCATCACCGGCAGCAGCCCCGCGGCGTGGTCGGCGTCCCCGTGCGACGCGACGACCACGTCGAGGTGCCGCACCCCTTCGCGGCGCAGCCAGCGCAGCACGCTGGTGCCGCGGCCGCCGTCCACGAGGAACGTCCTCCCGTCGGGCAGGCGCGCGAACGCCGCCGCGCCCTGACCGACGTCCAGGAACGTGATCACGGGGTCCTCGGGCGGACGCTGAAAGCTCGTGACGGCGAGCAGCGCTGCAAGCGCGGCAACCTCGCGGCGCGGGAGCACGAGCACCATCGTCGCGGCGAACGCGACCGTGGGGCCCATCGCGAACGTGAACGGGTCGGTCGCCATCGCCCCGAGCACGGCGACGAGCGCGCCGAACGTGAGGTTCGCGAGCCACGCGCAGCCCCACGCGAGCGGCTCCGGCAGGAAGCCTGCCCCGAGCGCGGGCGGCATCACCAGCACGGAGATCCACGGCAGCGCCACCACGTTCGCGAGCGGCGCTGACGGGGCGATCTCCTGGAACCACCACGCGGACGCAGGCAGCGTACCGACCGTCGCGCCGGCGGTGGCGGCGAGCACCTCGTTCACGTGGGAGAACGGCCAGCGCACCTTCGGCAGCGCCGCGAGCACGACCGGGGTCACGCGCACGAGGCCGAGCATCGCGCCGTACGAGAGCTGGAAGCCTGCGGTGCCCACCGCGCCGGGGTCGATCGCGAGGACGACGATCGCCGACAGGCCGAGCAGCCCGAGGGGATCGGGTCTGCGCCCGAGCGCGTGGGCGGCCGCAGCGGCCCCGGTCATGTACGCCGCGCGCTGGGCTGCAGAAGGAGCGCCCGCGGCCCACGCGATCCACGCGCCAGCGAGGGCGCCGGCGAGGAACGCGGGCCACAGCGGCAGGCCGCGGGGACGGATCGCCGCGATCGACCTGAGCGCAGCGGCCACGACCCCACCCGCGACCCAGGCGAGCAGCCCGACGTGGAAGCCCGAGACCGACAACACGTGGGACGTGCCCGTTCGGCGCAGCAGCGCGTCGGTGTCGGGGTTCACCGCGCGGCGGTCGCCAACCGCGATCGCGCGCAGCGTGCCCCCGTGTTCGACGGTGTCGTACACGTCCGGGCCCGGCCGTGGGCGGCCGAGCGGCGCCCAGCCGATCGCGCGCACCTGCGTGTGTACGCCGGTTCGCCGGGCGTTTCGCACCGGGTCTGGATCGCCGGGGAGCACGGGCCTGTCGATCGGACCGGCGTCGCCCCACACGAGCACCTCGGTGCCCGGCGCCGGAGGCACGTCTTTCACGCTCACGCGCACGCGCCCGGTGGTCTCCGTCCACGCGCCGCCGAGCGGCCGCACGCCGCTCACCGCGATGTCCACCTGGTGCGTCGTCGGGGCGCCGATCGCGGTGCCGTGCAGCGCCACCGGGCCCACCAGCGCGGGCCCGTCGCCGAGGGTGTACACGGCGAGCAGCCCGAGTGCGGCTCCCAGGGCCACGGCGCCCCCGTACAGGCGCCAGCTCGCGAGGCCGACGATCGCCCACGCGACGAGGACCGGCACCCGCCAGGACGCAGGCAGAAAGCCTGCCGCCGCGACCCCTGCGCCCATGCCTGCCGCCACGCGCCACACTGGATCGTCCACGTCCACCTCGACCGCGCGGCAACGCAAGCTGCGTGCCCGCGAAGCGCGGCGTTGTTCCGTTGGACCGACGGAAGTCTGACCGACGTCCGTCAGCGACGTCCGTCACCCCAACGTTGATACGCCGTCAATTTCGGGCACGGTGATTGCGTGACGCCGGCCGCGGAGGTGTCCGTGGGAGTACGCGAGCGGTTGTTCGACGAGGGGGCCGATCGTTTGGCAGATGCCGAGCTGATCGCGGTGTTGTTCGGGACGGGCGTGCGAGGTCGGCCCGCGCCGTCACTCGCGGGAGACCTGCTCGCTGAACACGGCGGCCTGGGACCGCTGACGCGGCGGAGCCCCGAAGAGCTCGCGCAGGTGCAGGGCATCGGCCGGGTGCGCGCGGCGCGCGTGCTCGCGGCCGTGGAGCTCGGGCGGCGCGCCCTCGTGTGGTCGAGCGACGACGCGCCCCTCACGACGTCGCGCGCGGCCTACGAGCGCCTGTGGCCGGGCCTCGCCGGGCGCGCCGAGGAAGAGCTGCACGCGCTGTACCTCGATCGGCGCCTGCGTCCGCTCGGTCGGAGGTCGCTCACGCGCGGGAGCGACGCGTTCACCGTCGTCGATCCGCGGCAGATCTTCCGGCCGGCCGTCGCGCTCGCGGCGCACGGCGTGGTGCTCGCCCACAACCACCCGTCAGGCGATCCCACGCCCTCCGCTCAGGATCTCGAGGTCACCCGCCGCGTCGCGCGCGCGGGAGGTGTGCTCGGCATCGCGCTCATCGACCACCTCGTGATCGGTGCGGGCCGCTACGTGTCGCTCGCCGAGCGCGGCGATCTCCCCGCCTGGAACAATGATTGACCGCCAGCAGCCGCATTTGTGGATAGAAAACCGTCATGCATCCATTTCTCTGGGAAGCGGCGGGTTCGAACGGTCCGATTCGGATCCCGGCCTACGGCCTGCTCGTTTTGACGGCGTTCATGGCGGCGTTCACCATGGTGTACCTCCGCTCGGTCAAGGTCGGCATCCGGCCCGAGCGCCTGCCGCCCGTGTTCGTCGCGTCGGCGATTGGCGGCCTCCTCGGCGCCAAGTTGCTGTATGCGATCGCGGTCGACGGCGTCATGAAGCTCGTCCTGCACCCGATGGCCACGTTGTTCACCGCCGGCGGTCTCGCGTTCTACGGCGGCCTGATCGGCGGCGCGATCGCGGTGCTCGCCACCGCCGCGTACACCAAGCTGCCCGGCTGGAAGCTCGTGGACATGCTCGCGCCCGCGTTGCTCATGGGCATGGGGATCGGCCGGCTCGGCTGCTTCATGGCGGGTTGCTGCCACGGCGCCATCGCCGACCTCGATGCGAACGCGCTCGCGCTGCTGGACGAGCAGAGCTTCCTGCACGGCCAGGTCTACGTCCAGTCGCATTTCCCGTTCGTGTTGACCGAGTTCCACGACGGCGTGGGGCGCATCCACAACCAGCCGCTGTACCCCACCCAGCTCGGCGACGCGGTGGTGTTGATCGGGTTCTCCGGCCTGCTCGCGTCGCTGTGGCGCTACCGCAAGTTCGACGGCATGCTCGCGGGGCTGATGATGCTGTTCGAGCCGATGATCCGCATCTTCATCGAGAGCTACCGCGCCGACGAGCGCGGCTACGCGCTGTCCTGGGCCGTCACGTCGGTGCCTTCCTGGCTGCCTCCCGGGTTCGTCAGCGCCGGGGAGGGCCTGCCGACGGGCGATCCGCTGCACCCGTCCGCGATCATGGTCGGGCTCACCACGTCGCAGTTCCTCGGCTTCTTCTTCGTGTCGATCGGCATCGGCATCCTCGTGTACCGGTTCGCCACCCACGCCGGCGTCGACCCCGAGGTCGCGCTCGAAGACGAGTAGGCGCGAGCGCAGCGCGCAGCGAGCTTGCAAGCGTAGAAAAAGCAAGCGAAGCGCGCAGCGAGCTTGCAAGCGAAGCAAAAGCAAGCGAAGCGCGCAGCGAGCTTGCGAGCGAAGCAAAAAAGAAGATCCCGGCACAAAGGCCGGGACTCTTTTTAGCGACGCGAGCGTCGACTAGTTGATCTTGACCATGCCGGCCTTGACCGTCGTCATGCCGCCGCCGTCGTACGTGGCCGTGGCGCTCGCCTTCTCGGTCAGCGCGGCGCCGACCTTCGTGTCGGAGTTGGCGCCGACGTCGTGCTTCGCGTTCGCACCGACGTCCGTCTTCCAGTCCGTGCCGACCTTGAACTTCGACACCTGGCCCGACTCGACTTCCCAGTTCTGGCCGGCCTTCATCTTGATGTCTTTGCCGGCGTCGATCCAGATGTTCTTCGCGGCGCGAATGTGGATGTCGCCACCCGTGTTCGCCATCGTGATGAGCTTCTTCGGCGTGTCCATGACGAACGAGAGCACGTGGCTGCCGTCCCAGATCTGGACCGTCTCCTTGCCAGCGGAGTCGTCGAACACGAACAGGTGGCCCGAGCGCGACTTCCAGAAGCGGCGATCGTTCTTTGGCGTAGCGTCCGCGTTGCCGTCCGTGAACTTTTCCTTGGAGAGGCCGCTGCCGCAGTCGGTGTCTGCGCCCTTGGGGTGCGTGGACTCGACTTCCTTGGGCGGGAGATCCTTTCCGTTCCAGAACTGGCCCATGATGAGGCCAACGTCCTGGCTGCCCTGCATGAACATGACGAGGACCTCGTCTTCCTTCTCGGGGAGCGCGTAGAAACCACGCTCCTTACCGGCGTTCGGCGACGAGACACGCAACCAGAACGAGACCGGCTCCTCGTGGAGGACCGGGAACTTCACCTTGACGCGCGCGAGCTTGTCCGGGTCATCGTTCTCGATCACAATGCCGACGACGGCGCTGGGGACGATACCCGACTGGGGTCGACCCATGAAATCGGTGAGCTTTGCCATAGAGGAGCCTCCGGAGACGCGAGAAAGCTCGCGAAAGACATCACCCGCAACGGGTACCCGTACGATACGTGGGGTCGACCGTTTTCGTCAAGGGGAGGAACACATGCCGACGCGGATCTGGTCGGGTGACGCGATCGTGCTTGATGGAGGCTCGGTCACCACGTTCTTTGGCGGCCCGCTGTGGTTCGAGGTCGACCTCCCCTCTGGGCGCGTGTTTACGCTGCGCGTGCTGTTTCGTACGGACGGCGGCGCGCCGAGCGTCGAGGCGAGCGTGCAAGACGGCCAGTGCGATCTGTTGCTGATCGATTTTGACGGGGCGTCGGGCAAAGGCTCGGCTGAACCTGTGCTTCTTTCTGATAGCGCCGAGGGGAGGTTTTTTGTTCATTTTCGGGTGTTCCGCCACGGCCTGACGGGCGATCGCGAGTTCGCGTACACGTTCTTTCTCGCGCCAAAGGCCGAGGCCGAAGCGCCCACAGCCGGATAGACGCCGCCCGGAGGGCACATGTCCGAAGAAAGCGATCGCGAGCTCGAAGAGCTGCTCGCGCAGGCCCCGGTCCCCACCCGTCGTCCCACCGTCGCGGCGCTCGAGGAGCGGCTTTACCGGCCCGTGCCCGTGCTCGACCACGGCTTCGTGCGCGTGGTGGACTACATGGGCGACGACGCCGCGATCGTGCAGGCGGCGCGGGTCTCCTACGGCAAGGGCACCCGCTCGGTGAACACGGATCGCGGCCTGATCCGCTACCTGATGCGCCACCGGCACACCACGCCGTTCGAGATGTGCGAGATCAAGCTCCACGTGAAGCTGCCGATCTTCGTGGCGCGCCAGTGGATCCGCCATCGGACCGCGAACGTGAACGAATACAGCGCGCGCTACTCCATTTTGGACCGCGAGTTCTACATGCCGCGCGCCGAGGATCTCGCTGCGCAGGCGTCGAGCAACCGGCAGGGCCGCGGCGACGTGCTGTCCGCCGAGCAGTCCGAGCGTGTGCTCGCGTTGCTCCGCCGCGACGCGATGCAGTGCTACGACACCTACGAGACGCTGTTGAACGACAAAGGCGACGGGGAGCCGCGCGATCCGGGTGAGCCGCAGCTCGCGCGGGAGCTCGCGCGCATGGACCTGACGCTCGCCTACTACACGCAGTGGTACTGGAAGATCGATCTTCACAACTTCCTGCACTTCCTGTCGCTCCGCATCGACAAGCACGCCCAGTACGAGATCCGCGTGTACGGCGAGGCGATGGCGGCGATCGCGAAGGCGTGGTGTCCGCACGCCTGGGACGCCTTCGACGACTACCGCCTGAAGGGCGCCGTGTTGTCGGGTGCGGAGCTCGACATCTTGCGCGCGGCCCTCGCTGGCACTGACGTGGCCGCCAAGATCGAGGCTTCCAAGGCGCTGTCGGCGCGTGAGAAGCGCGAACTGCTCGACAAGCTTGCGGCCGAAGCAGCGAGAGACTTCACGGAAGACGTCAAAGGCCCTGCGCGCTCGTGAAGTGGCCCTCTGCAAAGGCGAGCCGCGTACTCGCGGCTCTCAAGCGCATCGGGTGGTGCGAAAAGCGCGCGTCTGGTTGGACCTCGGATGATGGCGCGCGTCGCGCGTCACACGGGCCTTCGACCAGAAGACCCCTGATCGACTCAGGCCGCAGCGTCGAAGGACACGGAGAGCGGTGAACCCAGCATCTCGGCATGTTCGACGCGATCAGCGATGATTCGGAGCGCGATCGCGGTGACATTCGCGATTGCGTCGGAACGAGTCTTTCCGTACGCCATTGCGCCCGGAAGGCTAGAAATCTCCGCGATCCAGCGGCCGTCTTCTTCCAACTCGGTCTCGATGTCGTACCGCATGTAGCCAGTATAACGCGTCTGATGCGGCGCTCGCTACGGGCAATCGGGCGAAGTCGAACGCCTGCTTCGCGGATCCCAAAGGTCAGACAGGTCCGTTTTAAGGCAGGCGACGGTCAGGTGTCGTTTGCCCTGGCGTTCCCGGACGTAGCCTTGGTCACCAGGAACGTCTGCATCGGGCCTTTGCCCTTGACCTCGATGGTGCCGCGCGGCTCAAAGTTGAAGCGCCCGCGCAGCCGCTCCTCGACGGCGGCCGACACGTGGACGCGGCCCGGGACGCCGTGCGACTCCATGCGCGACGCCGTGTTCACCGTGTCGCCCCACAGATCGTACGTGAACTTGCGATGCCCGATCACGCCGGCGACGACGGGCCCGGTGTGGACGCCGATCCGGATGGAGAGGCCGTACCGGTCCGTGCGCTCGTCCATCACGCGCGCCATCGCCAGGCCGAGCTCGACGATCGCTTCGACGTGATCGGCCCGGGGCGTCGGGATGCCGCCAGCGACCATGTACGCGTCGCCGATCGTCTTGATCTTCTCGAGCCCGCGCCGCTCGATCTCGATGTCAAAGGCGCTGAACAGGTCGTCGAGGATCGCCACGAGCTCGGCGGGCGGCGTCTTCTCGGAGACTTTGGTGAAGCCGACGATGTCGGAGAACAGCACCGTGACGTCGTCGAAGCGATCGGCGATCGGCTTCTCGCCGGCGAGCAGGCGCTTGGCGATGGAGGCCGGGAGCACGTTGAGTAGCAGCGCCTCCGAGCGTGCGCGCTCGGCCGCGAGCGCCTCCTCGGTGCGCGTCGTGATCACGTGGTAGTAGACCCCGATCAGCGCGGGAAAACCTGCCAGAGCGAGCGGTACCGTGAGCCTTAGCGCGTCGGCCGCCAGGGGATCGAAGTGTACCCCCGGCTCTGCGTTCGCGAACGTCGTCCAGCTCGCGATCTCGGCGAGTCCGACGCCAACGGCGGACGCGATCATCAGCGCGCGTTGCCGGGCTGGGAAGATGAGGAACGGCACGAGCACGACCGTGGCGAGGACGGACCACACCGGCGCGACGTTCCCCACCAGGGCGCACGCGGCGACGATGTGCGTGGTGGCCGCGAAGATCGCGAGCACGCGGGCGGCGGTTCGCAGTCCGAGGCCCTGGAGCGCTGTCACTGTGGACCATGCGACGAGGGCGTACACCTGCACCAGGACGACCGGTCCCGTGGTGGGCCAGCCGACGAGCAGCACAGGGATGAACGGCGCGTTCAGCACGTTCGACACGAGGCCGAAGGCGTTGGCGACGCGGACCTGTTTCCGCTCGTCTTCCGGGGCCTTGGCTGCCCCGATTTCAATGTAGTGTCCCAGGCTGAGCATGCGGGGGTCCGTGACGGCGCTCTATCGTACCTGACCGGCCAACGCGTGCGCCGCGTCGACGCGAACGACGCCCGACACGGCAGGACCGCTCGCGCCGCGCTAGGCTGCGACGAGTGGAGTGAACATGCGCAGGCTGGTGGTACTTTCGTTGTTGGTCGCGGGCTGTGTGACCGAGGATAACGTGCTCGAAAAGGTCAGCGCCTCGAGCTGTCGGCGCGATCGCGAGTGTAACCAGGCGGACTTCGAGGCGAACTACGCCGATCTCGAGGCGTGCGTCACCGACGGTGTAGACGCCCTTGACGGCGTGCAGACGTGCGAGATCGCGGCGGGCTGCGTGTACTCGCCGGAGGAGGCCGACGGTTGCCTCAAGGCCATCCACCAGGAAGACTGCGGCGCCTACAACAGCGGCGATCACGGCTCGGCGTGCGACAACATCTACAGCTGCTCCACGGGCCAGCTGATCGACGTCGGGCTGTGCCTGCTCGGCGGCTGAGCGCCTAGAACACGGTCCCGTCGCGGAGCGACTGGTGGAGCTCCGTAGCGTTCGTGCCGAGCCCGCTCGTCTGGAACCAGCGCACCAGGAAGCCCGGCACCGAGCCGCCCGGGTCGTAGCTCAGCAGGTGTACGACGCGGATGCCGCCCGTGGGCTCCGCCTTGGCCTGCCAGTAGCCCTCGCTCCGCGCGCAGCGGACGTTGCCCTTGATGACGGTGAGGGGCTCGGCGGTGGCGGTGTTCCAGGCGTAGCGCTCGAACCCGTCGACCACCTCGTGCCACATCGTGATCATGACCTCGCGGTCGCTGATGCCGCTCGAGCGGTGCATCTGGTAGACGAGCGCCTTGTCGCCGGCGGTCTTGATGGTGCTCTCGACCACGGTCGTGAAGTAGTCGTCGTGGTGATCCCACGCGGACATCTTGGTCTTGAACTGGTCGAGCGTGACGTCCTTCCACACGCACTCGGCGCGCATCGGGATGACGCCGTCGGTTTCGGCGGGCCCGAGCGAGAGCTCACACGTGCCGCTGTCTGCCGTGGCGTCCGTGACGTTCCAGCCAGCGGGCGCAGCGAGGGCGGCGGAGACGAGCAAAGCGATCATGGGCATCCTCGATGACGGGGTGGGGTCTCGAATGCAACGCTAGTTGGCGAGCAGGCATTCCGCCGGGTACTTTACGCCCGTGTCAAACCCGGCGTAGATATTGCCGATGTTGATGCTGTCGGGGAAGGAGCGCACCACGGTCTTGCCCTGCACGACATGATCCGTGCCGTTCCACGTGTACGCCTCGGCGGTGACCAGGCCGGGCGGCACGTTGACGGCGACCCACAGGCCGTCGGGCGAGGTGTCCTGCTGGTCGCGGTTCGGGAACTTGTTCACGAAGAACTTCACGCGCAGGTCCGGCGGGATCGTCCCGTCGGCGTTCTTGACCACGACCTCGGCGTGCTCGACCTTCTCGTCGTCGCAGCCGAAGACCGTGCCAGCGATGATGCCCATGCCGGGCTGGATCGGGACGCCGAGCAGGCCCGGGATGATCTTGTAAGTGAGGTCCGACACGCTGTTCAGCGAGCCGTCGAACGCGGCGCCGGGCGCGAAGATCTGGTGCGCTTCGTACGTGTCGCGCGTGATGTCGAGCTCGGGATCCGTCCACGTCTTGTACGAGATCGGCTCGCACGTGGGCACGGTGACCGACACCTCGCCCGCGTCGTCGCTGACCGCGGAGGCGTCGGGGATGCCCGTCGCGTCATCGCCGTACCACACGTCGACGGTGGCCTCGGCCAGAGGCACATCGGACTCGAAGTCGAGCACGGTGAGCGTCTGGGGGCCGCTCGTCTGCAGCGCCGTGTCCACCGTCTGTGTGAGCCAGGTGCCGTCCGTCGGAACACACGTGAGCACGCCCACCGGCGTGTCCGTGGTGTTGACGAGGTCCTCGAACGTCGTTGGGCCGGTGGTGGTGTTGGTGTCCGTGTCCGTGTCCGTGCCGGTCTCGGTGGGGTCGCCGCCGTTGCAGGCGGCGAGGGCGATCGTCAGAACACAAGCGATGCGC
Organism: Pseudomonadota bacterium; assembly: GCA_947505245.1. Lineage (GTDB taxonomy): Bacteria > Myxococcota_A > UBA796 > UBA796 > SYKL01. The sequence goes on along the minus strand of CANNIZ010000015.1, from coordinate 69,270 downwards.
GTCATGGGCGACCTCTCAGAGCGGGAAGCGACGAATCAGAGGCAGATGGTCTCGACGAGGAGCCGGGCGACCGTGTAGGGGTCGAGGTTCGCGCACGGGCGCCGATCTTCGAGGTAGCCCTTGCCCTGCTGCTGGACGTGCAGCGGGATGCGGACGGACGCGCCGCGGTGGCCGACGCCGAACTTGAACTCGCGGTACGAGCACGTCTCGTGGTGGCCGGTGAGGCGGCGCTCGATGCCTTCACCGTAGTTTGCGATGTGCAGCTCGTGCCGCTTCTCGAGGCGGGGCATGGCGGCGTTGATGGCCTTGATACCACCTTCTTCGCGCATGGCCTTGGTGGAGAAGTTCGTGTGGCCGCCGGCGCCGTTCCAGTCGCCGCGGACGGGCTTCGGGTCGAGCGTGACGGCGATGTCGAACTCTTCACCGACGCGGAACAGCAGGTAGCGGGCGAGCAGGAGCTCGTCGCCGACAGCGAGCGGGCCGATCGGGCCGATCTGGAATTCCCACTGGCCCGGCATGACTTCCGCGTTGATGCCGCAGATCGCGAGGCCGGCGTCGATGCACGCGTCCATGTGCGCTTCCGCGAGCGGGCGACCGAACGCTTCGTCCGCGCCGACGCCGCAGTAGAACGGCCCTTGCGGAGCGGGATAACCGTTATCGGGCCAGCCGAGCGGGCGACCGTTCTGGAACATCGTGTATTCCTGCTCGATGCCGAACCAGGGGTCCTGATCCTTGGCGCGCTCAGCGACGCCGCGCAGAGCGGCGCGCGTGTTCGAAGCGTGCGGGTTGCCCTTGTTGTCGAACACCTCGCACAGGACGAGCTTGTGGTGGCCGCCGCGCGTGGGGTCGGCCGCGATGTACACGGGCTGGAGGATGCAGTCGGACTCGTGGCCCTGCGCCTGGTGCGTGGAGCTGCCGTCGAACGTCCACTCCGGCGCCTGCTCGGGCGTCTCAACTGCGTGATTGACCACCTTCGTCTTGCTGCGAAGGCCCTTCGTGCCGCCGTCGCGTCCACCGTCGACCCAGATGTACTCGAGCTTCGTAGCCATGGTCACCCTCCGTGCGGGCGGCACGTAACCCAGGGTTTGCGGCGGGCCAGGGACTCAGCGCACGCGCTCGAGGCCGTGGATGGAATCGTAGTCTTCGTCGAACGTAAGGATCCGGGTGATGCCCTCGGCCTGCATGACGGCGACATGCAGCGCATCGCGTGCCGAGAGGCGGCCGACGCCCAACGCGAGATCGCGGGCGACAACACAGGCCTCGTACGTGATGGGGAACACCACCTCCACGATGCCAGAAAGCACATCGAAGGCAGGTTTGATCATGTCGCGGCGGTCCACGGCGATGTAGCGGTGGAGGATCTCCTGGAACACCTCCGCGTCCGTGACGAGGCGCTCACCGCCCACGATGCAGGTCTCGACGTGATGGCGCGCGAGGACCTTGTTCGGATGGGGCCGACCCACCAGGTACATGGGGATGTTGGCGTCGACGAAGATCAACGACGCGGCTTGGGTTCTGCGGCGAGGTACCCGGCTTCGATCTCGGCGTTCATCTGTTCGATGTCGCCCGTAGGGCCGTCATGCAGGCAGGCCGCGGCGATGACCGCCAGCTTCCGACGGACGTCCCCCGAAGGCACGTCACGCTCGGCGACGCGCAGCACGCCGCGAACCCACGCGGACACCGTCAGGCCGCTGCGTTCGGCAGCGCGTTCGATCGCTGCCATCTCGGCGTCCTCAACGACTACTTGCAAGCGCTTGCTCATGGGGTGAGTATGACCACCTCTTCACGAGCGGTCAACTAGATCACCGTGCCGGACGGGATGACCGCGCCCTTGGGGATCACGACGATGCCATCGCGCGCGAACCACGTGCCGTGGTCGGAATCGGGGCGGTTGGGATCGCCGTGAATCGTGACGTTGTCGCCGATGCAGGCGTTCATGTCCACGATCGCGCGCTCGATCACGCAGTTCTCGCCGATGCCCATCGCGACCTTGCCCTCCGCGCGCAGCTTCTTTCGCTTGTCCTCGAACTGGTAGTGGTCCGCCCCCATCAGGATCGACTCGCGGATCACGGTCTTCTGCAGGATGTGGCTGCGCAGGCCGACGATGGAGTGCTCGACGACGGCGCCCTTTACGACGCAGCCCTCGGCGACCACGCTGCGGTTGGCGGTGGTGTTCCACAACAACGTGGGAGGCAGGAACCGCGGCCGCGTGAAGATCGGCGCCCGCTCGTCATAGAACTTGAACGGTGGATCCTCTTCGCAAAGGAGCAGGTTCGCCTCGTAGAACGCCTTGATCGTACCGATGTCCTCCCAATAGTCGTCGAACAGGAAGGCCGCGACGCGCCGGCTCGTGAGCGCGCCGGGGATGACGTCCCTGCCGAAGTCGACGTTCTTGGGGTCGGCGAGCAGCTCGCGCAGCGCGGCCCAGCGGAACACATACACGCCCATCGACGCGAGGAACGGGCGCTCCTCGAGCTTCCACGCGCGCCTCAGGCCGGGTGGTGCTGCGAGATCGGTGATGTCGTCCGTGGCCTTGGGCTTCTCGACGAACCGGCGGACGAGGCCGTTGTTGTCGGCCTGGAGTACGCCGCAGCCCTCGCATTTTTCGCGCGTGACTGGAATGACGGAGATCGTGATGTCCGCCTCCACCTCCCGGTGGCGCGCGAGCATCGCGCTGTAGTCCATGCGGTAGAGGTGATCGCCGGACAGGATCACCACGTTTTCGACGTCTCCATCGCGCTCCATGTGGTGGAGCATGCGGCGGATCGCGTCGGCGGTGCCCTGGTACCAGTCGGGGGACTCCTCGCGTTGCTCGGCCGCGAGCACCTCGACGAAGCCCTGGCTGAACGGATCGAACCGGTACGTCTTGCTGAGGTGGTTGTTCAGCGACTGGCTGTTGTACTGCGTGAGGACGAAGATCTCGCGCATGCCCGAGTTGATCGCGTTGCTGATCGGGATGTCGATCAGCCGGTACTTGCCGCCGAGCGGCACCGCTGGCTTGGACCGCAAGGCCGTGAGCGGGTACAGGCGCGAACCCCGCCCGCCGCCGAGAACTACGGTGATCGTCCGCCCCATCTTTCCTCCGTCGTGGATTCTGCTGCCGATCCTCGTCGGTGTAGCGGCCTGCGACAACCGGTGCGCAGGGCCTTCGTGTGAGAGCGCGTTCCCGGCGGGCCGACTGGCCGTGCATCGCGGGGGTGCGGGTGCCTTCGGTGGAAATGACGTGTGGGGCGACGCGTGGGCGACGGTGTCTGGCGCATCCGCAGACGGGGCCGAGTGGGCGGCGGTCGGCGACGTGTGGATCGGCCTGCCAGAGACCGGCGCTGTGGCGGTGGTCGACGTGGTGGCGGGCGATCAGGGCCTCTTGGACGTCACCCGCACGCTTGGACCCACCGGGTACGGCGGCCGGTTGGCGCTCGTCGACGGCGCGCTGTGGGTGGGTTCGCCCGCGGTTCGCCAGAACGTCGGACGGGTGCAGGGCGAAAACCGCACGATCGACGGGTGGGCCGCGGGTGATCGCCTCGGCGACGCGTTGATGGACTGCGGCGATCTGACGGGCGACGGCCTGTCCGAGGTCCTCGTCGGCGTTCCGGGCTGGTCGGGCGCGCCGAGGTTGGCGGGGGCTTCAGCCCTGGCCGGAGCGGTGTTGTTGGTGCGTTCCGATACCGGTGATGGGGACCTGTGGGACGCGGGCCCCGTGTGGTGGGGCCCCGAAGGCGGGTCTGCGCTCGGGCGCGCGGTGGCGTGTGACGCGGACCTCGACGGGGATGGCGTACACGACGTCGTCGTCGGAGCGCCGTTCGGGGGCCTCGACGATCGCGGCCTCGTGTACCTGGTGTCGGGTGCAGCGCTCGCAGGCACCGCGCCGACGGACGCGACGTTCGGGGCGGGCGCGTCGGGCTCGATCGCGGACGTCGCGAGCCGCTCGTACACGGGCTCGATCCCGTTCGGCTGGGCCGGGTCGGCGTTTGCCGCGGTCGACCTGACGGGTTCTGGCGAGCCCGAGCTGATCGTCGGCGCGCCGGGCGGCGCTGGCGCGGTGTTGATCTACGACCCACAACGCGGAGACACCCTGCCGATCGCTACCGTCGTCGGCGTCGGACACCTCGGGCGCACTTTGGGCGCAGGTGACGTCGACGGGGACGGCCGCGTGGACGTGGTGGTCGGCTCGCCCGATCTGGACGTCGGCAGATCGCATGACGTCGGGCGCGTCGACGTGCTCGCGTTCGCTGCAGACCTGCCGCGGTCTTCGTCGATCGACGAGCGGTCCGTCGGAAACATCGTCGGGAGCGAACCGTTCCAGCGGGTTGGCGCCTGGATCGGACTCGCGGATGTAGACGGGGACGCGGCTCTGGACGTGTTGCTGCCGACCCGGATGCCCGCGCCCGAGTAGAACGGTCCCGAAAGGCGTCTTTGCGAAGTAGACCCGGCCTGAAGGTTCCTTCGGCCGGGTTTGGACGGATCGTCCACGATGGAACGCCGAAGTTCATCGCGCTTTTGCGGGTGTCTCGGCCGGGGCCGAAACTTTGGGGGCGTTCTACGTTTCGAGCGCGCCCTTCAGAGGGGTTCTACGCGCGGTGGCGCCTCTCGATGGAGACCTGCGTTGCGCCTCGCCACGTCGCAGGGTAACAATTGGCCAGGAGGTGCCTCATGACGGTCGAATTCCAGGTCCCCTCCCGCCGGGACTGAAACGGGCGGGGGCGACGTCTCCCAATCCCTGTTTTTTTTGGTGTTTCCTTGGACAATTCTCCTCGCCCCTCATGGGGTCGGGTAGCGTTTTTCGCGCATGGTCATGCGCGCGTGGCGACTCCTGTCGGTGACTTTGCTGCGCTGGCCGCTCCGTGGCTCGAACCCGTGGTCGTCGGCGACCGCGTCGATCTCGAGCCGAACGATCCCTTGCTGATGGTGCGAAGGCACGCGCGCACCTCGGCGCTCGTCCGGCGCGATCCAGCGGGTGGTCCGCAGACCGTCGCGGCCAACGTCGATCGCGCTCTGGTGTGCATGTCCTGCGACGGCGACTTCAACGTGCGTCGGCTCGAACGGTGGCTGATCATCGTTCGCGAAGTGCAAATTGACGCCACCGTGCTGTTGACGAAGTCAGACCGTACGGACGCGCTATCAGCGCGCGTCGCCGAGGCGGCCGCGGTGTTCGGTCCGGACGTGCTCGCGGTGTCGGTCGCGACCGGTCACGGTGTGGACGCGGTCCGCGAGCTTTGTGTGCCCGAGCGTACGTTCGTGATGCTCGGGTCGTCGGGCGTCGGGAAGTCCACGCTCGCCAACGCGCTGCTCGGCGTGGAGGTCGCGCCCACCGGCGGAGTGCGCGAGGACGATCGCGGGCGGCACACCACGACAGGTCGGCACCTGTACGCGCTGCCGAACGGCGCGTTCTTGATCGACAACCCGGGGATCCGCGCGGTCGGTCCGCTGTCTGACGCGGATCTTGGCATCGCCTACCCGGAGATCGACGCGCTGGTCGAGGCCTGTCGCTACCGCGATTGCGCCCACGAGACCGAGCCCGGATGCGCGATCGTCGCGGCGCTCCGCGACGGCGAACTCGATCCGCAACGGTATGACGCGTGGTGCCGGCTCGGCCGGGAGCTGGCGTACGAGGCGCGCCGCGGCGATCGACGAGCAGAGGCCGAGGCGCGCCAGCGGTGGAAGCGCGTCCACAAGGCCCAGCGCGCCCACGGGCGGCAGCGCGATCGCGAGCGTGACTCGTGACGTTTGGTGACGTGTGTTACCATGCGCGTCCGGTTGTTTTGGGAGGATCCATGATTCGCGGCTCTGGTTTGATCTCGCTTGTCCTGTTCGCTGGGTGCGGAAACAATGAGGGTGCCGATCCGGACGTCGTCCGCCTCGATTGGCGCAACGGAGACGAGTTCCACGTCGCGGCCCGGTACCGCGTCGTGTCGCCCAAGACGGAAGAGAACGCAGTCGCGCTCGATGGGTCCACGGACCCCACGTTCGGCGATGCCTGGACGAACGAGGTCGTGTGGTCGTATCAGGTGGTAGAGACTGGCTTCTCACCGACGCAGGACGATGAGCTCTACGAGTTCGCCGTCGAAGGGGAAGGCGTCACGCCCATCTCCGTCATTCGCGCATGGACGGACGCCTCGCTGAACGAGGACGACGACCTGCTCGAGTCCGACCCGGTCATCTACCTCGTGTTCCGTGAGCAGAACGATCGCCTGCTGGCGATCGTGCAGTTCGTGAACGTGGGCGGCGAGCGCGTCCAGACGGCGTGGAAGGACACAGACACGACGCGCAGCTGGTCCCCCCTGTCGCAGAGCATGATCACGGGCCTGCCCACGCTGCTGGCGCCCGCCGGCGCGCGCTGGGCCACCGACGAGCGCCTGCTCGAGAACGGCGACACGATGACGTCGGAAGAGGTCGATGGCGGCACGGCCGTGTACTTCGACGACGCGATCGGCGGCGGCATGATCATGACCGAATACACGGCCGGCCAGCCGTGGCCGATCTACACAGCGACGGACAACCTCGAGGCGTCGCTGCTTTCGTCGGACGAGGTCGCGCGCCGCCGCTCGGATCGCCCGTGGCAGCTGCCCGATGTGCCCGAGAACTTCGACTACAAGGCCGCGTTGCGGTCGTCGATCGACATCAACGGCGCGCTCAAGCTGGACGCCGAGACGATCGGTGGCGGCTGGGAGGCCGTGGTGGCCGACGGCGTGTACCCGTGGGGCGGCTCGTGGTGGCCGCTCGCTCAGGCCTCGCTCGTGTTCGGGTACGACAACCGCTCCACGTTCAGCGATCGCGTCGCAAGCCAGATCGACCCGATCAAGCGGGACCTCGACCGCCTGTCGACCGAGCTCCGGCCGATGACCGGCTCCGAGTCGAACTACACCACCAAGTACAACGAGTACAAGTCCAAGCAGACCGAGCTCTCCACCAAGCTCAAGACGTTCTACGACAAGATCCTGGCCGACCTTGACGGCGGAAAGATCAAGCTCGGGAACGGCAAGATCACGCACTCGGTCGACGGTTGGAGCTACAACCTGAACGACCTCTCTCCGATGGATAAGTTCGCGCTCAGCCAGTACTACAAGGGCAACAAGTACCCCAACCCGTTCAACATGCAGGCCTGGGAGTTGCTCAACCACTACAACCCGGGTGGTGGCTCGTGGTGGGGCCACTGCAACGGCTGGTCGGGCGCCGCGATCCTCACGAACGAGCCGCGCACGCCAGTGATCGTGCAGATCAACGGCCAGCCCGTGACGTTCACGACGGCCGACATCAAGGGCCTGTTCACCGAGGCGCACTACTCGACCTACTCGAGCTTCTACGGCGCCCGCTACAACGGCACCACGGACGACATCAGCGACCTTTCGCCGAAGGCGTTCCACATCCTGGTCAACCACTACATCCGCCAGCGTCGCGTGCCGTTCGTGTTCGACATCACGGCGGATGACGCGGTGTGGAACTACCCGGTCTACGGCGTCGATCTCACCGTCACTGAGGTGGCCGGCGCAGGCGCCGACGGCAAGACCAACCTGAACACCGCGGACCGGGTCCAGCTCGACGCGCTCCCGGGGATCGGCCTCGTCACGGCGGACAAGATCATCGCGTACCGCACCACGTACGGCGCCTTCCAGGTGATCGACGACGTCAAGAAGGTGCCGGGCATGAAGACCTCGTACTTCGACAAGTTCAAGGGTCAGGTCACGGTCGCCGTCGCTACCGGCGAGCGCACGTTCAACGTGTCGGCCTACGCGCGGTTCGCGGACGACGGTGTGAGCGAGACGCACCTTGACTCGAGCCCCTCGACGCCCGAGACGCTGGATCGCACGTGGGAGTACACGCTCGTCACGGACAAGGACGGGAACGTGTTGCGCGGCACCTGGGCCGACAACAACGAGCACCCGGACTTCGCGTGGGTTCCGTACGACAACCCGACCACGACGTCGTCGGGCAACAGCGAGAACGCCTACCTCAGCTATGGCAAGCTGCTCGAAGTCGTCGGGACGTCGCTCCGCCGCTGATCGAGCGCGCCCGCAGGGACGCGGGCGGTTCGCGAACACGCGAGAGGGTCGGCGGAGACGCCGGCCCTTTCCTGCTTACATCCCGAGAATCTTCTCGACCTTGGCGACGATCTCCACCTCGCGCTGATCGACGTGGCCGTCGGCCTGGCAGACCTCGCGGAACCAGCGCACGAAGTCTTCCTTCTCCGGCGTGGTGAGCAGGTTCGGCAGCTGGGCGACGGCCTCCTTGCGCGCCGCGTGGAACGCCGGCGTGAGCTTCTGCGTTCCCGGCTCCATGAACCCGAGCGCTTCGAGCTGGTTCATCGGGAACATCTGGTGCACGAGCTTGACCTCGTCCGGGTGGACGCTGTCGTCGGCGTTCACGATCTTGCGGGTGACATACAGCGCAAAGGCGATCTTCAACCGCTCGAGCTCAGTGGGCATGGAACCTCCGAAGGTCGCAGCCTATCCCGAGGCGCGCGCGTCGTGCAGTTGGAACTGCAGGCGACGCGTCCCGTTCCAGCGGTGCTCCTGAAGATCGCCGAGGAGATCGATCGGGCCGCCGGCGAGGCGTCCTCCGAGGTCGGTGTGATCCCACCACACGGCCTCGATCCACCCGCCGCCCAGGCGGGGGATCGCGAATTTCACCAGCCCCTTGTCGGCGCGGACCTCGAGGTTGCGCGGCTCGACGCGGCGAACCACCAGGCGCGGGCGCGGGTTCCCCATGCCGAACGGCCCGAGGCGCTCGAGCTCTGCGAGCAGCCCGTCCCCGACGTCGCTCACGTCCAGGAACGCGTCCACCTCGCGGACGTGGACGGGGGCGTCCCCGCCGACAGCGTTGCGGACGAAGTCGCACAGCCGCTGGCGGAGGGCCTCGAGGTGCTGCGTGGGCACGGTGAAACCGGCGGCGACTGGGTGTCCGCCGTACTTCTCGAGCAGGTCGCGCGCGCTGTCGAGCGCCTGGACCGCGTGGACGCCTGGGACGCTGCGGATTGAGCCGACGGCGCGGTCGCCTTGGATCGAGACGATCGCGACGGGCCGGTGAACCTCGTCCTTCACGCGGCTGGCGACGATGCCTACGACGCCGCGGTGGTAGCCGTCTTCTTCGCGACCCTCGATCAGCACGAACGGGTCGTTCATCGTCGCGGCGCGCCGGAGCGCGTCTTCCGACAGCTTGCCCTGGAGATCGCGTCGCTGGCTGTTCAGCCGCTCGATCTCGCCCGCGAGTTCGGTCGCGCGCGCGGCGTCTTTGCACGTGAGCAGCTCGACGACGAGCTTGGCGTCGGCGACGCGGCCAGCGGCGTTGATTCGCGGGCCGACGCGGTAGCCGAGGTCGTTCTCGCGGATCGGCTCCTTGCCGAGGCCAGCGGCCTGCAACAGCGCCGTGAGCCCGACCGAGTGACGACCCGTGTTGAGCTCGCGCAGGCCGAGCGCCACGATCGCGCGGTTCTCGCGGGTGGTGAGCGGGACGAGGTCGGCGACGGTGCCGATCGCTGCGAGCTTGAGCAGGGATCGCACGACCTCATCGCGCTTCGGGTGCGTCGCGAGCAGCGCCTGGGCGACCTTCAGGCTGATGCCGCACGCTGCAAGCGACGGGTTCGCGTAGCTGTCGCCGTCCTGCGGCGGGCACAACACGATCGCGTCCTGAGGCACCTGTGCGCCGTGGGGCAGGTGGTGGTCGCAGACGAGCACGTCGATGCCGTATTCGCGCGCCTTCGCGACGGCCGCGTGGTCGCGCACGCCGATGTCGGCGGTGACGATCAGCGAGACGCCGTCCTTCGCGGCGGCCTCGGCGGCGGCGACGGAGAACCCGTAGCCCTCCACGAACCGGTGGGGGATGTGGTACGTGATGTTGGCGCCTTCGCTCGTTCCCGCCGCGATCTTCAGCGCCGCCTGAAGGATGAGCGACGAGGTCGTACCGTCCACGTCGTAGTCGGTCACGACGCGGATGCGCTCGCGATCACGCACGGAGCGCCGCAGCCGATCGACCGCGGCGTCCATGTGCAGCATCGTCGTTGGGTCGTGCAGGTGCTCGATCACCGGCTCTGCGGCGCCCTCGTCGACGCGGTCCGGGAACCTCAGCGCGAGCAGGCGCGCGGCGGTGGGCGACAGGCCGCGGGCGGCGCCGCGCGCGATCAATTCGGGTGCCGCGACCAGGGGCGCCCACAGGGCTCCGGTGAAGCTCGGAGACGACGATTGCATCGGGAAGGGCGTCCTCACCGAGGACCTAGCCGGTCACAGCGGGTTCAGCACCCGAACGTACGGCTGTTCCCGTTGGATTGAACGGACCGCGCTATACTCGTCCCCCATGAACACCCTGCTGCTCGCTGCCCTGCTCGGATGCCCGCCTACGGGCTCGGCCCCCGTCGAGCCCGCGGCCGTACCCGCTGCACCCCACGGAGACACCCCGATGGCCAACTGTCTGGCGAACTGGTCGATGGGAAAGGGCGATTCGGTGTTGTCCGAGCAGCGCGCGCTGCCGGGCGCGGACTGGTTCGACTTTGCGAGCGGGTATTCAGCGGCGGCGATCGACGCGACGCACACGCCCGTAAAGGCGACGGCGACGATCACCGTTAACGGCGGTCCGGTGCTGTTCTTCACGTCGGACGGTGCGCAGGCGGTCGTCGATTCGCGCGTGTTTTCGGACCTCACCGTGGTTGACGTGACCGCGCTGTCGGCGGGCACGTCGGCGAAGGTCGGTACGGTGATCGGGCGCGAGAAGCTCGGTCTGCGGCCGCTGGTCGACTTCCTCGTGCGGTCGGACGCGGTGCGCACCTGGGCGCACATCGGCAGCGAGGTCTGCCTCGTCTCTGCGTCGGACGCCGAGCCGGTCTGGCGCGCCGAGCTCACCGGCGAGCACACGTACTTTACGAACCGCGAGAACCACGGCGCTCTGTCGTTCGTCGTCGAGGTCGCGGCCGACGGGACGATCACGGTGACGGGGCGCTGAACGCTTGGGGTCTCCCGAAGAATCGTCGAGGACCTCGGACCTCCTGTTCGTCGTCCCCGCGGCGCTCGCGGCAGCGCTCGTCGTGCGCCTCGGGCTCGTGTTCGCGGCGCGGCTGCCCTACCCGTACGATCTCGAGTGGATGGAGGGCGGCATGCTGGCGCACGCCTGGCGCCTGCAGCACGGCCTCCCGCTGTACACGAAGCCTTCGGCGGAGTGGATCCCGTTCATCTACCCGCCCGGCTACTCCGCGGTGCTCGCGGCGGCTGGCTCGGTGTTCGGCCTCGGGGCCCCGTTGGGCCGAGTGGTGTCGTTGGCCGGCACGGCGCTCGCGACGGGCTCGATCGCGGCGATCGTCGCGCGTCACGGAGGCAGCCTCGTGGTGGGCCTGCTCGCGGCGGCGTGCTGGCTCGGGACCTACCCCGATGGAGGCGCGTTCTTCGACCTCGTCCGCACCGAGGCGCTCGGAACCGGGCTGCTGCTGTGTGCGGCGGCCCTGGCGCTCGACGGGCGACGGGGAATGGCCGAGGCCGGCGGGCTCGTGCTCGCGTGCGCGTTCCTGACGAAACAGAACCTCGCGGCGTTCGGACTCCCGCTGCTGGTCGCGATCACGCGGCGCGACGGCGCGGCGGCGGGCGCGCGCTTCGTCGCGACCTCTGCGGGACCGGCGCTGCTGATCACCGGCGTGCTGCAGTGGCGCACGGAGGGGCGGTTCCTGATGTACCTGCTCGACGTGCCGGCGTCGCATCCGCTCGTGTTCCCGCGCGCGTTCCCGGCCACGCCCTGGGAGCTCGGCCGGGCGCTGCCGGCGCTCGGGGCGGGGGCCGTGGTGGCGGCTGGCGTGCTGGGCAAACGACCGCTCGTCGTGGCCGTGCCGGCCCTGGTCGCGGGGCTCGTGTTGCTCGAGCGCGGAGGGCTCGGTCCGCTCGGCCTGCCTCACGTCGCTGGCGTCGGCTCGATGGGGCCGCTCACGTCGTTCGTGGCGATGGCGTTCCTCGCGGGCGGCGCAGCGGCGGCGGCCGCGCGTCGGCTCGATGCCCGCGTGGTGGTGGTGGTGGGCGTGCTCGCGGCGCTCGCGCTCGCGCTGGCGGTGGGAGGCCCCGAGGGCCTGTCACCGGTGAGCGGGCCCGCAGCGTTTAGCGTCGTCGGCGCGATCGCGAGCGTGGGCATCGCGGCCGCTGTGGTGAGCGGCTTTTCTCCGGCGACGGGCGGCGTGGTTGGCCTGGCGGCGGTGTCGATCGGGGTCGCGATGGTGATGCGCGCGCACCTCGGCGGCTTCGTGAACGTGCACCTCCCGATGTTCGCGCTGATCTGTGTCGCCGGGGGGCTCGCGCTCGCGCGGTCGCGGTCCGTCACGCCGTGGCTGCCCGCCGTGGTGTTCACGGCCCAGCTCGCGTGGGCGCACGCGCGCCTGTCACCCGAGGAACTCGTGCCTTCCGCGCAGGACCGCGCGACGGGAGACGCGGTGGTCGAGGTCCTTCGCGGGGTCGAGGGCCCGGTGTTGTCGCCGTACGCGCCGTGGCTCCCCGTGCTCGCCGGAAAGGAGCCATCCTGGCACCTGATCAGCCTGTGGGACACCGCCGAGCACAAGACGGGGCCGTTCCCGGGTACGGGTCAGGTGATCGACCGCGCGCTGAAGGCCCACCGGTGGGGTGCCGTCGCGGACGCGCAAAAGACGATGGGGTACGGCGTGAGGGGCGCGTACACGCGGTCTTTGCCGCTCACTGGGGACGGCTTCGTCCCGAAGACTGGCTGGCGCACGCGGCCGGCGGTGCTTCGAACTGCACCTGAGACCGCTCCCGGGCGGTGATGCAGGATAGGGGGAGGGGCGCCCTGCCGCGGGAGACCGCTCATGTGCTTCTCTGCTGAAGGAAGTTTCGTCGCTGGCACCGGGTTGCTCGTCGCAGGCGCGGTCGCGGTGCGCGCGGTCTTGCCGGCGCGGCCGCGCTGGCTCCCGCTCGCGTTGCTGCCCGTTGGCTTCGCCGTCCAACAGCTCGCCGAGGGCGCGGTGTGGCTTGCGTTGCGGGGCACTGACCCGGCAGCGGTGCGCGTGCCCGCGTTGGCGTTCCTGTTCTTTTCGCACGGCTTCTGGCTGTTCTGGGTGCCGTTCGCCGTCGCGCTCATCGAGCCAGGACGGTTCCGGCGGGGACTGTTCGCGGCGTGCGCGGCGCTCGGCCTTGGGCTCGGCGCGCTGATGTACGTGTCGATCTTCGCCGAACACGGCTTCTCGGTCCAGGTCGTGAAGCACTCCGTCGACTACGGCGTGAAGCTCGCCAGCGACGGGATCGTCCCGCGGGACCTCGTCCACGGGCTTTACGCTTCGGTCATCCTCGTGCCGCTGCTCGGCACGTCGAACGCTCGGGTGCGCACGTTCGGCGTCATGGTCGCGGCCTCGATGACGCTCGCGTTGCTCGTGTTCATGTACGCGTTCGCGTCGATCTGGTGCTTCATGGCGGCGGTGTTGTCGGTGTACGTCGTGAAGATCGTGAGCGATGACGCCCGGACTCTCCCCGTATAGAGTGCGATCGGAGGCCGCCATGCGCCGCACACTCTGGATCGCCTTGCTCGCCCTGTCCTGTCGCAAGAGCGACGTGCCCGAGGTCACGTGCGACATCGAGCGCTGCAACGGGCTCGACGACGACTGCGACGGTCAGGTCGACGAGGACGCCGCGGATGCGATCCCCCGGTTCGCTGACGCTGACGCTGACGGCTTCGGGGTGGCGGGCGAGGTCGTCGTTTGCGCTGACGTTGACGGCTACGCCGACCTTGGAGGTGACTGCGACGACGGGGACGACGACCTCCACCCGGGGGCCATCGAGGACGATTGTACCGATCCCATCGACTACAACTGCGACGGCTCGGTCGGGTTCGTCGACGCGGACGAGGATGGCGCGGCTGCGTGCAAGGACTGCGACGACGCGGACGCGAGCGCGGTTCCCGGCGGCACGGAGGTCGCCTACAACGGCATCGACGATGATTGCGATGAGTCAACGCTCGACGACGACCTCGATGGGGACGGGTTCGATGCGGACGTCGACTGCGACGACGACGACGCGGCGCGCAACCCCGAAGCCAGCGAGACACCGTACAACGGCGTCGACGACGACTGCGATCCCACGACGCGCGACGTAGACGTAGACGGGGACGGGTACACAACCGACGACTGCGACGACGCGGACGCCGACGTCAATCCAGCCGCCGAGGAGGTCGTGTACGACGGGCTCGACAACGACTGCGACCCCTCGTCCCTCGACGACGATTTGGACGAAGACGGGTTCGACCTGATCGACGACTGCGACGACACCGACTTCGCGCGCAATCCGGGCGTCACCGAGACCCCCTACGACGCGAGCGACAACGACTGCAGCGCGGCGACCCGCGACGACGACCTCGACGCGGACGGGTTCCTGCTCGCGGCGGACTGCGACGACACGAAGGCCGGCGTGAACCCGAGCGCCACGGAGACGCCCTACGATGGCGTTGACAACGACTGCGCGCCCGCCACGCCCGATGATGACGTCGATGGCGACGGATTCCTCCTCGCGAACGACTGCAACGACGCGAACGCCGCGGTCCGTCCGTCGGCCACGGAGGTCACGGCCGACGGCGTCGACCAGAACTGCGACGCGCTCGAGGCGTGCTACCTCGACGTCGACGGGGACGCGCGCGGGACCACGAGCCTTGTCGACAGCAGCGACCTCGACTGCACCGACGCGCAGGAGGCGCCTGTCTCGGGTGACAATTGCCCCGCTGTCGCGAACAGCCTGCAGGCAGACCTCGACGCGGATGGCAGCGGCGACGTGTGTGATCCCGACGCGGACGGGGACAGCGTCCCGGCAGCCGACGGGGACTGCAACGACCTTGACGCGACCGTGCTACCTGGCGCTTCCGCCTCGTGCCCATGGAGGCTCGAGACGAACAGCTGCAACGCAGCCATCGGTGCGGGGCACACGAGCGGAATCTACGAGCTGATCGGCACCTCGCCGCACCTCGCCTACTGCGACATGACGACCGACGGCGGCGGCTGGACGCTGGTGGCCAAGATCGTGGGGAACAGCCCCGAGTGGTACTACGCCAGCACGCGGTGGACGGCCGTCAACGCGACCCTCAATCCCACCGACCTCACGCTCGCGCAGGCCAACGCGCGGTACGCGGCCTACGAGCAGGTGCCGTACCAGCGGCTGCGCGTCCACGATCCGGTCGCGAACAAGGCCGCCGTGTACACGCGGCCGGCGGCGTCCCTGTTGGCGGAGATCACCGGAACGCCCGCTGGCACGTACGGGGCGCCCCGCCAGATCCCTGCCGCTGTCACCGCCGACGCGGGTCTGCACAGCGCGATCTGCTCGCAAAACCTGTACGGAGTCGGTGCGGCGGTGGAAACGAGCGCGGTTACCCAGGCGCACGTGAACCTGAACGCCACGTACACGTCGGGATCGTACGGTCGCGCTCGGATCGGGTTCTGGCAGAGCGGCTCGAACGCCTTTATCTGGTCGACTACGACCGACTGCGCTGCGGGACTCGGCGTGCACACGTACGGGTACAACGGGACGCGGGAGCGCGGCAGCACCACGGTCGGCGGGTTCACCCTGGTGTGGGTGCGCTGACCGTCGACCCTACCAGGGCTTGAACGCGGGCGTGTGAAGGCCGAGGTGCCGCGTGAAGGCGTTGCTGAACACGCCGTCTGGATCAAGCGCCGCGACGGTGGCGGCGAACGCGTCGAAGCGCGGGTACATCTGCTGGACGAGCGCGGGGCCGCCGCTCAGGTGGAACAGCTGGCCCCAGTGCGGGCGCCCGCCGAGCGGGTACAGCGCCTCTTCGTACCGCTCGAGCAGCTCGCGACCGCCCACCGTCCCCTCGAGGAACGGGAGCTCGATCATGCAGGTGTCTGCGCCGTACATCGGGGACATAAAGCCCTTGGACGCCCCGACGAACCGCATCGCGAACGGCGACGTGTGAACGATGCGGTGCCGGACCGCGTACTCCTGGGCAAGCCCCGACAGGCGCTCGGCGGCGATCATCGCGTTCTCCAGCGGGAGCGCGAATTCGCTGCTGAACGCGCGCATGACCGCCGCCCCGAGGCGCAGCACGCGGAAGCTCTTGTCGACGTATTCGTCGTCGGCGAGTCCCTTCAGCGCCCGCTCCACGAGCCGGGTCATCAGCATCGGCTCGATGCGTGAAAGGCTCACCATCGCCTCGTCCAGGCCCTTCACCTGCATCGCCATCTGCGTGAGCGGGTTGCGTCGACTCCCATCGCCCTTCGGGTGGTGGGGCTCGTTCGGGGCGAGCTCGTCGCGCCTGGTGACGAGGCACAGCTGCCGCCCCTTGTTCCGGTACGGGCTGACGAGCAGCTCGTAGTGGCGGTGCGCGCGCACGTCCGCGCGCCAGGTGGACTTCATCTCCTCCCAGGTCGAGAGCTTGCGGGACTCGCGCAGCCAGAACGTCTCGCGGACGCCGATCACGACCGAGTGGAACAGGCCGACGGAGCCCATCGACACGATCGTCGCGTAGAACTGGTCGTCGTCCTGGTGGAGCACGACGTCGGGATACTGCGACGCGAACAGGGCGGCGTCGGTGATGCCGTCTGTCGGCTCGATCTGTCGCACGCGACCCGTGCCGTCGACGAGTCGCACGCTGCGGATGCACGAGGCGCCGTCGCCGAACGCGAGCCCCGAGCCGTGGGTCGCGGTGGCGACGTAGCCTGCGAACGTCTGGCCGTCCGAGCTCGCCTGGTTCGTGAGCGCGAGGCCCAGGTCGTCGAGCACCTGGTTGAGTTTTGCCATTCGAATGCCGGCCTCGAAGCGGAATAGCCGCTCGTGCGGCCTCCCCTGGCGCAGGCCGAAGTCGATCGGGAGCACATGGTCGAGCGCTGCGCAGTCGACGAGCATTCCGTTCGTCGCAACGACGTTGCTGAACGAGTAGCCCGACCCGACCGCGCGCACGTGGAGCCCGTGGGCGCGCGCGTACGTGACGGCCTGGACGAGGTCCGCAAGCGAGGCTGCACGCACGAATCGCGCGGGGTTCTGGACGCGCGCGGCGATGTGATCCGTCCATCGGTAGCGCGTCTCGCCGAGGCCGGACGGCGGTGGGGCGGCGCTGAGCAGGGCTTCGTACAGCTGCGCGGGCGCAGCGGTGAGCAGGTGCTCGAGGACGTCGCCGGCGTCGTCGTCGTCGGGTCGTTCGTGGAGTCGGGCGAGGGCAGCGCGTGCGTCGTTTGGCATTGACGAAGATTATCTGTGGTCCCGAGGTGGGGTCGTCCGACGTTCGACGGAGGCGCGAAACGATCCTCCTAGCCTGAACTATGCCCCTGCCGCACCTCGCTATCGGGCGCCGCGGGTGAGCGGCAGAACTCGACCGCTTCTGGGGAGAAGCACCCGACTTCTGCCGCTTTCAGGCGCTGCCGCGGCAAAGGTCGCCGGCTTCTGGGGAGGAGCACCCGACTTCTGCCGCATTCAGGGCTCCCGCGGCAGAACTCGCCCGCTTCTCGGGAGAAGCACCCGACTTCTGCCGAATGTCGATGATCCTGCTCAG
Source organism: Pseudomonadota bacterium (assembly GCA_947505245.1). GTDB lineage: Bacteria > Myxococcota_A > UBA796 > UBA796 > SYKL01. Next base: position 51,819 of record CANNIZ010000015.1, on the reverse strand, counting down.
CGGTGTCGCGTGGTCGTGCATGAGGCCGTGGACGTTCAACTGCACGACCGCACGAGCCACGTGCACGAGGGCGTCTCGGCGCGGCCTCCAGCGGAAGATCGTTGCTGTTGTGCTCGGGCAACCTCAACAACCACGGCCTGAGGCAGGTCCCCGATTTTTTGGCGTCAAACGCACGCGTTCGGTATTCGGCGATTGCAGCTCAGCGCCGCAGGCAGGCCGCTTTACGCCCGCCGCGGCGCCCAGTTCACGCTAGACGGTCGGGTCCCGGGTGCGTAGACTGTTACGCACCCTGACGGTTCTCCGAGGTTCCCATGGTCTTCCTCCTCCTCGCGCAGGCCCTCGCCGCCGAACCCGTCATCACCGCCCAGACCGACGGTTCGATCGTCGGCACCACCGCCATCGCAGCGTCGCCCGAGGCCGTCCGAGCGCTGCTGGCCGACCCCGTCGCGTGCGGCACGCTGTCGCCCGACATCCTCTCGGTCACCGTCACACCCGCGGGCAAGTGCTCGATGGTGGACGTCGTCTCGCGCGGCGCCTGGAACCCGCTCAAGTGGCGATCCCTGCGCTGCCCGACGGCGGACGGCTGGCGCGACGACCTCGTGTCGAGCGACGATCTCCAGGCCATGCACTCGGAGTGGCACGTGGTCGCCGCGGCGGACGGCACCACCACGGTCGAGTACCGCACGAACACGCAGGTCTCCCTGGCGGGGGTGCCCGCTTCGCTTATCCACCAGGGCATGATGCAGTCCGCGAAGACCACGCTCGTGCGGTTGGTGGAGCGCGTCGTCCCGTAGGGCCACACCGCTGTCGGTCGGGGATTTCGCGGCCGCATCCGCCGAAAGGGCGACTCGTTGGACAACGCTGTCATGGGGAGCTGGTTCAACACCCACGTGAATATTCCGACGTGCGACGACGGCTGAAAATCATAGTACTTGGCGTCCACCAAATCGGATCGGACCCTTAAGACATGTACCAACGCGTATTGTTTGGCAGGTGTCCGTTGTGCGACAGCCGGAGTCTCGTGGACTCGGTAGCTGCGGACTGCTCGAAGCACCCACTCTATCACCGCTCGATCGGCCCGGTCATGCGCTGGCAGCGGTGTATCGAATGTGGCCACGTATTTACGGAGGGCCATTTTTCCGATGAAGCCTGCAAACTAATCTACAGCAGGACCCTCGCGCATCAAGAGGTGGGCCATGGCGCCGAGCAGAACCGGGTGGTGTCGTCGCGAATGATCGAGAAGGTATTGCCCTATGCCGCGGGAGGGATCTGGCTGGACGTCGGGTTTGGCAACGGATCACTCCTCTTCACGGCTGAGGAATACGGGTTTGAACCCATCGGCGTCGACCTTCGAGCGGACAACGTGTTGAAACTGGCGTCGCTGGGGATTCAGGCCTACGATCGGCTGTCCAGTGTGCCCGAGGCCGTCGAGTGCGCGGTGGTCAGCATGGCCGATGTCCTGGAACATATGCCCTATCCAAAAGAAGGCCTGCGGGCCGCCCACGGTCTGCTCGCCGACCAGGGCGTACTGTTCATGTCCATGCCGAATTCGGAGAGCGCGGTCTGGAAATTGCTCGATCGGAAGAACGTGAACCCCTATTGGGGCGAGCTCGAGCATTACCACAACTTCGGCAGGAGCAGGCTCTATCGTCTATTGCGGGAAATGGGATTCGAGCCGGTGCGGTACGGGATCAGCGAACGCTATCGCGTGTGTATGGAAGTGATCGCGATCAAGCGGGGTCGACCCCCTGCGCTATGACGCAGGATCGACGATAAAACCCCGCGGCGGCCCGCCGGCTACCCACGTGGCCCACATCTCACCATAGGCCCGCTCCAACAGGCGCGTCTGCCGCACGGTGTCAAAGAGGGCGCAGGTGAGTCGCGATTCCGCGAGGCGACTGCGCAGCGCGCTCAAGTCGTGCGGGGACTGCGCGAGGTGTACAGCCATTCGTTCATATTCGCGGATCGAATCCACCACCAGCTCCGGCAACCCAGCGGCGCGCACCAGGCTGCCACCCGCCCGACCGGCAAAGGTGGTCCCCGCGACGGTGAGCAGCGGCAGTCCGGCCCACAGCGCGTCGCCTGCGGTGGTGTGCGCATTACACGGCGTCGTGTCAAGGAACAGGTCGGCGGCGCCGAATCTGGCGAGGTGATCCGCCTGGCTCACCCTGGGGGCGAACACGAGTCGGTCGGGGTCGACACCACGCACCTCGGCCTCGCGCCGAAGGTTTCGCTCGACGAGGGGGGGGCCACCGAGCAACCACAGCGCGCTGCCGGGCGCCGCTTGCAAGATGCGCATCCACGCGTCGAAGACCGGCGGGCGGATCTTATAGCTCCCGTTGAAGCAGCAGAAGACGAATCCCGCGTCGGGAAGCCCGAGCGTGTTCCGTGGCGGGTGCGGACTGGGGACAGGGCGATTCCGATCATTGATCTGGTACGTTTCGGGGAGCAGCGCGAGGGGCTCGGCGAACCCGGCGATGACCGACTCGGTCGCGATGAAGCGATCGGCGATTCCGTAGTCGATGTAGGGGGCGCCTCCGCCGTCTGCGCCCATCGTTCCCGGGTACCCGAGGTATTGGACCTGAACGGGCGCAGGCCGGAAAGTCAGGATCCCGCGCCGTGGATTGCCGGTGTGGCCGTTCAGGTCGATGAGGACATCGATGCCATCGGCCGCGATCTGCTCGGCGCACTCGCGATCGGAGGTGGTGCGCAGGTCGCGGAACTGATCGAAGCCCGCAGCGATCCGACGTCGAATGGCGCTCCCGTCGTCGGGTCCGTAGGAGTAGCCATACACCGTGAACCGTTCGCGATCGTGCGCGGCGAACAAGCCTGCACATAGCAACGCTGTCGCGTGCTCGCGCCACTCGCCGCACAGGTACCCGATGGCGATGCGGGCACGGGCCGGCCGCGCCGCGCGCGCCACGGGGACGGGGCGACGCAGACGCGCGGACAGCCCGCGGGCGGCGATCAGCTGGTGACGAGGCTCAGCGTCGGCCGCGATGAGCTCGAATGGGTGGACAGCGGCCCCGGCCTCGACGATGTCAAGCCGACGACGGTCCTGTTCGGCCCACGACAAACGCTCACCCCCGGACACGAGGTCGGTCCAGTCGCAGGCCGCCTGCCGGGCGCGGAGGACCCCGATGAGCATCTCGGGGCTGCGGTCCAGCTCCAGCGCACGCTCGAACGACGTGACGGATTCGTCGAGAACCCCGGTTTCGTACAGCATATTGCCAAGGTTGAACCACGCTATCGCCAAGGAAGGCCGAGCCGCGATCGCCTGCCTATGGCAGTGCTCGGACTCTTCCCGCCGCCGGAGTTGGCTGAGCGTGGTTCCGAGGTTGTTCCACGCCTCGGCGTGGCGAGGATCCAGCTGCAACAACCGCCGATAGGCCTTCTCCGCTTCGCCGCGGCGCCCGGCCTCACGTAGCGTGTTCCCGAGGTGGAACAGAACGTCGACGGAACGAGGCGCGAGCTGGAGCGCGACCTGGAAGCGCGCGATGGCGTCGTCCTGACGCCCAACGCCGCGGAGCGCCCGTGCCAACCTCGCGTGGGCCGCGGCCCAGGCAGGACGGAGGCCGACGGCCTGCTCGAGCAGCGGGATCGCGGCGGCCGGATCGTTGGCATCGACCAGCGCTCTTCCGAGCGCGAACCAGGGTTCGGGCAGGCGGGGCGATCGTGCGGCGGCGCGCTCCCAGTGGCGAACCGCCTCGGTCGTCCGTCCAAGATCGTCGTGCGCGTTGCCGAGGTTCGTGTGGGCTTCCCCAAAATCCGGCCGCAACTCGATCGCCCGAACGTAGGCCACGATCGAGTCCTCGTGCTGACCCATCGCGCGCAGGGCATTGCCGAGGTGGTAATGAAAGTCGGCGACGGTTGGATCGATCTCGACCGCGCGCCTGTAGCACGCCAGGGCGGCCTCGATCTGGCCCGCCTTCCGGTGCGCCTGGCCGAGCAGATCGTGCGACTCCGCGCGGTCGGGCTCGCCAGCGACGCCCCGCGCCAGGTATTGGACGGCGTCGCCGGGTCGACCGGACCCGAGTGCGATCCTGCCAATCAGGATGTTGGTGCGTGGATGGTTGGGGGTATGTGCGAGAATTTCGCGGCACAGGCGCTCGGCGCCGGGCGCGTCGCGTCCGACGAGATCCGATGCGCGCTGGAACGTCGCGTCGAGGTCGATCATTGGCATACGTACCACCATACGTCTGATTTGGCGGGCGAAAAGTACGTCGTCCCGGGCGGTATCCAAAAGTCGATGCGCAGCTTGTTCACGCCCGTTCGAGCCCCCGGGTGAGTGTACCCGGTCGGCGTGAAACCCGCGCAAGTGGGGGCCGACGGCACCTCCACCGTCGAGTACCGCACGAACACGCAGGTCTCCCTCGCCACCAAATGACATAGACTGTGCCGGTCGTGACGATGGGGTGGGTGTGAGCGACAAGCGGCATCAGACGTGGCAGACCCTGTCGGAAGGCGGAAGCGCCGACGGCCAGGGCGTCGTCGACGAGCTGCCGACGGAGCATGCGGGGCGGTACGACGGGGGTGAAGCTGCGACCGAGCTCGGTCGCGGCGGGCTCGGTCGCGTCGTGCTCGTGCTCGATCGCCACGTCGGCCGCGAGGTCGCCCGCAAGGAGCTGCTGTCGAACAACCCGGGCTTGACCGCGTCGGCGCGGTTCCTCCGCGAGGCCCGCGTGACAGCGTGCCTCGAGCACCCGAACGTGGTGCCGGTGTACGATCTCGGCAGCACAGCCGACGGGCGCCTGTTCTACACGATGAAGCGCATCCGCGGCCGCACCTTGCGCGAGACGCTGGCGGTCGCGAAGGGCGTCGAAGGGCGCCTGGAGCTGCTCCCGCACTTCGTCGACGCGTGCAACGCGATCGCGTTCGCACACGCGTCCGGCATCGTCCACCGCGACATCAAGCCCGACAACGTGATGGTCGGCGAATTCGGCGAGACGTTGGTCGTCGACTGGGGGCTCGCGAAGGTGCGCGGCGAGCAGGAGGTGGCTGACGGTGCCGTGGACGGCCTGGCGCCGGGTCGGATGCTGTCGTTCGAGTCCGGCGACTGGCTCCGCACGCAGTACGGCGCCACGCTCGGCACGCCCGCGTACATGAGCCCCGAGCAGGCGCGCGGGGAGCTCGACAAGATCGACGAGCGCTCCGACGTGTGGAGCCTCGGCGCGATGTTGTACGAGATCCTCGCCGGCCACCCGCCGTTCGCCGGCGAGTCGCTCGAGTCGATCGTCGGCAAGGTGCGGGAGGGGCAGGTTCCGCCGATCGGGCTGGTCACCGGCGCGCCGCCAGCGCTGTGCGCGATCGTCGACAAGGCGCTCAAGGCCGATCCCGCCGCGCGGTATGCGGACGCTAAGCTGCTCGCGAGGGACGTCGAGGCGTTCCTCGCTGGGCAACGCGTCGCCGCGTACCAGTACTCGTTTGGCGAAGAGGTCGCGCGGTGGGTGCGGGCGCATCGCGAGCTCGTCGCGGCCGCGCTCGTCGGCACCGTCGCGTGTGGGGCGCTTTCTGTCGTCGCGTTCCAGAACATCACCGCCGAGCGCGATCGGGCCGTGGTGGCCGAGCAGGCGCTGTCGATCAAGGAGGCCGACACCCGGATGCAGCTCGCGCTGGCGCTCGCGAAGCGGGCTGCCGAGCGGCTCGACGGGCTCGATGCGGTGTCAGCCCGCGCGCTCGCTGCGCGGTCGCTGGTGATGAAGGAGACGCCCGAGGCGCGCGGCGTGCTGGTGTCTGCCGCGTCGATGCGGGCGCCGAAGCTCGCCTGGCAGACGTCCGTGGACGTGCCCTGCGACGCGCTGCGCGTGGCGCCGGGCGGGCGTTGGCTCGCGTGTGCTTCCACCACCGTCGTCCACGTGTGGGACCTCGAAAACGCGCACGCGCACCATGCGCTCGGGCATGGCGACACCTACGGGTATGGGTTCTCGTGGGCCCCCGACGGTCGTTCGTTTCTGCTCGGAGGCGACGCGATCGTTCGGTGGATCGACGTCGAATCGGGCGCGATCCTGCGCATGTTGGACAACGGTCCGGTCGCGATCGCGACGGCGACGCTTCCCAACGGCGACGTCGTCGTGGGCGGCGATGACGGTCTCGTGCGCGTGTGGGACGAGGCCGGAACGAACGCGCAGGTGCTCGCGCCCACCCACGGCGACTCGTGGGTGACGGCCGTGGCGGTGTCGCCGGACGGGCTGCGGATCGCGTCGATCGGCAACGACAAGCAGCTCCACGTGTGGGATGCAGCGTCGCTGCGGGCGCTCCCGGAACTCGACGACGGCGGCCGCGGCGGCTCGTCGCTCGCATGGGGGCGCGGAGATCGGCTCGCGTCCGGGGATTGGATCGGCGACGACGATCGCGTGTACCTGTGGGACACCAAGACCGGCCACGTCAACGCTGTTCGCGGCTCGCTCGCCGAGGTGAGCTCGGTGGTCGCGCCGCCCAACGGCGACACGGTGCTCTCCGGCGCCGCTGACGGCTCGGTGAACGTGTGGAACTGGGACGGCTCGCTGCGGGTGCGCCTGCCCGACGCGCCTTCGGGGTACGCGGTCGTCGGCACGTCAGCGGACGGTCGAACCGCGTTCGTGTCGTCCGCCGATACCGTGCGCGAGTGGCGGCTTCCGCTCAACGACGGGCTGCTGCGCGGTCACCGCCGCCAGGTGACGGACGTGCAGCCGTTGCCCGACGGCTCCGTGCTCACGATCAGCGACGACGGTGATCTTGTGCGTTGGAACCCCGCGACGTCCGAGGTGCTGCAGCGGAGTACGATCGACGCGGACGGCCTGTGGGGGCTCGTCGTGAGCGGCGACACGATCGTGGTGGGCTCGCGCTACGGCAACGTGTACGGGCTCGATGCCGCGACGTTCGCGCTGCGTTGGACCACGCCGGTGGGGCCCGGCGTGAACGACCTGGCGCTGTCGCCGGACGGCGCGTCGGCGGTGATCGCCGATGATGGCGGTGTGACGCGCGTGACCGTGGCGGACGGTGTTGTCGCGGCGAAGCTCGCGTCGCAGACGGTCGAGTACGCGTCGGTCGCGTTTTGTGGGGACGATCTGCTCGCGGCCGCCAACTACGCGGGCCGGCTGCTCGCGCTCGACCCGGTCACATTGGAGGTCCGGCAGGTGCTGCGCGCGCCGGCCGCGGGGCTGGCGGACGTGTCGGCGAGCGCCGACGGGAAGTTCGCCGCGACCGCGGACGACGAGGGCCAAGTTCATGTGTGGGACTGGGCGCAGCGCCACGTCACGCACACGCTCACCTACGGCGACGAGTCCGCCGAGGCGATCGCGTTCTCGCCGGACGGGAAGTGGCTCGTCGCTGGCGCCGGTGACGGCCGCGTGGCGGTGTGGTCGGCGCCTGACTTCGGCCTGGTGGCGCGCATTCCGGCGCACGGGACGCGGCTGGTGAACAACCTGGTGTTCGACGGCGCCGGCACGATGTGGAGCGTGGGTGGGGACGCCGTGGCGCGGCCGCTGCTGCTGGCGCCGCTCGAACAGACGGCGACGGACGCGATCGCGGAGGTCGCGCGCGACCTCGGGGTGGACGTGGTCGACGGCGTTGTGGTGCCCGTGGCGGCGCCGTAGCGATCTTGTGGCGCCCACGGAAGCCCTGGGCGCAGCATGGACGTGCGGCGCCTGCGATCAGTCGCCGGCGGGCGGCGTGTTCGCGCTCGGACTCGCGCTGCTCGCGCTGGCTCGCCGCACGCGCTCCTCGTAGCGGGACCAGCGGCGTACCTCGACGGCGATCGTGAGGGCGAGTTGCAGCGCGAGCAGGGCGGCGGTGAGCCCTGCGGGCAGCGGCGACAGCGCGGTGGTGGCGACCATGAGCGCGAGGGCGATGAGCCGCTCCCACAGCAGGTACCCGTTGCCGCGGTACACCACCGCGACGAAGCCGCCGAGGTAGAGCGCGAGACCGACGCTGACCGCGACCTGCGCCTCGACGTGCCAGGGGTGGAGGGGGTCGGCCGCGAGGTCCTTCAGTCCGACCGCCATCGCGATGAAGCCCGCCACGAGCGGAAAGTGACCGAACGTGAACGCGTCGCGGGCCATGCGCCCCTGCGCGCCGCCGTCACCGGGAGCGAACGGGCGCCCTTTGCCGCGCAACCAGAGCTCGGTCGCGCCGAACGCCCACGCGAAGTAGCTCCACCACATCGTCGCGACGAGCCCGAAGCCGCCCAGGAGGCTCGCGATCGTCGCGGGGGTGAGGTCGGTGGGGGACGCATGGGTGCCGAGGGCGACGACCGCTTCACCGAGGACGATGATCAGCACCAGGCTGTGGCGCTCTGCGAAGTGAGCCGGGCTGATGCGAAACGCCTGCCCGCCGCTGAGCAAGGTCCCGCCGACCTCCATGACCATCGCGATGGACCACGCGGCGAGGCGGGGACCGGGCCCGAGGAAGGCGCCGGCGAGCACGAGGAGGGGCGCGACGGCAGCCTTGGGCACGTAGTCGTTGACGGCGGCCGCGTGGGCGGGGTCATCGCCGCCGTCCATGCGGAACAGCGCGAGGGCGCCGAGCTTGACGAGCGCGTACGCGATCCCGAACACCGAGACGCCAGGCTCGAGTCCGACGGGCAGCGCGATCGCGGCGATCAGCATCAGGCCGGTGAGCGCGAGCATGAGCGCGCGCGGCCGCGAGGCGGACAGCTCGACGCTGGTGCCGAGCCAGGCGAACTGCGACCACAGCCACCAGATCATCACCGCCAGCAGGCTGGTCTGGCTGATGCCCATCAGGACGTGTCCGTGGTGAGGCACCTCATGCGCGAGCGTCGCGAGCTGGGTGATCGCGAACACCAGCACGAGGTCGAAGAACAGCTCCAGGAACGTTGTTCGCCGCTCCTCCTCTTCGGTCGCGACGTCCGGTGGGTGGCTCACGACCACCTCCACCAGCCCCACATCGGCGTCTGGCGCTGGTAGCTCGCGTAGGACGGGTACTTCTGCAGCGTCAATTCCTCGGTGAACCGCGTGGAGCCGAAGAACAACAACGTGAGCAGGACCGCGCCAATCGCCGACGGTTGGAGCCAGACGCCCGTCGACGTGGCGGCGAACGCGACCAGCACCCACCACTGGGCCTGCTCGAAGAAGAAGTTGGGGTGACGCGAATAGCGCCAGAGGCCGGCGGCATTGAAGTCAGGACCGGCTTCGCCTCGCGCCTTGCGCGCGGCCTTCGCCTGGTGGAAGTCCCACTGCTGCTGGTCGGCGACGAGCTCGCCGAGCGTGCAGCCGAGGAACCCGAGGGTAAGCGCGCCGTCGACGGCTCCGAGGGGCCTGGTCGATTGCGACGCGACGAAGGCCGGGGCGCTGATCAGCAGGAGCAGCAGGTTCTGGTAGCCCGCGATGAACAGGACGTTGAACACCTGGTAGGCGGCGGGCGGCATGCGCGCGCGCAACACCGCCCAGCGGTAGTCCTCGCCGCCTCGCGCGTACCCGCCTTTGCGCGCGAAATTGAACGTCAGCCGCGCGCCCCAGACCGCGACGAGCACGGCGATGAGCACGGCGCGCGGCCGGTAACCGCTGGCGACGGCGAAGTAGGCGACGTACCCGATCGGCACGATGGACCACAGCCGATCGACCCAGGAGTATTCGCGAGTGACGATGGAGAGGAGCCAACAGGCGAACGCGACGGTGGCGCACGCTGCAGAAGCGATGACGAGCTCGTGAGGCATGGCGCCCGCTATCGTGGGCGGCGAGGGTCCGCCGCTAGAAGCGTCTCGGGGCTGACGCCGGCTGCGGCGCCGTCCAGGAGCTGGCGGAGCTCGTTGAACGCTGTCGCGCGCTCGGTCCCGACCGTCGAGCCGAGTCGCAGCCCCAACGCGGCCAGGGGGAACGGCGGAGCGAGGAACGCCGACCAGCCAAGCCCCTCCACCAACGTTCGGAACGCCGTCGCCCGGATGAGTCCGTCGGGGTCGGCGGCGAGGTGGGCGAGGAGGGCCTCCGCGTCGTACGAAGCGGGGAGCGCGGCGAGGGCTTGGAGGCGCAGCGACGCCGCCGCCGGATGGCGCGCCACCGTGACGAGGCTGGCGCCCGCGTCGCCCGCGTCGCCCGCGTCGCCCGCGTCGCCCGCGTGCAAGGCACGCGATCGCGGCGGCCGTGCGCGTATGCGCGGATGGGCGAAGGTCTCGCATGGCGGCGACGATGGCGTTCCAGGCCGCTTCGGAACCCAGGGCGACGAGCGCTGCGATGACGCGCGGGTCGTCGGTGACCGTGAGTCGCGCGCAGAGCAGGGTGTCGGCGGTCAAGCGCTCAGCGGGCGTGAGCTCCGCCAGCGCTCCGACGTCGATCGACTCGAGGGCGGTCGGGGACGACACGTCATCGGTGCTGCGCACGAAACGCGTCCACGTGTCCGGCATCCGGCGCCCTCCGTCGGGGAGTAGGCCCCGGGTGCGTGTCGGCCGTCGGCGAAGGACGCGATCGCGGAGGTGGGCGCGAGCTCGGCATGGACGTGATCGACGGGGTCGTCGTGCCGGTGGTCGACCTCAACCTCGGCCGTGCCGTGTAGCCTCGTCCCGAGGACGACCCCTGGCGCTATTCGAGCGCGCCGAACACGAAGCTCATGTCCTCGCCGATCACGTGGCATTCGCCCTGAAGCACCTCGACCGCCTGGACCTGCTCCTCGAAACCCAGGGTGGCGGTGACCTCGATCAGGCCGGCCGCCTCCTCACCACAGGCGTACACACCGCTTCCGAGCGACGCGCAGGGCTGGGGCATCGAGTCTGCGTTTGCGAAGCCCCAAACGACGCTGTCGACGTCCGCCGCGACGTCCATGTCGACGGTGGTGACCATCACGGAGGTGGCGACCACGTCGGTGCAGGCGTCCGGCGCGAAGTCGAGGCTCGCATCCTCGGTCGTCACGTGACACTCATCACCCGTCACGGTGACGCGCGTGGCGATGCGCTCCCCGTTGAGCTCTGCGAACACGTCGAGATCGCCCGCCACCTCGTAGCCGCAGGTGTACGTGCCGACGTCGGTGCGGTCGCAGTTCTCCAGCGTGTCGCCGCCGCGCGTCCGCCACTGTGCGAGGTCTGCGACCACCGGGGTGCCGCCGCTCAGCACGGACAGCGTGACGCTCGGGACAGCCTCCGTCGTACACGCAAGCTCGTCGAGCTCAAGCGCGACGGTCTCGCTCACCGGCTCCACGTGGCACTCGCCCTGCGCGACGTCGGCCGACACGGTGGCGTCGACGTACCCGACCGCCGACACCGCGATTTCGAAATGCCCGGCGCGCTCCCATCCGCATACGAAGGCACCCGCCTGCATCGACTCGCACGCTTCGGCCGCGGCACCATCGACCGAGAACGTCGCCGTGGCGCCGGGGATTGCGTTTCCGGCGGCGTCGACCACCGTGAGCGACACCGAACCGACCGCCTCGGTGGTGCAGGCCTGCTCGGGTGGACAGGCGGTGAGCAGCGCGAGGACGGGGACGAGGGCGAGGAAGCGGATCACGGGAACCTCCGTTCACCGAGGTGAGTAGCACACCTCGTGCCAGCCGAAGAAGGGCCTGGAGCCGTGCTCTGCAACCCGCAGCCGCTGGGATCGCGACACCCGTGTCAGGGCCCGCGCTTCGCCGCCCGGCGTCCACTCGCCGACCTTGTCCCGGCCGACGAACCGGGCGTCTTCCCAGGCGGCGGTTATCAGCCGATGAAGGCCTTTCGGACGCCGCTGTAGAGCATTCCGACGACGAGCAGGATCCCGATGGGCGGCCCTGCGCGTGGAGTTTCGCTGCTCGGCCGAGCGCCATGCCCTGTAGACCATTAGCGGGGGCCGCTGCGGCGCTCGACGCGAACCTCGTGGACCTGCTCGACGCGAGGTCCCGCGCGAAAGGGTACACTGCGCCGGGGGTCTGACATGGACATGCGCCGCCTGGTCCCGACGTTCGGGGACGTGCTGTTCTGCGCGGTCATGGGGCAGATCCTCGTCTCGCCGAGGACGTTTCACGATGGGGATTCGTTCCGCCATACGGCGACCGGCCTGCTCATCCTCTCGACCGGGCACGTCCCGACCGTCGACCCGTTCAGCTTCACCCACCCGGGCGCCGAGTGGGTCGTGCAGGAGTGGCTCAGCGGGGTGCTGTTCGCCCTCGCGTACCGCGGCCTTGGGTGGAACGGCGTCGCCCTGATCTCGGGGGTGGCCGTCGCGAGCTCGTTGTACATCGGCTATCGCCTCGCACTGTCTCGGGGTGTTTCAGTATTTCCGGCGTTTGTGGTTATGTTCGGCGCGACCGCCGCAACGATGCTCCATTGGCTTGCGCGCCCGCACGTGTTCACGATGGTGATCGCGATGACCTGGCTGTGGCTGTTGTTGCGCGCCCGCGACGGCCAAGGATCCTGGGCGTGGTTCGCTCCGATCATGGTGGTCTGGGTCAACCTCCACGCCGGGTTCATGATGGGCTTCGCGTTGTTGGGCCTGTCATTCGGCGTGGACCTCGTCCACGCGGCCCTCGGCGACGCGAGCATCCGGCGGCGGCTCGTGCCGACCGCGCTGGCGATCGGCGCGACGCTCGGGGCGGCATGCCTCAACCCATGCGGGCCCGCGCTCCTCGCCTACCCGCTACACGTCGTCGACGGCCGGTGGGCGTGGCTTTTGTCTCACGTCGGCGAGTGGCTGCCGCCGAACCTCCGCGAAGAGCGGTGGTTCGAGGTCGGCCTCGTGTGCAGCGCGGCGATTCTGATCCAGTCTCGGCGGGGACTGTCGCTGTTCGAGGGCGTGGTCCTGGTGTTCAACGCCCACGCCGCGTTCTTCATGGTCCGGGCGGTGCCACTGTCCGCGCTGCTCAGCTCGTGGATCATCGCCGAGCGCGCCGGGGACGCAGCGTTCGCCTCGACCATGTCTCTCGAAACGGTGCCCGCCCTTGCGCGCGTGCGCGAACGCGCGGGCGCATTGTCAGCCGAGTTCGTGGACTACGAGATCAAGGGAGGGCTGTTCGCCGCCCTCAGCGTCCTCGCGTGCCTGCTCGTCAGTGCTATGGGAGGTCGCGTCGGGCCGTGGCAGCTGCTCGACGCCACGCCGGATTCCGCCCGTTACCCCGTCGCCGCGCTCGCGTGGGCCGAGGAGCGCGGTGTCGAAGGCAACCCGTTCACTACGGATCTGTGGGGTGGATACTTGATCTTCGCTGGGTGGCCGCGGTACCGGGTGTTCGTCGATGGTCGCTCGGACATGTACGGCGTCGCGTTCATGAGCGAATACGTCGACGTCGTGAACGGGGGCTCCTCCTCCGAGGCGGTGCTCGACCGCTATGGCGTCGATTGGGTGTTGTTCGACCACGACGGCCCGTTGGTGCGCACCCTGCTCGCCTCCGGGCATTGGCACCGCGCCTACGCTGACACGGTCGCCGACGTGCTCTTGCGGGGCGCGCCCGACGCCGAAGGTGCCCTGTGAACCAGCCGCCGACGCTGACGATCATCGTGCCCGTGTACAACGAGGAGGGCGGCCTCGCGGAGCTGTACGCGCGGGTCAGCGCGGTGATGCTGGGGGCTGGCGTCGACTACGAGCTCCTGCTCGTCAACGACGGGAGTAGCGACCGCTCGCTCGAGCGGATGCTCGATCTCCACGCCCGCGACCCGCGCGTAAGCATCCTCGACCTGTCACGAAACTATGGGCACCAGCTCGCGATCACGGCGGGGCTCGACTACGCTCGCGGGCAGGCGGTCGCGGTGATGGACGCCGACCTGCAGGACCCGCCCGAGGTGCTGCTCCTGATGCTCGACCGCTGGCGCGAGGGCTTCGACGTCGTCTACGGTGTGCGTCACCGTCGCGCAGCGGAGTCGGCGTTCAAGCTCGGCACAGCCTGGGTGTTCTACCGCGCGGTCCGCCTGCTGACCTCCATCGATCTCCCTGTGGACACCGGGGATTTTCGGCTGCTGAGCCGCCGCGCGGTCGTGGCGATGCGGCAGCTGCGGGAGCAGAACCGGTTCGTGCGCGGCATGGTGCGGTGGATCGGCTTTCGCCAGACCGGCGTGCTGTACGAGCGCCAGGCCCGGTTCGAAGGGCACACAAAATACCCGCTGATCCGCATGGTCCGTCTCGCCGCCGATGCGGTGCTCTCGTTTTCGATCGTGCCGCTCCGCCTCGCGATCGTCTCAGGCATGGTGTTCGCCGCTGCGTGCATGAGCTACGCGTTGTACGCCGTGTACCTTAAATTTACGTACGGACAGGTCGTCCCGGGCTGGGCCTCGCTGATGGTCGCCATCCTGTTCGTCGGGGCCGTCCAGCTCGTCTGTCTCGGGATCCTTGGCGAGTACGTCGGACGTATCTACGACGAGGTGCGCGGTCGCCCCCTTTACCTGGTCGGCGACGTCAAGCAGGCTGGCGCCGGGCTCACCGGCGACGCCAGCGAGCCAGAAAATACGGGTAGATGACCTTGCCGGGCAGCTTGTTCCACGACGCTTCGAGTCGCAGCAGCGCCGGCGCGGTGGCGCGCTTGACGGGGTGCGGGATCCGGAAGATGAGGCTGTTGTAGACCAGGAAGTAGGCAGGTCCCCCGACCCAACGTACCCACTCGACGTCGAACCACTCGCGCGACAGGGCGACGAGCTCGTCGTGGGAGAGCGCCCGCTCGGTCTGGGCGTCGAAGTACGCGTCGTTGCGATACCAGGCCCGCCGGGCGTGATCAAGCACGTACTGCTGGTTGGGCTCCATCATCATGAACACGCCGCCCGGTCGCAGCATCGCGGCGACGTTCGCGAGCGTGGCACGCAGGTCGGAAACGCAGTGGTGTAGGGCCCCGATGAACATCGCCGCGTCGAAGTCGGCTTCGAACGAGCCGGCCTCGGTGAGGTTCACGCGATGCGAGGGGCGCCCCGTGCGCTTTGCGTAATCGACGACGGCCGGCTCCGAGATGTCGAACCCTGTCGTGCGAACGCCAGGAAAGCGTTCGAGAAGCGCCTCGGAGTTCGCCCCCGACCCGCAGGCGAGATCGGCGACTTCCTTGCCGTCGAGATCAAGCCCGTCCCAGAGCGGCCCGTGAATGAACCGACGACGAAACTCCATCGAGTCGCGATCGTAGTAGTGGCTCGCGTATGCATCGTGGATCCGCTCGAACAGCTCGCGCTGTCGGGTGCTGTCCGCGGCTGGCGCCATCGTCACCTCCGCCGACAGGATACCGCACCGCCGCCCCCTTTCACGGGCTGTGTGCATACCGATCCTCTAGGAACGTCGTGTGCCCGAGTATATGACGGTCGCCGAACGCGACGTCCCACACGACCGCCTCGTCACGGGTGGCCCCGCGCAGGCGCCCAACAGGCAGGCGGAGGAGGTCGTCGTCGGCATGTCGAGACTCGCTCGTCATGCGCTGAATCGCTGCTTCCCGAACATCGATCATGCCGATCCCGCCGCGCTCCGGGAGGACCTTGTGTACGTCAAGATCGTCGAAATCGATGAGGCGATTCGAACGCATGTCGCCGGGCAGATCGATGACGTCACACGTGGGCGTGATCGTGCACGAGGATGCGTCGCAATACCCCACGGTGAGGCCGGGGCCCGACAGCAGCGGCGGGCCGGCCAGATCGTTGAAGTTAAGGCTGCGTCCCGAAGCGTCAGTGGCGGTGCGCCTGAGCGTCATTTCGATTCCGTGGTTCGATCGGTATGTGAAGCTCCCCTGGCGGCGGTGATCAGCCGAGGAAGGCCTTTCTGACGCCGCTGTTGAGCATTGCGACGACGAGCAGGATCCGGATGGGCGGTCAGAGCAGCGGCACGTAGACGAGGCCGAGCAGCAGCGTCAGCGCCCAGGCCCCGATCGCGCGGTGTTTGCGGCCGTACGCAGCGATGCCGTTGAGGCCCCCGTACAGTACGCCGCCGTCCGCCAGCCCCGCGGCGAAGGCCGGGCGGGCGTCCGGCGTCATTCCCGGGCAGGGACGCGACGGTGACCTGCGCGTACGGGAGCCACCCGGCGGCGTTTCCTTCGAGCGGCGTGTTCTCGTTCATGCCCCGAGAATATGCCGGAACTCAGGGAAGCTCGCTGCGTTGGGATCGGTGCGTCACGTCGCCGGTGTGGCGCCGCCCGACGCGTCGGGCGAGTCCCACGTTCGCGTGGTAACGTGCGTTCTTTGGAGGTTCCATGTCGCGCGCCCGCACCGTCCTGCTCCTGGCCTTTCTCGCCGCTTGCCGCAAGGTCGATCGCGACTCGGAGGTGGTCGATACGAGCGTGGTCGACGTCGACGCGGACAACGACGGCGTGCCCGCCTCCGAGGACTGCGACGACGCCAACGCGGACGTCGGCCCCGGCGGCGACACCACGTGTGACGGCGATGATGATGACTGTGACGGCGAGATCGACGAGGACGCCACGGACGCGCCCACCTGGTACACCGACGCCGACGGCGACGCCTTTGGACTGAAGTCCGGCGCGGTCGAGGCGTGCGAGGCGCCGTCGGGTTCGGTTGCAGACGGGACGGACTGTGACGACACACGTGAAGACGTGCATCCCGGCGCCACCGAAGACGATTGCGCGGACCCTGTCGACTACAACTGCGACGGCGAGGTGGGCTACACCGACGGCGACGAGGACGGTTTCGCGGCGTGTAAAGACTGCGACGATGCGGATGGCACCGTTAACGCCGACGCGGTGGAGGTCCCGTACGACGGCGTGGACAACGACTGCGACGTGACCACGCTGGAAGACGATCTGGACGGCGACGGCTTCGTTCAGGCGGACGACTGCAATGACGCCGATGAGACCGTGAACCCCGACGCGGTGGAGGTCCCTTACGACGGCGTGGACAACGACTGCGACGTGACCACGCTGGAAGACGATCTCGACGGGGACGGGTTCGCACAGGCACAGGACTGCGACGACACGGCGAACGCGGTGAACCCTGGCGCTACCGAAGTCCCCTACGACACGGTCGACAACGACTGCTCGGCGACGACGAAGGACGACGATCTTGACGGGGACGGCTTTCTGAAGGCGCAGGACTGCGACGACGCCGTGGGCACCGTGAATCCGAGCGCTACGGAAGTCGTGTACGACGGCGTGGACAACGACTGCTCGGCGACGACGAAGGACGACGATCTTGACGGGGACGGCTTCCTGAAGGCGGCAGACTGCGACGACGCCGCGGCCGCGGTGAACCCGGGCGCTACAGAAGTCGTGTACGACGGCGTAGACAACGACTGCTCGGCGACGACGAAGGACGACGACCTCGACGGGGACGGCTTTCTGAAGGCGCAAGACTGCGACGACGCTGTGGGCGCGGTGAACCCGGGCGCCACGGAGGTCTGCGGCGGGGTCGACGAGAACTGCGACGGCGTGTCCGCTGTCGCCGGCGTGCCCACGGTGAAGGCGGGCAGCCGCTCGCCGGGCGTGAGCGCGATGTGGCGCTACTCGCCGCTCGGCGCGGGCGCCGGGTACCTCGACGCGAATTGGACGGCCGTGGCGGGCGCGACCGCGTACGAGGTGGCGATCGGCACGTCGCCTGGCGGCACGGACGTGTTGTCCTATACTTCTGAGGGGACGGCGGTGGACGCACGGTTGGCCTCGCTCACCGTGCTCGGCGCGTGGACGGACGCTCGGTACTACGTATCGGTCCACCCGATGTTCGCGGGCCTGAACTGCTCGACCGGGACCTCGGCCGCGATCGGCGTCGCCGAGGCGGTCACGTTCGCGGGGGACATCGCGGCGCTGCGCGCCAACGACGCGCGCGGCGGGAGTACAGCGAATTGGCCGACGAGCGGTCGGGACACCGTCTATGGCGAACACTGGTTCGAGGCCGTCGACGTTCCGTCGAGCGCCACCGTGCACGTCCAGAGCTGGGGCGTCGTGGCTGGCGTTGCGACGGGCATGGCACCCTCGGATCCGGCGGTGACGAGCCCGCGGGACGGCTGGCTGTCGCTGTACGCGAACACGATCCGGGTCGCTGGGGCCATCGAAGCGGACGGCGCGGGCTTTGGCGGGGGCGGCGGCGGCGGCGCCGGAGGCAGCGGCGGCGGCGGTGGCGGCGGCGGCGCCGAGGAGTGCGCGGATGACTCGACGGGCGGCGACGGCGGCGCGGGCGGCAATGGCGGCAACGGGAACGGAGGGCTCGGGGGCACGTTCGCTGCGGGTCCCTTTGGGGCGGGTGGCTCGATCACGGTCGGAATCACTGGCGGAACCGGCGGCGACGGCACCATGCCGAACCACGGGCAGGGGGGCGTCGGCGGCGCGCCGTCGCCCGCGCTGGCCGGCGGGGCCGCGGCCGCAGGTGGAAAGGGCGGCGACGGTGGAAGCCCCGCGAACAGCGCGACGGGCGGTATCGGCGGGATCTCGCGCGTGTACGCGGGCGGCGGCGGCGGCGGCGGCGGTGGCGCGGGCGGCGCCGGCGGCGGCGGCGGCGCGGGCCTCGGTGGCTTCGCAGGGGGCTCGGGCGTCGGCGGCCTCGGTGGCGCGGGCGGCATCGGGTCCGGCGCCGGGTCCGGCTGCTCGTGGAGCCCGGGCGGCGCTGGCTCATCGGGCGCGGCCGCCTCGGCGGGCCCGGGCGGCGCCGGGACCGGGCCGTTCGCGGGTGGGGCAGGAGCGTCCGGCGGTTACCTTGGGGCCGGAGTGAACGGTGACGTCTCCACCGCGCGCAGCGTCGGCCTTGGCTCGGGCGGCGGCGGCGGGGCGGGTACGGCGAACTGCATCGGCACCGGCGGAGGGGGCGGCGCCTCCAACAGCGGCGCCGGCGGCGGAGGTGGCGGCTCCTGTGGTGCTGGGGGCGCGGGCGGAACGACGGACGCCAACGGTCTGAACGGCGCTGTCTCGGCGTCGCGTCCGCGTGGTGGTGGCGGCGGCGGCGCGGGCGGCGGCGCGATCACCCTCGTAGCGGTCGAACGTCTCGACCTGCCCGGCACGGCCTCCGCCCGCGGAGGTGGCGGCGGAACGGGCGCCGTCGCTGGCGCGGCGGGCGGTGGTGGCGGCGTCCTGCTCGACGCCCCCACGGTCGACCTGACCGGTGGCACCGTGAATGTCACCGGCGGCCTGGGCACGACCAACGGCGGCACGGTCAAGGTGTTCGCGGACGCGCTGGTTGGCACCGTGCCTGCCGGCAACGCCGGGCGCGTGTACACGGCCCCGCACTGACGCGCACCACGAACGGCAACCACGACGTTACGCCTGGGGCTGATGAAGCACCCGTTCGACATCCGCCCAGTGACCGCCGAGAACTGGGATGACTTCGCGCGGTTGTTCGAGGCGCGAGGCGGGCCACACTTCTGCTGGTGTACGGCGTATCGATTTCGCAACGCGGCCGAGCTCGAGAAGTCCGAGAAGAAGGCGTCGATGAAGCGGCTGGTCTCGAGTGCGACGCCCATCGGCGTGCTCGCGTACGAGGCGAAGCGGGTCCCGACTTCAACACCATCGGCCTGTGGCGCTATTCGCGGCACCCGAACGTCTTCTTCGAGCGGGCGCAGGGGTGGGTGCTCGTCGCGTTCGCCACGACGTCGACCGGCGTCTGGCTCCAGCCGTCGGCGCTCGGAGCGGTGCGGCTGACGCTGCAGAAGTGCCCGTCGTACACGACCTACCAGCGCCAGACGCCCATGTGGGGCTGGTGGAGGTGGTCGTGATCGCTAAGAGGAGCGCCGGCGCCGGACCAGCAACGCCAGCGTGAGCGCGAACGCGAACGCGCCACCCGCCGGCGACTGATCACAACCGCAGGCCGCCTTCTCGCCGGTGAAGTCGCGGTAGTCACCTCGGGACACGTGCACGATCGGGATGGCCACCTCACCGGTCCAGCCGCGATCGTCGCGCACCCGCACCACCACCTGATCATTGCCGTGAAACCCGCGCTCGGGCGTGAACGTGAGCACGCCCGCATCGTCCACCCGGGCCGACCCGAACACCGGCGGCGTGACGACATCGAACGTGTACGGGTCCGCGTCTGAGCCAGCGTCGATCGGCGTCGTCGCCGGCTGGTTCTTCACGTAGTACAGCGGCCGCGCCGTGGGCTCGAGGCAAAGCGGCCGGGGTAGCTGCCGCTCGGTCACGTCCTCGATCCAGCTGAACAGGGTGGCGTTGTCGGGCCGCCCGAAGATCCCGCCGTTGCCGCACGGGATCGCGCCGCGGGACGTCACGCCCGCGAGGAACACGCCACGGTCCGTCGGCAGGTACAGGGGCCCGCCGGAGTCACCGCTGCACACGGACGCCCCGACGAACCCCGCGGTGAGCTCCCCGTCGGGCATCACGTCGCTGGCGCAGCCATAGAAGGCGGAGTCGCATTCCGCCGCGTCGATCGCGGTGTTGCCTTCGTGCAGGATGGAATTGTAGCGCGAGGCGTTCGCGTCGGTCGCGCCGTAGCCGACGATCACCGCGTCCGCGTTGTCGTCGATGTCATCGCGCACGCAGTCCGTTGCGATGACCCGCGGCGGGTACGACGACGCATGGCCGAGCAGGAGCACGCCGACGTCAAAGCCGCCGCTCTGCGAGTGCGGGTACTCGAACCAGTCGACGATGTCGATCACCTCGCCCGGCTCGTCGTAGTCGTTGGTCCCGAGGATGACCTCCTTCAGGTGCGTGCCAAGCACGCAGTGGCCCGCCGTGAGCACGACGTCGGGTGCGATCAACGTGCCGGTGCAGAACACCTCGCGGCCGTCGCTCACGCCGGCCACATCAGGCCAGTCGCCGGGGTCCTGGACGTCATCTCCGCCAATGATCGGCAACATGTGCCCGCCCAACGCAGGCGGCCCCGAGGGCACCCGAGCGGGGTCGGAGGTGAGCGGGGTGGGCGGCCCCGCGACAGCGAGGCCCGACAGCGCGAGGACGACGAGGGTGGACATGCGCGCAGAGTAGCCGCTCTTCCACGCCCCGGAACGCGCGCAGCAAGCCCCCACGGATGCAATTTCCGGCGGGAAAAGTGCGCCATCAGGGCTGATGTTCGTTTTTGTCAAACGGACGAAATGGTATTCTCTCGGCGTGTGTCTGGCGGTGCGTCCGCGTGTACACGGGCCCGCACGGATCGACGCCCCTTGAATTTTCAACACGCCGCGACTATACTTTAGAGGTCAGCGATCGTGGCGCCGCACTGCGGCGCGTCGCGTGTTGCCGACTCGGAGGTTGCGATGCGTCCCAGGTGGACGACGGCTTTGCCGTCGATCGTGCTGCTGTGTGCGTGCTCTGAGAACCAGCTCGTGCCGTTTCCGAACAGCCCGGAGACCCGACCCGACATCGCCGTGCATCCGACCGCGCTCGACTTCGAAATCGCGGGCCCTGGCGAGGAGGTGAGGCGGACGTTCACCGTCGAGAACATCGGCACCGCCGAGGTCACCGTCACGGATCTGGCGATCGAAGGGGACGGCTTTTCGCTGCCGGCGGACACCGAGTTCACGCTCGCGTCGGGTGCCGAGCGCGAGGTGCAGGTCGCGTTCGAGCCCACGTCCGCGGAGGGGCGTTGGGGGGCCGTGACGGTGTTCTCGACCGACCCGGACGACGGGGCGATCGAGGTCGACCTCACCGGGCGAGGCGGCGCGCCCGACCTCGTCGTCGACCCGCCCTTCGTCGACTTTGGCACGCTCGAGGTCGGCTGCGCAGCCGAGCAGACCGTGCGGATGTCGAACGTGGGCACCTGGGATCTTGTGGTCGAGGGCATCGAGCCTGGCGGCGACGCCGCCGTCCTCGCGCATGACGCGCTGCCGATCGTGCTCGCTCCCGGAGCGTCTTCCGAGCTGCGAATCGGGTTCGCGCCCGCCGTGGCCGGCGCCGCTCGCGGCGAGCTCGCGTTCGTGAGCAACGACGCCGACGGGGACGAGTTCGCCGACTGGCGAGGCGCCGCGACCGAACGCCCGTGGCACGAGGACGTGTTCGTCCTGCCCGCAAATCCGCCCGTCGACGTTCTGTTCGCGGTCGACCAGAGTCGCTCGATGGATCGGCACGCGGCGAACCTCGCTGCAAACTTCGGCACGTTCATCGACACCCTCTCGTCGATCACGGCGGACTGGCGCATCGGCGTGGTCACGCTCGATGAAGGGTGCCTCAACGGCGGCGTGCTCACCGCCGACACGCCGACCGTGTCGTCCGTGTTTGGAGCGGCTGTCGCCGACGCGAGCGGCCCGACCGCGCTGACGGAGCAGCTGTTCACGCTCACGGGGAACGCGCTCGCCAACACCACCAGCTGCAATGCGGGCTTCTTGCGCCCCGAGGCAGCACTTCACGTCGTGTTCGTCTCCGACGAGTGGGAGCAGTCCGGCCCGCGCGCGACGGCGGCCGAGCGCGCGGCCGCCTGGGTGACCGACGCTTCCGCGTTCGCGAGCTCGTTCCGCGCCTCGGGGATCATCTGCCCCGAAGCCGGCTGCCCGTGGAGCGACGACGGCCAGGCCGACGGCTACCGCGAGGCCATCGCGCTCACCGGAGGCGTGCGGCTCGACATCGCCGCGACCGATTGGGGCTCGGCGGCCGTCGCCCTCGCGCAGGCCTCCGCCCCGCCCGACGCGGAGTTCCCGCTGTCCGAGGTGCCTGACCCCTCCACGATCAACGTGCGCGTGGACGGCGCGCCGGCCGCTTGGACCTACGACGCAGGCGCTCTCGTCGTCGACGCGGCTCCGGGTGCCACGGTGGTCGTCCGGTACCGGGTGCCGCAGGTGTGCGCGCCCTGACCGCGGGCCTCCGGCGCTCCGTGTGACACCGTCGAAGGGGCCAACGCGAGGCTCGTCAACGGCAACTGGCAACCCGACGTTGACTTGAAGAGCGGCGACACCGCTCCTCATTGAAACACACGTCCAGCGATGCCATCCTCGCCATCGATCCATGCCTGGATCTGCCCTTCCTGCACGAGCCGCTGCTTGACGGAGGGCGTCGTGATCTGGAGCACCCCAGGGTGCGGCCGGGCGCTTATTCCATCGTTGATGGCTACCACATGGGTCCGGGTCGAGCGGCCGCTCGCGGTGCAACGGGCTGTTGCTGTCGAAGGGGCTCGTGTACGCTCAGCCACGTCCTGGAGTTTGAATGTCGTTGTCGCGACGAGAGATTCTGAAGGCAGGAGCGGCCGGAACGGCGCTGCTCGCGATGCCCGGCTGGCTCGCTGCTTGTGGGCCGAAGGCGCCGGTGGCGGCGCTCGCCGACGTGACGGACCCGTTCCTGACGTGGTTCGGAATCGACGAAGGGATGATCCGGCAGGTGTTGGCGGAGCTCGCTTCGCGCGGCGCAGACGATGCGGACGTGTACTTTCAGCACGCGCGCAGCACGGCGGTGTCGTTCGAGGACGGCATCGTGAGCCGCGCTTCGACGACGGTGGATCAGGGCGTCGGCCTGCGGGTGGTCGTCGGTGATCAGGTCGGGTACGCCTTCACGGAAGACCTCACGCTGGCGAGCATGCTCGCAGCGGCCCGTACAGCGTCTTCCATCGCGAACGGGTCAGCCGTCGCGCCGGCCTCGGCGTTCGCGCGGCCTGGGCGCCCGTCGTTCTACGAGGTCGCCGTGCCGTGGTCCGACGTCGGCATCGACCGTCGCCTGCCCATCGTGCAGAAGGCCGCCGGCATGGCCCGCACCAAAGACGCTCGCGTCGAGAAGGTGAGCGTGAGCTGGTCGGACGGCGACGAGCGCGTGTTGATCGCGACGCTCGACGGGCGCATCATCACGGATCGTCGGCCCCAGAGCCGCCTGTGGGTGAACGTGACCGCGCGCCAGGGCGAGGTGGTGCAGGCGAACAGCGCGAACATGGCAGGTCGTCGGGGCCTCGAGTGGTACGACGACGAGCGCCTGAACACCGTCGCGCAGCAGGCCATCGACCGCACGATGATCCTGTTCGATGCGCGTCGGCCGCCGGCCGGCGAGATGCCTGTGGTGCTCGCTGCCGGCGCGTCCGGCATCCTGCTGCACGAGGCCATCGGCCACGGCATGGAGGCGGACTTCAACCGCAAGAACACGAGCATCTACAGCACGATGATCGGCAAGAAGGTGGGTCCGGACTTCGTCACCGTGGTGGACGACGGCACGATCGCGAACGAGCGTGGCGCGCTCAACGTCGACGACGAAGGCACGCCGTGCGAGCGCACGGTGCTCGTCGAGAACGGCGTCCTCAAGAGCTACCTGCACGACAAGATCTCGGCGAAACACTACGGCCGCGCGGCCTCCACGGGGTCGGGCCGCCGCGAGAGCTTCCGCCACATGCCGCTTCCGCGCATGCGCTGCACGACGATGGAGAACGGCCCTCACGACAAAGACGAGATGATCAAGTCCGTGAAGCAGGGGATCATCGCGGAGACCTTCACGAACGGGCAGGTCCAGATCGGCGCGGGCGACTTCACCTTCTACATCAAGAACGGCTGGATGATCGAGGACGGCGTCATCACCTTCCCGATCAAGGACGTGAACATCATCGGCAACGGCCCCCAGGCCTTGCGCGACGTCACCATGGCCGCGGCGGATTCGGCGCTCGACACCGGCGGCTGGACCTGCGGGAAAGACGGCCAGAGCGTGCCCGTCAGCCAGGGATTGCCGACGGTGCTCGTCTCCAAGCTCGCCGTGGGAGGCGCCAATGGATGAGCTGTCGATCGCCGCGCGCGCTGCGGTGGAGCTCGGCAAGAAGCACGGCGCGTCCGACGTGTTCGCGACGGCGTCGGGCGACCGCTCCGTCGAGTTCCAGATGCGCGACGGCAAGCTCGAGCGCACGAAGGAGGCCACCTCCCGGGGCCTGTCGCTGCGCGTGTGGGCGGAAGGCCGGTACTCGACGAACAGCACGACAGACCTGCGGCCCGATCACCTCGACGCGTTCGTAGCCGAATGCGTCGCGATCACGCGCGCCCTGGAGGTGGACCCCATGCGCGCGGTGCCCGATCCGGCGCTGTTCGCCGGGCGCTCCGAGGCCGACCTGCAGCTGGTCGATGGCAGCGTGCGCGAGGTCAGCCGCGAGCAGCGCATGACCTGGCTTGGCGAGATCGATGCGCGCATCGCCGGCAAAGACAAGGTGATCTCCGCCACGTCGAACACCTGGGACGGCCAGTACGCGGGCGCCATGGCGTCGAGCAACGGCTTCGACGGCGGGTGGGAGAGCACGAGCGTGGGCTGGTCGGCGTCAGTCACCGTACAGGACGCCGGTGAAGCGCGGCCCGAAGGCGACTGGTGGGGAGACGCCCTGCACCTGAGCGATCTGCCCGATCGCGGCGCGGTCGGCGACGAGGCGCTCCGGCGCGCTCACCTCCGGCTCGGCTCGGTCCGCGGCCCCTCGAAGAAGGGGCTGATGATCGTCGAGAACGTCGCTGCGGGGCGCCTGATCGGCGCGCTGCTCGCCCCCGCGACCGGCGCCTCCGTTCAGCAGGGCCGCTCGTTCTGGAAGGGGAAGGTCGGCCAGAAGCTCCTCTCCGAGAAGCTCGTGATCGACGACGACCCGCTGCTCGTACGCGGCCCTTCGTCGCGTCGGTTCGACAGCGACGGCATCGCGGCGAAGCGGATGCCGCTCGTCGCGGGCGGGGCGCTCAACAACCTGTACGTGGACACGTACTACGGAAAGAAGCTCGGGCAGGCGCCTACGACCGGTGGCGCGTCCAACCGCGTGCTCGGCCTCGGCGCGCGCGGCCTCGAGGCCATCGTGAAAGATGCTCCGGACGCGATCCTCGTCACGTCCTGGCTCGGCGGCAATTCCGACCCCACGACCGGCGACTTCAGCTTTGGCATGCGCGGTCACCTCGTGAAGGACGGTGTGATCGGCGCGCCGGTGGGCGAGATGAACGTCACCGGAAACCTGCTCACGCTGTTCGCGGGCCTCACCGAGGTCGGCAATGACGTGTGGTTGGCGTCCTCCACGCGCGTGCCCACGCTCGTGTTCGACGGCGTTCAGTTCTCGGGGACGTGAGGGTCGGCCCAGTGTCGAGCCGTTCGACCGTCCAGGTCGAGCGCATCCGGCGACGCGCCTGCCGCGAGCAGGTCGACGACGCCTTCCTCCCAGGAAGCTCGGACCGCGGCGCCGAGCGGCGTAAGCCCGCTGGCGCCCGCCGGGGCGTCGAGCGTCGCTTTGCACCCCGCGCTCAGCACGAGCTGGAGCATCGCGCGATCGCGGGTCTCCACGGCCCACGACAGGGGCGTGTCGCCTTCGTCTCCTCGCACGTCCGGGTTCGCCCCATGACGGAGCAGCAGCCTCACGCAATCGTGCAATCCGCGGAACACGGCCATCAGGAGGGGCGTGCTCGTGCGGTGCGCGTCCCAGGCGTTGGGGTCCGCCCCGGCGTCCAGCGCGCTCGCGAGGAGCGCCGGGTCCCCGCCGTCGTCGATCGCTTCGATGGCGACGTGGAGCGGGGTCCACGCGCGAGTGTCGGGTCCAGCCACGCCTCAGGGTACCACGAGAAACGCCGACGGAGAGCACTTCCCGGGAGCCATGAAGCCCCTCCACTCGGGAGGGGCGCGCGAAGCGGGGGTGGGTGGGGAGCCCGGCGCCGAGCCGGGCGGGAATCAAAGCCCGAACACCTTTGCGGCGTTGTCGTGCAGGAACAGGCGACGGGCTTCGGCGTCGAGGCCGAGCGCGTCGACCTCCGCGAGGCACTGCGCGGGGAACAACATCGGGAAGTTCGACCCGAACAGCACCTTCTTCCGCCCGCCGCCGCGCAGGTAGTCGACGAGCTCGGCGGGGTAGCGCGACGGCTTGTACGCGGACGTGTCGATGTACACGTTCGGGTACTTGCGCGCGAGGGCGATCATCTCGGTCGTCCAGGGGTAGCCGATGTGCCCGGCGACGATGACGAGCTCGGGGAAGTCGAGCGCGACCTCGTCGAGGTACGGGATGGGGCGGCCCGGTTCGGACGGCATGAGCGGGCCGGTGTGGCCGACCTGCAGGCAGAACGGCACGCCGAGCTCGATGCACTCCGCGTAGATCGGGTAGTAGTGCCGATCGTTGGGCGGCAGGCGCCACAGCCACGGCAACATGCGGACGCCCTTGAAGCCCGCGCGGACGCGCTTGCGAAGCTCGCGTACGGCGTTCATGGGGCGCAGCAGGTCCACGGAGCACAGGCCGGCGAACCGGTCGGGGTGCGCGGCGAGAGCGGCGGCGACGTCGTCGTTCGAAAGGATCGCGCCTTCCGGGCCCCACCACGCGGAGAGGATGGCCTTCTGCACGTTGCCGGCGTCGAGGGCCGCGAGCGTGAACTCGAACGGGATCTCGGGCGGCGCCTGCCCGCCGGTCCAGCGGCGAAGGGATTCGAACATCGGGTTCGCTGCGAACGAGGGCGTGGGGTGCTGGATCCAGGCGTCGATCACGGGCTCGGACACGGAGTCTCCTACGCGTGGGGTCACTCCCAGTCGGATCGGGGCCACATCGCTTTGGCTTCGGTATCGACTCCGCCGAGCCAGCGCTCGGGGTCGGACAACACGCGCACCATCGCGTCCATGCCGAGGCGCGCGTTCAGCCCGTCGTCGATGCGCTCGTCGTACGTCACGCGCATGTGCAGCTGCCGGCCGGGCACGACCTTCCCGTCTTCGACGCACGCGACGTCTTCGACCTTGCCGACCATCACGAAGCCGGGGCAGTTGCCGTACTCGAACAGGTGGTGAAACCCGGCCCGCATGCCGAGGCTGCCGAGGTTCGCGACGAAGATGCTCGTGTACAGCGGGTCGTCCTTGATGTACCAGCCCGGGAGCAGGTTGAAGTAGTCGAGCACCATCAACGCCCCGACGCCGCCGCGCAGGGCGGGGCGGGGCAGGAGGTTGAACAGATCGAATTCCTTGTCGGCGTGGGTGCGTTTTCCCGAGCGCTCGACGCCGATGTGCTCGTTGATGCGGGCGCACAACGCGGGAAACGTCTCGCCGTCGTGCATCTGCATCTTTACGGTGCTGAGCTTGGCCTCGCGGTCGAGCTTGGTGCGCTTCATCGTGAACGTGAGCCAGCGGCCGTCGCGCTCGTACAGCCGACGTCCGAGCACGAACCGGTTCATGCGCGGCGCGGCGCAAAGGCAGAGGTTGGAGGCCGCGAGCGTCGCGTGGGTCATGGTCGCGCCGAACTTTGTCCCTGCCTGTTCGAGGTAACGCTCGAGCTTCTCCGCGCGCACGAAGACGTCGAAGTAGACGACGGACTCAGTCCGGGTCGGCATGATCTGGAACATCAGCTGCCGGTACGGCTGCACCGGGAGCAGACGCCCGTCGGGGCGGCTCGTCTTGAAGTGAAGGAGGCTCCAAATAGCGACCAGAAGGACGACGACGAGGGCAAACCAGATCATGCGCGATGGTACCATCAACCCATGACGGTCGAACGAATCGTGGATTGGCTTGTGAACGGTGCGCCGGGGGTCCCGCCTCGGGCGCCTGACGTATTCCAAAAGATGTGCGAGGACCTCGTCGCCGTCGGTGTTCCCATCGATCGGGGCGAGGCATTTGTGCGCACGCTGCATCCGCACATCGTCGGACGCAGCTTTGTGTGGCAGCCCGGGAAGCCGGTCGAGGTGCGGGAGCAGACGTTCGCGTACCTTGCGTCCCAGGAATTCGTCGCTGGTTCGATCGGGGCCGTGTTCCGCACCGGGGAGTGGCAGCGCGTCACCACCCCGGAGCGCGACCTCGTCGTCGCGCCGCTCACGTTCCTGACGGGGCAGCACCACGCGGTGTCGATCGAGACGAGGCGCCCCGGCGGCTTCGATGATTCGCACATCGCCGCGTTCCGCCGGGTCGGGCCGCCGCTGGCGCGCGTCGCGGAGATCCTCGCGCTCGCGCGCACGGCCACGAACCTGCTCGACACCTACGTCGGTCGCAACGCTGGCGCGCGGATCATGGCGGGCCGGATCCAGCGCGGCGACGTGGAGCCGATTCACGCCGTGTTGTGGTTCTCCGATCTTCGCGGCTTCACCACGCTCGCCGGTGAAGTGCCACCAAACGTGCTGATCGGCGCCTTGAACGACCTGTTCGAGTGCCAGGTGCCTGCGATTCAGCGGCACGGCGGCGAGGTCCTGAAGTTCATGGGGGACGGCCTGCTCGCGATCTTCCCGATCGTGGAGGGTGGGCGGCCCGTGCCCGAGCTGTGCAGCGCGGCGCTGACGGCTGCGAACGAGGCGATCGCGGACCTCGGCGCGCTGAACGAGCGGCGGGCTGCGCGCGGGGAAGCTCCGATGCGGATCGGGCTCGCGCTGCACGTCGGCGACGTCGCGTACGGCAACATCGGCGGGGCCGGTCGTCTGGACTTCACGTGCATCGGGCCGGCCGTGAACCTCGCGTCGCGCCTCGAGGGCGTCGCGGGCAAGCTCGGGCGCACGTTCGTCGTGAGCGAGGCGTTCGCGCAGGCGAGCGGGCGGTCGTTCGAAGACCTCGGACGCTACGAGGTGAAGGGGGTCGCCGAACCCCAGCGCGTCTACGGCGCCTGAGGCGCGTCGGCCTTTCCGGGAAGCTCGAACTGCACGTGGACCGAGGCCTCCGAGACCACCCACGTCGAGGTCGTGTTCGACTCGGAGGTGCGCAGGATCCCCGCGTGGACGCCGAGCGCGTAGCTCGCGCCGATCGCGACGCCGTGCCCGGCCCGCCAGTCGACGCCGAACACGGCGCCCCCACCGAACCCGCCGAGGTGCAGCCGGTCGACCCGGGCGGCGTCGTCGGCCGCGGCCTGTTCATCGGCGTCGTACGCGTTGCTCGTGTCGCGCGCGCTCGGAACGTCGCCGTGACCGCGCAGCGCGAGCCACGCGGTGGGGACGTGCTCCGCGCGCGGTCCGAACGACCAGCGAAGGTCGACCTCGGGCCGCAACACGCCCCAGTGGCGCTGCCGCCACGTCGAGCCCGTCCACTGCGACGTGGTGAGCCGCGCGACGCCGAGCGAGCCGAACACACCGACGTGGCCCTTCGTCCACGCGCCGGCGTACGCGGTGAGCGGCGGGTTCACGAAGCCGTCGAACTCACCGACCGCGCGTCCGGTGGTGCGCTCGTCCGCCACCCACGTCAGATCGCCGCGCCCGAGGGGGGCGTAGCGGACGCCGAACACGGGGGTGGCGAGCGCGGTGGCGACGAACAGGGCGAGCATCATCAGAGGCTATTTCGCGCTCAGGGTCCTGGCTTGTGAGTGTTAGGATGAGGAATGGATGAGCGTGACGATCGCCGGCGGGCCCGTGCGGGCCTGCCAATTCGAATCCACCCGCTCCGGGAAGCGCCTCCGGACAATCTCCGGGCGTATACGACCGACGCCGAGCGGTGGAACATGGTGGTGGACCTCACGCTTCAGGCCTGGGACATCGCAGGTCTTGAGCTTCCTGACTACACGCGGTCTTCTGCACCCATCCGTGTTCGGCGCCTGCACGACCCGACATGAAGCCGCTGCACGCCGACTTCATGGACATGCTCGTCCGGTGCGGATCGACCTGATCACCGGCATCGACGGCGTCACGTTCGACGAAGCGTGGAAGTCGCGCGAGCGTGGAGCCCTCGGCGGGCTCTCGGTGCCGTACCTTGGTCGTGCCGAGTTGCTCCGCAACAAGAAGGCTTCTGGTCGCATCAAAGATCTCGCGGATGTGGAAGCGCTGGAGTCCGACGAGGCGTAAATCCCCTGCTATTTCGCGGCCGCGAACGTGTGCAGCGCGTCGGAGCCTTCGAGGGGCCCGGTGTGGCCGAAGTACATGCGCCGGACCTTGGTGCCGGCCTGGTCGAGCCGCGCCGACAGGGCCACGAGTGCCGCGCGGTTCTGCGCGGTGTCGTCGGAGAACACCCACGGCGCCGGCTTGATCGCGCCGTCCGAGTCCGCGCCCGCGCTGTCGCCGAAGAACAGGGCGTCATCGGCGAGGAACACCGCGGAGCCCGCCGTGTGCCCGGCCATCGCGTACGGCGTCACGGTGAGCGTGCCGATCGTGACGGGTTGCCCGTCGACGAGGGCGGTGGCCCGTACGCCCTGGTCGGCTGCGCCCATCATCGACGGTACCGGCCCCTTGGGGGCGACCTCGCCGTTCAGGAGCGGAAGTTCAGCCGCCATCGCGTAGATCGTCGCTTTCGGGAACGCCTTGCAGCCGCCGGCGTGGTCCCCGTGGGCGTGGGTGAGGAACGCGGCGACGACGGCGTCGTTGGTGAGTCCGCGGCGCTTCAGTGCGGCATTGACGGCGTCAGGACCCTGCCCGCAGTCGATGAGGGCGACCTGGCCGGGGCCAGCGTCCAACACGTACATGGTGACGTAGTCGTCCTTCACCAGTGTCACCCCGTCGCGCTCGTCCTGGTCAGGGATAGGCAGGTTTCCGATGAACGCCGATGCGACGAGTCCGATCGGCACCGCGACGAGGGCGAGGGCCAGGACCACGATCGCGGCGACGGCAGGGAGGTAGCGTTTCAAGTCGACTCCGAGTGACCGTGGGGCGTAACCGCTGCCCGATGTGGTAGACACGGGCATGTTCATCACCGGTCTTCATGTCACGGGTCTGCGCGGCGCCGAAGAATTCGAGGCGCGGTCGCTCGCGCGGGTGGTCGATCTTCCAGGGGGCCCGCCGGGGGTCGCGGTGGCCGACGCATTGGTGCTGTTCTACGCAGCGCTCGACAAGGCGCGCACGGCCGGCGCGATGGTGGACCTGGGGCTCGCCGACAACGAGGCGTCCGTCACCGTGCTCGTGGAGGACGGCTTTCCCACGCAGATCACGCTGCCTTCGGCGGCCGGTGTGCGCGCCCTGCTCCCTGGTGATGGCAGCCGCAGCATGCGGATCAGCGTCGAGGTGGAGCTCGATCCACCGCTGTTCGGACGGCTGCGCGGGCTCGCGGTGCGCGATCCCCGCCTCGTAACGGCGCTCGGCGCCGGCGCGCGCCTGACGGTCAAGGTCGGCTGGCTGTTCACGAACGACCTGCTCGTCGCGAGCGCGTCCGTGCTCGGCATCGCCGTCGGCGACACGGCGTTCCCGATCATCGGCTCCGAACGGCCCGCGTGGCTGTCCGAGCTGCTGGTGGACATCGGCACGCGGTTTCGCCGCGTCGGCACGGACTCCCCCGAGCGCACAGCAAAGAGGCTGCTCGGCGCGATGTTGTCGCCGGATTCGGAGCGCCGCCGCCGGTACGTTTCGGCCGCGGAGGTGTGCGAGAAGCCGCCATTCTCGCTCGGCAAGCTCGAGCTCGTCCAGGAGGGCGATCGCGTGGATCCATGCTTCGGACCCTCGCTGTTGCGGCCCCGGCAGTTCGGTCCCGCGGCGGCCGAGGCGCTGCGCCTGATCGAGGCCGTCGTCGTGGACGCGCCTGACGTGTTGATCGTGGACGCTCCGGGTCACGCCCAGCGCGAGCCGGCCCAGGTGCGCGGCTGGCTCGAGGCGTTCGCTTCCAGCGAGCGCGCCACGGTCGAGCAGGTCGTGCTCGTGCCCTGTGGACCCGTCGACGCGGATCCGGCCGCGTGAACCGTGCCGTGTGCGCGCGCTGCGGGGCCTCGCGCGCGGAGTTCCGCGAGGTCTGCTCGGCGTGCGGCTACCGCGCCGAGGGCGAGGGCGTGCTCGTCGCGTGGCTGCTGTCGTCGGCGCACTTCGACGAAAAGCAGCTGGACGCGGCGGCCGAGCGGATCAAGAAGGGCGAGCCCCTGCGACCGACGGACGCGATGTTCGATCGCGCGCGCAAGGCGCTTGGCGAGGACCTGTCGACGGACCAGGGCCTCTCAACGGCCCAGCGCGTGGGTCTACTCGTGTTGTCGTTGCTCGTGACGCCGCTGCCGGCGTGGTTGGTCGCGGTGTGGTGGTGGCGAGCGCGCCCCCGCGCGGCGATGCAGGCGTTGGCGTTGGCGGTGCCGTCCTCCGCGGCGTTCGTGGCGTTCTGGCTGTGGGTCGTCCTGGGCTGAGCGCCCCGGGTTCTGACCGGTCCCGTCACAGGGGGAATGCCGTGTCGATGATGCCGGTGTCGCCGCCCGTGTCGAAGCCGCCGTCGCGGTACTTCTGCAGCTCCCCCGGCAGATCGAGCAGGCGCTGCGTGTACCAGTCACGCACCTCCGTGTACATGGCCGCGTCGGGCTCGCGCTCCATCCCGCTCGCCTGCAGGCGCGCGTAGGTCGCGTCCACCATGCCGACGGGGTCGGTCGCGGTGAAGTCCGTGATCACGCTGTCGCAGGTGTCGAGCAGCTCGGCCCAGCAGTCGGGATCGGCCTGGCAGCCGGCCGGCAGCGAGGAGTTGCCGCGCAGCGGGGTATTCACGTACCACGCCTGCCCGGCGGAGATGTCGATCGAGTACGGCAGCAGCTGGAACATGCCGTCGGGGCGCTCGACGACGACGAGGTTGTTGTAGTTGTGGAGGTAGTCGTCGCCGGTCCATAGCACCCAGGACATGCACTGCAGGCGCTGAAACGCGTGCCAGTCGACGTACGGCGCGGTGGCAGCCTCGAAGCCCGGGCCGGGCGGGGTGACGTCGAGGATCGCGGAGAGTTCGCGCAGACGCGTGTCGTCGCAGGTCTCGAGCTGGCAGCCCTGGGAGACGCCGTTGATGTTGTCGCCGGTGAGATCGCCCGTCGTCTCCCACAGGTTCGTGCACCCGCCGCCGAGGAGGGCCGCGTTCTCCTCGCAGAAGGGCTGCTTGTAGACCTCGGTCATCGTGTATGGTACGCGCACGTCCTCGCCCCAGATCGACGCGCCTACCCACGCGAAAGAGGCCTTGGGGACGGGCACGCCGACGGCGCGGAACACGTCGATCGCAATCGACTCGCGCAGGATGCCGCCGACCTGGCCGTTGTTGAACCGCAGGTGCTCCTGCCCGCCGATCTGCAGGCCGTCCTGGAATTCATCGGCGTCGATGCGCAAGTTGGGGAGCGAGGCGGGCTCCCAGGTCGTGCCGGTGCTCTGCCCGAGCAGCCGCACCTCGACCTTTCCGAAGCTCGCGACGTCGGCGCCAGCACCAACCAGGAGCGGGTCGGCGTAGGTGGTTTCCGCGCCGCCGATCTCGTACAGGAAGGCGCCGCCGCCTTTGGACCAGTCTTCGTTCATCTGCGCGACCTGTTCGGGCGTGACGCCGAACCAGAACAGGTTGCCGTCGTCCCAGGCGTCGAGCGCGAGGACCTCGGCGTCGACGGTCTCATCGGGGGCGCCGGTCGTCTCGTCGTAGGCGTCCGAGCCGCCGTCTTCACCGAGGACGTAGGTGTTGTTGATGTAGGTGACCTGCTGCGGGCCGCAGGCCAGCAGCGAAAGCGCGAGAACCATCATTTGCTCCGTCCGTACGCGTCCAACGTAGCTGGCCGGCGCGCCCTCGGCGACGGATGCCTGTCAAACCCGCCACCTTCAGCGAACTCGCGGCACCGTTCGAAATGCGACCGGGCGGAGTCTTCTCGCGATGAAGCAGTCAGGGCCTTTTACGCCAGCGAGGGCGCGCTCACCTTTGCAGCGCCCTCCTGGTAGCACTCGATCGCGAGGGCGGTGTTGATCGCGAACACGGACGCGAACATGGGCAGGTACAGCGCGGGGGCCGCGGTCTGGACGCCGAACTCGACGTAGGTGAGCCCGAGTATGCCGACCAGGATGATGGCGCCCAAGATGGGACGCCGCCCGAGCACGAGCCAGCCGAGGCCGGGGAAGAAGAAGTTCAGCGCGGTGGCGAGGTAGACCTTGTTCATTGGAGCTCCAGGGTGGTGAGAGAAGCATTGCGCTTTCAAACCGGACGGTGAATGCTTGGGCGTGTGGACTTTGTGACCGCGCGTCCGGGGAGGGCCGATGGATCCGCTCACCGAGCTGTTGCGTACAGTGCGGGTGGAGGGCACGGTGTTCAGCCGCGCCGAGATGCGCGCGCCGTGGGGTCTCTCCACGCGAGGTGGAACCAACGCGATCTTCCACGTTGTGCTGCAGGGACAGGGCGTCGTGGTGGTGGACGGGCGGGTCGTCCCGTGGTCGCGCGGGGACCTCGTGGTGTTGCCGCACGGGACGGCGCACGTGATGGCCGACTCCGAACAGCGGCGCGCCGTGCCGATCGCGACCGCCCCGCGCGCGAAGGTGGCGGGCCTGCCGTGTGTGCAATTCGGCGGCGAGGGTCCGCTCACCCAGTTGCTTTGCGGCACGTTTCGCGTCGATCCGGAGGCGCGCGAGCTGCTCGCGCGGGCGCTGCCGCCGGTGCTGGTGATGCGTGCTCAGGCGCGAACGAGCGCCGTCCTGGAGGCCACGCTCGCGCTCGTGGCGGAGGAGGTGGCGGATCGGCGTCCGGGCGCGGACGCGGTGATCGAGCGGCTCGCGGAGGTGCTGTTCGTGCAGGTCCTGCGGGGCGCGCAGGCTGAGCTTCAGCAGGGCTGGCTGGCGGCGTTTGGTGATGAACGACTGGTGCGCGCGATGGACGCGCTACAACGCGAGCCTGCCCGCGACTGGTCGGCGGCCGATCTCGCGAAGATCGCGGGCATGTCGCGGTCGACGTTCTTCGGCCGGTTCTCCGAGGTGGTCGGCGAGCCGCCAAACGCCTGGCTGCTGCGGTGGCGGATGCACCTCGCGCGGCGCGCCCTGCGATCGTCGCGTGTGCCGCTCGCCGAGCTGGCGGCGAAGGTCGGTTACGGCTCGGAAGCAGCGTTCAGTCGGGCGTTCAAGCGCTTTGTGGGCGAGCCACCGTCGGCGTGGCGCGAGCGGGCCCGCTCTGGACCGGCCGCCTGAACGGCGGGCCAGGCCCTCCACCACCACGTGACGGCGCGGCGGACCAGGATGTGCCCGTGCGAAGCGAGCGCCTCCTCGATCGGCGTGCCGTTCGCGTGACGGACGACCTCGGCGACCCATGTGCGCACGAGTACCATCGGCGGCACCTCCGGCAGCACGAGCCCGAACGCCACGGCCAACCTTCCTTCGTGGGCACGAGCCGGGCGAGGAGCGCGCGCAGCCTTGTCCCATCCCGGCCACCCACCACGCTACGCCGCGGCAAACCTCGTGGTTGCCCCTTCGGTTCGAGTTGCGAGCTACGATGTGTAGGTCCGAGCGCGCTTCGCAGCGCCACGCTTGTCTGTTATCGTCCGAAGAACGGCCGAACCCTCGCCCCGGATGATCGCGTTGAATAGGGTCAGATCATGAGCGAACCCGCCAGCCCGCGCTGCGACTTCCGCTTTATCAGCCAGACGTCGCAGCTGATGTTCGCATACCGCGCGGACCTGCCGACGCTCTTGAAGGCTAGGTTGAAGGGCTCAAAGCATGAGCACTTGAACGTGAACTTCCAGCTGTCGGCCGACGCGCGCACCGTGTTGCAGTCGCCAACCGGCAGCACCGCTGTTGAAGTGCACGGCGATCGCGCCATCATCAAGACGATCTACTTTGACGACTACGGCAACCCCGACGCCCAGGACCTTCGCGCGACCTACGCGCGCGAGAAGCTGGGCGCGTTGGCCGCGTGGCTCGATGATTTCGGCGCGGAATGGCAGTTCGGTTCCACGTCAGGCGTGGCTCGTTGGCGAACTGACGAGCATGGTGACATCGTGCGAGACGCCCTGCTGAAGGCGTTTCCGTCGCTCACGACGTGGGCACCAGCGAGTCAGATGTTCGACCTCTCCGTCCGCGTCGCAGAGGTCACGGACGAGCACTACTTCAGCAACACGACGCTCGCCTGGTTCATCGATCGGCAGTTTCAGCTCGCGTTGTCGCAGCTCCCGATGGCCGGTGCGTCCCCGATGCCCATCCAGGACTGGCAGCTTCCCGTCACGGGCGAGGGCCTGGAGTTCCGTTACGATCGGAACAACAAGGCAGGGCTGTGGGTCGGAAAGACCGAGTGGACCAGCGCCGAACTGGTAGCCATGTGTTCCGACGCGGTGCTTCGCGCACCTGCTACACTGGAACGCTTGGTCACGCCTATCGACGCCGCGCTACAGGAGGCCCAATGAACCTCATCGAGAACGCGCCTCGAGGCCTCGCGCTCGCGGGTTTTCTTGTGAGCTCTTCGGCGTCAAATGACATCGACCGGCCGATCACGCCCCAGTACACGTCGGATGCGGCCGCCACGCCCGACCCTGCTTCGGATCCACGGCTTTCGTCCACGCGTGACGCGATCGCAGCGCTCGCGTTGCGGTCGAGGACGATGCCGGACGTTGCTGCGATTCGCCCAGCCGCTGTGGACGCGACACATCAGCTGCTCGATACGCTTCTTG
The DNA here is from genome assembly GCA_947505245.1 of Pseudomonadota bacterium. Lineage (GTDB taxonomy): Bacteria > Myxococcota_A > UBA796 > UBA796 > SYKL01. The sequence continues at coordinate 14,975 of CANNIZ010000015.1, read as the reverse complement.
AGGGCGCGATTCAGAGTCGCCTCCCCTGGGAGACCCCGCACGTCGCTACCGAGGGGGGCGGTGACCTGACGCTTCGGTGGAGTGCGGGAGGCGCTCGCTCGCTCTCGCTGCACTTGACGGGCACCGGGCCCATCGAGTTCCTGCAGGCCTGGGGCTCGGACCTGCGCGAGATGGCGGATGGTCCGCTGCGCACCGGCGCCCAATTGCTTCAGCTCTGGCGCTGGCTTCACGAGGGCTGAGGCATGGACCCGACCCGTGTCGAGGACGACGAGGTCCTCTTCCGTCGCGTTCCGTGCGACGAGATGTGCTTCGAGGTGGAGGACGACGGCGCGCTCAAGGTGCAGCCCGCGGCATTCAACGATCGGGCGATGCGACCTTCGGTGGATCGTCGCGCGTTGCGGCCCGATCCAGTGGCGACCCAGCGCGGTCCCGGCAACCTGCAGGGCTGGGAGCGTGGCGGCGTCGTGCGGCTCGTCACGAGCGCCGTCCGCGGAGACCGCTCCGTCGCGAAGATGAAGGGCGATGCCGTTGAGACGCAGCACGCGCTCGACGTCATTCATAAGCCAAACCCGCCAGCCGACCTCGAGAACGCGGCCCACGCGCAGGTCGAACCGAGCCCAGCCATCGCGAGCGCCAACGTCTTTCGGCGTGTTCGTGAGGCCCTCGCGCGCCTCGTGAGCGGGTGGGAGATTCGGCCCGAAGGCCACCGCGACGCTTAGTTTGTGCTGCCCGCCCTACCTCGCCTTCGAGGAGTCGCACCGGGTGCGTCTTAGGTTGAGCGCCACCACCACGTGACGGCGCGGCGGACCAGGATGTGCCCGTGCGAAGCGAGCGCCTCCTCGATCGGTGTGCCGTTCGCGTGGTGGACGACCTCGGCGACCCAGGTGCGCACGAGTACCATCGGCGGCACCTCCGGCAGCACGAGCCCGAACGCCACGGCCCAACCTTCCTTCGTGGGCACCAGCCTTGCGAGGAGCGCGCGCCCGGCCTGCGGCGCGACGAACGCGTCGGCGAGGTCGGCCGCGACGGGGCCTGTGGGGTGGAAGGCCGGCGACAGGTCCGTGGCGTCCGTGAGCGTCAGCGGGTCTGTCCCGGTGATGCGCCACACCGCCCACGGCGCCTTGGCGACGGCGCGAAACGCTGCGCGATCGCGGGCGGGCGGGTTGGGGCTGCGGCGGACCCATTGATCGAACGGGGTGCGGTTCGTCGCGATCGCTTCGTCGTCGGGGATCATGAAACACGCAGCTGCCACCGCGACGACCGCCGCTCGATGGTGGGCGGGGACGCGGTGCTCGAGGTCTTCGGCCATCGGCCCGAAGAAGCGGTCGGGGGCTTCGTTCCCGGCGGCCGGCGCGATGTCGACCGTGACGCGCAGCAGGTCTTCGAGCGTTGGCACGAACGGCGCCACATCCGGCCGGCGCAGGTCTGGGACCGCAAGCGCGTTTGACGGCGCTGGAACGGGCTCTTCGAACGACGGGATGAGGGGATCGGGCCAGACCGCGCGCGTGGGGTACCTCCGCGCTGGAGCCTAACGCGCGCGTCGAGTAAGATCGCGCCGTGCAGCTGGACGCCGGAACCCTGATCGACCGCTACCGCATCGAGGCCCCGCTCGGACGCGGCGGCATCGCGGTCGTGTACAAGGCGCGTCATCTCCAGCTTGGCACCACGCACGCGATCAAGGTGCTGCAGCTTCCGCTCGCGTCGATTCAGGAGCGCCTGCTGCAGGAGGGTCGCCTGCAGGCGCGCCTCTCCCACCCCAACGTGGTGCATGTCACCGACGTGATCAACGTCAGCGGGTCGCCCGGGCTCGTGATGGAGTTCGTCGACGGTCCCACGCTGCAGCAGCTGATCGAGCGAGCGCCGCCGACGCTCGAGCAGATCGATGAGCTCGCGGTCGGCGTGATGCGCGGCGTGGCCGTCGCGCACCGGCACGGCTTGATCCATCGCGATCTGAAGCCGGCGAACGTGATGATCGCGATCGGGGAAGACGGCATCGTGCCGAAGGTGGCCGACTTCGGCATGGCGAAGCTGTTCGAGGGCGACGGTGACGGGCCTGGCATGGGCACGCGCAGCGGCTCCACCCTCGGCACGCCCTGCTACATGGCGCCCGAGCAGATCCGCGATGCAAAACATGTCGACCAGCGCGCGGACGTGTGGGCGCTCGGGGCGATCCTGTACGAGCTGGTGACGGGGCGGCGCGCGTTTGATGGCCCCGACGTGCTCGCCATCTTCGAGGTGGTCGCGGCTGGACGTTATGCGCCGGTCGAAGAAGTGGCGCCGGGAACCCCCGAGCGGATGTGTTCCGCGATCCGTGCGGCCCTGACGGTGGATCGGGACGCACGTCCGCGCGACGTGGACGCGTTGCTCGCGCTGTGGCGCGGGGTCGCGGAGCAGGCACCCCACAATCGCTGGGACCTTGACCGGGTGCGCGCCGCAGTACCGCTCGCCCAGGCCGCCACGCCGGCCCCGACGCCTCCAGCGGGCCGAACGTTCTCGGTGTCGTCCCTCGGGGAGTCCCTGCCGCTCGTGTCGGCGTCGGCATCGGCCGCGGTCGTCACGCCGCCGTCCACTGCATCGCCGAGCGCTGGTTCTCGGTCCACGATCTTCGGGGGCGTCGGGCTCCTGGTCGCCCTCGCCCTTGCAGCGGTGCTCCTCGTCGCGGTCGCGGTCGTCGCTGGAGCGGCTGGGGCCGGGCTCGCGGTGTTCGGATCCGGCATCGCGATCGTCGACGCGCCACCGGCACCGGTCGCGGTGGTCCCCGCCGCTCCGGTGGTCGTGGCGCCTCCGGTGGTCGCGGCGCCGGTCATCGTCGCGTCGCCAACCGTCGTCACGACTCGTCCGGTCGTCGAGACCCGTCCGGTCGTCGCTCCGCCACCTCCAGTCGAGGTTACCGTCGCTGAGCCCGAGCCGAGGACCCCGTCGGTCAGCTCTGGAGAGGTCGTGGTGGACGCGAAAGGTGTGGACGTGTGGCTCGAAGACGCAGGTGGTTCCCGTCACCGCGGCGGTCGGTTGCCCGTCGGCTCGTACCGGATCGTCGCGACGGGTTCGAACGGCGCCACGTTCGGAGGGGCCGCGTCTCTCGAGGTCGTCGACGGCGGCTCGGTCAAGGTGAAGTGCGCGGCGGCGATGGGACTTTGCAGCGTGAGCAAGTGATCGCCCTCCTCGTCGGCTGCATCTCCCCGATCGACTTTAACGACTGGTCCGACCGTACGCGCGTGACGGGGCCGTTCCTCGCGCTATCCACGGCGGGCGATCGGAACTGCGCGCTCGGCACGAGCGGAGGGGACGGCGACGAAGGATCCGTCGTGTGCTGGGGGCGCGACAACGATCAGCTGCTGGAGACGGCCAGCAACTCGGACGGCTCGCTGCTCGCGATCGGCGCGGACACGGCGTGTGTCGGCGGCGCTACCGGGTACGACTGCTGGGGCCTGGTCACGCCGACGAACGGCTCGGATGGGCCGTTGGAGATCCGGGCCATGGCGATGTCCCGCAACGTCAACCCGAACGATCCCAGCCTGTTGTGTGTGTCCACCGACGCGACGACGCAGTGCTACGGCTGGGATTCGGGCGGCGGTTCGTTCGACAGCTACGGCGAGTTCGAGGGGTCGTTCGATACCCTCGCGGTCGGTGGCGGGCACATCGTCGGCCTCCGAGGCGAGCGGATGTTTGAGAGCTTGATCGTCGCCCCTAGCGATCAGATGGTCAGAATGTCCGAGGTGGAACCGGCCGTCGACGTAGCGCTCTTCGGCTCGCAACAGCTCCTCATCACGGACGAAGGCGCCTCGACGTCACCCGTTTCGTATGGCGACGACCTGCCTGGCGACTGGATCGCCGGCGACATCGGCGAGGACTGGGCCTGCGTGACCGAGGGCGGGCCGATCACCTGCTTCGGCAACGCGCCGGTCGATGGGATCAGCGCCCAAGGTGGTGGATTCATCGACGTCGGCGTCGGAAATTCCCACGTTTGCGGCCTCACCGAGGACGGCCACATCGTGTGTGAAGGCGACGATCGCTACGGTCAGGCCGGCGAGCCGCCGTTCAGCGAGGTCGTCGGTGGCTAGCCCCGCGGTCACCTGTCCGACCGATCTCTCGCAGGTCGTGGAGTCGGTCGCGTTGGTCGAGTCCGCCTATCGGGACCTCGATCTCGACGCCGTGGCCGCGAACGGTGCGCGCCTCGAGCAGGTCGTCGGCTGCGTCGACGGACCTGTGGCGGCGCGGAACGTCGCGCGCATCGACGTCGCGAGGGCGCTCGTGGCGTGGGCCGTGGGTGACGAGGCGGCGACGGACTCAGCACTGTGGGGTGCGCGAGCAGCGTCGCCCGAGTTCGTGCTGGATCCCACGCTCGCGCCCGCGGGGACGCCATTGGCGCTGCGCTGGCAACACGTCGCCGACCACGCGATCGACGCGCGGGTGGTGCCTGCGCCGGACGTCACGATCGACGGCGACCCCACGCCGGAGTCGTTCGATGCGGATCGCCTCGTGCTGGCGCAGCGGCTCTCGAACGACGCGTGGATCACGTTGTGGGTGCCGGGGCGCGAACTGCCCGCGCACTGGCGCGTCGTCGAGGCCGAGGTCCCTGTGAAGCGCGCGGCGCCCACGTTCTCGGTGCCGCTGCTCGCCGCGGGCGGCGGCCTGGGAGTGCTTGGCCTCGGCACGTACGCGTGGTCCGGCCACCAGGCCGCGCGGTTCAACCAGAACGAGCTCACGTACGACGAGGGCCTCGCTACCCAGTCGAAGGTGCGCACCGCGAACATCGCAGGCATGTTGCTGATCAGCGGCGGCGCTGCTCTCGTCTCGATCGCGTTCTGATCAACCGTACTGGGCGCTCGCCGCCCGCAGCGAGGCCCCGATCCGCTCCACCAGCCGGGGCGGCGCGAGCACCTGCGCCTCGGCCCCAAAGCCGCGCAGCCACTGCTCCAACTCGACCGTGACCGCGACCTGGATGCGCAATTCGAGGCGGCCGTCGGGGAGCGTGCGGAACGTCTGCGTCGGGTGCCAGGTGCGCTCGCGCACGTACGCCGTCACCGCGGGGATGAAGGCCACCACGACCTCTTCGGGCTGACCGCCGATGATGCCGAACGCGTGCGCGATGTGGGCGCGCGGCGACCAGCCGCCCGGGTACTCGAAGTGTTCCGTGCGGCGGCGCACGAGGTCCGTGAACCGCTCGATCGCGAACGTCTTCACCTGCCCGGCGTCCACGTCGAACGCGAACACGTACAGGCCCTGGCGGAACACGGCGAGCGTGTACGGGTGCAGCTGGTAGGACTGCGCCAGGCCCGTGGGCTTCTTGTACCGCGCGTCGACGGGGTTGTTGTACACGAGCGCCGTGACGACCTCGTCGATCACCTCGCTCGCTTCGCCGCGAAAGTCCTTTGCGTGCTCCGGCACCGCGACGAATTTCGTGTCGAGCTGTTTCGCGAGATCCGAGTGTGCGCGCGAGATCGCGGGCTCGAGTCGCTCGATGGCGCCGTGCAGATCGCTGGCGAACGACGTGCCCTCGAGAAAATTCCACAGGCTGCGGCCGAAGTGGAGCGACAGCACCTCCGAAAGCGAAAGGGAGACGCCCGTTCGCTTCCACTGCGGGTCGATCGCGACGATTCGATCCTCACCGCGGCCGTCGTCGATCACGGGCACGTCGAGCGCGCGAAGGTCGGCCAGGTACCTGCGAAATGTGCGCGGATCCAGCTCGAACCGGTCCGCGAGCTCGGACGCGCGAACACCGCCGCGGCGGGCCATCAGATCCAGCATCTTCACGAGCTTCTGACCCTTGTTCAGGTCGCTTTCAATCGCGCTCAAACGTCACCATTTTTAAGCAGGACAAAATTTGTCCGCGTGGGGTTCCATCATTTCATCCGTCAGCACCGGGTCGGCAACCCCTATCCGATACTGAACACTTGTCAGGTGAACAGCAGTACAGTAGTCTCTGTTCAGGAGGTCCCATGATCACGATGATTACGGCGAGCTTTGTCCTTGGGGTGGCAGCGGCGGGGGTCGCGGCACTTCCCTGGCGGGAGGACGAGCTGAACGAAACGTCGCGAGCGTGGGACTTCATCTTTGGGGCCGGCCACCGCTTCGCGGATGGCCTGTTCAGTGACGGGGCGCGGCGCGTGGAAGACGTGTTCGCGGCGGGGGACGTTGATGCGTTGCTCCCCGCGTCGTTGCCCCGTGCACTTGTTGTCGGCCGTCAGACCTCTTCGGGGTACGCGACGCCGTCAAAGTCGCGCGCGGCCAGGGGCAGCGTCAGGAGCCCGGTGCGCGCGTGGGGCGCTCCGTAAGGGCTGGTGTGGCTGCGGAACCGGAGCGGGTAGTAGTTCTGGTGGAACATCACCGCGCCGGCGCGCCGTTCCAACGTAGGTTCGCTCTCGATCTCGGCGCGGGACTCGGCGTGCAGACAGGCGGCGAGAGCCTGTTCGACGCGCGCCTCGTCATAGCGTGACGACTCGAACACCGTGTCGAGCGGCCCGGCGTGTGGAAGCGGGCGGTTTCCGTCGCGCCACAGGGGCGTTTCGGAGAGCGCGAACGGGTCTACGGGCACGCCGTCGAGCCAGGTGTTGTAGTGAAGGTGCGGTGTGGACCACGGGAACATCGTGATCACGTCGATGCCCGACGCGCCCGACCAGCCGACAGGGGCCGCGCGCGCGACGTGATCCCCAGGGGCGACGAGCGCGCGGGCGAGGTGGTTGCTCGTCGTGACCACGCCGTGGCCGTGGTCGATCAGCACCTTGATGCCGCCGCGGTGGAACTCGTTTGACACCCGCAGCACGACGCCGGGCGCCGCCGCGACCACGAGCGTGCCGACGGGCACGGCGAAGTCGGTGCCGTTGTGGCTGTCGTAGGTGTCCGCGCCGCCGCGGAAGTCGCGCACGTGGGTTTTGCGAACGGACCAGCCGAAGTCGGGGTCGGGCTGCAGGTGGTTGAAGAAGTTGTAGATCGGCGCGCGCCGCCCCGCGATGCGCCGCCCGGCCCACAGCGGCAGGCTCCAGCGTGGGCGCAGGATGGCGAGGCTGGTGGTGTCGAACCGCGATGGGCGGGTGTACGCGTCGCCCTGGAACACGAGGCGCGCCTGGCGCAGCGCGGGCCTTAGCGGACGAAGGCCGAACCGCTCGCGCAGCCCGAGTGGCGGCTCGGGAGTCACCGCGGGCGGGCGGACGCCGCCGGGGGAGGTGGCGCGGCGGGCGGCGGCGGTGGGCCCTTGATCGAGTTGGGCAGCTTGTCGAACGCGCGGATCACCACCTCGATCGCGGCGTCGTCGATGTCGAGGTGGGTGACGAGCCGAAGGCGCGTGGTGGAGACCGCGTGCACGAGGATGCCGCTCGGGTGGAGCGCGGCGCGCACCGCGTACGCGTCGGCGACGTCGAGGTACACGAGGTTCGTCTGCGGAAGCTTCACGTCGATCTGCGCGAGCATCAGGCCCATGGAGAGCTCGCGCGCGCGCCGGTGATCCTCTTCGAGGCGCTCGATGTGGTGGTCGAGCGCGTACAGGCCGGCCGCCGCGAGGTAGCCTACCTGGCGCATGCCGCCGCCGAGCAGCTTGCGAACGCGACGACCGCGGTCGATCAGCGGGGCGGGTCCACACAGCAACGAGCCGACGGGGCAGCCGAGGCCCTTGGACAGGCAGAAGCTGACGGTGTCGTAGCCCCTGGCGCGCCGATCGGCGGCGACGTGGCTCGCGACCACCGCGTTCCACAGTCGCGCGCCGTCGAGGTGCGTCGCGAGGCCGCGCTTGTGGGCGAGGGCGGCGAGGTCGTCCAGGCGCTCGATCGGGTGGACCGTGCCGCCGCCGCGGTTGTGGGTGTCTTCGACGCACAGCAGCGTCCCCGGCGCGTGGTGCACGTTGGGTGCGCGAATCGCCGCGTCGACCGCGGCGACCTCGAGGATGCCGTTCTTTCCGGGGACCGGCGAGAGCTGCACGCCGCTGATCACGGCGGCGCCGCCAGCCTCGTAGTTGAACGGGTGCGCGCCGGCCTCGAGAATGACTTCGTCGCCGGGGCGCGTGTGCACCGCGATCGCGATCTGGTTCGCCATCGTGCCGCTCGGAACGAACAGCGCGGCCTCTTTGCCCATGCGCTCGGCGGCGACGGCTTCCAGGCGGTTGACGCTTGGATCGTCGCCGAACACGTCGTCGCCGACCTGCGCCTCGAACATCGCCTTCTTCATCGCGAGCGTGGGTCGCGTCACCGTATCCGAGCGCAGATCGATCACGAGCGCCTCCGGTCGCGAGCCTACCACCGGTACGGCGTCAGTCTTCCTCTTCTTCTTCGCTGGGTTCGGGCGCGGGAAGGTTCGCCCAGACCTCCCGCATGCCCGCGAGCGCTGCGAAGCCGAGCATCAGGTTCAGCGGCCACCCGGCCGTCCACGCGAGGAGCATGGAGATCAGCACCATGCCGTGGCCGGCGGGGCGTCCGCCGCGAATGAAGGCGAGCGCCGCGACGGTCTCGGCGACGGCGAACAGGACGCCGAGGCCCGACCGCCCGACGAGCAGCACCGTGATGTCGGCGGGTTTCCCGTAGAACGCCGCTTCCCACGCGAGGTTCAGGCGCGCCTGCAGCAACAGCCCCGTGAAGCCGATCAGCGTGACGGCCGCGAGCAGCAGGTGAAACAGGGCGACGAACGAGCGCACGACCATGGGTTCCGGTAACCTGTCGGGCAGGGGTGCCGATGGACGTGGGCCTTCGCGAGGACCTCGAGATCGCGTGTATGGACGCGCTGCGCGGTGATCCGCCCGGTCCGAGCGTGGCCGCGCGGCTCCAGCTTGCGGTGATCGGCGTGTTGACGTCGCACGGGCTCAAGGGCTTCAAGGTCATCGCCAAGAGCGACCGAAGCGGCACGAGCGTGCAGATCCTGCTCAGGAAGCCGGACAAGCGCGTCGAGCAGGTCGTGCTCACGATCGGGTGACGTGCGTCGTTCAAAGAAGATTTTCCAGCGACGGCATCCGTCATCTGCCTCCGCAACATCTCGTTTCCCTGGCGCAGCGAGGCGGATCGTCCTAACTGAATGAACCCTCATTCAGGAGACTCCATGATCCGCAAGGTCGCCGTTCTGGGTGCCGGCGTGATGGGCCAGGGCATCGCAGCCCACCTGGCGAACGCAGGCATCGACAGCCTGCTGTTCGACATCCCGCCCAAAGAAGGCGCCGATCCGCGCGCCGTCGCGAAGGCCGGCCTCGCCAACCTGGCGAAGCTCAAGCCCGCTCCGATGTACCGCACGTCCGACGTGTCCCGCATCACCCCGTGCGAGTACGAATCCGACGCCGCGCGGCTCGTCGAGTGCGACCTCGTCATCGAGGTGGTCGCCGAGGTGCTGAACATCAAGAAGAAGGTGTTCTCCTGGGTCGCCAAGAACCGCCGCCCGGGCTGCATCGTCGCGTCGAACACGTCGGGCATCCCCATCGCCGCGATGTCCGCGGACTTCCCCGAGGAGCTGCGCCAGCACTTCCTCGTCACGCACTTCTTCAACCCTGTGCGCTACATGCGGCTCCTGGAGCTCGTCACCGGGCCCGACACGCTCGCGAGCGTCACGGCCGAGGTCGCCGATTTCGGTGAGCGCGTGCTCGGCAAGGGCGTCGTGTACGGCAAAGACACGCCGGCGTTCATCGCCAACCGCGTCGGCACGTTCGCGATCTGCTCGGTGTTCAAGCACATGGCGGGCTTCACGGTCGAAGAAGTCGACATGATCTGGGGCAAGCCCACGGGCCGCCCCGCGTCCGCGGTGTTCCGCACGTCCGATCTCGTCGGCCTCGACACGCTCGCGCACGTCGTGGACGGCATCCGCGAGGGCTGCCCGAACGACGAGAAGCGCGACGTCTTCGAGGTGCCGCTCTTCCTCAAGAAGCTCATCGCGGCTGGCGCGCTCGGCGAGAAGTCGGGCGCGGGCTTCTACAAGAAGTCCAAGGGCGCGGACGGCAAGAGCGAGATCCTGGCGCTGGACCTCGAGACCGGCGCGTACCGCTCGCAGGGCAAGACCCGCTTCGACTCGCTCGGCGCGGCCCGCAAGGCCGAGAACCCGGCGGACTCCGTCAAGATCATCCTCAAGGGCACCGACAAGGCCGCGAAGTTCGTCTGGGAGGTCACCGCAGACACGCTGATCTACGCGGCGAACCGCGTCGGCGAGATCGCAGATGACGTGGTCAACATCGATCGAGGCATGCGCTGGGGCTTTGGCTGGGAGATGGGCCCGTTCGAGACGTGGGACGCGCTCGGCGTGCCCGAGACGATCGCCCGCATGGAGGCCGACGGCCGCGTCGTCCCCGCGTGGGTCAAGCAGATGGTCGCGTCGGGTCGCACGAAGTTCTACGACCGCGTCGACGGCACGCGCACGTTCTGGAGCGCCGCCAGCAAGCCCATGCCGCAGAGCAAGGGCCAGCTGCTGCTCGACGACGTCCGCGCGACGGGCGGCGAGAAGGCGCGCAACGTCAGCGCCTCGCTGCTCGACTTGGGCGACGGCGTGCTCTGCCTCGAGTTCCACGCGAAGATGAACGCGCTCGACGACCAGATCTTCCCGATGTACGCGAAGGCGCTGGACTGGCTGGACGAGGGCAAGTACAACTCCCTCGTGGTCGGCAACCAGGGAGGCAACGCGTTCTGCGCGGGTGCCAACATCCTGATGATCATGCTCGGCGCGATGCAGAAGGACTGGGCAGGCATCGAGCGCAGCGTGCGCGGACTGCAGGACCTGCTGATGCGCGCGAAGTACCACGAGAGGCCCGTCGTCACCGCGCCGTGGGGGCTCACCCTCGGCGGCGGCGTCGAGGTCACCATGCACTCCGCGGCCACGGTCGGCGCGGGTGAGCTTTACGCGGGCCTCGTCGAGGTCGGCGTCGGGCTCATCCCGGCGGGCGGCGGCTGCAAGGAGATGCTCGCGCGCTACCTCGGCGACATCCCTGCCGGTGTGAACTACGACCCGAACCCGTTCGTGCAGAAGGCGTTCGAGCACATCGCGATGGCGAAGGTCGCCACCAGCGGCGAAGAGGCGCGCGACGCCGGCTTCCTGCGCGCGTCGGATCGGCTCACGCTCGATCCAGATCGCCAGATCGCGGACGCCAAGAACGTGGCCCTCGGCCTCGTCCAGGGCGGCTACAAGCCGCAGCGCCGCAAGAGCTTCAAGCTCCCAGGGCCCTCGGGCCGCGCAGCGATCGAGCTGTTCTTGTTCGGCATGCGCGAGGGCGGCTACGTCACGCCCTACGACATCGTGGTGGGCAAGAAGCTCGCCAACGTCCTCACCGGTGGTGACTGCGCGTCCGGCGCGGTCCGTACCGAACAGGACATCCTCGATCTCGAGCGCGAGGCCTTCCTCTCGCTGTGTGGTAATGCCGAGACCGTCGCACGAATCCAGCACATGCTCGAGAAGGGCAAACCCCTGAGGAACTAACCATGCGAGAAGTCGTCATCGTAAGCGCCGTCCGTACCGCGGTCGGCAAGGCTCCGCGCGGATCTTTGAAGGACACCCGCCCCGACGATCTGCTCGGTTACGCGCTCTCGGGCGCGATCGCGAAGATCCCCGGGTTCGACCCCGCCCGCATCGACGATGTCGTAATCGGCACCGCCATGCCCGAGGCCGAGCAAGGCATGAACGTCGCGCGCATCGCGTCGTTCCTTGCAGGTCTGCCCGACAGCGTCCCCGCCATCACCGTCAACCGCTTCTGCTCGTCGGGACTCCAATCCCTCGCGCAGGCCGCCGCGTCCATCACGGCGGGCTGGATGGACGTCGCCCTCACCGGCGGCGTCGAGAGCATGAGCCAGATCGCGATGGGCGGCCAGAAGCCGTCCCCGCACCCGGGGCTCATGGAGCGTCGGCCCGAAGCGTACATGCCGATGGGCGTGACCGCCGAGCTCGTCGCCCAACGCTACAACATCTCGCGGGCCGACCAGGACGCGTTCGCGGTCACCTCGCATCAGCGGGCGATCGCGGCGATCAAGGGCGGTAAGTTCAAGGACGAGATCGTCCCCGTGAAGACGCGCGTCTACGCGGACGGCGTGTGGAAGGACGTCCTGTTCGAGGTGGACGAGGGCCCGCGCGCGGACACGTCGATCGAGGGCCTGACGCGCCTGAAGCCTGCGTTCAAGGCGGACGGCACGGCAACCGCCGGCAACTCGTCGCAGACGAGCGACGGCGCCGCCGCGACGATCATTTGCGCGCGCGAGGTCGCGGAGGCCGCCGGTTGGCCGATCCTCGGCGTGCTTCGCTCGTTCCAGGTCGCGGGTGTGGCGCCCGAGGTGATGGGCATCGGGCCGATCGTCGCGATCCCCAAGGCGCTCGCGAAGGCGGGCATCTCGATCGCGGACGTCGATCTGTTCGAGCTCAACGAGGCCTTCGCGGCGCAGAGCCTGGCGTGTGTACGCACGCTCGGCCTGAACCCCGAGAAGGTCAACGTGAACGGAGGCGCCATCGCGCTCGGTCACCCGCTCGGGTGCTCCGGCGCGAAGCTCACCGCCACGCTGCTGCACGAGATGGCGCGCCGCAAGTCGCGCTACGGCGTGGTCAGCATGTGCATCGGCGGCGGCATGGGCGCGGCCGCGGTGTTCGAGCGCGTGTAGCGACGACGCCGTACACGGGTGTTGATGGTGTAGGGAGGCGGCTTGACGCGTGCGCGGTGGTTGGGGCTCGGATTTTTGGCGGCGGTGGTGATCGCCGGCAGCATCTGGGCGCTGACACCTGCCACGCGGTTCGTGGTGGGCAGCGTGCCCAGCGGCGATGGTGAGGCGATCCTGCTCACCCGCCGCAATGACGATGCGTCCTGGTTCTGGGTGGAGCTCGTCGCCGCGGATGGGACCTTGCGCTGGAGCACCGAGATCACGCCCGTGGAGGGCGCCGAGGCCCTCGGCTACACAGGCGCGACCGCCACGACTGACGCGGTGCTGGTGCTGGGCACCCGGCTCGGCGAGCCCTCGGTGGCCGTCGTCCTCGCCCTGTCGCGCTCCGACGGCCATCCCCTGTGGGAGACGACGCTGTCCGGCGCGGTGACCAACTCCGGCGCGGGCCGCATCGGACCGATGCTCCTCGCCGACGCCGAGCGGGCGTTCGTCGTGAACGAGGTCCAGGGGGCGGACGGTCTGCTTCACGACCGTATCGATGTGCTTTCGTTGGCGACCGGGGCCGCGCTGTGGGAGAGCGCCGCGCTCGACGGTGCACCGTACGACTACGGCTTGGATGTGAGCCTGATCGGCGCCGATCGCCTGCTCGTGTCGGGGCGGTTCGGTAGCACCGCCGTGGAGCTTGACCGGGCTTCCGGTGCGATTCGTCGCTCGATCGAAGGTGCGGGCTTCGTGTGCAGGCTCCCCGACCGGTGGATCGGCGCTACGCGAGGCGGCGCGGTCGCGGTGCCGATCGCCGCCGGGGAGCCGGTGGTGTCGCTCCCGATCGCGTCTGGATGGCGCGTCGCCCTCAACGCCCCGTGCGGCGCGCGGGGTGACGACCTGATCGTCGGGCTCGCCTCCGACGACGGCGTCGGCATCACGCGGCTCGACCCGGCCACCGGTCTGGCGGCGTGGCACCTGCCGCTCGCGACCGGCGACTTCGCAGGCGACGCCGTCCTCGATGGCCCCCTCCCTCGCTTCCTTCCCGTCGTGATCCGCGGCGCCGGGGTGCCGCGTCAGGAGCTGGTGGTCGTGGACCTGGACGAGGGCAGGATCGCCGACCGTGTGGACTACAGCGACAGCAGCGCGGTGTTGGTGTCTTCGGGACGGGCCTGGCTGTGGCTCACCTCGCGCGCGGTCCTGGTCGCGGTCGATCCGGACACGGGCCGCCTGGCGGGCGCGACCGCGTACCCCGGTGCCAGCACGTTTGACGCGCGCGCCGAGGACATTCGCGAGGGCCAGCTGTGGATCATGGGCTCGACGTGGGCGCGCCCCGCCGACCTGCCGTGGGTGGTCGTGGATCTCGAGACCGGGCACCTGTCGGGTTCGAACGGTGGAATGGTCGCCGCCGAGGTCGTCGGGCAGGTCCTCACGCCAGGCGAGTGAGATCAACTCCGATGGCGCTTCGTGTCCTTGAGGCGTCGCGCGCTGGCGAACGTGGACGGCAACGTCGACACGTCGGCGCCCGGCAACATCGCGGCGACGTTGGAGCGCAGCGAGGGCGAGCCGGGCCGCAGGAACGGGTTCGTCGCCCGCTCGAGGTCGATCGTGGACGGCACGCAGGTGCGGCCTTCGGCGAGGTTGGCCTCCATCGCGTCCCAGCGGGCGGCCAGCGCCTCGTTGTCGGGCTCGACCATGCGCGCGAACAGCAGGCCATCGCGCGTGTACTCGTGGGCGCAGCACACCCGCGTGCCGCCGGGGAGCGCGGCGAGGCGCATCAGGCTGGTGAACATCGCCGCGGCGTCGCCGCCGAACAGGTAGCCGCACCCGCCGGTGAACAGCGTGTCACCGCAGAAAAGCACGTCGTCGAACACGAAGCTGATGTGCCCGAACAGGTGGCCGTCGGTGCGCAGCACGCGACCGCTGACCTCGCCGATCTGCACCGTGTCACCGTCGTCGACAGGGTGCGTGAGTCCGGGAACGTCGGCGGCGACCGCGCGCGGTCCAACCACGACCGCGGGCAACCGCCCCTTGCGGAGCAGGTCGTGGTTTACGCCGATGTGGTCGCCGTGCGTGTGCGTGTTGAGCACCGCGGTGAGCACGATTCCCTCGGCGTCACAGACGGCGAGCACCTCGTCGGCGGAGGGGCCGTCGATCACCGCGGCGGCACCGGTGGCGACGCACTCGGCGAGCCACACGAGGTTGTCGGACGCGGCGGGCAGCGCGCGAACGCGAAGCCTGCCGTCCGACGTCAGGAACGGCGCGTCCGGCGCGGTGACGACGTGGGTCACGCGGGCTTGCGCAAGAACAGGCTGCGGCGAGGCTTGGCGTCGATCGAGTAGGCGTTTTCGCGCTCGACGACCCACTCGGCCGGCGGCGTCCACGTCTCTGAGGCGCCGAGGAACACGACGGCGCGACCGCCGGGAACCAGCAGGCGAGCGGCGTGTTCGAGGTACTCGGCAG
>CANNIZ010000014.1 GCA_947505245.1 Pseudomonadota bacterium | reverse complement strand
GGCGATCGCTGCGATCGCGGTGAGGGCTTCGACCTGTTCTTCGAGGGAGCGAAGATCCTCGCGAAGGTCGGTGGAAGCGGCGTCGGGCAGGTTCGCGACGTGGACGCGCCGGCGGAGCGAGGCGATGCGGGCGCTGACCCGCCGCACGGGTGCGGGGGTCACGACGGTGCGCCGCGCGCGCGCATCCTGGACGGCCTTCGCGAAGTCGTCCGCAGGCGGGCCGATGGCCGAGACCGCTCCGGCAGCCGAGATGGCGGCGAGGATCGCCGCGACGACGAACGCGGGTGCCCAGAACAGGCCAGCTGCGAGCGCGGCCGCGCCGAAGGTGGCGGCGCCTCCGGCGAGGGCGCAGCCGGCGGCCCGCTTTGGTGGCTGTTCCCAGCCGTGAAGCACGTCCAGGTCGAGTCCGGACTCCGCGCCGATCGCGTCCGCGCGCTTGCGGGCGTCGGCGAACTGCTCGGTTGCCTCGAACAGCAGCGCGCGGCCTTGCTCGGCGTGCGCGCGCACCACGCTCTCGGGCACGTCCGCATAGCCGGCGACGGCGCTTCGTGTGCGGGGGTCGAGCGCGGCCAAAGCAGCGGGTCGCATGACGATGACCGCGCCGATCGCATCCTCGCGGCGATCGGGGCGACCCCCGGTGCCCCCCGCGCGGGCCACCGTCGTGTAGCGGACGGGCTCGTCGAACCGACGCGCTGCGAGCTTTGGCCGAAGATCCACGAGCGGCTCCGACGCCTCCTGCAACAGCGGCATCGCGCCGGCGCGGAGGGCCGGGTCGGGGGAGAGCAGCAGCGCCAGCGCGCGATCGAGTGCGGGCGGGAGGTCGGCACGCCAGGTAGACGCCGGCGGGGCCGTGCCGCCCGGGGCGAGGGCCGGGGCGCGCCCGGTCGCGAGGTTGTGGAGCACCACCCCGAGGCCGAACAGCGCGCTCGTTCGCTCCACGGGCCCGCCGGCGGCGACCTCGGGCGCGAGGTGCTTGCGTGACTGAACGTCGTAGACGACGGGCCTACCGAGCGGCGCGAGTACGGGCAGGCCGGCGCCGTCGACGCCGAGGTCGGTCGCGAGCAGGGGCCCATCAAGGGCCGTCCCGGCGGCGAGGACCGCGGGGAACAGGCGCGCGCCGATCGCGGCGACGGTGCGTGGGCTCACGGTCGCCGCGTCGAGGTCGGCGAGGGTGCTGTCGTTCAGGGGATCGCGCACCACGATCGTGCGGCCCTTGGGGTCCGTCACCACCGCGCGGATGCGCACGAGCGCGCCGTCCTTTCGATCGACGAGGGCGCGGTGGAGAGCCTTGAACCGCGCGTCGGCGTCGGCGTCGGCCTCGGACGTCACGCGCAGCGCGAGGAATTCGACGGGATCTCCGTCGTCGGCCACCGCGCGCAGGCGCCGGACGCGATCCTCGGCGGGGGCCTCTCCGGTGATGACGTAGCGGTCAAGGACGCGGTCGCCGGGCTTCAAGGCGTGGTCCACTCGTCCTGGTACGCGGTGATCCGGCTGTGGTACTCGTCGGGGATCACCGTGACGATGTCCGAATGGTTGACGCCTTCGGGCTTCCAAAGCTCCTTCGGCTCCGGCGCTGCCTCGAACAATTTGTCGGCGTATTCGGGGAGGATGTAGTCGTCGTCGAGGCCGTGAACGATGAACACCGGCGAGCTGAGGTGGGTGATCGCCTCGACATTGTCGAACGGATCGACGAAGAACCAACCCGAGGGGTAGTCCATGCCGGTGGCGTCGTCGGCGAGGTCGTCGGCCGACGCGAACATGCTCTCGAGCACGATGCTCTGCGCGGCTACCTCGTCGTTCGTGTGCGTGGCGATGCATGCGCCCAACGAGTGGCCCATCCACGGGATCTGCGAGGGGTCGAGGCCGGTGGTGGCCGCGACGTAGTCGACGGCCGCGAGCCCGTCCTGCTCGACGACGCCGTCGTATGTGGGAGTGCCTTCGGACCGGCCGTAGCCGCGGTAGTCGACCGCGAGCACGTCGTTTCGACCCCAGGACCAGTACATCTCGGTGCGGTCCCACTCGGTCGCGATGTTTCCGGTGTTGCCGTGAAAGAAGATCAGCGGCGGCGCAGGGGGATCCTGGTGGGCCCACACGCCGTGCAGCACGGTGCCGTCTTCGGCTTCGAAGGTGACCTCTTCGACCGCGCTGGCGGGGATGATCGCCGCGGAGAGGTCGTACGCGTCGGTGACCTCGGGGTTGAAGAAGAACCCGTCGAGCGACATGCAGGCCACGAGCCAGAGCGCAGTCATGGGGCACCTCCGCCGGCGTACACGGTGAGACCGAGCTGAGCCGAGAACGCGCCGTGGCTCGACGCGCCGTACCAGTGCGTGACGAACGGGTCGGTGTCGACCCAAGGGGCGATCCATTTCCCTTCGAGTTGCAGTCCGACGCGCTTTCCGAGCCGGAACTCGTTGCCGAGCACGAGCGACGGGTTCCAGTGCGGCGTCGGGAAGAACTCCGTGAACTGGTCCA
The DNA here is from genome assembly GCA_947505245.1 of Pseudomonadota bacterium. GTDB lineage: Bacteria > Myxococcota_A > UBA796 > UBA796 > SYKL01. The sequence goes on along the minus strand of CANNIZ010000014.1, from coordinate 98,952 downwards.
CACCGACGTACGGTACGAGGTGCGTCCGCTTCGCCCCGACCGGCCAGCTCGCGATGAACTGCAGATCGGGGAAGATTCGCAGACCCCCCTTGGGTTCACCTTTGGCGAGGTTTCCGAAGAAGGTGTACGCCGTGACGTCGGCCATCAGCCGGGGTCTTGCGCCCTGGGGCTCGAACAGCTGGTAGGAAGCGCCGAGGTCGAACCCGAACACGCCGAACAGGGCGAGGTTCGTTGGGTAGAGCGCGCCGTGAACGTTGAGCTTGCCGTCGATGCCGCGCACGTAGCCGACGGACGTGACCGGGAGCGGCAGGGGGCCGCCGTACACCTCGACGAACGGCCCGCCGAGGGAGGCGGTGAACGCTCCCTGTCCGGGCTCGAGCGGGGCGAGCGCGCGCGTCGGCGCGCAGCCGGCGAGCGCTGCTACGACGAGGACGAAACGCATGGTTACCCCAGGCGAAGGATGCACATGAACTGACCGTTGACCGTCTGGGCGGGGATCATGACGTTGCCCGCCGGATCGGTCTTGATGCCGAACTGGATGTCGAGCTTGGTGTTCGTCTGCTTGAGCACGGGTCCGACGCGGGCCGCCATGGCCGCGCTCACGAGGCCCATCGTCTTGCAGATGTTCAGGAACGCGTTTTCGGGCGTGATCGACGTGTCTGCGTTGCCTTCGCCCTTGGTCTTCGACAGACCACCCTGGGCCTCTGACTCGAGGTTGATGAACACGTTGTCGGCGAGCTTGGTCTGGAAGAAAGCCACGCGGCCTCCGGCGGGATTCGAGTCCCAGGGGGTGTACCATACCTGAGACCGAATAGGACGGGGTCTCTACGTGTCGGTGGTGCGGAGGTGACGGTGCTCGGGGTGTTCGTGGCGGTGGCGGTGGCGGCGGTTCCCGCGGGCGTGTTCCCAGTGCTTGCGCAGGTGGACGCGCCCACACAATGGGTGGAGGCAGGGCACGTCGATGCGCTCGCGTGCGACCCCGTGTGGCCCGATGAGGTGCTGGTCTGCTTTCGCGTCCAGGAGGGCAAGAAGCGGAGGTTCGTGACCGCGGCGGACTTGACGCGGTGGGGCGTGGACGTCCCCGGGCTGCGCTCCGTCGTCACGGAACGGGCAGGTGCGGTGCTGGCCACCCAGCCCCTGCGAAAGACCGTGGAGGGGACTGAGCAGGTCTACTACGCGGCGGCGGAGGGCGATGGCTGGTCCGCGGCTACCCTGCTCGCTCCGAACGTCGTGGGCGCGCGGCTTGGCGCGCCGTTCCTGGTGGTCGCGCCCGCCGACGGTGTCGTCCTCGTGTGGCTTCCCGGCGACAAGGACCTCGACAAGATCCTCGCGGTGGGCGCGAAGGAGATGTTCACGGCGGCGGCGTGGCCGGTCAGCGCGGTGGTGCATCAGTGGGATGGTCAACACTTCACGTCGTTCGTCGAGGCGGTTCCTTCGCCTGCGCCCCCTCCGGCGCCAAAGTGAGCGGTCGACGAAGCCTCGCGTCGGCGCTCGTGCTCGCGGGTCTGGTTGGGTGTGACGACGTCGAGCGCGTCTCGCGGGACCTGTTCAACCCCGAGCCGCCCGCTCCGGCCCCGGAGGACGTTCACGCCTACGTCGTCGACGGTCCGCTCGCGGTCGCGCGGGTGGTGACCTGGCCCGAGCCCGCCCCGGCGAGGTTTGCGGTGGCGCTGCCTCACTCGTTCGAGTCGCTCGAGGCGTGGCAAAATTCGCCGGATCGCGCGCCGACCGCCGCGGTTCACGCAGGTCTGTGCCGCGGGGACGCGGCGTGGCGCTCGGAGTGGGAGGCCGCCGTGCGGGACGTCGCGGGCACGGGAATGGGCGTGTACGATCTGCAGCCGTGGACGCAGCTCGCGGTCGGGTGCAGCCGACCGGAGCGTTGCGCGTGGGTGCGCGGTCACCTGGACGGTGACGCGCCGCCCGCCGGAACGCCGGCTGGAACGGAGAGAGGTGTGTACATGGCGTTGCTCTCCGAGTGCAGGACCGACGCGGACGCGGCGGTTGCGGAGTCGCGCTCGGCGTCGGACGACGCGGCGTTCGGCTGGTTCAGCAGCCAGTGGAGCGGGCCGTGGAAGGGCACCTCGCCGCGGATGGAGGCCCTGCTCACCGACGCGGTCAGGCGCGACGACGCCCCTGCGGCGCGGTCGTTGGCGGCTGTGGTGGCGGGACTGGATCGGCGCCGCGCGCTTGACGTGTTGCTCGCGTTGCGCGAGCGAGCGACGAGCGTCCAGGTGCAGGACGAGCTCGCGTCCGCGCTCGGCCAGAGCCAGGATCCGCGCGCGACCTCGCTCGTCGAGGAGCTGTGCGGACGCGCCGGCTGGCGTGTGGACGCGAACGGATCGCCGTTGTACCCGATCTGTGGCTTGCGAGCGCAGGCGTCGTTCCTCCCCGAGCCGGACCCGAAGCTCGCGATCGACCTTTGGGTGCGAAGCTGGTCGGCTGACCCGGTCACGTACGTCGCGGCGGAGCCGGACGCGCGCGCCGTCGTCGTGGACGCGTTGGTGAGGTGTGTGCTCGACGAGGCGCGGAGCGCCGCCAGCACCGCGCCGACGGGAGACGAGCCCTACGTCGGAAAGATCTGCCTCGCTCGCCTCGCCGAGGTCGATCGCGCGCAGGCGGTGACGCTCGCGCCGTCGACGACGGCCCTCGGGCCGTGGGTTGGCTCGCTGTCCGACGCGCTCGTGCGATTCCCCACGACGGAGGCGTTGGAACGGCACCTCCGGGAGATCGGCCTCGTTCCAGGCTCGGCGAAGCCGCCGGAGAAGCCGCCCGTGGAGGCGGTGGACGTGTTGTTCGCGCAGGGACGGGCGTATCGGATGTTTACGGACGATCCGGGCGGCTGGCCGATCGACGCCGCGTTGTTGTTGTGGAACCTCGCGCCGCTCGTCGACGGGCCACTCGATGACGTCGTGTTCGACGCGACTCCAGCGACCTACGACGAGACGACGGGAGCCGTCACGCGCCCCGCGGTGCTGCGCGCGTGGACGAACGGCCGAACGTACCGCTTTCACGCGGATGAACCCGACGAGTCCTACGATGTACGCGCGACCTGTGGCCTGTTGAACGCGATCCTCGAAGACGAGGGGAGCCCGCTGCGGTACGCGCGCCTGCTCGACGGCAACGTCGTCGTCGCGAACGGTGCGGCGTTGAAGCTCGCGATGGCGGAGGGGCTGCTGCCGCTCGAGGCGGGTGGGGCTCCGTCGGCCGAGGCGTACTGACCCGCGCGAAGAAATCGATTGCGATCGACATCCCCGTCATGCACCTTGTGGTGGGGAGGCCGTGATGGACGCGAAGTTCGTGCTCTCCCGGATCACCTACCCGGCGTTGCTCGGCGGCAGCCTGCTGCTCGTCGCCTGGCTGGACGCGCGCGCCGTCTCGCATGACGGGATCGTGTTCGTCGTCCCCTTGCTGGTGGGGCTCGTCACCGCCGCGCTGCAGCGGCTGATGCCGTACGAGCCACGTTGGCGCGGCACGGCGAGGGACTGGTCGGTGGACCTGCTGCACTTCCTGCTGTCGACGGCCCTCGTGACGGCGGCGCTGCGCATGTTGCTGTACGACGGGGCCACGTGGCTGGCGCTCGCGCAGCGTTCGTTGTTCGGGTTCGCCGTCTGGCCGTCATCGGCCCCGCTGTGGGTCCAGGTGCCGCTGGCTGTGCTCGCGGGGGACCTGTGTTCGTACTGGGCGCACCGCGCCTGCCACGAGGTGCCCTGGGCCTGGCGAATCCACGCCGTGCACCACTCGTCCGAGCGGATGTACCTGCTGATGAGCGTGCGCAACCACCCGTTGAACACGGCGCTCACGTACGGAGCGCAGACCGTCCCGCTCGTCGCGCTGGGGGTCGATTCGCGCGTGTTGATGTACTACACGATCGTCACCGCCGTGATCGGCGTGTTGCAGCACTCCAACGTCGACTTGCGCACGGGGTGGCTGTCGCGCGTGTTGTCGACGCCGGAGCTTCACCGCTGGCACCACGCCACCGATGAGGCCGCGATGAACTGCAACTTCGCGCCCGACACGGCGGTCTGGGATCAGGTGTTCGGCACGCGCTACCACCCCGACGGGCGTGAGGCCCACGACGTCGGCATCGTCGGCAGCGAGGTCCCGGTGAACTTCCTCCGGCACCTTGCGCTACCGTTGGTCCTCGAGCGATGGATGCGGGGGATTGGGCGAGCGTGATGGACGAGGTGTGGCGTTCCCATTCGAGGCAGTGGGCCCTGGTGGGGCCGCCGCTGCGGCCGTCGCCGTTTGACGTGGCTGTCGTCCACGACGTCGCGGGCGGGTTCGGGCGCCCCCCGCGCGTGTTGCTGCTCGGCGTCACGCCCGAGGTCGCGTGCCTCGCCTGGCCAGTGGGGACGAGGCTGCGCGCCGTGGATCGCTCGGTGGAGATGATCGGCGAGGTGTGGCCCCGACACGGGCTGCCCGAGGGCGCCGTGGCGGAGGTCGGTGACTGGGAGGCGCTGCCGATGGATCGCGGGGCGGACCTCGTCGTCGCGGACGGCGCGTTCATCTGTCTCCCGTGGCCCTTGGGCGCGGCCGGGCTGCTCGCCCGCGTCGCGGGGGCGTTGGCGCCGGACGGGCGCGCGGTGTTGCGGTTCTTCGTACGGCCCGATCGGAGCGAGCCGATCGACCAGGTCGCGGACGATTTGTGGATGGGGCGCCTTGCCGGTTTCAACACGTTCAAGCTGCGCCTGCTCGCCGCGGTGGCCGGAGATGGGCCGCAGGTGCGGCTCGCGGACGTTCACGAGGCGTTCGAGCAGATCGTCCCCGATCGGGCAGCGCTCGCGCGGCGGCTCGGCTGGGACCTTGCAGTGATCGGGACGATCGACGCGTACCGCGGTTCGGAGGCCGTGTACGCGTTGCCGACGCGCGACGAGGTCGCGCTCGCCGTCGCCGTCGCCTTTCGCGTCGAAGCGGTGTGCGTCGGCGACTACCAGCTCGCGGAGCGTTGCCCGTCGTTCGTGTTGTCGCCGCGCTGAGCTGCGCGCACGAACCCGCTCATCCCGACGGCAAGTTCGGCGTTGCTCGACGCGAGCATCGGGGACACAGACGATGGCAGGGTGGGCGTCGAGTTGGCGTCGAGCAGCACGGCCCGACCGTCGTGAACGACGAAGTCGAACTTGCCGTAGTCGAACCCGAGGCGCTTCCGTTCCGCGCGGATGACGTCGGGGACTTCGCACGGCACCCGCGAGACGAAGTCGGCGGCCTTCACGATCGGCTCGCGGCCGACGTACCGGGTGCATCGCTCGCGGTCGCCGAGGAACGTCCAGACGCGGAGCGCGTAGCCGTCGGGATCGGGCTCCGGGAGGAACCGCTCGACCACCAGCGAGGGGTCGAGCCAGACATGGCCCGGGACGAGCCTCAGGTTGTCGAAGATCGCGTAGCGCGCGAGCGTCGTCGGGCGAGGCTCGACGCCTTCGTGATGCAGGTGCATCGCCTCTGAGTTGCCGTGGGAGTTGAGGTCGGTCTTGACGATGACGCGACCGTCCCAGGTGTCTTGGGGCGCCAGGAGGTTGGTGCTGACCGTCCGTTTGGAGAGGTCGCGTGCGCGGGCGTTGATCACCACCGGGAAGCGCGCGACAGCGGCGGCGTAGCGGTCGGGGACGACGGTTCGATCGAGGTGCAACACGGCGACATCGGCGTTGGGCAGGTGATCGAGGTCAGACCGGATCAGCACCTGGTGCCCGAGCCGCGCCCAGTGCGGAAACAACGCCTTGAGAAGGTAATGAGACGACTTGAAGCGGTCGTGGATGTAGGGGACGACCAGGATCGTGGCCACGTCGAGCTCCGAGCAGAAAGTCGAAAGCCGCCGAGAGCATGCTCCCGACGGCCTTTGGATGAATCCCGAGGGACTACTTCGCGACCCGCTCCTTGAGCGTCTTGCCGGGGCGGAAGTACGGGTAGTTCTTGGCGGAGATCTTGATCTTCGCCTTCGTGGACGGGTTGGTGCCCGTGCGCGCCTTGCGGTGGCGCGTGCCGAACGTGCCGAAACCGGGCACGGTGACCTTCTTGCCGCCGTCGAGCTCGGCGGCGATGATGCCCTTCTTGCCCTTCGATTCGAACAGGGCGTTCAGGACTTCGAGCGACTTGGACTGCGTGAGGCCGGTGTTCTTCGCGAGCTTCGCAGCCAATTCCTTCTTGTTCATTTGTTTCTCCGTTTTGGGTTGCCCGCCGGCGGCGGACGTTTGATTGCCCGCGTGGGCGGGTGAACCGTGCTCGGCGAGGCCGGGTACAGCGTGCCCGGCGCTATATTCGCGCCGCGGCACCGCAACGGTAGCCCAGCCATGCCTGTTGTCGAGACTGCGATCGCTGCTTGGTGCCTAAACGCTTGAAATAATGCCGCGTTTCGCGAGTAGCATTTTTTCCCTGTGAACGTCGCGATCCTCGCGGGTCTTGGTGCGCGAGGATCGTGCTGGCGGCTATACGATCGGTACTCGTGATTTGTGGACGATCGCGAAAAAACTCCCCAGGAAGTCCACAGTCGTCAGTAGCTCGTGAGCGAGACTGAAACAGGGCACCATGATTGTGCGATTTTGACTGGGTGAATTCGTAGGAAATAGTCCCCGCTGTCGTCGCGGAACATCGCGCCTCGCTGGAGCAGGGTCTCGTGCGAGCCCGCCACCACGTGCAGCGTTTGGAGTGGGTAGTCGCCGTCCTCGTAGAGCTCGATGTCGTACGTCGACCCGTCGGGGATGCCGGTGGCGAGCGCGTCGATGCCCCACGAGTCCCAATCGCCGTCCTGAGAGTAGAACTTGAACCATTCGTCGTCGTTGAGGTCGCGCGTGACGCTGGTGATCTCGTGGGTGAACGAACGCTGCCGGCTCGTCTGCAGATCGATCGCGTGCGCGCGCGAGTCGTTCGGCTCGTACGGGTCGTCGCTCTTTGCGAGCGTGACGCCTTCGTCGGCGGTCCCGTCGCAGTTCTGATCGCGGCAGTCCGGCAGCTCCTTGGCGCCCGGGTGGCGCCCAGGGTCGGCGTCGTCGCAATCGCCCTTCTCCTCGGTCAGGCCGTCGCCGTCGTCGTCGTAGGCGGTCGTTCCCTCGTCGATGCGGCCGTCGCAGTTGTCGTCTTTCTGGTTCGGCAGCGGGGCTTCCGCGAGCAGCGGGCTCACCGCGGGGTCGTGATCGTCGCAATCGGACCCGTTCAGTCCGCCTTCGGCGCCGTCCCGGTCGAGATCGTCGTCGGGGTTGCCCCAGTACAACTTCGCGGTGGAATGCGCGATCGGCACGCCACCGCTTTCGACGCTCACTTCGACGTCGAACAGCCCTGTTGTTTGGGCGGGGATGACGACGCGGGTGCCCGCGGCTCCTGGCATCGGGAGCGGATCCGAGGACCACATCGTCAGTCGGTTCGCGAAGCGCGTGTCGATCACCTTCACGTGCATCGTCGCGTTCGTGATCGTACACGGCGTCGACAACAGCACGTCGATCGGCGCGGGTGCGTTGAGGGCGAACGTGCCCTCCGGTGGGGAAAGTACGAGCGTCGCGTCGACAGCGGGCATGGCGACGGGCGTGCTCCTGTCCACACCTGCGATGCGCGCCGTGATGGTGGTGGTGCGCCCAGGCGCGGCGGTGCCGGTCGCGGTGAACGTCTGCGTGCCCTGGACGTTGAACGTGCGCACGATCGCGCCGTCCTGCTCGATCGCGAGGGAGTCGCCGTTGCCGGTGGCTTCGACCGTCGCCGTCCACGCCCCGCACGCGTCGGGCGTAACGTTGACGGACACGATGCCCGGCGGCGGACCGAGGAGGCCGCCGCACCCGAGGGCGGTGACCGCGCAGGCGGCTGCTGCTGCGAGACGCAGGCGCGGGTTCATTTCTCCACCGACGCGATGCGCTCGATCGCGTACTCGAGCTCATAGGGGAACGACGCCGCGGAACCCGACAGCCGGACGAGGCCGCGGGCGCTGCCTTCGGTGTTCGCCCGGAAGTCCGCCACCACGCCGCCCTCGGCCAGCGCGGCGATGACGCGCGGTCCGTCGTTTACGCGAACGCCGAAGAACGCGGCCCGGCGTGACGGGTGGCGGGCGCCTGCGATCGACAGTCCGCGCGCGTCCGCATGTTTGAGGGCAGCTGCGGTGGCGCGTTGCGTGACGCGCCTGGCCCGTGCGATGCCGCCGGCGAGCTCGCCACCTGACGAGGCTGCGAGGACCCGGGCTTCGGTGAGCAGCGCGAGCAGCGGCCAGGGGTGCAGCGTGCCCGTGCGCAGGCGCGAGGCCCCCTGGGCGGGCGCGAAGTCGTCGGCGAAGGCGAGCGGGTCGCTGTGCGCCCACCAGCCCGTGCGGTCGGTGTCGATGGACGCGAGCAGCGGGTGGCTGAACCAGCCGAAGCCGGCTCCCGGACCGCTGTGGAGCTGCTTGATGCCGCCGCCGAGCACCGCGAACCGGAGCGGCGGATTGGGGAGCGCGAGCGGTACGGTCCCGAGCGTCTGATAGACGTCCACCAGCAACGTCGCGTCGGGGCAGCGCTCGGCGATGGCCTCGCAGATCGGCTCGAGATCGACGAGGTAGCCGTTGCGCCAGCACGCGTGTGACACGCTGACCACGGTGGTGCGGCCGTCGATCGCGGCGGCGAGTTGCTCGCCCGAGACGACGCCGTCCGCGTCGGGTTGGACCTCGTGCAGGTCGCTACCGGTGCGTTCGGCCCACGCCCGGTGGATGTACGTTGCCGTCGTGAAGAACGTGGCGTCGGTCACCATGCGGCCCGACACGCCGCCGAGCGCGACGCAAAGGGCCTCGGAGAAGTTCGGGAACGCTGCGACGTCGCCGCGCATGAGATCGAGCCCGCACAGCTCGGCGACGGCGACGCGCCACTGTTCGACCTGCGGCATCCACGCGCTCCATGCGGAGACGCCGAAGTGTTGAAGCCGCAGGACCGCCTCGGTGATCGCCGGCTGGAGGGCGACCGAGGGGATTCCCATCGCGTGGGACGCGCAGTACACGCCGTCGTCGAGCGTCGGGAACAAACGTCGGAACGCGAGGTCATCCGGCGTCGCGTCGAGCACACCGGCAGCGGCGGCCTCGTCGCGCAGCGTCGACGGAGAAGGGCCGTAGTTCCGGCTGCGCTCGCGCGCGAGCCGCACCGGACCGTCGCGCAGGAGGGCCTGGTGCACGTCGTTTGGCTTGCGGGCCTCAGCCAGAAGTTGGTGCAGCTCCGGCCAATCTTCCGCCCGACGCGCGCGCGCACGCGCGGCTTGGGCGACAGCGATGCTCTTCAGTCCAGCGTCCACGGGGCGCATGGTACCAAACGGCGGCCCGAGACGCGACGGTCCGTTAGAGGAATGCCGTGGTTGTCCTCCTCCTGTCGGCATGTACGCTCGGACTCGACCCGTACGGTGACACCGCCGGGCTCGGCGACACCGACGTGCAGGACGACGACACGAGCGATCCGGTCGACACGGTCGACGACAGCGGCAACGTCCCCGCGACCGGCCTCGTTGGGGGCCTCGTCGAGATGTCGCGCCTGCAGGTCGCGTGCCCCGCGTGTTTTGGCGCGTCGTCGGACATGCTCGTGTCTGCGAGCGCTGCGTTTCACGAGCCGGCGAGCCAGACCTGGTTCGGTGGGTACGCCGATCGCGGCAGCTGCGCGGTCAACCGGGTCGGAAGCCCGCCGACCACGCCGCGCCTCGACGTGGGCGACTGGGTGTACCTGACGTCGGGCTCCACCTCGATCGGGCTGCGCCGCACCGTCGGGGCCTCCGGCGTGATGTACACAGCCGACAACCTCGCGGAGGCCGACTTCCGCTCGACTGCGGCGTACGGGCTCTCCGCGCCGGACGGCGGCGATCTCGGGCCGCTCGACGTGTCCGACGCGGTCACCACCCCGCAGGGTTTCACGTCGATCACGCCCGCCGAGTTGTTGTACACGAACGCCAATGCAGCGTTTTCCGCGCCGCTGTACCGGAACGGCAGCAACGTGTTCACCTGGTCCGGGTCGGGCGGCAGCGGCGACTTCGTGGTGCAGATCGACGTGTACGACCCGAACGGAAGCGCGTTGGTCGCCACCGTCGCGTGTCGCGGGCCCGACAACGGCGCGATGACCGTTCCTGGCTCCATGCTCGCGGCGTACCCGGCGTACAGCCTGCTCGCGGTGTACCTCTACCGCCTCGAGCTCGGCGGCTTCGTACTCGACGCCAACGGCGCCACCGTCGAGACGTCGGCGATCGTCGGCGTGATCGGCACGGGCTACCTCGAGCCCTGATTCGCGTCCGGATCGTCGCGGAGCGCGCCGCGCACGGCCCAGGTGACGCCGAGGAGCAGGGCCGCGACGCCGAGGATGAGCACCAGCCCGAGGCGGCTCACTGTGCTTTCGATGAGCGAAAGGTTCTGGCCGGCGGCCCAGCCGATGCCGATCAGCAGGGCGTTCCACAGCGCGCCACCGAGGGCCGCGAGCCCGAGCACGCGACCGAGCGGGAGACCAGCTGTGCCGGCCGCGACGAAGAACGCGCTGCGGATGCCCGGGAAGAAGCGGTTGAGCGCTACCACGACGAGACCGTAGCGGTCCACGAGCGCGAGCACGGCGGTCAACGCGCGCTGTCGCGACGGGGCGAGCGTATCGAGGCGCCCGGAAGCGCGGAGCTTGTGGCCGACCAGGTAGGTGACGTAGGCCCCGGCGACGTTTGAAGCGACGACGGTGACGAACATGACGGGGAGCGACCACCCGAAGGCGGTGACCAGGACGGCGGACCCCAATACGAACGTGTCGCCGGGCAACACGGGGAGCACGTATTCCCCGAAGCCGGCGAAGAACACGACCAGGTAAACTGTCCAGGGGGGAAGTTCGCGCAGCCAGTCCACCACCGAGGTGAGCGTCAACCCGCGACCCGTGGCCGGGCCTCGTCGAGGTGGGAAAACGCTCGCAAGAAGGGCCGGAACGACGACGGCGCGAGCGTGCGACCGTCGGTGAGAAGCCGCCTGCGAACGTCGAGACGTTGGAACGGGTCGGCGGGAAGCTCGAACACGACGCCGGCCTTGGGCCCTACGTGGTGGGTCAGCACGTCGCGCAGTTGGGCCCACAGCGCGCGCATGCGGTCGTCCGACAGCGTCGCCGAGCCCACGTCCGGCCAATCGAGCCACGGGCGCTGAAACGCTGGCAGCGTCCGCCCGTCGTCCGAAACGTCGAACCGGCGGATCGCTTCGCTGGTGGGCTCGACGAGCGGGGGAACGCGCCAGACACCGTTCGCGTCGCGGCCTTGGTCGCCGGCTACCCACGTCCACCACGCGACGAAGCACGCTTCCTCGACGCGCAACCAATCGGCGACGGCCTCGATCATGGCCGGGTCGTCGTAGGGAAGCACGGTCACCCGCGAGGATCGGCGCGGGGCCGCGCGCTGGACGCGGTAGGCGACCGTCAGGCTCGACCGCGATCCGGCCACGGCGGGCGCCTCGCAGGCTTCCACGGCGGAAGCCTCAACCCCAGCGGCGAGCGCGACGGTGGCGGACGCGGGGGGTCGGCGCGCGATCACATGGGCTCCGCAGGCGGGTTGGGGTCCCGGAACACGACGACGTGCCCACGCAGCGTCCGGCTGTCGTTGCGGCCGCGCAGACACGGGCGTTGCACGCGCAGCACGGTGCCTGCGTCGGGCCACACCGGCTTGAGCCCAAACCAAACGTCTTCGGGAAGCACCCCCGTTACGGTGACGTCGCGGTCGAGCATGAAGTCGGCGTCCGTGCGGTGGTAGAGCTCGACGTGCTCGTACCGAAACCCCAGCGCTTCGGCGAAGTCGAACGCGTGCTCCTTGATGTCGATCTCCACCTTTGGGAGATCCGTCTCGCGATGCAGCGCCTCGGTGATGAACTGGCCGAGCGCGATGTACGGCGAGATCAGGGCCCGCGCGACGTCAGCGAACAGCTGACGCGACAGCGCCTTTCCCTCGTCCGTCACGGTCACGTCGGTGTAGGGCATGAGCGCGCGCCAGGCGACGCGGGATTCGAACGGCATCGCTTCGACGACGGCGCGGTCGGCGAGCACGTTCTTGAGGCTCTTTGCGACGCGTGCGACGGGCTCCTCCCGTATGCGGACGTCATCGGCGAGGGTCTTCCACGCCTCGCGGTAGCCGTTCGGCAGGTCCTGGCCGCGTCGCCAGAGCTCGTCGGACGTGGCGAGCAACATCGCCGACGCCTTGCGGTGCCGCTCGATCCAGTCCGATTGGGCGAGGAATTCGGCGGCTTCTCGCACGAGTCGGTGGTCGAGCAACGCGACCTGCCGCGCGATGTACGGGTCCAGCTTGGGGGGCAGCGAGCGGCTCGCCGCGGACAGGCCACCGGCCGACTTTGGCGCCTCGGGGGGCTTGGACCTGGACGTCGGCCGGACCGCGCGCGCGGTGCGCTCACCGGCGTTTACCCGTCGACCGATGAGGAAGCCAATCGCCCCTGCCAGGGGCACGGTGAGGGACGTCGCACCGGCCACGAACCAGCCCCACGGAGGGGATCGGGGGACCACCGCCGTCGGTGGCTCGGGCAGCGCGGGGATCTCGATCGAGACGAGGTCGGTCGTCACGCCGCCGGTTCGCCACGGGAACAGCTGGATCTCGGCCGGGTAGCGCACGCGGCACCCGCCGTCCCACGCCCAGGCGCCCGCGACCGCGACCAGATCGCACCGGGCGTCGCCCATTGGCAGGACTCCGAGCGGACCTTCGAGGACCGCGCCGTCTCCGTCAGGCGTGGTTGCCGCTGCCGCCCGCCATTGCGCTTCGGTGGCGGCGAGGCCTGCGGCGAGCGTGAGCGGGTCGGTGCCTGCGTCAGCGCGCAGGTGAACGGTGACAGGGCGCGTCCCCACGGCGGGCACGACCACCTCCTCGGCGGGCCGCCACAGCGGATCGGCGTGGGCCGTCAGCGCAAAAAAGACGATCATGCGTCCACCCAGCCGAACGGGAGGCGGCTGATCGGATTCTCGGCGGACGCGAACACCGGGTCCACCTCGAGGCGGATTGGAACGGGCGGGCCGTCCGCTACGAGCCGCCAGACGCCGAGCGCGCCGGTGCCGACGTCGAATACCACCGCGACCTCGACCGCGTCGAACACGAAGATCTCGGCGGCGCCGAGGTGCCGCTGCTCCCAAAGCGTGGACGCGCCGATCGCCGCGGCGACCTCGCGCGGCACGCGGTACTGGTAGAAGCCCACGCGACGGGCGCCCTCCTTGCCTTCGAGGCGAACGGCGGCCCGCACGACGCAGTCCTGGATGCGCACGCCGCGCGTCCACAGCGGCACGTTGCGCCCGATCGACACCTCCTCGGCGAGCATCTGCGGGAGGCGCTCGGGTACCGAGGCGCTCGCTGCAGCTGCGGCGATGCCGAGCACACACGCGAGCTTCAGCCGCTCCTCGTCGGCGTCGACGGCGACGACCTGCTCGGCGCTGCGAATCCGCCCAGACGCCACGAGGCGGCGGGTGACGAGCGCGCGAACCCCGGGAAGCAGCGTCCCGCGCCCTGACAAGACGACCCGATCGATCGCGGTGCCCGGTTCGGCGGCGTCGAGCGCGCGCAGGACCCCGGTGACGACGCCGCGCAAGAACCGCGCGTAGGGGACGCCCCAGTGGGCCGCGGTGAGCTCGCGAACATCGGGCCAGGCGTCTGACTGGGGACGAATCGCTGGGAGGATCTGTTCGCCCGGGACGGAACCCTCGGCCGCGTCCACCCAGGTGACGAACGCGTCGAGCAGCTCCGGATCCCTCGTGAACGCGTCGTTGACCTCGCGCGCCCACGCCTCTTTTGCGTCGGCGAACTGGCGCAGCTCGCGCGCGCGGGTGGTGCCCGCCTTGCTGATCTTCTGGCCGATCTGGTCCAACGTCGCGGAGCCGCTGCGATCGGCCATCAGCCGCAACAGCAGCTCGTCCACGTCGTGCCCGCCGAACGACGCCCCCGAGTGCGCCTCGGTGTGTACCGTCGGGCTCTCGCCGGCTCCTTCACCTGAACGCACGGTGACGATCGCGGCGTCCGTGCTGCCGGCGCCGACGTCGAACACCAGCATTCGCGCCTGGTCGCCCGCGCCGGGGGGGAGCTGTTTCTGATGGAGCACCCACCACGCCACGGCCTCGGCCTCGCGGACGAGGTGGACGACGACGGTGGCGCGCGCGTCTTCGGCGTTCCAGATCGGCGGGCGATCGGCGGCGAGGCTGCGCTGGAACGCGACGCCGGCGTGGTAAGCCGCGTCGCGAAGGACCTCCTCCTCGAAGTTGCCGAACGCGTTCGGCACGCACAGGTAGAGGTCGAGCACGCCACGCGCGACCGTGTCGGCGAGGCCAGCGCGGTTCGGCAGTCCGGCGTGGGCGGCGAGATCGGCGACGTTCACGTTCATCAGCTCGGCCTGCTTTCGCAGCGTGCCGGACGACGAGGGGTCGAGCGCGAGCCGCAGCAGCTCTTCGACGAGGGCCTCGACCCGCAGGCGCAGCATCAGGTGGCTGTCGGGGACGCGGCTCAGGTCCGACAACATGCGCTTGAGCGAGCGGAAGTACTGGGTATTCGGTCGTCGGCCTCGCTCCTCGAGCAGGCGGGCGGCCGCGCCGAGGACTGCCCGATCTTCGGACGAGTAGACGATGTCCGAGTCGATCGTTGGCCAGCGTCGCCCGGTGCGCGGGTCCACTTGCAGGACGGCGAGGTCCGGCATGGCGCCGTGAATCGCGCGGGCGACCGTGGATTGGGACGTGCCGAAGTCCACGCAGATCCGGACGTGCTCGGCCGGCCGGACCTCCGAAGGGGGCGCTTGCTCCGGCTCGAGCGCGGGCAGTGCGCGGGTAGGGCGTGGGGACCGCTCCGCCACCTGCGCGATCGGCACGGCGACCGGCCCTTGAACGAGGGAGGTCAAGAACGCGAGCAGTTTGGCCAAGAGGCTCACGCGCACTCCATCTGTACGGAGCCATCGGGCTCGACGACGACGCGCACGCGGGCGTGGACGTCGTCTACCGGCCCCTGATCGAACCGGATGCGCTCCACGGGAAACTTCACGGGCAGCCACGCCGGCACCGCCGTGGGCATGCCGCGGAACGGCTCGAGGGGCTCGCCCTGGAGGATCGCGACCATGCTGCGCGCGTCCATCTCCCAGGGAGCGGAACGGTCGCCGTCCACCGGGCGCATCCACGTCCGGACCAGGCGGGCCTGTTCGAACGTCGGCACGTCCGTCCAATCGCCCTGAATCGCTCCACCGCGGTAGGCGCGGCCAGGCGCGAGCAATTCCTTCGCATGCACGCGTCCGAACGGTCGGCGGTACACCAAAACGAGTCGGTCACGAAAACACTGTTCGGCGGGGAGGAAATCGCCGCACAGGCCCAGCGCATACAGCCGTCCCCCGAGCGATACCGACTCCTTCAGGAACCGCGAGTCCACGCGATGAACGCGGCCGGCTTCGGCGCCGAGATCGCCGACGGCGCGCTCGACGGCGTCGACGAGCGAGTCTGCCTGGGAGCCTCGGCCCGTGAGCACCACGAGGTGCGTCCCGGCGAGCGGTTCCCGCGCCACGTCGAGCCGGCCGACCAGCACGGTGAGCGCCTCGCGCGCGACGCGGTCGACGGCGCGGCGCCAGGCCTGCGTGGAGCTTAGGGAGGCGATGGGCGCGGACAGGACCACGCCGCCCGGGAGCTCGATTCGCACCGCAGTGTCTCCTCCGCGGTCCGGGGTGCTCATCCGGCGCTTGGTGTGCTCGAGCTGCGCGCGCAGATCGTGGGCGGACGTTTCGGGCAGCGCGGCGAAACACTGGCTACTTCCATTGACCTCGGCGATGGCGTCAAAAACGGCTTCGTCGAGGGTTCGGCCGGCGACGGCCGCGCCGCCCGTGCCGACGAGCGCGAGGGACTGGCGTTCGGGGGTTCGGTCGATCTCGACGAGCGCCGCGTCCGTCGTGCCCGCGCCGACGTCCAACACCAGCAGGCGCAGGCGGGGAGGGGGCTCGGGCAGGGCTCGTGGCGGCGCAGCGTACACGACCGAGGCGTACCACAACGCCGCAGCTTCGGCCTCGCACAGAACCGCGACCGCGCCAGACCAGACGTTCGAGTTTGACAGTGACTCACGGAGCGCGGCGACCCAAAGCGGGTGCGCTTCGTTCGGCACGAGCACGACGAGCTGCCCGCGCGGACCGGGGGTGAGCGCGATGCGGTCGCCGTACCTCACGCCCCAGACGTCCGCGTCGGCGGCCTGCAAGGGAGCGTAGAATCGCGCCAACAGGCCGTCGATCACCTTCCCGAGTACGACGAGGTCGCGCGGCTCGGGCGCGCCGTCGCGGAGCAGCAGCGCCTTCAGCGACGGGATGAACCTCCCGGCGGGCGCGTCGAACGGGTGTAGCTCCGCGGATGCGCCGAACGATACCTCGCCGGAAGCCGCGACAAACACTGCGCCGCCGAGGTCGGGGCCGTCCCCCTCGAGCGGCAGGAAGCCCCAGCGCTCCTCATCGAGGTCCTGCAGGAGCAAGCGCGTGGCGCCGGTGCCGAAGTCGAGCACCATGGCGCGGGAGCGGCCGGCCGTGCGCAGGCGGAACGTACGCCGCAGAGGTGCCAGCTTCGGGCGTTGCGCAGAGCCGTCGTCGGCGCCGACGGCGACGTCGATCGTCGCGTGCCACCGAGGGTGCGCGGCGTCGCGGAGGTCGTCGGGGAGCTCGACCGTGACCACGTACGAGCGTCGCTCGCCCGCTGAGAGCGTGACACCCTGATCCATGGGGCGCTCCCCCGTGGTGTCCCGCAACAGCAACGTTCCAGACGCGGTGATCGACGTCCCTTCGGCCGTGAGCGTCACCCGCGCTGACGCGAGGCGGAACGTGACCGGCAGCGGCGTGTACTGCTTACGGACCGGGTTCTCGATCGAGAGCCACCCGACGTCGACGCGCCTCGCGCCTCGCCACTCGTCGTTCGTGAGCCCGACGAGGCGCACCTCGAGCCAGCGCGAGAGGAAAGCCGGGGAGATGTCGAGGCCGGCGCGCGGCTCGGCGGGGCCTGGCACGGCGCGCAATCGCACCGGCCGGAACAGCGTCTCGTCGACGTCGACGTAGCGCCCCGTTCGATCGTGGACCCGGACGCGGATCGCGTGGACGACGGCCAATTCGTCCTTCCGGACGCGACCGAAGTCGATCGCGGAGTGTTGGGTGACGATCGTCACCGGGCGGTCGAGGAGCGCGTCGGGATGGGGCGAGGTGACGCGCGTGGAGAGGCCGTCGACGCCGGCATCCCAGCGGTCGGCCGCGAGGGACTGGAAGCCGTCGCGGGCGTCATCGCGGATCGGCACCTCCGGCTGCAAGAACGTTCGCAGCGACACGCGGACCTCGAGCGAGCACGCACGCGGGCGGTAGCCGCTCGCGTCCGAGAGGCGCACGCGGAACGACTCCTCGAACGCGACCTGGTCGCGGAGGGCGAGCAGATCGACCAGCTCGACGTCCCGGTCCCAGCCGAGGTCGATCGCGAGGCGTCGCCGTTGAAGGCGGGCCCGGGCCTGTTGCAGCACCGCGAGCCCGCCCAGCCCCATGGCGCCGAACCCTCCGCCGAGCTGCCACCACGGGACGGGCACGTAGGACAGTCGGATGCGGGGCGATTCGACTGCGCGCTCCTCGAGGATCGCGACGGCCGACCAGCCGAACAGCGGATCTGCGGGTGGCAGCAGGCGAACGGTCGCGCGTAGATCGGGGTCGAAGGTGGCTCGCTGGGCGTCGAGTTCGCCACGGACTCCTGCCACGAGGGCGTCACGCAGCCCGGTCGGGTCGAGGAGCGCGAGCCCGTGGGCGTCGACGCCCAGCGGTACGGCTTCGGTGGTCACGGCACCCCGACTGCCTCTCCACGTCACGTCGGCGTGGCCCGTATGGGGAGTCCAGTTCGGCAACAGCGGGGCCGTCCACTGGGGCGGAGGCATCGTGTCGAAGCCGCCGCGCCACGTGGTGCCGCGCACGAGCGTGGCTGGCTTGTCGGCTTCGTCCAGCCAGGTGATCGCGCGGTCGCCGCCCCGTTGCGGGCTTGCGGCGCCCCGATGGACGCGGAACAGCTTCACGTGGCGATCCGAACGAACCGGTTCGAGCCAATACGCCTGATCGAGCGCCCACAGCCAACGAACCGCGAGCTCGCCGAACGCCGCGCGCACGTCGGGCTCGAGGCGCTCGGGATCATAGGCGCCGACGTTCGAGGGCGACACCCACGCGAGGTACACCGTGTCCGGCTCGGCGCACGGCTTGTCGAGGCCCTGCTCGACGAACGCCTGGGCGAGCGCGTGGTGGGTGAGCAGCCACGGCTGGGCGAGCCCCCGCTCGGTGTCGGGGTCGCCGACGTGCTCCGCGAGGCGGGTGCAGCCCTCGCATGGGGCGAGCAGGGGCTCGACGATCGACGCGGTGATCGCGCGTTCCACGGCGCCGCGCCCGTCGGCGGGGATCACCATGTGGAGCGGCCGCACCGGGTCTCGCGGGCCCGGGAGCGCGATCTTGAGCCGGGTGTACATGTCGGCCGGCTTGCCCTTGGTCGAACGCAGGATGTCCACGCCGGGATCTTCGGCGTCGATGCCGTTCGGGAAGGCGGACAGCCGATCACCGGGCACGAGCACGCCGTCGAGCCCGAACAGCGTGTCGAGCAGCGACTGCTGCATCTCGACTTCGCGCTCGCCGAGGCGCGTGCCGATCTGGAGGCCAAGGAAGGTCGTGGAGGGATCGGTTCGATCCCACAGGACCACCGCGAGGGCTGGTGGATCGGCGTCCGGGCACGTGAACGGCTCGGCGGCTGAGGCGCTCGCAGCGACCAGGGCAGCGATCAACAACACGTTCAGCACTCTCCGCAGTCGACGTACGCGCCGTGACCCGCATTCATTCGTATCCGACCGTCGGGGTGCCGTCCGCGCCTCTGTTCCGTTACCTTCGGAGGATGAACGGACCTCTCGCTTCGGTACGTGTCCTTGACCTGTCGCGGCTGCTGCCCGGCCCCGCGTGCACCTGGTACCTGCAGGGGCTCGGCGCAGCCGTCGATCGCGTCGAGGTGCCGGGCGCGGGCGACTTCACGCGGCATGTTCCGCCCTACGTCGACGGCGTCGGGTCGTATTTTGCAGCCCTCTCCCGCGGCAAGCGCAGCCTCGCGTTGGATCTTCGAAAACCAGCCGCGGCCGGGGTGATCCGACGCCTGCTGCCGCATTACGACGTGCTCGTCGAGGGGTTCAAGCCCGGCGTGATGGAGCAGATGGGGCTCGATCCGAACGCGCTGGTAGCCGATTTCAAGGGGCTCGTGGTCGCGCGGATCTCTGGCTACGGGCAGACCGGGCCCTGGCGAGATCGGCCCGGTCACGACGTGAATTACGTCGGCATCACGGGCGCGCTGTCGCTCGGTCACGCAGACGGCTCGCCGCTCCCTGTGCAGGTGGCCGACCTCGCGGGCGCGATGGCGGCGGCGATGGGCATCGCGGCGGCGTTGTTCGACGCGCAGCGAACAGGCAACGGTCGCGTGCTCGACGTGTCGCTCGCCGAGGCCGCGCTATCGTTCGTCGCGTCCCAGGTGACGGGCTTCTCGACCGAGGGCAGGGAGCCGGCCCCCGCGGGTGAGGTGCTGACCGGCGGCATCCCGTTGTACGGGACGTACCGCTGCGCAGACGGGAAGTGGCTCACGGTCGGGGCGCTCGAGCCCAAATTCCAGGCGGCGCTCGCTTCCGCCGCGGGCTCGCTGGGCCGACCCGAGCTCGAGGCGGTGTTCCTTACGCGAACGCGCGACACGTGGGTGGACCTGCTGGCGGACGCGTGCACCGGCGAGGTCCTCGGCATGGGCGAGATCGCTGCGCACCCGCACCTCGCTGCCCGCGGCGCGGTCGAGCGGCTCGGCGGCACGACGTGGGTGCGCCCGCCGTTCGCTGACGCGCCGGTCCCGGGCGCGATCCCGGGCGTCGGCGAGCACACCGAACAGGTCCTCACCGAGGCCGGATTCGACCCCGCCGAACGGGCCGCCCTCCGAGCCGCCGGGGTGTTCGGTTGAGCGTACTCGTCGCGGCAGCGGAGCCCCTTCGGTTCGGGGTGATGGAGTTCGGTGCGGCCGGCATCGCGTCCGCGATCATCCTCACGGTGGCCTGGTGGCGGTATGGCCGATGACTGGACGCGCGAAGAGCCGCTGCCAGGGCTGGTGATCTGGCAGCCGCGGCGCGGATTCCGGTACGGTGCCGAGGCGTTCTGGCTCGCTGGGTTCGCGCTCGAAGGCGGCGTCCCGCGTACGGCGCTCGACCTCGGGACGGGCTCCGGCATCGTCGCCGGGCTGCTCGGCGCCAACGGCGTGGCGGCCGAGGGCGTCGACGTTCGGCCTGAGTGGCAGGTCGGCTGGGCGCGATCGCGTGCCGACAGCGGCGGATTTCCACACCTGCGCGGGGCCGACATCGCAACGGTCAACGGCGCGTGGGACGTGGTCGTCAGCAACCCGCCGTACTTCCCTGCCGGCACCGGGCCCGCGTCGCCGGACGCGTGGAAGGCGGCGGCCCGTTCGGAGGGGGATCGCCGCCTCGCGGACTTCGTAGCCGTCGCGACGCGGTGCGCGCCCCGGGTGTGCCTCGTGGTCCCCGTCGAGCGCGAGGCCGACGTGCTCGCGGCGTCCACCGTTCCGCCGTCCCGAATCGTGCGGGTTGGACTTCGGCGCGTCCTGATCGAGCTGCTTGCCGGCCCGCATCCGCCTGTGATCGAGACGATCGACGAGAGGGCGGCCGAGCGTTGGTACGCGCGTGTTCGCGGCGTATCATCGTCCCGGGAGGGTGCTTGATCGTCGTTGGACTCGCTTCCGCGGCGCTGGCTGGCCAGGTATTCCTCGAGCCGGTGGCGCTTGACGAGGTGATCGCGCGGTCGCAGGTGATCGTGTACGCGACGATCGCCGACCCGCCGACGGCTCCGACGAGCCGCTCGACCGGTGAGGGCTGCGAGCCGTGGTCCACCGTCCGCTACAACGTCATCGTCGAGAAGGTGCTCCGGAACACGCCGGATGGTCCCGCTGCGCACGACCGCCTCGCCGCGCTGCCCGGCTACACGTCCGAGATGGTGGAGCTGGCCGAGCGCGAGTGCACCGAAGGCAGCCGGAAGAGCCCGATCCACAGCTCGTACGGCGGGCGCGTCGAGTGGATCGCAGGCGCCACCGTCGTGCTGTTCCTGCGCTGGGATGATCCGAACGGCTGGGAGCTCACGGTCGAGGACGCGTGGGAGCCCGGCAAGAAGCTGAAGAAGGTCGAGAAGCTGCTCGGGCCGGCGGCCGACGCGGGCTAGGGAACGGGCGCTTCGGGGACGGGCGGGGGCGGCGCCGGGTCGATCTCGACGATCGCCTTGGCGGTGACCTGGTAGACCCGGACGTGATGTTCGGCGCTTTGCGTCGTGGCTACGAACGCGTCTGTTCCCGTGGCGGCGCCCTCGATCTTCGTGGCGAGGAGCGCGTCGCGGAACTCGGTCGTCGTCTTTGCGGTTCCGGCCGCCGTTCGCGCGAGCATCGCGCCAAGATCGTACGCGGTGGCTTCAATCGCGCCCGGCGTGTGACCGACGCCGGCGCGGAATTTCTCTTCGAACGCCGGGTCTGCGCCTGCACGGTAGACGTCGGTGAAGTAGCCACCGCGCAGGTAGGGTCCGCCCGTCGTGACCAGGCTGTCGGAATTCCATCCCGAGAGGCCGAGCAACGGGAACGTGACGCTCGCCTTCGTGGGTCTGAAGTCGCCCATCGGGAATTCCTCGTACGCGAGCGCTGCACACGCGATCGGGACGCGCGAGGCGCTGTCGGGGACGAACATCGCGTCGAAGTCCACGATCGGCGGGAGGACGACGCGAGACGCGTTGCCGCCGTTCTTCGTCGTCTCTTTCTTGAGCGCGATGAGTTCGTCCTTACGGGCCTCGTAGTCCTTTCGCCCGAGCAGCTGGGCTGCCGGACCCACGTTCATCGCGGCGGCGTCGTAGAACCCTTTGACCGCGATGGCGCCTCCGCGCTGGACGACCTCGGCTTCGAACACGTCGGCGGCGAGGTGCCCGTAGGGGCTGTCGGGCGCGAAGACGGCGAACGCCTTCATGCCCTTCGTCGTCATCGCGAAGTCGAGCAGCGCGTGCACCTGATCGGCGGGCGTGGGCGTGCCTTGCAGCACCCAGGGCCGCGCGTCTGTGAGTCCCGTCGTCTGGGCGAGGCTGACGAGCGGCACGCGCATCGCGTCCGCGGCGCGGGCGACTTCGAGGGCGCCCTCCGTGCGCAGCGGCCCGACGACTCCGATCACCCGGTCCTCGAACACGAGCTTCTCGAGGGCCTTCTGCGCGGTCTCGGCCGTCTCGCCGGCGTCCGCGTAGACGAGGCGGCGGCTACCGGCGCCGTACCCGAGCTCGAGCGCCTTCTGAATCTGCTGGCCGACGGTCAGGTACTTTCCTGAGAGCGGAAGCAGCACGCCGATCTTTTGCGGATCGGGCGCCCAGTTGGCCTCCACCTTTCGCTTCAGGTAGGCCGCGGCGCGCGCGTCATCGCTGCCCGGCGCGGCTGCGATCACCTCGTCAGCGAAGCGGAGCGCGTCTTCGCGACGGCCCTGCGCCCACGCGTCTTCGGCCTTTGCGAGCGGCGCCTTCGGCCCCTCGGCGGGCGGCTTGCCGGGGGCGGCGGGCTTCTCCTCGAGCGCGTCGAGCCTGGCCCGAACGCGCGTGAGCACGTCGTCGTCCTCTTTTGCATACGTCAGCGCGCGCTTCGAGAGGTCCTTGAACGCGAGGTCGTCCCCGCCGCCCTGGGCATGCAGCGCGAGCAGCAGGTAGCGGTCGGCGTTCTGCGTCGCGATCACCTCGCGTTCGTCGGGCGCGGCCAGGCGGGCGGCCATCGCGGCGTCCACACCCCGCTCGGCGTCGAGCAACGCGATGCCGAGGGTGCCGGCCTGGCCCGCTTCCGGCCGGCCTCCGTCGACGACCGCGCGGTAAATGTCCCACGCAGGGTCGCGCTGGCCGAGGAGACGCCGCTGCTCGGCGGCGTGGACGCGGAGGATGTCGCGCTGATCGTCCGTCAGGGTACCGTCGTTTGCGACCGCGTCCTCGAGCAGGCGCGCGGCCTTCTCGCGTTCGCCGGCGGCAGCAAACGCGAGCGCGTCTTCGACGAGATCGGGCTCCACACGCTTACCGGCTTCCGCCAGCGGGGAGGCCAACGTGAGGGCAAGGGCGACCAGGAAGCGCATCGCACGTGTCATTTTTTCAGACGCTCCCGAACGGCGTGATCGAAGGCTGCACGCCGAACGTGCTGGGTCTTGTCGAGCGAGCGCGACCAGCGCTCGAGCGCCTCGCGCTGCTCCACGGAGAGCCCCTCGGGCACCTCGAGCGCGATTTGCAGGTGCAGGTCGCCTTTGCCGGAGCCGCTCACGTGGGGCAGGCCGCGGCCGGCGAGGCGCAGGATCTTGCCGGACGCTGTCCCCGACGGGATGCGGATCGTGGTGGTGCCTTCGAGCGTCGGCACGACGACGTCCGCTCCGAGCGCGGCTTCGCTGAACAGCAACGGGACCTCGACGAGCACGTCATCGCCACGCCGGCGAAACACCGGGTGGTCGGAAACGCTCACGATCACGAACAGATCGCCGTCGACGCCGCTCCCCCTCGGGGAATCCCCTTTTCCCTTGAGCTTGAGGCGGGTGCCCGTCGCGACGCCGGGCGGGATCTTCACGCGCAGCGAGTCTTCCGTCGGGTGGCGTCCGTCGCCCTCACACGCCTCGCACTTCTTCTTGACGACGAAGCCCTTTCCGGCGCAGTGGTAGCAGTCCGTGCGGAACAGGCGCCCGGTCGAGCGTCCCGAACCGTTGCAGGGCGCGCACACCTCGCGCCCGCCGTTCGGATCAGCACCATCGCCGCCGCAGGTCCGGCAGCGCACGCGCCGGGGGACGATGATCTCTTTTTCGACGCCCGAGGCGACGTCTTCGAGCGACACGGACACGGTGTACCGCAGGTCTTCGCCCGGTTCGGTGCCGCGGCGACGAAAGAACCCGCCGAGCACACCCGAGACCATGTCCTGCACGTCTTCGGGCCGCGGCGGGCGCCCGTTTTCGGTGTAGAGCGGCCCGAGCCGATCGTACCGCGCGCGGCGATCGGGGTCGGAGAGCGCACGGTACGCCTCGGTGATGTCCTTGAACCGCTGCCCGGCTTCGTCGTCGCCGTCGTTCTTGTCGGGGTGGTAGCGCATCGCGAGGCCCCGATAGGCCTTCTTCACGTCATCTTGGGACGCGGTCCGGGGGATCCCCAACACATTGTAGAAGTCTCGTTGGCTCACGGGCGCCTCGTTGCCATCGTACGCAGCAGAAGACAGCTAACTTGCAGGGGCATCGTTGAAACCCCTGATCGGCACGAGTCCGTCCCAAAGTCGTTCCGCGAGACCGTCCGCGAGGGCGAAGCCGTCGTGTGCGAGCCGCAACGCGGCGGGGTCGTCGAGGAGCAGGTTGGCCTCGACGAGCGCGCGGACGAGGCGCTCATCAGGCGCGAGGCCGAGCCGCGTAAGCAGCGACCGCGGCACCCCGTCGGCGGACCGCAGCGCCGAGATCAACAGGTCCAGCGCGGCCTGCTTCGGGGTGGGGCGTTCGTCTTCGGACGTCGGGTCCGGCCGATCAAGGTAGGCGACCGCGTCGCGAACGTTGGCGTAGCGGCTCCCGTCGGGCCGGTAGCCGTGAGCGGAGGGCCCGAGCCCGACGTATGGCGCGTCGGTCCAATACAGCCGGTTGTGCCGCGAACGGTGGCCTTCCTTCGCGAAATTCGACACCTCGTAGCGCTCGATGCCTGCGCTCGCGAGCCGCTCCACGATGCGGTCGTACATCGTCCGCCAGGTCTCGGCGTCGGCCGGCGCGAACGTACCGCGCTGCACGGCGCGCTCGAACGGGGTGCCGGGCTCGATCGTGAGCCCGTACAGCGAGACGTGGGGCGGTTCTGCGGCGAGCAGCCGCTCAAGATCGGCGAGCACGTCGTCGGGCGACTGGTCTGGGAGGCCGAAGATCAGGTCCACCGACCACGACGCGAACCCGGCGCCCCGCACCTGCTCGAGCACCTCGGCCGCGCGATCGACGGTACACGAGCGGTTCAGCAGGTGTGCGAACCGCGGATCCAGCGTCTGCACGCCGAGCGAGATTCGGGTGACCCCGGCGGCCCGAACCGCTGCGAGGAAGGTCGCGTCGACGTCTTCGGGGTTCGTCTCGAGCGTGATCTCGGCGTCGTCGGTGTGCGGGAGGCCGGCGAGCAGCCGCGCGAGGTGTTCGGGGGGCATTCGCGACGGAGTCCCGCCGCCGAGGAACAGTGTGGATGCGAGGCCGTCGAACGCCGAAGCGCGGAGGGTGCGTTCGCGAAGCAGCGCGTCGACGAACCGGTCCCAGGGGACGTCGCGGTCGACCTCGACGTAGAACGCGCAGTACGGGCAGCGGCGTCGGCACCAGGGGACGTGTACGTACACGCCGTAGGGCTGCTTCGTCACCGGGCGGCCTGTCTTGCAAACACGGCGAGCAACGTCCCGAGGCCTTCTTTTGCGCTCGGGTAGATCGCGTCGGGCACCCAGAACGTGGTCGAGACGTCCAACTGCAGCTCGATCGCCGCATTGTCGGCGTCGATCGGCGTCACGATCCACAGGCCGCTGATCGCGCGCACGACGGTGGTGTCGCTCGGGACCGCCACGAACGGAGCGACCGTGCCGGGCGGGTGCGCCATGCGAACCGCGAGCGAGGTCGCGATATCCTTCGTCTCGACGTCGACGTCCCCCGAGAGGCTCGCTCCCGACCGCGCCGCCACCACGCTGCGCGTGATGTGGGGCACGAACGACGACCAGTCTTCCACCGCGAGGATCACCTGCCACACGTCGGCTGCGGGGGCTGCGACGCGCATGGCTGCGACGCCATGGGTGCCTTCGGCCGAGACCTGGGGGACGGACGACAGCTCGGCGATTGGGACGGTCATGGCGGCACCACCACGACCTCGACGCGCGGGCCGCGCAGCCATTCGAGGGCGGCGGCGACCGACGCCGGGGTCACGGCCTCCAACGCCCGTAGATGAGCGTCGATTCCGAACGCGAGCCCGAAGCGCGCGTGCTCGGCGGCGTCTCCGGCGCGCGCCGCGGCGCGTTCCAGCGCGAGCAGCAGGCGGCCGCGGGACATGTTCTTGTACCGCTGCACCTCTTCAGCTCCGGGCGGCTCGGATAGGACCCCGTCGACGCAGGCTGCGAGCGCGTCTGCGGCTTCATCCGCCCGGCGCGGGTCACACCCGAGGCCGAACGTCACGGCGCCGCCGCCGAAGCCCGCCCAGTGGTCGGCCCACACGTCGTACGCGAGGGCCTTTCGCTCGCGGAGATCGAGGAACAGCCGCCCGCCCTGGCTGTCCATCATGGCGGTTACGATGCCCATGGAGGCGCGATCGGCGTGGTCGGCGCCTGGCCCGCGCACGGCGAGCGCGACGAACGCCTGCCCGATGCCCGCGCGCTTGTGCTTTCGGCCAGCATCTACGGGCTTCATTGAAGGGTTCGCCGGCACGCGCCCGCGGTCCTTCAGCTGGTGGACAAACGGCGACAGCGCCTCGATCACCTCGTCGGGGTCTACGCCGCCCGCGATCGCGAACGTGACGTTCGCCGCGGTGAACAGCGAGCCGTGCATCGCGTGCAGGGCGCCCGGGCCGATGGCCTCGATCGTGCGCGCCGTTCCCACCGGCGAGAACCCCCACGGGTGCTCGGGGAACAGGGCCTCCCAGAGGATCACGTCGCCCGCTTCGTCTGCGTGCTCGGTGCGAAGTTTGAGATCGTCGGCGAGTTCGTCTTTGGTGCGGTCGACGTCGGCCTCGTCGAACCGCGGCTTCGCACACGCCATCGCGAACAGGTCGAGCGCCTCCGAGGCGTGATGGGCTGGGAAGGTGCCGCGCAGGCCCATGGTCGCCCGCCCGGCGAACCCGGAGATCCCGCCCGCGACGTCGTCCCACGCGTTCCCGTTGTCAGACGCGTCGAGGTCGCCAGCACCCGATGACACCGTACGCGCCCACGCCTCGGCGAGGCCGATCGTTTTCTTTGTCTCGTGCAGGGCGCCGCCGATCGCGCATGCGTGAACCGCACAGACTGCGGACCTGTCGGGGAGGATCCACGCGGAGGCGCCGTTCTCGAACACGTGGCGCACCGGCTCGTATTTGCGAACGGGCGGTGTGGGCGCCGAGGCGACCACGCGCGCGAGCCGCTGCGGGGCCACCTTCCGGTCGAGCACGACGACGGTCACGCGCGCCGGATCGAAGATCTGAGCGGCGACGCGGTGCACGTCTGCGGGGGTCACCGCTGCGATCGCTGTGCGGTACGCGTCGGCGCCGTCGGGGTCGCCGTGGCGGGCGGTGTAGTAGGCGAGGTCGTGGGCGACGTTGTCGACCGATTCAGACGAGAACGCCATCTCGGTGAGGATGCCGTCCTGCGCTCGGCGGACGAGGCGCGCCGGGAGGCCCTTTCCGGCGGCGCTCGCGATCTCGTCGAGCGCGCCTTCGATCGCGGCGAGGGTGCGATCGTCGCGCGGGGGAAAGCCGAGGCTGACGCTCCCGCCTGTACGATGGGTGCCCATCGACGACCACGCGTCCATCGCGGACTCGTCTTCGACGACGAGCCTGCTCGCGAGCAGCGAGGAAGGGCCTTCGCCGAGGGCCGTGCAGAGCACGTCGAGCACGGGGGCGTCGGGGTGACCGATCGGAAGAGCACGCCAAGCGAGCTCGACCGACAGCGACTCGAACCGCTCCCCGACGCGATGCGCCGATGCGCGGGTGGGACCCATCTGCAGTGGAACCTCGGCGGGGCGGGGCCCAACCATGGCCCAGGTCCCGAACAGCCGCCGGGCGGCGCGCTCGACCGCGGCGGGGTCTACGTCGCCGGCGATGGCGAGGATCGCGCGATCCGACCCATGGTTGCGCGCGCGGAACGCTGCGACAGCGTCGTAGCGAAGCTGAGCGACGGCCGATGAGTCGCCCGTGATCGGTCGCCCGTACGCGTGGCCCGGGAACAGGAGGTCCTGGGTGGTCTCGCCGAGGAAGGTGTCTGGGTCGGATTCGTAGCCGCGGACCTCCTCGAGCACGACGCGGCGCTCGGCCTCGTACTCGTCCATCGGGAGGGAGCCGTGGACGAGCAGATCCGCGAGCACGTCGAGCGCATCTTCGAGCGAACGGCCGTCGACCACGGCGTGAAACACCGTCTCGTCCTGGCTCGTGAACGCGTTGAGCTCGCCCCCCATGGCCTCGATCGCGGCGGTGGAGCCCCCGATGCCGTGGCGGGCCGTCCCCTTGAACAACATGTGCTCGAGAAAGTGGGCTGCGCCGTGTTGATCGTCCGCCTCGTCGACCGTGCCGGCGTCGAGCCACACGGCCGCTGCGGCCAGCCTGGACGGTGTCGGTCGGATGACGAGGGTGAGGCCGTTTTCGAGTTGTACGCGATGCACGTCGCAAGGTAACCCGCGCGCGCGTCGTGTTAGGTCACCGAAGGAGGCTACATGTCGGCGGTGATCAACGGCGTAGATGGGCTCAAGGCGATGGTCGGGCAGACGCTCGGTACGTCCACGTGGCGCGAGATGGCGTTCGAGGACATCGTGCGGTTCGCGGACGCGACGGGTGACCATCAGTGGTTGCACGTCGACCGCGAGCGCTGCGTGCGGGAGTCGCCGTACGGCGCTCCGATCGCGCATGGCTACTTCACGATGTCCCTGATCGCGGGGCTGTTCTTCTCGGTCGTCGAGATCCGCGGCTTCAAGGCGGTCGTGAATTACGGAATGGACAAGGTCCGCTTCCCAACACCTCTTCGCGCGGGCTCACAGTACCGGCTCGTGCTCAAGCTGGCCGAGGTGCGGGACGTCGCAGGCGGCGTCGAGGCGCTGATGAACGCGACGATCGAGGTGCAGGGCGACGCGAAGCCCGCGTGCGCCGCGATGATCATCTACCGCTACCTCACCTGACGCGAAGGCCCTCGGGGCAGTCCGGGCGTACGTCGTAGGCGTAGTACCCGAGCTCGTCTGCCCACGACTCACCCTCGTAGGCCCACGTGCGGAAGCCGCGCTTCTCGCGCTCCTTGCGGAGATCGCCGACGCCGTCACCGAGCGTGGGCGCGAGGCCCGTGGCGGCGGCGCGTTCGAGCAGGCGCGTCTGGAACTGGAGGATGTCGAGCTTGGTGATCTCGGCGTTCACCAGCGCGTCGCGAACGAACTTCTCTTGCGACTGCGCGTAGGCGAGCACGCGCGCGCCTTCGGTCGCCTGGACCGCGTCGCGGCGGGCCTGCAGCCAGGCCGTCGCGCGTGACGATGACGGGCTCGAGGACGCGGACAAAGCGGCGATCTCCGCGTCGGCCTTCGCGACGGCGCGCAACGCGTCTTCGGTGCCCTCGGTGCCCCAGAACCGGCTGAGGAGGGGGTCGGGGAGCGTCCCGCCGCCGTGCTTCGCGAGGTCCGTCCACGCGGAAGCCGCGGTGCTCGCGGCGACGGCGGACGTGAGGTCCTGCGACGGGGTGGTCCACTGCGCCTTGAAGGCCTCGAGCCTCTCGTCGGCGGTGGTGAACTTGCACATCACGAACAGGTCGTAGATCCGCAGCAGATCGGCCTCGGGCCACCAGCCGTCGGCGAGGAAACCCGTCTCGTGGTTCTGCAGGGCGGCGAGCGAGCCCGCCGGGTCGTCGATGCGGAAGTGGGCCCACGCCCGCTCGAGCTGCACCTCGGGCCACTCGGGAGCCATCCGCTCGACCTTGGCGTCGTAGTAGATCGCCTTCGCGTCGTTGCCGGAGGCGTAGTAGGCGCGGGCGAGGTTGAGCTCGACGAGGTCTTGCAGTCGCGCTGCGTCGTCGTTCACGTCCGCCTTCACGAGCGCTTCTGCAGTGAGCAGGGGCGCCAACGCGTCGCCGGGGCGGCCCTGGTTCGCGAGCACGATGCCTTTGATGAGCTGGCCGCTCGGGAATTCGTGGGACTTCTTGTCGATTTGATCGATGCGTTCGAGCGCGGCGCCCCATTCACCCGCGCGCGCCCGCTCCCGCGCACACGCGAGCGCGAGCCGCGAGCGGACGCCGGGCTCGACGGCGGTGAGGTCGACCCCGACGAGGGCTGCCGCGATCGCCGCTTCGTCGCCGAGCGCCTGGGCGCGCAACAGCGCGAGTCCACCGACGCGATCGGCCTGTTTCGGTTCGGCTGCGATCGCGCGTGCCCACGCGAGGACTGCGGCGTATGGCTGCTTCTGACCGTCGAACGCGTCCCCGATCCGCGCGTAGGCGCCGCCTGCGAGCCCGGGCTTCGCGGTGTCTTCGGCGATCGCGAGGGCCTTGTCGGCGGCCCCGGGGAAGTCCTTGGACGCGAGGGCCGCGTCGACCTCGGCGTACGGTTCGGCGCCGTACGCGGCGGCGACGAGGACGATCATTTGCCTTTGCTCTTTGCAGGAGACAGCGCGGCGATGCCGATCGTCACGTTCACATGCTGCGTCAGGTACGTGGAATCGGTGAGCTTGCGGTGCTCGAGCAACACGGCGTCGGTGAGCCCGACCCGCACGGCTGCGTTCTGGCTGGTGAACACGCGCGTCCCGACGCCGAGCTCGGCCATCGGCGCCACAGCGATGCCGCCGCCGGGGATGATGCTCGAGCCCAGCGAGGCGCCGCCACGGGCGATCGCGAACACGTCGTAGTGCCAGATGCGCTTTCCGTTCGTGGTCATCTTCGCGTAGATCGGCGACCACTCGACGCCCGCACCGACCGACGCGAGGTACCGGTAGGCCTCCGCGGTGACACCGAAGGAAGGGGACTGGAGCTCGTGCAGGCGCCCGTTCGCGATCCCGTAGCCGGCCTGGCCCCACGCCCCGAGGCCGAACTCCTCGCTCGTGTGCTTGGTGAACGAGAACGCGAGGTTCGGGGTGGTGAGGAGCGCGTCGAACGGCATCCAGCCGACGTGCAGGCCCATCTCGGTGCGGCCGTCCTTCGGGTACAACAGGCGCTGCACGACGCGCACGTCGGATTGCTGGACGACCCCGATGTCGACCGGCTCCTGGGCCGACGCGTTGGAAGATGCGAGCAGGGCGAACAGGGCGATCATCAGGGCCTCGACGCGGGGCTTAGAATGGGAGATCACGGGGCATGCCCTGGATGGGACGGTAGTAGATCTCGACGGATACGCCATAGTCGGGCACCGCGCTGCCGTGGAATCGCACCGAGTTCTGGACCGCGTCGTAGCTCCAACCGTCCGTGTACGAGACGGTTCCGAGCGCGTCGTCGAACGTCTCGACCGAGCGATCGACCGGCGCGCCATCCACGAAGCACCGGATCGTGTCCACGTCGGGCACGCCCTTGAGGATGAACGTCGTGCGCAGGCCGTTCAGCAGGTCGCCCAGCTGGTCCATGGCGGTGGCGAAGTCCGCGACGCCGCACCCTTCGCTCTCCGGCTTGGTGATCTGGAAGAACCGACCGTCCGTCTGGTTGACGACCCACTCGAGGCGGTCGACCGTCCACTCCGGGACCTCCGTCGTATTGCAGGCGTTCGGCGAGGGTTCGGGGCCGATCACGGCGAAGGTCATGCGGTGGTCGAACTCGGCGAACAGGTCCGCGTATTCGTCGGGCTCGCCGTCGCCGTTCTCTTCCTTGCGGCGGGAGTCGTCCCCTTCGTCGCTGATGATGATCGGGATGAGCGTGCTGTCGGGGCGCATCAGCCCGGCGTTCGTCATGACCGCGTCGTTGACCGCGAACAGCGTCTCGCCGCCGTTGAATTCGTAGCAGGCGGCCGGCGGGTCTTCGACGGCGCGGCACATCGCCATGAACACGGCCTCGAGGGGCTCTTCGGTGCCGGAACCGGCCGGGTTGAGCCAGTCCGAGCCCCCGCAGAGGCAGTCCATGTACTCCTGGGACACCGCGTCCCCCGGCGGCGGCGGCGGATCCGCGCAGGTGTACGACGGGTCGGAAACGAGGTCGGTTCGGCTCTGGATGGTCGTTGCTTCGCACAGGAGGTTGCGGTTGAACGCCGAGGGGATATCGCCGTCGTAGCTATTTGGGATGATGCGCGGGTCGCCGTACAGGTCGCCATAGCGGGCCGCCACGTCGGTGGTGGTGATCGCGAGCTGGTAGTCGACGACAAACGCGCGGTTCTGCACGTAGTCGATGTAGGCGTCGACTGCGTCGGGCAGCCCCTCGGTGCCGTGCCCGCCCTGCGTCGGGTCGGAGAGCTGGCGGATGAACACGTCGAAGTTCAGCGCCAGCGCGGCCGACTTGTCGAGCATGGAACCGCTGTTGTCGATCACGAACAGGATGTCCGCGTCGTTGCTGAAGTCGGCCTGGTTCGCGCCGACGACCTGGAACCACTCGTAGTGGTTGCACCCGGCGAGCAGCGCGGCGGCTGCGAGCCAACCGAGGCTTCTCGCGACGGGTTGCCCGCGAAGCAAAAGGGCCGGTTTCAGCAAGCTCACCCCTGCTGGACGAGCCCGTGGATCACGTTGAACGCGTGGGTGACCTGGTGGTGCGGGCGGATGCCCTTCTTCTGGTGGTACCCGAGCAGGCCGTTCCACACCTCGGTGATGTTCTCCCGCAGGTGCTCGTAGTCGCGGCCTTCGACCAGCGCTTGCAGCTGAACCACGGCAGGAGGCACTTCCTTTCCTTCGTAGCAGGCCGCGATGCGCTTGACGGCGTCCAACAGCTTCGGGTGAAGCTCGTCGAGCGGGTCGACGGCCTCCTCGCGGATGGGCTCGAGGTCTTCGACGGACAGGGACATCGGGTCGCCGACGTCTTCTTCGGGCTGCGCGGTGAGCGTCTTTTCGACCGGGCGGGCCGACGGTGGCGGCGCGGTGAGGGGCTCGGGCGGTCGGGCCGTGGGCGGCGGAATCGTGGGCGGGGACGTGCGCGCGGGGGGCGGCACGGGAGCGGCCGGCATCGCCCCGCCGCCGAGCTGCATGCGCGCCGCGAGGTCCGTCAGGCCGCGATCCGCGAGGTAGCTCGCGGGGTCGCCCACCGCGTCGGCGTACTCGGCGAGGCTGAACCCGCCTTTGATCTTGGTCGGTCCAACCTCGACGTTGGACTGCACGATGGTGACCCGGCCCGAGGCCCGCGGGTCGATCACGATCTCGGGCGCCATGATCACGTCGACGGCGAGCTTTGCAGCGCCGATCACGATGCGGCTGTCCGCCGAGATCACGCGGCACTTCACGTCGCCGCTGCCGAGGTGTACTTCGTGCCCGTGGATCGTGTCCGCGTCGACCTTTCCGGAGATCAGCACCTTTCCGCCGGCCCGCACCTGCCCCGTGACGAGCTCGAGCTCGAGCTCGATGTCTCCGCCAGCGGCGATGACGCCGATCGGCCGGCCGAGCGTCTGGCCGAGCTGAACGGACCCGTCGTACGTGATGGACAACACCTCACCGACGGAGATGTCGAGTCCTGCGGGGAGGGTAAACAGTGTCTGGGACATCGTCGGGGCTCCGGAGCGGTCGGGGTGGGATGCTACCGATCGGTCCGTCCCATGTCAACGCGGCTTGACGCGCGCGAGCCCTTCGATGGCGGGAGCAAAGTCGGGCCTGGTCTGGATTGCGCGACCGTACGCTTCCCCGGCGGCGAGGAGGTCGCCGAGGATCTCGTTGCTCTTTCCAAGGTTCGTCCACGCCGTATAGTGCGACGGCATCAGGCGGGTGGCGATGAGCAGCGAGGCGTGGGCACGACCCGCGTCGTTGAGCGCCAGGAAGGCCTCCCCAAGGTCGGCCCAGGCGAAGGCGTTGCACGTGTTCAGCGTGATGGCTGCGCGGTAGCGCTGGAGCGCGTAGCCGTAGTCGCCCTTCATGGCAGCGCTGTTTCCATCGCCAACCTGAGCTTGAGATTCGAGTCGTTGCGCGGACGGCCGGCAGGGGTCGGGCGGCGCATCAGGCACCGTGAGGTCCGGTGGCGTCGTCGGGGTGACGGTGTGTGCCGTAACTTCAGGAGCGACGGCTGCTCTCGCTGCCACGGGCCGCGGCGTGCTGCTCGTGACGTCCCGCACGGTCAACACGCGCTTGTCGACGACGGCGGCGCGCGTGTCTTCGACGGGCAGGGACTGCCAGAGCGCGAGCGTGGCCACCGAACCGTCGCAGGCGACGACGCGCGCGCGTGCACCGTCGTGGCGGACGCACAGGGCGGCGGGGAGCGCGCATGCGGCGTCGAAGCAGGCCGCGGCCGACTGTGCGACGGGGGAGATCACGCCGCCGTCGGCGGGTTGGGAAGCCGTCAGCTGGCTCGCGGCCGGGTCGAACCGCGCGCCAGCGTCGCACGTAAGCGTCCAGACACCCGTAAGCCTCGTTGCGGCGCCTTCCGACGCGAACGCAGCGCCCGGACCTGCGACCGAGAGCTCGACGGGGCACGCGCTGGAGTCCGCAGCCGAGCAACACGCCAGGTACCCGGGCGTCCCGGCGAACGCCGCGGCGACCCACCACAAGGCGGACATCTAGCCCTCGCGCAGGACGTCTTCGGCGCGCTGGCCGCCGCCGAGCCGCTGCAGCTCGTCGTCGTAGTCGTCGCTCACCTTCGCGACATAGCGTAGCGTCTTCTCGAACTCGTCAAAGTCGAGGTGATTGCCGAGCAGGGTGGACGAGAACGACAGCGTGTTGTCCTCGAACAGCAGGAAGGCGCCGAACAGCACCTCCGTGTTCAGCCGCAGGATGCGATGCAGGAGCTCGAGCGTGGGCTCGAAGTCCTTGAGCATGATGGACGCGAAGCGGACGAACGTGTCCTCACCTTCGTCGAACAGCGACACCATCACGACGGTCGAGCCGTACTTGAACAGGTACAGGCCGTCTTCCGACTGGTCTGGCTCGAGGCCCATCTCGGCGAGGTAGGCTCCGACGCGCTCCTGCAGGATTTGAATTCGATTCATCGGCCGCTCCGTACGGACCGCAACCCTAGCACAGGTAGCTACGCCGCGGTTGCGTCACGAACTTCCTTGGTGGAAGCCGTCGGTTCGCCGATCGTCGCGACGGCGGCGATCGCCAACGTGGCGAGCGCGGCCGCGAACGAGGGGAGGAACGACAGGCCGGTCTCGGTGGCCTGCTCGGCGCCGACGATGAGCGCGATGCTCGCGGCGAGGCTGTTGTTGGCGGCGTGGGCGATCATGCCAGGCCAGATCGAGCCGCTGCGTAGACGGAGCCACCCGAGGAAGAATCCGGTGAACAACACCGCGATCACGTGGACGGGGTCGACGTGGTACGACGCGAACAACACGGACGACAGCACCCAGGCGCCCCACCGGTTCGTCGCGCGCTCGGCTGCGCGAAACAGGAAGCCGCGGAAGATCAGCTCCTCGACGATCGGCGCGAGCACGCACACCGCGACGATCATCCCGACGCGTCCGAGGAGATCGCCCTCGACGAGCGACTTGTTGATCATCTCGAGGTTTCCGCCGTCGAGGCGCGGGACGAGCTCCATCAGACGCTCGGCGATCCAGCCGGGGAACACGCCCACGACGAGTCCGCCGAGTCCCCCCGCGACGAGGGCGGCGGTGTGCGGCCGCTTGAACGCGAACGCCTCGGTGACGGGCCAGCCGGTCAGCCACACGAGGGCCGCGGCGATGCCGCCGAGTCCGGTGAATTGCACGAGCGTTGACAGGCCGAGCACCCAGCCCGGGACGAGCGACAAGAGCGAGCCCATGTCGAACTGCGGGTCGAGACCGTCCATGCGCGGCGAAGCGTACGCGAGCATGACGAGGGCGGTGGCGACGCCGAGCACGAGCACCCAGGCGCCCGACAGAGCGACGTAAGCGCAGCCGGCGAGGATCGCGCCGCGTGGGCCCGCGAGGACCGCACGGCTGGTGTCGAGCAGGGTGGGGGGCGCGGGCTCGGGGGAGTCGGTCATGGCATCGCCTGGTGGTTGAACGCGGAGAGATCGTAGAACAGCGGGCCGTCGTCGAATTGCCAGCGCATGATCTGCCACGACCCCATGACCCGCTTGACGTAGCCTCGCGTCTCGCGGAACGGGATCCGCTCGATGTATTCGTCAGTCGGGATGTTTCCCCACGCCTCGAGCCACTGCTTCGTGCGCCCGCCGCCAGCGTTGTAGGCCGCACACGACAGGTACGGGCTGCCGTGGTGCTGCTTGATCATCGCCTGGAAATAGCGCGCGCCGAGGGTCGCGTTGTACAGGGGGTCGTCGAGCTTCTCGGCGCTGTACGTCACGTGCATCCAGCCGGCGACCTCGCGCGCGGTGGTGGGCATGAGCTGCGAAAGGCCGCGCGCGCCGACGTTGGACTGGATGGTGCGGTTGAAGTTCGACTCCTCGCGCGAGAGCGCGTGGAACAGCCGCGGCTCGAAGTCGTAGCCCTTTGCGGCGGCCTGGACCTCGGTCCAATACCGGTCTGGGTAGAGGACGCGGAGGACCTGCGCCTGGCGCGGTCCGAGCGTTCCGGGCGGGTGTCCTCCGACCATCCACTGCCGCCCGTCGTCGTGCGCGAGGAGCCAGTCGCCGTCGAGGATGCGGAGCTGCGTGAGCCACGCCTTCTCGTCGCCGGTGAACGTGTCGTCGTCGAGCTTGGACCACTCGGACTGCGCTTCCCGCAGCAGGCCCAGGCGAGCGAGGTCGACGCCTTCGCGCACGGCGGGCGTCTCGTAGAACGAGAGCCGCACCACCCACGGTTCGTCGAACTGGCCGTGGTCGAAGTCGGCGGGACGCTTCGCGACCTCGGCGGCGACGTCGGGGGCGACCTCGACGAGGCGCGAGTACGCGAGGATGCTGTAGAAGCTGTGCGGCATGTCGCGGCACAGCGACGCCCAGCCGTCGATCGCCTCCTGCTTGCGCGCGGCATCGGTGACCGGCACGCTCGGCGCGTGCACGTCGGGGTACAACGCGAGGCGCGCGGCCCAGTATCGCCCTGCTGCGACGTGGACCCAGTCCCCGGAGATCGGCAGCTTGCCGAGATCAGCAGCGATCACCCGCGCTTCATCGGGCTTGCCGTCGGTGTATTTCGCGAGCGCGAGCCGCAGCGAAGACTCGGGCACCGTGTCGCCCGCGGGGTATTCGCGCAGCGCGCGCGCCCACAGCTCGGCGGCGCCGGCGGCGTCTCCCGACTCGTTGAGCGCGATCCCGGCCTGGGTGAGCCCGTCGTCGGCGAACGAGCTCGTCGGGTACAGCGCGGGGATCGACAGGTTCACCTTCGCCGAGCCCGCGTAGTCGTGTTTGCGGAACAGCGCCTGACCTGCGAGGTAAAGGCCCTTCGAGCCGTAGTCCTTGTCGACGCTCGTGCAGCGGGTGCCGATGTCGCCGAACGCGAGCACCGCCTCGGCGAGGCGGGCCGCCTTGTAATGGCTGCGGCCGCGAACGAGGAGGAACCTGCACGCGTCGACGTTCTCACCTTCGATCTTGCCGATGAACGGGGCGGTGACCGCGAGCGCGCCGCTGTAGTCGCCGGCGGTCATGAGGATCTCGCCGCGGCGGGCGGCGTCCTGCCAGGTGGCGCCTTTCGTGGGCCAGTTCGCTGCGAGCAGCCGCGTGATCTCCGCCGACTCTTCGGCGCGCGGGTATTCGCGCCAGGCCCGCCGCAGGTGGGCGTAAGCGCCGTCGCTGCCCATACCGTCGCGCATCGCGAGCGCCATCAGGGCCGTCGCGGAGCCCGCCGCAGGGTCAGGGCGCGCGGCCATGGCTTCGTAGAGCTTGAACGCCTCGTCGGTGCGCCCGAGGTCGCGTAGCGTCTCCGCGCGCACGATCGTGGCGCGGGGCCAGGCGCCCGAATCGGCTGCGATCGTCTCGAACGCCGCGATCGCCTCCAATTTCTGATCCGTGGCGCGCAGCACCTCACCCTTGACGAGCGCCGCATAGGCCGGCGGCACGTCTTCGGCTTGATCGATGAGCGGCAGGTAGCCGACGGCGGCGGCGCCGCGATCCGCGTGTATAAGCGACCACGTGAGCACGAACGCGAGGTCGCCCTTCTGGCCGCCGACGAGGGCGTCCATTGGGATCTTCTGGAGCCCCGTCACGGCGGTGCTCCAGTCGCGCGCGCGCAGGGACGTGTACACCGCGTCCGGCAGCTGCAGCGCAGGTCCGGCGAGCAAAGGACTTACGACGACCATCGGTGATGGATCTGCGACGGAGCCAAACGCCGACGTGCCCGCGCCGAACGCGGCGGTGACGAGAGCGACGGAGACCGGGACGAACACGGCGACAGCGGGGAAGGGTCGCATCGGGGGAGCCTGCGGGAGGAGAGGTCGGGGAGGGGTGGATGAAATAACACCGGAGCGGCGACGTTCGTCAATGGTTCACGCTTCGACTTTCTGGAGACCTCAGTTGGCGAAGACAGGTTCCGATCCCTGGCGGCTCGTGCTCACCGTCGTGTTGGGCGTCGCGATGCTCGTGTTCTGGGACAGCGCGGTGTTCTGGCCGGTAAAGATCGTCGTCGTGTTCTTCCACGAGCTCTCGCACGCGATCGCCGCATGGATCACGGGTGGGGAGGTCGTGAGCATCGGGCTCGGCATGGACCAGAGCGGCGTCACGCAGACGATCGGCGGCTGGACGTTCCTGATCCTCAACGCCGGCTACGTCGGCTCGCTGCTGTGGGGCGTCGGCCTGCTCGCCGCGTCGCGTCGCGGGTCGTGGGCGCGGCCGATGCTCGGCCTGCTCGCGGGCCTCGTGGCGATCGTCGCGCTCGCGTTCGTCCGGCCGCTCATCTCGTTCGGGTTCCTGTTCGCGCTGTTGGTCGCGGGTGCGCTCGG
Organism: Pseudomonadota bacterium; assembly: GCA_947505245.1. GTDB lineage: Bacteria > Myxococcota_A > UBA796 > UBA796 > SYKL01. Next base: position 60,431 of record CANNIZ010000014.1, on the reverse strand, counting down.
GCTCGGCGCGCGTCGGATGTCGGACGCGACGGCGTCTACGGTGCTGCAGGCCCTCGGCACGTTCAGCGTGTTGTACGCGCTGCTCGACGTGCGCGACGACGTGTTGTCGTCCAGCGGCGCGAGCGTGTCGGACGCGACGATGCTCGCCGCTGCGACGGGGGTTCCCGCGGTGGTGTGGGGCGTCGGCTGGATGGTGGCGGGCGTCGGGACGTTGTGGGTGTGCCGACGCTGGCTGTGAGCGGGTTTAGTCCTCGTGGAACCAGATGGAGATGTTCGTCACGGTCTGCGTGACGTTGTTCTCCCACGAGTAAAGGTTCCCGTTCGCGTGCAACATGCTGCTCTGGTAGCAGGAGGTGTACCAGAACCCGCCGTTGTAGCCGACGTTGTCCTTCGCGCAGTTGTTCACGTACGTGTCGTTGTCGTTGTCCCAGGTGGTGAACTTCATCGTCTTGATGGCGCCGACCGCGGCGGACTGCTGAACCTGCGAGTACCCCGACACCGGACCTACCCAATTGATCGGGTATTCGGCGGTGGCGTCACCGATGGTGAGGTCGTCCAAGCGCAGGTCGTACAGGCTGTCCTGCACGCGCAGTTGGTTCGCCGGGAAGGCGGCGGTGAGGTCGTTCCAGCTGTTCAGCGGCACCCAGTAGATCTTCGATGACGTGGCGGGGCTGCCGTAGCCCGTGACTCCGTACATGTTGAACGAGGCGTTGGCGCCCGTACCGGTGCCGCGGATGGTGTCGCGTTCGGTCGCGGACAGCGCTCCACCGCGCGTGTCCGTGCGGGCGAGCAGCGTCCAGCCGCTTGGAAGGTCGCAGTACGTCGTGATCGGAGCGCGGGCGCCGGCGGCGTCTGGATCGATGGTGTAGACGCCGCTGGGGGCTTGTGGTGCGATGGCCGCGACCTGCGCGCAGGTCCGCAGGACGAGGTCGGCGCCGTTGCAGTCGTCGTCTACGCCGTTTCCAGGCACCTCGGGGGCGTCGAGGTACACCGTCGCGTCGGTGTCCTTGCAGTCGTCATTGAGCAGTACGCGGCCTGCGGGTTGCGCGCACGCGAGCGTGTAGTTCGTGGGGGTGCCGTGTTTGTCGCTGTCGGCGTCCTGGAACCACGGGAGCGCGTCCGCCGCGTCGGATTCGTTCACGACCCCGTCACAATCGTCGTCTCCCACCGTGCTGCACAGCTCCGCCACGCCGGGTGACACGGCGATCTTCGTATCGTCGCAATCGCCGGCCGCAGCGACGTAGCCGGTGGGTGCTGAGGTGCATTGCAGCTTGGTGTTCGTCGACGTGCCGTAGCTGTCCTTGTCGTTGTCCAGGTACCAGGTGATCGCGTCGACCGCGTTGTTGTCCACGCTCTTGTCGCAGTCGTCGTCTGTGCTGTTGCAGAGCTCGGCCGCGCCTGGCGCGACGAGGGCGGACGTGTCGTCGCAGTCGCCGCCGCACGCGCGCCATCCGTCCTTGTCGGCGTCGGCTTCGCCGGCGACGGACGCCTTGTCGCAGTTGTTGTCGACCCCGTCGCAGAGTTCGGTCGCGAGCGGGTAGCTCTGTCGATCGGTGTCGTCGCAGTCGGTGTTCGTCGCGACGTAGCCGGCTGGCGTCGCGCATGCGGTCACGCTCACCTTGCTCGAACCGACGCCGTCGCCGTCGGCGTCCAGGTAGTACGTCGTCCCGCCGGTCGCGCCCGTCTCGTCTACGAAGCCGTCACAGTCGTCGTCCTTGCTGTTGCACGACTCAATAGCGCCCGGGAACGTCCCCTTGGTCGCGTCGTCACAGTCGCCGGCGATCGCCGACCGGCCGGCGGTGACGCTGCACGCGTAGCTGGCGACCCCGGTGCCGAAGCCGTCGCCGTCGCCGTCGGTGTAGGTCGCGTGTGCGTCCACGGCCGCGTCGTCGATCAGGTTGTCGCAGTCGTTGTCCTTGCCATCACAGGTCTCCGTCGCTCCGGGGAACGTGGCGGTGCTGCCGTCGTCGCAGTCCTTGGCGCACACCCGGAACAGGTCGCCGTCGGCGTCGGCTTCGTTTGTGGGTACGCCGCCAACGCAGTCGTCGTCGATGCCGTTGCACGATTCGATCGTCCCAGGCAGCACGGTAGCGGAGAGGTCGTTGCAGTCGTCGGACGACGCGACGTAGCCGGTGGGGCGCACGCACGAGACGACGGAGAGCTGCTTGCCGCCGTGGGTGTCGCCGTCGACGTCGGCGTACCAGGTGGGCGCGACCTCGTCGATGTCGCCGTTGCAGTCGTTGTCCAGACCGTCGCAGATCTCAGGCGCGCCGGGGTGTACGAACGCGTTGCTGTCGTCGCAGTCGGAGCACGCTGCGGTGCCGTCGTTGTCCCCGTCGGCCTGCCCGACGGCGCCGTCGCAGTTGTAGTCGGTGGGGTCCGTACACGACTCCGATGCGGCCGGATTGAACTTCGCGTCGGTGTCGTCGCAATCGTCCGAGTTGCCGACGTAGCCGGCGGGAGCCGCGCAGGCGCGGACGTCGATCGTTGGGTCGCCATAGCCGTCCCCATCGGCGTCGCCGTACCACGTCCGCGTGCCGAGCGCGCCGTCGTCCGGCGTGCCATCGCAGTCGTTGTCGAGCCCGTCGCAGGACTCAGCGGCGCCGGGGTAGCTCTCAGCGTGCAGATCGTCGCAGTCGTCGGAGCCTTCGACGAAGCCGGCGGGTGCCTCGCACGACGACAACGTGATGCGGTCGCTGCCGTGCCCGTCGTCGTCGAGGTCGACGTAGTACAGCTTGGCGTTGGTAGCTCCCGTGTCCTCGAGACCGTCGCAGTTCTCGTCGACGCCGCCGCACAGCTCATCGGCGCCGGGGTGGACGTCCTTGTCGGCGTCGTCGCAGTCGTTGCACGCCGGTGTGCCGTCGCCGTCTTCGTCGATTCCGCCGGGCGTGCCGTCGCAGTCGAAGTCCGACGTGTCGTCGCAGACCTCGCGCGCGCCAGGGTGGACGGCCGCGTTCACGTCATCGCAGTCGCCCGCGTAGGACACGCTGCCGACCGGCGCCATACACGCGAGGGTTGGCCGCGCGTCGTCGCCGAATCCGTCGCCGTCGCCGTCGCTGTACCAGGTGGTGCCGACCGCGTCGTCGACCAGATCGTTGCAGTCGTTGTCGCGACCGTCGCACACCTCGACCTGGTCGGGGCCGACGAGCGGATCGCCGGGTCCGCAGTCGCCGTCGGCGGCGGAGAGACCGTCCCCGTCGAGATCCATACGGGCGACGTCCTTACGGCAGCCGGCCATCCACACCAACGCGAGCCCAACGGCGATTCGACGCATGACATCCCCCGAAAACCCGGGTGAGTCTACGCGATCAGCCAGCCATCCGCTGCACGCTCTCTACGCCGGGGAGCTTCTCGATGCTCTTGATCAGCCTGGAGAGCTCGGACACGTCGCGCACGGCGAGCTCGAGCTTGCACATCGCGTGGCCGTCCGGCATGTTCCGGGCCTCGGCGCGGTTGATGTTGACCTGCGCTTGCTCGCAGATCTTCGTGATGTTCGACAACATCCCAGGGCGGTCCGTACACAGGATCTGAATCTCGCCCGAGTGCCGTCCGGCCGCGCGCGGATCCCACTCCACGGCGATTCGCCGCTCGGCCTCGAGCGAGGAGAGCTGCTCGCAGCCCGCCTTGTGGACGGAGATTCCCCGCCCGCGCGTGATGAACCCGACGACAGGCTCGCCCGGAAGCGGTTGGCAGCACTTCGCGAACGCGACGAGCACGCCGTCTTCGCCCTGGATCAGCACCGGGCTCTGCGAGGGGCTGCGCCAGCGGGTGAGCAGCGACGTGATGCCGGTGCCCTGGTCCTTCTTCTGATAGATGCCGTCCGGGAGCAGGTCCTTGACGATCTGCGCGAGCGGAACGTGCCCGCGCGCGACCTCCATCAGCAGCGGCGCTTCGTCGCGCAGGCCGCGTTCACCGAGGACCTCGGTGAGTCGGCCGTCCGTCTTCACCTTCGCCCACGTCCACTGGAAGCGCTTGAGCTCGGCTTCGATCATGTCGCGACCGAGCTTGCACCCGATCTCCTGCTCTTGATCACGCAGCGCGCGGCGCACCTTCTGGATTGCGCGACCCGTGCGGCAGATCTCGAGCCACCCGTGGTTCGGCTTCTGCGTCGTCGACGTGAGGATCTCGACCGTGTCGCCGCTCTTCAGCACGTGGCGCAGCGGCACGAGGCGGCCGTTCACCTTCGCGCCGGTGGTGTGGTTGCCGACGTCGGTGTGGACGGCGTACGCGAAGTCCAGGCACGTGGCTCCCGCGGCGACCTGCTTCACGTCGCCTGCGGGGGTGAAGATGAACACCTCGTCCGCGTAGAACTCGACCTTCACGGTCTCCATGAAGTCCGTCGCGTTCTCGGTCTCGCGCGCGGTCTCGAACAGGTCGCGGATCTTCGAGATTCGCGAGACGTCTTCGGGCGAGAGCGTGAGGCGGCCCTCCTTGTACTTCCAGTGGGCGGCGACGCCCTCTTCCGCGATGCGGTGCATGTCCGTCGTGCGGATCTGAACCTCGACGCGACGGTTCTCGGGGCCGATCACGGTGGTGTGAAGCGACTGGTACCCGTTGGGCTTCGGCCGCGCGATGTAGTCCTTGATGCGGTCCGGCACGGGCGGGAACGACGCGTGGACGAGGCCGAGCACGTGGTAGCACTGCCCGACGTCGTGGACGAGCACGCGAAACGCGAGCAGATCGGGGACCTCGGCGACCTTCAGGCCCTGCTCGATCATCTTCTTGTAGATCGAATAGCGGTGCTTGGCACGCCCGAACACGTCGCACGGGACGCCCTGGCTCTCGATCTGCTCGTGCAGCGCCTTCGCGACGCGATCCGTGTAGCGGTCGCGATCGGCCTGGGTCTCGCGCAGGTACGTGTCGACCTCGGCGAACGCCGGTGGATCGAGGTGGACGAAACAGAGGTCCTCGAGGGCGCTCTTGATGTTCGTGAGGCCGAGGCGGTTGGCGATGGGCACGAAGACGTCCATCGTCTCGCGCGCGATCGTCTGCTGTTTGTCGAGCTTCCCGTGGCCGTCGAGCGTCTGCATGTTGTGCAGGCGATCCGCGAGCTTCACGAGGATGACGCGCAGATCGGTGCTCATCGCGAGCATCATCTTGCGGAAGTTCTCGGCCTGGAGCTCCTCGTTGCTGCGGAACTTGAGCTTGCCGATCTTCGTGACGCCTTCGACGAGGCTGACGATGGTGGGCCCCATCTCGGCCTCCATCTCGTCGCGCGTGAGCGGGTTGTCTTCGAGCGCGTCGTGCAGCAGGGCGGTGGCGATGGTGTCGACGTCCATCCGCATGTTCGCGGTGATCTGGGCGACCGCGAGCGGGTGCGTGAGGTAGGGCTCACCGGTCTTGCGGACCTGCCCGGCGTGCGCCTTCGCGGCCAGCAGGTACGCCTTCATCACCGGCTGCAGGTCGGCGTCCGCGGAGTACCCGCGGATGGTCTCGAGAATCTGGGAGATGGTCGCGTCGTCGGCCAAGGACACTCCGCGGGGATCCCCCCGACCCCTTAGCTTACCGCGTCCCGGCGCCCTGAGGTAGCATCGCCTCGTGTTGACCACGTCTCGACGACGATTCCTCGCGTTGGGAGCAGGCTCAGTGGTGCTGCTCTCGGCCGGAGGTGCGCTGTCCTGGTGGACGGTCGGCTACACGCTACGCGAAGGTGAGGTCGCGTTGGGCCTGTCGCCGAAGGCCTACTGCGTGGTTCGTAGCCTGGTCGAGCTGCTGTGCGCGGGCTCTGACGGGCTGCCCGATGGGGTCGCCGAGGGCGTCGTGGAGCGGATCGACGAGGAGGTCTGGAGTTCGGACGACGGGACGCGGGAAGACCTCGAGTCCGCGATTCAGCTGCTGGAGCACCTTCCGCCGTGGTTCGGGTTCGGCGGTCGGTTGTCGGGCCTGTCGATCGAGCAGCGGGAGGCGTGTTTTGTGCGTTACCTCCAGTGTGACGACACGGTGATCGTGCAGGCGGCGACGGCGCTGAAGCAGATGGCGCACTTCTTCTTCTTCACGCGGGACGCGACCTGGGGCGCCATCGGGTACGACGGACCGTGGGTCGCGGCGCCGAAGCTCCCGGATTCCGGAGTTCGCTACCGGCAATTAGCTGACGAAGCGCGCGGGAAGCCTGCATGAGCGGCATCCGGGTCGGGTCCGAGATCGAGGCCGACGTCGACGTCGAGGCCGACGTGTGTGTGGTCGGTTCGGGCTGCGGCGGCGCCACGCTCGCGCTCGCGTTGGCCGAACGCGGGCTTTCGGTCGTGATCCTCGAGCAGGGCGGGTACTACACCAAGCGCGACTTCGACCAGCGCGAAGCCGACATGCTCGCGAAGATCGATGGGGGAAGGGGACTGTCGACGAGTGATGACGGCGGTATGTTGCTCACGTACGGCAACAACGTCGGCGGCGCGTCGGTTCACTACTGGGCCGACAGCTACCGGACCCCGGCCGATCGGCTCGAGGTGTGGGCGCGCGAGTTCGGCGTGGAAGGCCACGACCTCGCCACGCTCACGCCGCACTTCGAGCGCCTCGAGCGCGATCTCCACGTCCATCCCGCGCCTGACGAGCTCGCGAACCGGATGAACGAGCTGTTCCGCGCTGGCGCAACTTCGCTCGGGTACGCCGTCGAGCGTATTCCGCAGGCGCGTAACGGGTGCATCAAGAGCGGTCACTGCGCGCAGGGCTGTGCGTACGACGCCAAACAGAGCCAGCTCGTCACCCACATCCCCCGCGCGATCGAGCTCGGCGCGTCGTTGTTCGCTGATGTGCGCGCGCGCAGGCTGGTGTTCGAGGGTCGGAAGCTCATCCGCCTGGAAGCCGACGTGCTCGACCGCGCGACGGGTCGGCCGACCGGTCGCGAAGTTCGGGTGAAGGCGGGCGCGTTCGCGATGGCCGCGGGTGGGTACGGGACGCCGACGTTCCTGCTCAAACAGGGCCTCGGGGTGCGCCTTCCCGCGCTTGGAAAGAACTTCTTCTGCAACCCCTGCCCGATGTCCCACGCGCGGTTCGACGAGCCCGTCGTGATGTGGCGCAACATCCCCGCGGCGTTCGCAGTGGAGCAGTTCCGCCTCGCGCGCTTCGACGCCGCCGGACGCTACGTCGAAGGCGGCTACCTGCTGATGCCGAACCAGCTGCATCCAGGCTCGCTCGCCGCGATCCTTCCCGGAATTGGCCGCTCCCATCGCGAGTGGATGCTCGCGCTCCCGCAGGTCGGCGGGGCCATCGCGTGGATCGACGACGCTGAGCTCGGTTCGATCGAGATGCGCGGCGATCGCGTGCGGGTCCACGTGCCGATCGAGGGCGCCAACGCGAGTCGCATCCGAGACGCCTGGAAGAAGCAGGCGAACGTGCTGCTCGCGGCCGGCGCTCGGATCGTCGCGTTCGGGGATGCGCGAGACACCACGGTGACGAACGCCTCCGAGGTGGACGCCGCCGTCGCTGCGATCGACCTTAGACCGGCGCGCAACGTGCTTGCGGCGCCTCACCCGGGGGGCGGATGCCGCATGGGCTCCGATCCGGAGCTGTCCGTGGTGGGGTCGGATCATCGCGTACACGGCATGGACAACCTGTTCGTCACGGATCCGAGCGTGTTCCCGACGCCGCCCAGCGTCGACCCGAGCCTGACGATCATGGCGTTCAGCCTGGTCGCAGCGGACGCGATCGCGTCGGCCTCCGGTCGGTAGGGCTCGCCTACAGCTTGGTGCGCATCAGGCGGGCGGCTTCCTCGGGCGCCGTGCCGGTCAACGAGGCGCCGGAGAGCAGCTCGAAGCCGGCGAACGCCGCCATGCGCGGCATCAGCGTGATGTGCCAGCGGAAGCCGGGGCCCGATCCCGCCGGGGCGGTGACGATCAGCGCGTTGTGGGGCGGCTCAGCGAGCACGCGGTCAAACGCGACGATCACGCGGCACATCGCCGTCGCGACCTCGTCGATCATCGCGTCGGTCGCCTCGAGAAACGACGCCGCCGGCGCGTTGGGTACGATCCACGTCTCGAACGCGAAGCGCGGCGCGTACGCGAGGAACGTGGTGGTCTGCACGTCGTCGAACAGGACGCGACGCCGATCCGCGCGTTCAAAGTCGAGGACGTCCTTCATTAACTCGCGGCCGTGTGCCTGGTGGTGCCTGCGAAAGCGCTTGGTGATGTGCGCCAGCCGCGGCGGCACGATCGGCAGCGCGACGACCTGGGCGTGCGGGTGCCCAAGGGACGCGCCCGCCTCGGGGCCGTGGTTGCGGAACCAGAGGATCGCCTGGAACCGCGAGTCCCGCGCGAGATCGCGCATGCGGTCGCGGGCCGCGAGCAGGGCGAGCGCCTGCTGGCGAGGGTCGTGCCACGGGGGCCGAACGTGATCGCGCGTCTCGACGATCACCTCGTGCGCGCCGACGCCGCCGACGACGTCGTACGGGCCGCGCGCGCGCGCGTCGAGCTCACCTTCGATCCCGACGGCGGGGAAGCGATTTGGAAACGCGCGCACACGCCAGCCGTCAGGCCCATTGACCGTGAGCAGCGAGGGGGGCGTGTGGGACTCGTTCCCAGGGCAGAACGGGCAGCGCGAGGTGTCGGCGTCGAGCACCCGGCCGGGCTCGAGGTGGCGCGGACGAGCGACGCGATCGGTGCTGATCACGACGGAGTCGCCTGATACCGGGCATGCGCGTAGCTCTCGCACGGCCGCACTATACAGCGCGCGCGCGCGAGCGGGTTAGTCGACGTAAATGCCGGCTCCGATCCCTCCGATGGCGCTGATCGCGCCGGGCCCGGTCGAGCTCGCGAGCGCGACCGATCAGCTCGACGAGCGACTCGCGCGGGCGTCGGCGATCGCGGGCGCGATCGGTCGCCTGCATGCGACCTGGGGGGAGCTGCTCGCGACCGGAGCGAAGCCCGATCCCTGCGTCGATCCCGTGCTCGGAAGCCTCGTTGCGCGTTCGCGGGTGTTCGGGGCGGCGTACCGGGACGCCGTACAGGACGCGCGCGTAGCGTCCGATCGCCTCGCGTACCTGCACGCAGCGGCCACGCTCGCGCCGCTGCTCGACGAGTCCGACCGGAGCGCGTTCGCGCGCGCCGAGGCCGAGGTCGAGCACGACGTCGCGGTGTACCTCGAGCTGAGCGCGTGGCAGACGCGGTTCGTCGAACCGACGGCGCGCGGCTGTGAGCTCGGGTTGGCGCGCGTCGACGGGCTCGCGTGGAAAGGGGCCGTCGCGGTCACCGACCCGAAGGCGGTCGCGGTGCTGGGCTTCGGCGGCGGCTACGTGTGCCCCGGCGCCGTCCCCGCCGACGGGCGCGTCGTCGTGGTCGACGGGCTCGCGTGTGTGGCGGCGGACGCCTCGTGTGGCTGCGCACCTGCGCCGGTGTTGCCCGGGGCCGTGCTCACGCCGTGAGGGTCAGCCTGGAACGCTGAACGCGATCCATGCGCGTGCGCCGCTGTCTTCGAGAGCTTCCACGGTGCAGGTTCTGGTGAGCGACGCCGCGACAGCGAGCGGCCCGGCGGCCGACCCGCACGCGCCGAGGGCGGGCTCGAAGTCCTGGGGTCGGATCGCGCCGGCGATCGGCCCGCCGCTCGCGACGCCGCCCCCGGTGATCACCGCGAACACCGTCGCGCCGCGCGCCCGGGCCCGCTCGAGCGGCTCGAGCCGGAATACCGCAGCGCCTTCACCTGGGCCGCGGGTGGGACCGCAAAGGCCCTGGCGCACGAGATCGCGCGCCGAGCCGAGATCGATCCGGCAGTCCGCGCCGCCGGCGAGGACCACGTCGGAACGACCCTCCGCGACGGCGAGCCAGCCCTCGACGAGCGCGGCGATTCCAGCGGCTTCTTCCCCGGCGCGCGTGCCGCATTCGCCCGTGAGGTCGAGGTGGATCGCGACGTGAGCGAGGATCAGGTTCGGCAGCGTCCGCAGCGGCGCGAGCGGCGGGTACAACGCGACCCCGACCGTGCCGAGCTTCTCGAGGTCGAGGTGCCCCTTGGTGCATGATGCGAGCAGCGAGGGCCCCGTGTCCGCCTGGTCCGAAGGCTCGCGCCCCACGCCGAGGAAGCCGCCGATCTCGTCGGGGCGGTCCGAGCCGAGCGCGTCGGCGGCCGCGCACAGGGCGATCTCGGCTGCGCGCGGCAGGAGCTTCTTGTCCTTCTTGCGCTTGAGGTGCGGCGTGCAGTCGAACGTGCACATCGCGTAGCCGGGGATGTCGAGCACGCGGCGAAGGTCGTCGGGGAACCTCTGGTAGCCGCTCTTTCCCGCGGCGATCGCGGCCCGCATCGCGGCGACGTCGTTGCCGAGCGGCGAGACGACTCCGACCCCGGTGACAGCGACCTCGATCACGGCAGCTCCACCACGAGCGCGGTGTTCGACCCGCCGAACCCGGCGGCGTTCGTCATGCCCACGCCGGCGCCGATCGGGGCGGCGACGTTGGCGACGTGGAACAACGCGCATTCCGGATCGGGCGTCTCGAGGTTGATCGTTGGGGGGGCCACGCGATGCGTGATGGCCTGCAGCGCGATGATCGCCTCGATCACGCCGCACGCGGCGACCGTGTGCCCGGTCATCGACTTCGTGCTCGACACGGGCACGCGCTCGACGGCCTCCCCGAGGGCGGCGCGGATCGCGGCGGCTTCACCGGCGTCGTTCTGCGGTGTGCTCGTCCCGTGGGCGTTCAGGTACGCGATGTCGCTGGGTGAACGCCCGGCGTCGGCGAGCGCCAGCTGCATCGCGACCCGAGTCCCGCGCCCGTCGGGCGGCGTGTCGGTGATGCGCCAGGCGTTGCACGTCGACGCGTAGCCGGTGACGCGGCCGACCGGGGCCTTCCCGAGGCGCGCCACGACCGCCTCGCTCGCGAGCACCATCGCGCCGGCGCCGTCGCCGAGCACGAACCCGTCCCGGCCGAGGTCGAACGGGCGCGACGCGCGCTCGGGGGCGTCGTTTCGCTGCGAGAGGGCGCCGAGGCGCGAGAAGCCGAGCACCATGAACGCGTTCACGAGGACATCGACGCCGCCTGCGATCGCGACGTCGACCTCGCCGCGGCGGATCGCCATCATCGCGTCCCCGACGGCCTGCGCCGAGGATGTACACGCGATCGACAGCGTCGCGACCGGTCCGCGCGCGCCGACCCGCTGGGCGACGCGGTTCGCCTGGCGCGCCGGGTGGTACCGCGCGATCGCGAACGGGTCGGGATCGGGCATCGGCGCGTGGGCGAGGAGCGTGGACGCGACGAAGTGGATGTCGGGGCGCACGGCCTCGCAACCCATGAACACGCCGATCCGCTCGGGCGGGATCCCCGACAGGTCGACGCCGCGCAGCGCCTCGGTGATCACGGCGTCGGTGAGCGCGTCGTAGAGGTCAGGCCCGTCGAGCGGGGACACGACCTCGGCGCCGAACCGCACGGGGAACGTGGACGCGTCGAACCTTCGGATCGGCCCGATGCCGGTGCGGCCGGCGATCAACGCCTCGAACGTGGAGTTCGCGTCGGCGCCGACGGAGGTGACCACGCCGTAGCCGACGATCATCGCGCTCACAGGCGACGCCCCGGCGTCTTCCACGCTTCCGGATCCATGGCTGGCCAAAGGCGGGCGAGGTGTCCGGCTTCGCTCTGCTCGACGAACTCGCGGTCGGCGGGGTTGTCGAGCGGGACGGCGTTGAACACGAACGTCTGCTCGGCCTGGGCGACGACGCTGTCCGTGCGCGCCTTCACCTTCATGAGCGCCGCGTTGTCGAGCAGGCGCACGAACTCGGCCTCGAGCGTGACGCGCTCACCGGGCTTGACGAACTTCCGGAATTTGACGGCCTGCATCATGGACAACACGGGGAACGGCCAGTCCCCGCGCTCCACGCGCACGGTGTACCCGATGCCCTTGCCAGCGAGCTGAGCGAGGGCCTCGAGCAGCAGCACGCCGGGCACCACGGGAAACCGCGGAAAGTGGTCTTCGAACAACAAGAGCTCGGGCGGGAACACGGCAGTGCCGCGTACGTGCTTGCCCGGCACGAGCTCGTCGATCCGCTCCAGGAACAGCCAGCGCATGGGATGCAGTGTAACCGCGGCGGGGCGTCCCGCGGCTGCTGTATACTGCGGCGCGGAGGTGGACGTGCGTGGGAGTTGCACCGCAGCAGCGCTGGCGCTGGGCATGGTCGTGCTGCCGGGGTGCTGGAGGACGGATCTCGCGCCCCTGCCGGTGGGCACGGTCCCGTTCGAGCCCACCGCCATGCCCGTCGCCGGCTGGGTCGTCGAGGAATTCGAGACCACGATCGAGTGCCCGGACTCGTCGTTCGCTTCGATCTACGCAGTGTACCCGACCGCGCCCACGGGCTCGGTGCCTGTCGCCGTGGTCCTCCACTCGGGCGCGTTTGACTACATCATCGATCCACCCGCTTCCGATCCGATCGGCGGCCCGTCGTACCAGTCCACGGCGCGCCTGACGCACACCTGGGCCGTTCGTAAGGCGTACGCCACGCTCGGCATGTACGACGACAACGATCCGGTCGAGCAGAGCATCGGCGCCCTCGCGGGCACGCTCGCGAACAACAACATCGCGATGATCCTGCCGGCCAATTGTTGGGGCGACTGGTGGCACAACCAGGAGACCGTCGCCGAGAACGACTACGCGACCGAGCACTTCTACCGGAACGGGCGGTTCCTCTCGTCGCTCGCGTGGCAGATCGCGTCCGAACCGGGCGCGGCGGCGGAGCAGGGGATGGAGATCCCCGTCACGTTCGACACGAGCACCACCTACCTGATCGGGCTCGGCGAGGGTGGGCGCGGCGTCGGCGAGCTGCTGGACAACGGCGCGGAGCCCGCGGCCATCCTGATCGACTCGTCGGTGGACGACCTGAACACGTACTACGCCGATCCGGTCCTTTACGAGGCGACGATCACCGGCCTGAACCGCATCTTCCCGTCGGGTGCGGCGGAGACGGACGCGGCGAGCCTCGCGAACGTGACGAACCTCCCGCCCACCGCATACCTGTACAGCTCGCTCGACGCGCAGATCCCGTCGGGGGCGCATGACGCGATCCTCGCGCGGCTCGAGGCGCGCGATTCGGGGGATCTCGTCGTCGACGGTGCGGTGCAGCGGCACGTGCTCACCGGGTCGGACGCGACGTTGGCGGCGGACGCGGTTTCGTTTCTGGTCGCACAGTGAGCCTCCGCTAGGAGGTCAGGGTCATCTTCGGATCAAACGCCGCGACAGGCCGCATCCGACCCCGCAGCTCCGACAATGCACCTACCGGGAGCCCCGCCTTCTGCCCCGTCACGATCCAGTGATCGAGGTTCGCGCGGGTCTGATCGCCCACCTTCGTGAAGTGGTACCCAAAGTACGTCTGCACGTCGATCGGGATCAATAGCGGGGCCGCCACCATCGCGAGCTTCGCGCCAAACGGTCCCACGAGGTCCGTCCACCACGGCGGCTTCGTTCCGAGAAGGTTCGCCGCGATCACCGCCGCCTCGCGCCAGGCGCGCTTCGCGAGCGGCAGCGTGTCGTCCCGCTTCACCGCCGTCCACGACCAGCCCGCCGAGTCGAGCGCCGCGACGTGGACCTGCAGCAGCGCGCCGCCGAACGACGCGTTCGCGTCGAGGCTCACCTGCTGAGAGGCCGGACAGCCGCCTTTCGCCAGGGCTTCGACGATCGGCTTGCAGCGCGCGTCCGGACCCGAGAACGGCGAGCCGCCCGGCGGGTACCAGTACGCGATGCCCGGCTCCGTGAACCGCGCCTCGCCCGGCAGCGGGGCCTGGTACGCGATCATCGCGATGATTCCGTACACGAGCCGATCCCCCGCGAGCGGCCCGATACGCGCCTTCGACTCGGGGCCCGGCTGCAGGCAGACCACGGTCGCGTCGCCGGTCGCTTCGATCAGCGCAGGGAGCCAGTCCGCCATGATCGCCGTGGCGCTGACCGCGAGCCAGAGCTGGTCCCATTTCTGGGCGCGGACCTCCTCGGGCGTGGTGACCACGCCGAAGCCCTCGAACCGGAACGGCTCGCGCTTCCCGTTGAGCGGGTACATCCGGAAGCCCTGCTTCGCTTCGTCCACGTGTTTTGGCTTCACGTAGAAGCTCACGTCGACGCCTGCGCGCTGTAGCGCCTGGCCGTACACCTGCCCGACGGCGCCGGCTCCGACGATCAGGGCTTTCATGCAAGCCCCGGAACGCCCGCGTTGGAAGCGGCAGCGAGCGCGCGCGGAGCCCGCCCGTGGCGGATCAGCGGAGCGCGCGCGCCGCCCCGAAGCGCGAGCGGGCCTGAGGCGGGCAGCGCGACGGCGACTCGCAGCGGCGCAGCCGCGAGAGCGCCGTGCACCACCGGCGCAGCCGCGCATCGCGCGGCGTAGTCAGCGAGCCAAAGGCGAGCGGTCATGAAGATGAACGCTTGATCGGGTCAGCGTCGAGCTCGGCGAGCAGCTTCTCGCGCACGCCCTCGACGTCGTGACTCAGCGCCTTCTCGAAGTCCGCGAGGCGGTCGAGGTAGCGACGGTGGGGCCGCTGCAGGCCGCCTGCGAACATGCCGTGCACCAGGAACGGCAGCACCGCGGTGACGTCGCAGTGGACGTACACGGAGCTGGTGGCGACGGCCTCGGCGGTGACCTTGCCCCAGGTGTGGCCTTCGCCCGCCGGGCACGACGAGAGCGCGCCGTTGTCGACCGGATCGACGCAGAACTGCACGTCGACGTCGAAGCCGCGCGCCTCCATGCCGAGGATCTGCGACAGCGTGGGTTCGCCCTGGAGCGTGTAGTTTTTGGGCACGCCGCCGCCGAGGATCCAGATCGCGGTGTCGCGCTCCTGCTGGGCGCCCCACTGAAGTGCTGCCATCTGGAACACGTCGCGCGCGACGTCGAGCGAGAACTTGAACGCGTCGCCGTGCAGAGCCTTGAGCTTCACCACGTTGAGGAAGATCGAGCCGTCCTGCGGCGCTCCGACGAAGATCGGCACGCCGGCCTGGTACGCGGCCGACAGCAGGCACGGCTGATCGACGCCGATCTGCTGTTCGATCGCGTACATCGCCTTGCCGAGCTCGGCGTGGAATTCGGCCGTCGTCATCGCCTTCTGGAACGGCTCCGTCGCGATGATCCGCGCGAACAACACGTCGGTGTCGAGCAGCACCTGCTCGTCGAAGCCGATGTCGTAGATGCGGATGATGCGCGCCTCACGCAGCAGCGTGTCGCCGGCGTCTGGGGCCACTTCGCGCAGCGCGTGGCCGATCACGCGGTGGGCGTCGTGGTAGAGGTTCGCGCCGGTGGTGGTGAGCACGTCCACGAGCCCGCGCTGGATGAGCGGGACGAGGCAGCTCCGGTGCAGGCCGGCGGGCGTCATCGCGCCGGACATCGTGAGGAACACGGCGTTGTCGTCGGTCACCGACCGCTTCATCAGGTGGTACGCGGTGCGCACCTGACGCCCGACGAACGCGGGGAACGCGGACTCGACGAGCTCGTCCATCGTCTCCTTGCCGGTGATCGCCGTCGGGCGGACTTCGCGCGCCTTGTTGAACACGTCGTTGACCTGCATGGGGCCTCCAGGTGCCCCGCGTAACCCTACGGCTGCAGGGTAAGCAGCCCGGCCGCCATCCATCCGTCGATTTGTTCGGCGGACGGCACCCCGAACAGCGCGACGAGCCCGCCGGCGGCGAGGGCGATCGCGAGCACGAGCGCCGCGAACATCGGCGCGAGCGGGGTCTGCAGCGACGGGATCTCGTCCGGGTCGAGCTCGACGTCGGCGTCGTCGTCGAGTTGGACCTCGACCGGGACGGGCTCGACGAACCGCGGCAGCCCATCGTCGGTGCGCATGCGGGGCACCGGCGTCGAGCGCTCGTTCAGCACGCGCAGCAGGTCGTCGAGCGCGTCGGCGAGGTCGTCGGCCTGGGCATACCGGTTCGGCGGCGACGGATTCGCGACGGGGGAGAGGCCGCGCGTACACACCGCCCACAGGCCGCGCGCGAGCGAGGAGCGACCGCTCGCCGGGACGCCCGCGATCGACGCGAGGTAGCTCGTCGCGGCCGACAGGCGCTGGCGATCCAGCTCGGACAGCGCGGGGACGTGGCCGACGATCAGGTCCTGCGCGACCGTTCCCTGGCGCTCGCGGATGAACCGCTGCCGCAGGAACGCGCGCTCTTCGCGGGCCGACCCCTGCCAGCGCACCATCGCCTCCCACACGTGGCGGCCCTTTGCGGTGAGCAGCGCGCTTGGATCGTTGTGGAACGCGGCCCGCTCGCCGGTCACCGCCGCGAACAGGATCGCGCACAACGCGAACGTGTCCCACGTCGGGCCCGCTTGCACGCGCCCCGGAAGCATCTGATCGAGCGGTGCCCACGCCTTTGCGCCCGACGGCTCCATGTCGATCGGACGCAGCCCCTCGACCGCGATGGCCGAGCCGAGATCGCCGATCAGCGGCCTCCCGTCGCGGTCGATCAGGATGTTCTCGGGCTTGATGTCGCGGTGGACGATGCGGGTGCCGCCGAACTCGGGCGGCCGGGCGCGGTGGAACGCCCCCAACGTGCGCGCGAGCGTGGCGATCGAGCCGATCACGGCGCCGAGCGTCTGCGGACCGGGCTGCGAGCGGGCGTGTGCGAGCCACTGCGCGAGATCGCCGGCGTACCGCGGCATCACGAGGGCCGGCCGCCCGTCGACGTGGACGAAGTCAACGGCCTCGACGAGCCCCGTCACGCCGTGGTTCGCGAGCAGGCGCAGCAGCCCGGCCTCGCGCCGCACGAGCTCACACGAGGCGCCGTCCGGCCACGCCACCTTCACGGCGTAGGCGCGCCCGTCGATTCCGGTGGCGAGGTGGACCTCGCCCTGACCGCCCGACGCGAAGGCGCGGGCAGCGAACGCGTACGAGGGGTGATGCAGGCTGTCCATGGCCGACAGACGGTCGAGGCCTCCGTTTCCTTCGAACGTAGAACTCTAGTTGATCTGCTCGTTGACGAGCGCCACGTACATCAGCGTGGGATCGGCGGGTGAGAACACGAGCGCTCGGAACTCGTCCCAGGTCGGCTGGTGGGCGCGCGTGACTGCGCCGGTGCCGTGGTCGTAGCGGTAGACCCACGTCCCTTCACCTTGGAACGAGGTGCCGAATTCGAACCACACCACGCCGGCGTCGACTGGATCCGGCGTCATCGGGAGGCCGTTGGTGAGCGTGACCTCGGCGCTGTTGGCGACGACCGCCGTGAACGACTGCCCGCCGTCGGTCGACCGCCAGATGTGGCGACCCTGGGACGGCGCGCCGGCGTCCATCTCGTCGATGTCGAGCCCTTCGGCCCACACGACGTCCGCGTCCACCGGGGACCACGCGACCGAGAAGATGTTCGTCGGCGTCGAGATCCCCGTCGCCGCGTGCCAGGTGGTGCCGTCGTGTGTCCACCACAGGCCGTCGCTCATCAGCCCGACCACGGCGCGGTCGGCGTCTTTCGGGTCGAACGCCCAGTCGTACGCGTTGCCGCCGTTCGGAGGGCCGCCGAGCGAGTTCCAATTGTTGTTCGAGCGCTCGTACAGCGTCGCCGACGAGGTGCCGACGATCACGCGCCCGTGGTCGACGGTCATGCCGAGGAGCGAGGTCTCGACGGGTCCAGCGGACTCCTCGATCACGTCGCCGGAGAGGTGAAGCACGTCCGTGCCGTTCTCGACGTGACCCCAGACCTCGCCGCCGCCGATCGCGTGGAGATCCCACAGCGTGCTCGTGATCGTTCCGAGGCTGGTGAACGTGCAGCCCGCGTCGGTGGAGCGCCACAACGTGCCGCCGTGCTCGGCGATCAGCACGTCCGGGGCGTCGTCCGCGATGGCGATCGACCAGGTGTACGTGTTGATCGACGGCCCCTGGGTGACGGGCGCGACCGTGACGCCGCCGTCGCGCGTCCAGCTCACGAACGTGGAGCCCGACGTACACGCCGGTCCCGCGAACACGTCCGTGTCGGTGGTGTCGGTCTCGACGGTGTCGTCGGTGTCGGCAGGACCCGAATCCGTCTCGACGGGGTGGTGGCAGGCGAACAACAGGACGAACGGAAACTTGCGCATGTGCGCCTCTATCGCGCGCGGGAGAGCGAGACTCCGAACGAGACGCTCCAGGCATCGAGCTGCCCGTTTCCGACGCGCTCTCCGTACCCGACCGCCCCCGACAGCGGATCGATCGCCACCTGCGCGACCACCGAGGACGGGTTGTTCGGCGCGCGTACGATCTGCGGCGACAGGGCCCACGCGACCTGTTGCCCGCGCATCGGGCCGCGCGTGGCGCTCGACGACGACCGCCCGCCGACGCCGAGCCAGTAACGATCGCCGTCGGGGACGAGCGCGCTGCGGTTGTTCGGAGGGGACGACGCGGACGCGAACCCGAGCCCGAGCCGCACGGCCCGGCCGGGCGCAGGGCGCCACTCGCCCCCGAGGCAGGCCGTGTACGAGCGCTTCATCCCGAGCGGGACGACGATGTCCTCGGTGACGACCGGATCGTCGGCCGCGGCGGTCGGGATCACGAGATCGACGTCCGTGACGCGGATCTCGCGCGAACGCGACCAGTCGTCGATCCCGAGGTCCACCTCGAGGTCCCAGGTTTCGCGCTCCAGGTTGATCCCGACGCGCGCGGTGGCGGGGAGGGTGAGCGGCACGGTGACGCGATCGTCGGTGGACGTCGGCTCGGTGATGAGCTGGCCGAACGGCGAGGAGCCCGTGAAGAACGTGTTGTCGCGGAAGTCGCTGGTCAGCGAGCCCCGCAGGTGGGCCGATCCGGGCGCGCGGACCGTCACTGCGAACCCGACGGGCCCGCGGGCCCGCGCGCTGACGACGAGCGCCGGTGCAGCGCCGCGCGCGTTGATCGTGCTCACGACGTCGTACGCGGGGTCGAGCGACCCATCGAGCGCCGTCGTGATCACCTGCTGTTCGTGCAGGTCGATCGCGGTGAGTCCGACCGAGAGCCCGACGTCCAGCCAGCGATGGGACCCGCCCCACGCGACGAGCGCGTCCGATGCGATCACGCTCTGCTCGATCACCGTGTACCGCTGGGGCCCGTCGGCGGGCCAGGACCAGGTTGCGCCGGTGAGGGGAGGACCCGCAGCGATCCACAGCGGGGTGCGCGGGATCGGCACCACGAGGTTCGGGATCGCCGTCAGGTGGCTGCCGGTCGTCACCATCGGGCCGCCCTCGGGCGTAAACGCCGCGCCCGCCGCGAGGACCTGCACCTCGAGGTGAGGCTCGCGCGCCAGCCCAGCGAGCGCCGCCGGGTCGGCCCACGCGGCGGTCGGATCGTCGGCGCGCACCACCCACGCGCCACCTCGGCCAAGCTGCGCCACCCCGGGCTCGCCGACGGCGAAGCCGGACGCCAGGGCGCATTCGACCACGAGGTTCCACATGCGGTCACCGTAGCGCGTTAGAACGTGCAAATGCGGTTGGCGCTGCTCACCGACAACAAGCATCCGTCGTTGACGCACGACGATCGCCGATTGTTGCCTGCGCTCCTCGCGCGAGGCTTCGCGGTGAGCACCGCGGTATGGACCGATCCCGCCGTTGATTGGTCGAGGTTCGAAGCGGTCATCCTTCGATCGCCGTGGGACTACACCGACCGGTTCGAGGAGTTCTCGGACTGGCTCGACCGGATGGACGACCTCGGTCTGCGAATGGTGAACCCGTCGCCGATCGTGCGATGGAACCTACGTAAGTCGTACCTTGACGAGCTCGGACTCCGGGGCGTCTCCGTCATCCCGACCGTCCGTCACGTCGGGATCATGGGCTCGTTGGCCCCCCACGTCGCGCGTTGGGGGCGGCTCGTCGTCAAACCCGAGGTGTCGGCGGCGGGGCGCGGGACGTACAGGGTCGACGTCGAAAACGTCGAGCAGATCGATCGAATCCTCGCGGCTCGGCCGGGCGACGTGTTCCTCGTTCAGCCGTACCTCACCGCCGTGGAGACCGTCGGCGAGCACTCGCTCGTGTTCTTTGAACGCGTGTATTCCCACGCCATCGTGAAGCGGGCGCAGTTCGGCGGGTTCCTCGTGCACGAGGAGCACGGCGGGACGATCCGCCGGGCGTGGCCCACGGACGCGCTCATCGCCGAGGCGTCGTCCATCGTCGAGAAGATCGAAGGTCCACTTCCGTTCGCGCGCATCGATCTGATCGAAGACCACGACCGCGCGTGGCTCGTGGAGGCCGAGCTCGTCGAGCCGGAGCTGTTCCTCCGGTTCGATCGCGGCGCCACGGCGCGGCTCGTGCAGGCGATCGTCTCGTACCTGGGGGCCCCGTGAAGGAGGTGTTGATCACCGCGGGTGCGACGCGAAACCCGATCGACGCGATCCGGTACCTGTCGGCCCACGCGACGGGAACGACCGGGACGACGATCGCGCGCGCGATCGCTTCGCGCGGTGGGGCGCCGTGGATGCTCGGTAGCGCAGAAGCCCGGCTGCGAGCCCCCGACATCGCGGGCGAGGAGTACTTCGGGACGCGCGACCTGATGGGACGGATGCAGGCATGGATCGTGGCGCACCCCCAGGGCGCCGTCGTCCACTCGGCGGCGGTCGGCGACTATGAGCTCGCGGAGCCGCTGAAAGAGAAGATCCCGTCCGGGCGCCCGTCGATCACGATCACGCTGGTGCCGGCCCCGAAGATCGCGGACCAGGTGCGCGGTTGGGGCCTGGTCGGCCCGTTCGTCACGTTCAAAGCTGCGCCTCCAGGGACGACCGACGAGGACCTCGTCCAGATCGCGTCGCGCCAGCGCGAGCGGGTGCGATGTGACCTCGTGTTCGCGAACGTGATCGGTCACACCGATCGAGGTGTGTGGCTCGTCGGCGAGGATGCGGTCCGCTTCGAACGTCGCGACGACGCTGTGGAAGCGTTGATCCGCTGGTTGGTCCCGTGACCGAAAGCGCGAGCCCGCTCGGTCAGACGCTGGCGGGGCGGTTCAAAGTGACGGCGTTCCTCGGCAACGCGCGCGGCGGGTCGCTCTACCTCGCCGAACAGGTGCCGCTCGGCCGCAACGTCACGGTCAAGCTGCTCGATCCGATGGAGACCGACAGTCCGCTTCGGCGGCGATTCTTTCGCGAGGCTCATGCGCTCGTGAAGCTGACGAACCCTCACATCGTCCGGGTGTTCGACCTCGGGAATTGGGGCGACCGGCCGTATCTGGTCATGGAAAACGTCGAAGGGAAGCGACTTGACGACGTGTTCGCCGAGGGGCCCGTCGACCCGTTGCGCCTCGTCCAGATCGCCCGGCAGGTGTGCAGCGCGATGAGCGAAGCGCACGCGGCGGGCCTGGTTCACCGCGATCTGCGCCCCACCAACATCCTCCTCGTCGAGCAGGGTTCGGAGAAGGACTTCGTGAAGGTGCTCGACTTCGGGCTCGTGAAGGACCTCGGCGCGGAAGAGCACGACACGTCTGCCGAGGGCGCCACGATCGGGTCGCCCTGGTATGTCGCTCCCGAGCAGATCCGCGGCGGCCAGGTCGATCCTCGCACAGACGTGTACGCGCTCGGCGTGATGCTGTACCGCGGGTTTGCGGGTCGGTTGCCGTTCTCGGATCAGGTGACGTCCGAGATCCTTCGCCAGCAGATCGATCGTCCGGCCCCGCCGCTGCCCGAGTCGTCCGATCTTCCCGTGTCGTGCCGCTGGACGGTCGCGACGTGCCTCGAGAAGCCGCCGGATCACCGGTTCGCGGACATGGTCGAGGTCGGCCACGCGCTGCGGTTGTGCGCAGTGGCGCTTGTGCGCCCGGAGTGGCACGCGGTGAGCGCCACGCTGATCGAGGGCCGCACGAAGCTGCCACCGAACGTGCCGGAAGACCCGTTCGCCCACGCGAGCCCGCCAGCCAAGAGGTCGTTCTCGTGGCTGCTGCTGGTCGCCGCTGTCGCGCTGTTCGTGTTCCTGGTGCCGGTGTCGATCACGTTCGTCGTGATCGCTATCAAGCTGTTCGCAGGCCGGTGATCAGGTCGTTCGCGCTGCCGCAGCGCTGCGGCGACGCACCGACGCGAGCGCGACCAACAGCCCGACACCTGCAAACTCAACGCCTGTCGTGTTGCAGCCGCCAGGCACGCTCTCGCCGGTCATCTGGCGGTACGTGGGCCGCGAGACGATCTTGATCGGGATGTCGATCTCGGCCGCGCTACCGTCGTGGGCGATCGCCGAGACCGTCACGGTGTCTTCGCCTTCGAACCCGGTCTCGGGCGTGAACGTGACGAGCCCGTCATCGCTGACCGAGGCTCCACCGAAGGCGGGCGGCGTGACGATCTCGAAGGTGAACGGCTCACCTTCGTCGTAGTTTGGATCGACCTGCGAGTGGCCGGGGTGGTTCTTGACGGCGTACAACGCCGGCGCCGTGGGCTCGAAACACGCCGGGGCGGGGAGCGTGCGCCCGGTGACCTCCTCGATCCAGTCGTGCAAATCGGGCGAATCGGGTCGCACCCAGATGCCGCCGTCACCGCAGGCGACGCTGGTGTCGTAGAAGCCACGGGAGGTGACGCCGACGAGGAAGATGCCTTTTGGCGTCGGCAGGAACAGTGGCCCTCCCGAGTCGCCGTAACAGGCGTCTGAACCGGAGATGCCGGCTCCGATTTCGCCGTTTGGCGAGACCGCTTCAAAACAGCCGGAGTTGAGGTCGCTACAATCGGCGTCGCTGATCGTCGTGTTTCCCCACTGCAGCACGGACGAGTAGACGCGCCCGTTGGCGTCCGTCGCTCCGTAGCCGACGACCGTCGCCTCGGCTCCGTCTCGGATGTAGTCGCGAATGCAGCTGGTTGCGATGCGACGGGGCTCGTAGGATGAGGCGTGCTCGAGCACCAACACGGCGACGTCGTAGGTGCCCCACGAATTGGGGTAGGTGTGCACCTCGGCGACGTTGATCGTCTCGCCTGGATGGTCGTAGTTGTTGGTTCCCAGGACGACGGCGGTCGGGTTGTGGCTCTCGGGCGGCGTACAGTGGCCGGCGGTGATGACCACGTCGGGCGCGATCAGCGTGCCCGTGCAAGAGACGTACCTGTCGATCACGATGCCCGCGACCTCAGGCCAGTCCATCGGGTCGGCGACGGGGTCGCCGCTGGTGACGGGGAGGGCGGGCGGCGGTCCGTGCGCCGCGGGGCCTGCGCTCCCGTCCTCGCCGAGCGTGGTCAGTGGGGAGGCCGCAGCGTGCGGCATGAACGTGGCGATGAGTAGAACGAACGGCATGGTCTTCCCCACAGAGGCGCATCGAGGATACCCTGAACCGTTCGCCGCCTGCGCGCACTTCGTGCGCATCGGGGTGAGTTGCCGGGACACCCCCGACCCCGACGGAGTGTGATGCCGCCCAAGTATGCAAAGGTTGATGCGCAGAAGCCGGATCGGGCGACGCTGGGTGCGGCCGCTCGCTTGCTGCGGGATGGCGCGCTCGTCGTGTTTCCGACAGAGACCGTGTACGGGCTCGGAGCGAGCGCGACGAACGACGAAGCCGTCGCGCGCGTGTTCGCTGTCAAAGAGCGCCCGCGCAACAACCCGTTGATCGTCCACGTCGCACGCATCGCGCAGGCGCAGGCGCTCGCCGAGGGGTGGAGCGACGACGTCGATCGGCTCGCACACGCGTTCTGGCCAGGGCCGTTGACGCTCGTGGTACCTCGGTCGCGCCGCGTGTCGGATCTTGTCACCGGCGGCGTCGACAGCGTCGCGATCCGGATCCCTGCGCACCCCGTCGCGCGCGAGTTGCTGATCCTCGCTGCCATCCCGATCGTGGCGCCGTCGGCGAACCGCTACCAACGCGTCAGCCCGACCACCGCCCAGCACGTGATCGACGACCTTGGTGACCGGGTCGACCTCATCCTCGACGGAGGGCCGACGCCGCTCGGCATCGAGTCCACGGTGGTTTCGCTCCTCGCGGACGGGCCGCGCGTGCTTCGCATGGGCAGCATCAGCGCCGAGGAGATAGCGACGGTCGTGCCCGACGTGCAGTGGGCCCCGGTCCGCGACGACGCGCCGATCGTCGAGCCCGACGTGAAGCGATCCCCCGGGCAGGTGCGACGCCACTACGCGCCGCGCGCGCGGATCGAGCTCGTCGGGCAGATCCAGTCGATGTTCATCGACGGCGGCGAGACGGTCGGCTGGCTGGTACGCGGGGCGGAGCCGGGTGAGAAGCGCCTCGGTTCCACGCTCGTCATCGTGTTGCCAGACGACGCTGCCCGGTATGCGGCAGCCCTGTACGCGGCGTTGCATCGCTTTGACGCCGAAGGGTGTACGCGCGTCCTGGTCGAAAAGCTGCCTGCAGATCCGCGCTGGGACGCGGTGCGCGATCGTTTGATGCGCGCGTCCATGCCTCCGGAATAGACCGAAACTTCGTCCCCGCGACCGCGGGATTGGGAGGCACACCATGCCGAACGCGTTCATCTCTGGGGTTGGGTTCAACCCGGCGTCCAACGTCGTAAAGAACGACGACCTGCGCACAAAGTACGGGATGGAGACGGATCACGAGTGGATCGTGAAACGCACGGGGATCGAGGAGCGGCGGTTCGCCGACGAGGGCATCGGACCGGCCGATCTCGCGGTCGCAGCGTCGCAGGATGCCATCGCGAAGGCGGGCATCAAGGTCACGGACATCGACCTCATCTTGTTCGCGACGCTGTCTCCAGAGATGGCGTTCCCGGGGTCCGGCGTGCTCCTGCAGCGCAAGCTCGGCCTTTGCGACGCGGGAAAGTTCATCCCGGCGATGGACATTCGCAACCAGTGCTCGGGCTTCCTGTACGGCCTCGCGACGGCGAACGCGTTCGTCCGCTCGGGCGGCGCCAAACACGTCCTCGTCGTCGGAGGCGAGGTCCACTCCGCCGCGCTCGACCTGTCGACGCGCGGACGTACGGTGTCCTCCTTGTTCGGAGACGCCGCCGGCGCGGTGGTCGTGAGCGCGACGGACGAGGATCGCGGCATCCGCGGCACGTGGCTCGGCGCCGACGGGCGCCACGCCGAGGTCCTTTGCCAGCGCGTGTGGGACATGACGAAGCGCCCGTACGTGCCGCTCAATGCGGATGGCAACGGCGTCGTTGTGCCCGAGATGTTGTACGCGAAGATGGACGGCAAGCTCGTGTTCCGCCACGCGGTGGAGCGCATGATCACGGTGCTGATGCAGGCCTGCTGGGAGCACAAGCTCACGCCGAACGACATCGATCTGTTCTGTTTTCATCAGGCGAACCTGCGGATCAACGAGTACATCGCCGGGCAGATGGGGCTGCCGCCCGAGAAGGTCGTGAGCAACATCCAGCGGTTCGGCAACACCACGGCGGCCACGATCCCGTCGCTGCTGTTTGAAGCCGAGCGCGACGGAAAGCTCAAGCCGGGCATGAAGGTCGCTTGTGTCGCGTTCGGATCCGGGTTCACCTGGGGCTGCGCCCTGATCGATTGGTGAGCATGAACCGACGGCGTCCCCACGTCGAATTCACCGCGCTGCTCCGCGGCTCCGAGCTCGCAGAAGGGCTGGTCCCCGACGATGTCGGTGAGCTCGCGGACGTCGCCCAGGCGACGCGGCTCGAGGCGGGCATGGTGCTGTTCCACGAGGGGGCCACGCCGGACGGGGCCTACGTGCTCGTCTCGGGGCGCCTGGCCGCGTCTCGCGCGGGGAAGCCGCTCGGTCAGATGGGCCGCGGCGAGCTCGTCGGCGAGATGGGCATCCTGTCAAACACCCCGCGCGGCGCGACGGTGAAGGCGCTGCGCGACTCGGAGCTGCTGTTCCTGCCGGCCTCGGCGCTGCGGTCGTGCGTCGAGACCGTCCCGCGGATCGGGTGGAACCTCGCGAAGCTGATTGCCCGCAGGCTCGAGACGCGGCAGGGGCTTCGGGTACCGACGGTTCGCACGATCGCGGTGTTCGGAGCCCCCGGAGGGGTGCCGGCGAGCGCCTTGTTCTCGCCGCTGTTCGACGCGTTTCAGCCCCACGGCTCGGTGATCGCGATGGGCCCGTCGGACGGGAGGGACCTCGCGGCGGCGCGCGTGCGGCTGCACCAGGCCGAGCGCGCGAACGCGACGGTGCTGTTGCTGGGCGACGGGGACGAGCCCTGGCGCCGCTTCTGCGAGCGGTGCGCAGATCGCGCGATCCTCGTGGTTCGCGCGCAGTCGCCCAAGCCGGTTGGGCTCGAGGCCGAGGCCCTGCTCGTCGTGTGCGTCGACCGGGCCGGCAAGGTGCCTTCGTGGACGAGCGCCGGTGCGCGCTGCCATCTGGTGGTGCCCGATCTGGACGGGGCGGCCATCGCGCGGATCGCGCGGATCGCGAAAGGCCAGGCGCGCGGCGTCGTGCTCGGTGGAGGTGCGGCCCGCGCCCTCGCCCACGTCGGGGTTGTGCGCGCGTTGCTCGACGCGGGACAGCCGATCGACGCGATCGGTGGGACGTCGAGCGGGGCCCTCGTGGCTGCCCTGTTCGCGATGGGGCTCTCGCCCGCTGCCGTCCGCGAGAAGCTCGCCGGCCTCGGCGGGAGCCCGTTCGGCGATCAGGGCTACAAGGCGTCGGGGCAGCGTCTGGAGCGTGTGCTGCTCGACCTGTTCGGCGATCGGCGGATCGAGGAGCTTGTGTTGCCCTGGTTCGCGGTGTCCACCAGCCTCGATCGAGGCAGCGCGGTGGTGCATCGCAGCGGCCTCGTCCGAGACGCGCTGCGAGCGAGCATGGCGGTGCCTGGCGTCGTCCCCGCCGTGGCGTGCGACGGTGACTGGCTGGTCGACGGCGGCGTGGTCGACAACGTGCCGGTGAGCGCGATGCGGACGCTGATCGACGGGCATGTGACGGCCGTCAATGTCGGCAGCCGTCGCGCGATCGGCGCGGAAGGAGCGCCGTCGGCGTCCGATGTGTTGCTGCGCACGGTGGAGCTGTCGACACGGACGGGCGCCGCCGCGAACGCGGATGTCCTGATCACGCCGGACCTGACGGGGTTCGGGAGCGGCGATTGGACGCGGGTCGAGGTCGCGGATCGGGTTGGATACGACGCGATGAACGCTTCGCTGCGGGGGTGATCTCCCCTTTGCGGAGGGTGTCCCCGTCGGTTCGGGTTTTCGCGCTAAGACCGCGCGCCAAGCCGTTGATGCGGAGACGACGGGGCTTGGGCGCTTGGTCACCCTCCCACTGCGGGTGGACTCGCGACCTTCGCGGGGCGCGACGTTGCGTCAGGTCGGTGCGAGTCCACTCCTCGCAGGAGGGCCAATTTTTCTCGGCCCTGCGGACGGGCCGTTCTCCGTTCACGGCAGATCTCAACGTTCATGGGAGACTTTGCCCGATCGAAGGGCCGGAAATTGACCTTCGCGGGAGCGTGGGTTCGCCGACCCTACATCGCCTTGCGACCCGCGACGCCCCAAGCGAACCCACGCCGAACGCGAAGGCGCCAAGCGCTCAGGCGCCGTTCGGGGCCCCACAACTCGTTGGGCGCGCGGCAGGGCGCATCGACGCCTGAGGCCGCGCTGAGCCCGATCGTCAAACCCTCAGAGAAGACCGAGCGCAGCGTGCGCCGCTGCAAGGCGAGACACAGGAACCCGGAACGGGCTGGTGCTCACGTAGTCGAGGCCGATCTTGTGGAAGAACCCGACGCCCTTCGGGTCGCCGCCGTGCTCGCCGCACACGCCCATCTTGAGGCTTCGCTTGGTGCTGCGGCCGCGCTCGACCGCCATCTGCACGAGCTGGCCGACGCCTTCGACGTCGAACTGTGCGAGCGGCGACGTGGGCATCAGCCCTTCGCGTTGGTAGGCCGGGTAGAACTTGCCCATGTCGTCGCGCGAAAGGCCGTAGGTCATCTGCGTGAGATCGTTGGTGCCAAACGAGAAGAAGTCCGCGTGGGCAGCGATCTGGTCGGCGAGCACGCAGGCGCGCGGCAGCTCGATCATCGTGCCCACGGTGTACTTCACATGCAGCGTCCGTCCGTCGCGCGCGCTGTACTCGGCGATCACCTCTTCGGCCGTGCCCACGACGAGCGCGCGCATCTTCTCGAGCTCGCCGGGCATTCCGACCAGCGGGATCATCACCTCGGGCAGCACGCGCAGGCCCTCGATGACGAGCTCGCAGACGGCCTCGAAGATCGCTCGCGTCTGCGTCTTGTAGACCTCGGGGGTGGTGATCGCGAGCCGCACGCCGCGGTGGCCCATCATCGGGTTGGCCTCGTGCAGCTGCTCGAGGCGGGCGCCCAACGCGGCGACGCTGACGCCGAGCTGCTCGGCGACCTCGGAGATGTCCTCGTCGCGGGCGGGGAGGAATTCGTGCAGGGGGGGATCGAGCAGGCGGATCGTGACCGGCAGGCCCTCCATCTCGCGGAACAGGTCCTTGAACATGCTGCGCTGCAGCGGGAGGATGTCGTTCAGCGCGAGCTGGCGCGCCTTTCCGTCATCGGCAAGGATCATGCGCCGGATGGCCTTCAGCGCTTCGGGCTGGAAGAACATGTGCTCGGTACGGCACAACCCGATGCCGACGGCGCCGAGCTGGCGGGCCCGCTGGGCGTCACGTCCGGTGTCTGCGTTGGCGCGAACCTCGAGCCGCGCGACCTCGTCGGCCCAACCGAGGAACGTGGACAAGGCCCCGCTCGACGTCTGGGGGGCGAGCATCTCGACCTTGCCCTCCATCACCTCGCCGGTGCCGCCGTCGATCGTGATGTAGTCGCCTTTGCGAACGACGGTGTCACCTGCGTAGAACAGGTGGCGCTGGTAGTCGACGTGGATCTCCGTGCAGCCGACCACGGCGGGACGGCCCATGCCGCGGGCGACGACGGCGGCGTGGCTCGTCTGCCCACCGCGGGCGGTGAGAATTCCGGCGGCGACTGTCATGCCCTGGATGTCTTCCGGGGACGTCTCGAGGCGCACGAGGATCGTGGGCTCGTCGCGGTCGAAGTGCTCCTGGCAGTCGGCCGAATCGAACACGACCCGGCCCGTGGCGGCGCCTGGGGACGCATCCAGACCCTTCGCGATCACCTTCCTCTTCGCGCCGGGGCTGATGACCGGCCGAAGCACGAGCTCGAGCTTGGAAGGTTCGATGCGACGGAGCGCCTGCTCCTTGGTGATCAGGCCCTCGATGACGAGGTCGTGAACGATCTGAACGGCGGCGAACGGGCTGCGCTTGCCGGTGCGGGTTTGAAGCATCCACAGCTTGCCGCGCTCGACGGTGAACTCGGTGTCCTGCATGTCGGTGAAGTGCTTTTCGAGCGTGTCTACCGTGCGTGCGAGGTCTGCGTAGGCCTCGGGGAGCGTCTGATCGAGGCGTTGGCCGTCGCGGTCGGACAGACCGTTGATGGGGAGCGGCGTGCGAATGCCGGCGACCACGTCCTCGCCCTGCGCGTTCGGGAGCCACTCACCGAACAGCCCGACCTTGCCGGACTTCGGGTCGCGCGAGAACGCCACGCCCGTGCCGGAGTCTTCGCCGAGGTTGCCGAACACCATCGTCTGAACGGTCGCGGCGGTGCCGGAGTCGTCCGGGATGTTGTTGGTCTTGCGGTAGTACCGCGCGCGGTGCGTATTGTAGCTCGCGAACACCGCGTTGATCGCGAGGCGGAGCTGCTCGACCGGATCCTGCGGAAACTCGCGACCCGACTCGGTGACGACGTGCTTGAACGCGGCGACGAGCTGCTTCAGTTCCTCGACCGAGAGCTCGGTCGGCGGCTTGTGACCGAACAGATCTTCCTGCACGCGATGGAACCGCGAGTAGTGGATCTCGAGCACGACGTCGCTGAACATCGTCACGAACCGCCGATAGCTGTCCCAGGCGAACCAGGGGTTGTTCGCCGCGGCCGCGAGCCCCTCGACGGACAAATCGTTCATGCCGAGGTTCAACACGGTGTCCATCATGCCGGGCATTGACTGGGCAGCGCCCGATCGGACCGACACGAGCAGCGGGTCTGTCGCTGCACCGAGCTTCTTGCCGACCTTCGCTTCGAGCTTGGCGACCTGCGCGCGCACGCCATCCGCGAGGCCGTCGGGCCACTTCTCGTCGTGCCCGAAGTACCAGACGCAGGCTTCCGTCGTGATCGTGAAGCCGGGCGGGACGGGAAGCCCGAGCTTCGCCATCTCCGCGAGGCCGGCGCCCTTGCCGCCGAGCAGCGCCTTCATCGTGCCGTCGCCGTCGGCCGTTCCACCACCGAACGCATAGATCCAGGGATTGCTCATGGTCACTCTTTCGGAAGGAGGGTTTCTGCGATCTTCTTCGCGAGGCCGGCATCGACCTCGCCCTTGTGCGCCTTCATGATGGCGCCGACGATCTTTCCCGACTCTTTCGCGGTCTTCGCGTTCGTCGCGGCGATGGCGTCCTTGACCCACTGCGTGGTCGTGGCTTCGTCCGCGAGCTTCGGCAGGTACTCGTCGATCACGGTGATCTCTTGCTGTTCACCCACGGCGAGCTCGGGTCGGCCGCCCGACACGTACACCTCGGCGCTCTCGACGCGCTGCTTGCGCATCTTGCGCAGCGACTCGACGACGCGCTCGTCCGTCACCGCGCCCTTGCCTTCCTTCTCGGCCTCGATGATCGCCGCGCGAATTCCGCGCAAAGCGCGCGTTCGATCCGCATCGCGCGCCTTCATGGCGGTCTTGAGATCTTCCGAGATGCGCTCGACAAGCGTAGGCATATGTCCTCCGGGCGGTACGATTAACCGACGGGTTACCACACGCCCGCCGGAGGTCTGGATGAAGTCGGTCGTGTTCGTCGCGCCAATGTTCCGCGAGTCGACGATGAAGTTCGCGCGGGCGTTTGTGCGCCTTCCGGGCGTGCAGGTCGGAATCATCAGCCAGGAGCCGTTGGACGCGTGCGACAACGAGACGCGGCGCCTGCTCGCCGCCCACTACCAGATCCGCGACACGATGGACCCGCAGGAATTGGTGCGCGGGTGTCGCGGCATTGCTCCCATGCTCGACGGCCGGATCGACCGGCTCAACGGTCATCTCGAACAGCTCCAGGAGCCGCTCGGCGAGGCGCGTGACGCGCTCGGCATCGAAGGCATGGGCGCGGCCGCGTCCAAGAATTTCCGCGACAAGGCGCGCATGAAGGAGGTGCTGCGTCGTTCGGGTGTGCCGGTGGCTCGCCACAAGCTGCTGCAGTCCGACCGCGACCTGTGGGCCTTCGTCGCTGAGGTCGGGTACCCCGTGATCGTGAAGCCCCAGGCGGGTCTCGGGTCCAAGGCGACGTTCCGCGTCGCGGATGCGCGCGAGCTCGAAGAGGCGCTCAAGCAGATCAAGCCGCGCCCCGACGCTCCCTGGCAGGCCGAGGAGTTCGTCACCGGGGCCGAGAACACGTGCGAGACGGTGTCGATTCGCGGCGAGGCGGTGTGGCGTTCAGGCACCCACTACATCCCGGGCCCGCTCGAGGTGCTGGAGAAGCCATGGCTTCAGTACTGCGTGTTCCTTCCCCGTGAGCCGAACGACCCGGACTTCACGTCGTTCCACCCGATCAATACGGCGTCGTTGAAGGCGCTCGGCATGGGAACGGGCATGTCGCACATGGAGTGGTTCCGTCGAAAGGACGGCGCTGCCATCGTCTCCGAGGTCGGGGCGCGTCCGCCTGGCGCGGGAATCATGCCGCTGATGAGCGAGGCCCATCAGTGCGACATGTGGGCCAAATGGGCCGAATTGATGACGTTCGACACCTGGACGCCGCCGGTGCGGCGGTTCGCGACGGGTGTTGCGTTCTTCCGGGGGCAGGGGAACGGGCGCGTCTCCAAGATTCGGGGCCTCGAAGAGGCGCAGCGCGAGGTCGGCGAACACGTGGTGGATCGCGTGTTGCCAAAGGTCGGCCAGCCGAAGTCCGAGTCCTACGAGGGGGAAGGCTGGGCGATGGTCCGCCACCCGGACGACAAGGTCGTGTTGAACGCGCTCAAGCGCATGATCGAGCTCGTCAAGATCGAGTACGCCTAGCCCGGATAGGGGTCGATCGGGGCGAGGTGCGGGTACGGCGACGCCGGGGGCCCCAAGCGGCGCACGTTCGCGAGCGCGGGTATTTCCTGACGCTTCGCCGACTTCCGGCCGAAGCGGAAAGTCGTTCCGTCGTGTCGGACCTGCCTCCACACGCCTTCTGCGGGGCGGGCGTACTCGGTCACACCGTCCGGGCCGTCGGACTCGACGACCACCTGCTCGTTCGGGTCGAGTTCGTCGATCAACAGGTCGTCGTCGACGTGTTCGAGCCCGTGGCGGGTCTCTATCGCGACTACGTGCGGTTGCCCTCGAATGGTCGCGCGCTCGACGTCGAGCACCTCGATGCCTTCGATCACGTCGCCGCCTGCGCCCCATACCTCGTCTCGGACCTGCTGCTCGCCGTCCGACAGCTTGATCCAGCCGCGCGCCGGGCGGGCGTCGAGGACGGCGGCGGGCGCGTCTGCGGTGCCGTACCGCGCGGCGAGCCACGCGCAGGCGTACCGATCGGCCATACGCGCGCCGAGATCGCGCACAGCGACGTCGTTCAGGGTCGCTTTGGCCCGGCGGCGCAGCCTCGCGCGTACAAGCGAAGCCGCGTCGAGCGTCCAGCTTCGGACGCCGATCCCGTGCATGACCTCGAACGGGTCGAGGGGGAGGGGGAGCGTCGCGCCATCGACCACGACATGGCGCGGGAGTCTGTAGACAGCGGGCCAGTCGAACGACGGTTCAAACACGGGCGCCATCGCGTCGGCCGCCCCGAACGGTACCAGGAACCGCACGGCGACCCCTCGGCGGGCAGCGTCCCGCGCGGCGATCCAGGCGTGAAGGCTGCGGCCGAGGACGACGAGGGACTTCATGCCGGTCGGTAGACGTGCAACGTCGTGCGTCCGTAGTTCCGGCTCCGCTCGAGGACGAGCCGCCCTGCGCGCTCCGGAACGACCGTCGCCGACTCGGCTTCCAAGATGAACAGCGAGGTCGCGAGCCGCGCCAGCGCGTCGATCGTGGGCTGCACGGGGGCCGCCCAGGGCGGATCGGCGAATACGACGTCAAAGATCCCGAGCTTTGGAGCGTGGGTAAGCACGTTTCCAGGCACCAACGCCACGTTCGTCACGCCCACCGCGTCGAGCCGCGCCCGGATGTCACGGGCGGCGGCGCCGTCCCGTTCGAGGACGATGACGTCGGCCCCTCGGGACGAGGCTTCGAGCGCGACCGCTCCCGTGCCGCCGAAGGCGTCGAGGAACCGAATCCCTTCGAGATCCTGGCCGATGATCGAGAACAGCGCTTCGCGAACGCGTTCCGTGGTGGGGCGGATCCCCTCGGCGACCGGCACGCGCACGACACGTCCGCGCAACGAGCCGCCCGTGATGCGGATCATTGCGCAACACCCTTCAGGATCATTCGACGCTCGGGGACGCCTTCCTTCAAGGACCAGGTACATCGCCCGTCGTGGCAGCCGCACCCCTCGACGACATGGAAGCAGGGCCGATCTTCACATGTGAACATGAGCCCGGTCGTGCCCGCCTTCGCGCACACCTCGCCGCCACAGCCGATCGTTCCACAGTCCGCATCGGATCTACATTCACCGTCTGCTTCGGGGAGCTCCATTCGATCGTGGCAAGCCGCCAACAGGTCGCCCGATGACGAAGGCGGCTCGGCAGCCGGAACCTCGATGGCAGGAGCCGCGACGACGGGGTCCGCGATGGGCGTGGCGTTCGAGGTGGGTTCCGGAGGGGCGGAGCCCACGGGCGTACAGCAGAACAAGGTAACGAGCAGCAGCATCTTTTTAACCTATACCGCTTGTAGCCGCTCTATCGCGGTGGGTGCCACGATTCATTGCGCCCGCTAGACGACGGATCGGTGACGCTTTAATCGGCCGACCCTGCCCGACCCATCGAGGACTTGCGCGGATGCACATCGTGCTGCTCACAGCGGCCCTGCTCGGAGGCTGCTCTCCCGGCAACGCCGTCACCAACAGCGACGCCTTTCCGATCGCGCCGCACTCGTTGCTGCCTACGGTCATGTATGGCGATGACACGCAGATCGCGGCCGGGGCGGTCACGGGAAAAGCGCCCGTGCAGCCGATCGCGTTCCCTCACAATCGGCACGTGCAGCTCGACGGGCTGGATTGCCAATACTGCCATTCGGCGGCGCGCAATTCCATCCACGCCGGTGTGCCAGAGATGGCGACGTGTATGGGCTGCCACTCGTACGTCCTCAAGGAATCGCCAGAGATCAAGCTGCTTACGCAGTATTGGGAGCGCGGCGAGCCCGTGCCCTGGAAGAAGGTGAACGACGTCCCTGACTTCGTGTACTTCTCGCACATGCGGCACGTCCGCGCGGGCGTCGATTGCCTCGAATGTCACGGGCAGGTCCCCGCGATGACCGGAATCCGTGACAACGTGCCCCCGCCGGCGCCCCGGGCCGACACCGATCCCAAAACCTGGGAAGAAGCCGCGCAGATGTACGGCCCCGCGAAGGGCACCATGACGCGGGAGGCGACCCTCCAGATGGGGTGGTGCCTCGATTGCCATGCTTTTCACCCGTCTGTCGACACGAACTACGGCGACAAGGCAGAACTTCGGCGAGCTGAGCTGAAGGACTGCTGGACCTGCCACAAGTGATGCCGGAGTCTTTGTAAAATGGCTGGCTTGAATCGCCGCGATTTCCTTCGCGCCCTCGGGCTCACGAGCGGGACGTCCGTCGTCGCTGCCTGTGGGTTCGATCAGAACTATTACCCGACGCCGATCGAGACCGTGCTGCCCTACGTGGTGCGCCCGGAGCAGATCATCCCCGGCAACCCCGTGTTCTTCGCGACCACGGTCACGACGGGCCCGGCGGCGTTCCCGGTGCTCGCGCGCCACCGCGAAGGTCGCGTCGTGAATGCGGGCAGCAACCCGCAGGCCCCGCTTCCCCCAGCGATCCCGAAGGCTGCGCTGCTCGAATTGCAGCGCGCCTACTCGCCCGATCGCCTGAAGGTTCCGTCGGCAGGTGGCGCGGACACGACGTGGGACGACGCGTTGTCCAAGGTCGCTGACGCGGTCAAGTCCGCGCGCGCCGCAGGGAAGAAGGTCGCGTGGCTCGGTGGCTACCGATCCGGCGCCATCGTCGAGCTCGTGAACGCGTTCACGAACAACGAAGCTGTGTTCTTCGAGCCGCTCGGCCGCGACGCCGAAGTCGAGGCCGCTGAGCGCGTGTTCGGAAAGCGCTTCCTGCCCGCCTACGACCTCTCGAAGGCCCGGCACGTGTTGTCTTTCGGCGCGGACTTCCTCACGAACTGGGGAAGCGTGACGCTCGCTTCGCAGTACGCTTCGGCGCGGAACCCGAACGCGGGCGGCTTCGTCGCGCGCTTCGGCTTCGTCGGCCCCCACCGCGGCCAGACCGGCGCGAACGCGGACGACTGGTACGCGGCCACGCCGGGCTCGGAAGCCCTGGTCGCCCTCGCGGTCGCAAAGATCGTCGCGTCGAGCCTCGGCTACAGCGGCCCGCTCTCGGGCACGCTCGCCGCGTTCGATGTCGCCTCGGCCATCGCGGCCTCTGGCCTCACCCAGGCGCAGCTCGACGAGATGGCGAAGCTGTTCGCTGCAGGTCCCGCGGTCGCGCTTCCGGGCGGCACGGTCGGCGCCACCAAGGCGGCGACGGACCTCGCCACCGCGACGTACATCCTGAACCTCGTCGGCGGCAACGGCGGCGTGACGTTCGGCGTCGGTCCCTCCTACTCGGGCCCGATCCACAGCTACGCGCGCGTCGAGCAGCTGATCGCGGACATGGCGGCGGGCACGGTCGGCGTCCTGCTGGTCGACGACCCGTCAAACCCCGTGTACGCGCTGCCCGCGGCCTCCGGATTTGCTGAGGCGCTCGCCAAGGTCGACACGTTCGTGAGCCTTTCGAGCTTTACGAGCGAGACGTCCGCCAACGCGAAGATCATCCTCCCCGTCGCGTCGCTGTACGAAGACTGGGGCGACGAAGAGCCCCAAGACGGCCTGTTCCTGCTTCGCCAGCCCGCGATGTCGCCGCTCTACGACGGTCGCTCGGTCGGCGACGTGTTGCTCGCTACCGCGCGAGCCGCGGGCCTTCCCGATCCCGCCGCGATCGCGAACGTGGCGGCTGACGCCGGAGTACCCGTCGCTGTCGCGCCCATCGCACCCGTCGCGCCCGTCGCGGCGGCTCCCACGGCGATTGGCTTCACGCCCGCCACCTGGCTCGACTTCGTGAAGGCGCGTTGGCAACGCGACGTGTTCCCGAAGTCCGGTGAAGCCGACTTCCGCAAGTTCTGGGATCGCTCGTTGTCTTTGGGTGCGGCCGACTTCCGGCCCGCGCTTGCGGCGCCCGAAGTCACCGCGACGCCCTCCGCCTCGGCCGCGGCGACGTTCGACGGCCCCGGTGAGTACTACCTCATCGCTTACAGCCACGCGTTCCGCATGGACGGTCGCTACGCGAACGAGCCGTGGGCGCAGGAGGCGAGCGACCCGATGACGGGTCAGGTGTGGGACACCTGGCTCGAGATCAACCCGGCGACGGCCGACAAGCTCGGCCTCAAGGACAACGACCTCGTCGAGGTCACCACCGCCCAGGGGGCGATGCAGTTGGGCGTGGAGCGCACGCCGCAC
The DNA here is from genome assembly GCA_947505245.1 of Pseudomonadota bacterium. Taxonomy (GTDB): domain Bacteria; phylum Myxococcota_A; class UBA796; order UBA796; genus SYKL01. The sequence goes on along the minus strand of CANNIZ010000014.1, from coordinate 24,122 downwards.
GTCCGCGAGGACGCGGTCGCGATCGCGTTCGGCAATGGCCGCACGGCGTCAGGTCGCTACGCGGGCGACGTCGGTCAGAACGTGGTCAAGCTGCTCGCGGCCGCGAAGGACGGGGCCGGCTGCCTCGCCTGGCAGTCGTCGAAGGCCTCGCTGAAGGCCGTCGGCGCGCGCGCGTCGCTCGTGAGCACGTTCGGTGGTGACACCGACGAACAGCGCGGCTTCGGCGTCGTCGTGGACGCGGGCCAGCTCGCCCAGTACGGCGACACGCCGTCCGACAAGCCCGGCAAGCTTACGCACCTCGAGTACCCCAAGCTCGACAAGCGCCTGACGGACGCCGGAATCAACGACTGGTACGGCCTCACTGAGCACCCGACCTATCGGTTCGGCATGACCGTCGACGTGAACGCGTGCAACGGCTGCGGCGCGTGCGCCATCGCCTGCTACGCGGAGAACAACCTGCCGATCGTCGGCAAGACGAACGTCGGCGAGGGCCGCGAGATGGCCTGGATCCGCGTCGCCCGGTACGAAGCCGACTACGCGGCGCCGAACCGCCCCGAGGCGACCCTCACCAAGGACGTCCGCTTCGTGCCGATGATGTGCCAGCAGTGCGGCCACGCGCCCTGTGAGTCGGTGTGCCCGGTCTTGGCGACCTACCACACGATCGACGGCCTCAACGCGATGATCTACAACCGCTGCGTCGGCACGCGGTACTGCGCGAACAACTGCCCGTACGGCGCGCGACGCTTCAACTGGCACACGTACGTGTGGCCGGAGCCGTTCAACCTGCTGCTCAACCCGGACGCTTCTGCGCGCACGATGGGCGTGATGGAGAAGTGCACGTTCTGTGTCCAACGCATTCGTTCGACGAAGAGCGCCTACCGGACGCACTCGATCGAGAACGGCAACGGCTTCATCGCGCCGGTGCCCGACGACGCGCTGCGCCGCCTCACAGCGTGCGCCGATGCCTGCCCGACCGAAGCGATCACGTTCGGAAACCTGAATGATGCCGCGTCGAAGCCCGCTGCCACGCGAAAGTCGGCTCGCCACTACGAGCTCCTCGCCGATCTGAACGTCTTCCCGGCGGTCAACTACCTCGGCAAGGCCTCGTTCCATCCGCCCGAGCATGCCGCACATGGCGCCGAGGGCGCAGAACACGCTGAGGGCGGCCACGAGCCCGCCCCGTCCGAACACCATTGATTTCCTTTGCTCGCAAGCTCGCAGCGCGCTGCGCTTGCATGACTTCTCCTCCATGGAGCGTACGTGTCCGCCACTAACGACACCGCGGTGCCCGGTCTGAACGGCGAGCCCAACCGGCCGTCGCTCTACGGAGCTGCCAATCGCGACATCATCCGGGTGCTGTTCAAGCCCTCGGCGCTGTGGTTCTTCGCGTGGGCCCTCGCCATCGCGACGATGAGCTGGGGCGGCTACTGCTGGTACTACCAGATCACCTGGGGCCTCGGCGTCGCAGGCATCACGAACCCCACGTTCTGGGGCGTGTACATCGTGAACTTCGTGTTCTGGGTCGGTATCGGCCACGCGGGCACGTTGATCTCGGCGATCTTGTACCTGGTGCGCAGCCGCTGGCGGACGGGCGTCTACCGCGCCTCGGAAGCCATGACGGTGTTCGCCGTCATGACCGCCGGCATCTTCCCGATGCTGCACCTCGGGCGCGTCTGGCAGGTGTACTGGTTCTTCCCGTACCCCAACCAGCGCCAGCTGTGGATGAACTTCAAGTCGCCGCTGATGTGGGACGTGTTCGCCATCAGCACGTACTTCACGGTGTCGGCGGTGTTTTTCTACATCGGCCTCATCCCGGACATGGCCATCGTCCGCGACCACAGCACCGGCTTGCTGAAGAAGATCTACGGCGTCGCGTGCCTCGGCTGGCGCGGCACCAACCGGCAGTGGCGCCACTTCATGGCGGCATACGGCTTCTTCGCGGCCTTCGCGGCCCCGCTCGTCCTCTCCGTGCACAGCGTCGTCTCCTGGGACTTCGCGATGGCGAACACGGCCGGCTGGCACAGCACGATCTTCCCGCCCTACTTCGTCGCCGGCGCCATCTATTCGGGCTGCGGCATGGTCATGACCCTGCTCATCCCCATGTCGTACCTGTTCAAGTGGGGCGACTACGTCAACAACTGGCACTACAACAACCTCGCGAAGATGTGCCTGTTGACGAGCGGCATCCTGACCTACGCGTACGGCATGGAGTACTTCATCGCCTGGTACTCGCAGAACCCCTACGAGCAGGCCATCTTCTGGTGGCGCATGACGGGTGACTACGCCTGGGCCTTCTGGCTGATGGTGTTCTGCAACTGTGTCGCCCCGCTGCCCATGTACTGGAGCAAGGTGCGCCACAACCCGGCCGCGCTGTTCGTCATCAGCATCTTCATCAACATCGGCATGTGGATGGAGCGGTTCAACATCGTCGTGTCGTCCACGGCCCACAGCTTCGATCCCGCCACCTGGGCCAACTACTGGCCGACGTGGACGGAGTTCGGCGTCACGGTCGGCGCGTTCGGGTGGTTCAGCTTCTGGTTCCTGCTGTTCTCCAAGACGCTGCCGGGTGTCGCAATCACCGAGATCAAGGAAATGATCGCGCCGCCCGTCAAGGGCGGGGGAGCGCACTGATGTCCGATACCATTCCGGTGAAAGCGGTCTACGCTCACCTCGACTCCATGTTGGCCGGACTTGATCGGCTCAAGAAGGCGGGCATTTCGGGCTGGTCGACGACCGCGCCGTTGCCGCGCCACGAGATCGAGGAGGCCGTCTACGAAGGCCGCCCGTCTCCGGTCCGCTGGTGGACGCTCGTCGGTGCGATCACCGGCATCTGCACGGGCCTGCTGCTCGAGTCGTTGTCGATGTCGGACTGGCCGATGATCAACCCCGGTGGCAAGCCCGTCGTCGCGCTCCCGCCGTTCGCGATCGTGATGTTCGAACCCACCGTCCTCGGTGGCGCGATGTTCACCCTGATCGGCATGTTCGTGCACGCGGGCCTGCCGAGCTTCTTCCTTGACAAGGCCATCGCGGATCCCCGGTTCACGGACGACAAGTTCGGGATCGTGTTTCCCCGCGCGCCGGTGTCCGACAAGGACAAGATCATCGAGATCCTGAAGGGCTCGGGCGCCATCGAAGTGACGTCTGGCGCCGACACGCACTACGAGGTGCCGAATGCGTAAGTTTCGCGTCCCGGTCGCGATGGCCTTGATGGTCGTCGCCGGCCTGGCGGGTTCCACTGCAGCGTTCGGTCTCCCGTGGGACGTCGACATGGTCGATGGTGCGACGGTCAAGGCCTACGAACAGCTGATGCGACCGCTTCCCCTGGGCGTCGTCTCGCATCCCAGCGTGGAGAGCCCGAAGTCGTACCAGCCCGTCTACCCGCAGACGTCTCCCGAGGCGTCCGCGATCGTATCGCCGTACGACGACAGCCCCGAGCTGCGGGCCGAAGGCGTAAAGATGTACGGGATCTACTGCACGCCGTGCCACGGTGACGGCGTCAAGCTGGGCCCGCTCTCGCTCCCCGGCCGCGTGCCGATCATCCCGGCCCTGTCGGGCTCGGCGGGCCGGCTCCCGACCCTGTCGGACGGTCGTGTCTACATGACGATCCGCGAAGGCAGCCCGAGCAAGATCATGCCGCCATACGGCTACGCGATGACTGACCGCGAACAGTGGTCGATCGTGCACTACCTCCGCACCTTGGACAACGGTGCGTACAAGCCTCCCGCCCCGGCCCCGGCCGAGGCTCCGCCCGCAGGGACCCCACAATGAGCGCCGCTCCTCTTGATGTGAACGCCGCGATCGACGCGGTGCTGACGCGCAAAGTTCCGATGCCGGTGATGGCGGGCGCCGCGGGCGCTGTGGTCATCGGCCTGCTCGCGTTCGTGGCGGGCCTGTTCATCGACCCGGTTTGGACCTGGGGCGCCGTGATCGTCGGCCTCGTCTACCTGATCGGCATCAGCCAGGGTGCGATCATGTTCTCGGTGGTGTCCACCTTGACGTGGGCCCGCTGGAGCCGGCCCATGAAGCGTGTGGCCGAGACCTTCGGCTTGTTCATGCCGGTCGTCTACCTCGCGCTGGTCCTGTTCCTGATCGTAGGCCTTCGGGTGTTCCCGTGGCACCCCAGCACGATCGTCGAAGGTGGGCCGGTCCATCTCGCGCCCGAGTCCATCGCGGTGCTGTTCGCGGCGAAGCCCTTCTGGTTGTCGCCCGGCACGTTCATCGCGCGCCAGGTGCTCGGCGTCGGCTTCATGGTCCTCCTCGACCTCATCTACCTCCGCTCGTCCCTGCGCCCTGACCTGCTGATGGCGAAGCTTCGGCTCGGCGACAAGGCGCCCGGCTGGTGGAACATGGTCATCGGCGGCGCCACGGACGTCGCGAAGGAGCGGGAGGCTTCGGACAAGCTGCAGGCTGGTCTTGGCGTGGTGCTCGGCTTCACCTACGCCTTCATCATGTCGATGATCGCGTTCGACCTCATCATGTCGCTGTCCCCGCTGTGGTACTCGAACATGTTCGGCGGCTGGTTCTTCGCGTCGAGCTTCTGGCTCGCGATGCAGTCCATCGGCGTGTTCTCGCTCATCGGGCTCGACTGGCTCGGTCTGCGCGGCTGGATCAAGCCGTCGCACACACACGACCTTGGCAAGATGCTGCTCGCGTTCACGATGGCGTGGGCCTACATGACGTTCTCGCAGATTCTGCCGATCTACTACACGAACATGCCCGAAGAGACGGACTTCCTGATGCTTCGCATCGTGCTGCCGCAGTGGGGCCCGATGGCCCGCGTGGTCGCGGTGATGTGCTTCATCATGCCGTTCACCGTGCTTCTGTCGCGTGGGATCAAGAAGATGCGCGGCCCGTTCGTCGCCCTCATGCTTTGCATGATGCTCGGCGTGTTCCTGGAGCGCACGCTCCTCGTCATGCCGTCGATCTTCAAAGGCCCGGACTTCCCCTGGGTGAACTTCCTCGTCATCAGCCTGGGTGTGTGGATTGGCTGCCTCGGCGCGCTCGTGACGTTCGCGACCCAGATGCTCACGCGGATGCCTGCGCTTCCGGTCTCCGACCCCAAGCTCGAGACGCATTCCTGGGACGTTCACGTTCACGCGCACGGCGCCCACTGACCTCCAAGGTCGTCGCGCTGTGACGGACGATCGACGGGCGCTCGCGAGGTTCGCGGGCGCTTTGTTTTTTGGCGGCATGTACCTCGGTATGTTGCCGCTCGCGGTCGGGAAGGTGGGCGATTTCGGGCACTTCTGGTCTGCGGGCCACGCCGTCGCGGCGGACCCGGCGCAGATGTACAGCGCGGACGCGCATCGCCCGATCGTCCTCGGCCTGGAAGGCGGCGCGTCGCTGTGGAACGAGCGGGCCGATCGGGTCGGCGCGTTCTTCTACCCGCCTCCGGCGGCGTTCTGGTACGGGTTCCTCGGCGAGTTCGACTATAAAATCGCGGCTGCGATTCAGGGGCTCGTCACGCTGGTCAGCGTGGCGTGCGCGTCGGTCTGTGTCGCGGCGCTCTCGGGCCGGCGCCTCGCCCCGGCAACCGTGGCGATCCTCGTGTTGGCGTCGCCCACGTGCCTGTATGCGTACGCGCTGGGCCAGAACGGGCTGATGACGTTGGCCGTGGCCTCCGCGGGGGCGCTGGCGCTCGCCCGGGACCGCGACGGCGTGGCGGGCGCGGTGTTGTCGCTGCTGGCCTGCAAGCCGAGCTGGACGTTGGGCCTCGGGTGGGTGCCGCTGGCGCTGGGGCGGTGGAGGGCGATCGTCGCGTTCCTCGTCGGAGCCCTGGCCGCCGCGGTGCTCGCGGCCGGCGCGTTCGGACCGCAACGGTTCATCGAGTACGTTCAGGTGGCGGGCCTCGTCTCGCGTCTTGATCGCCTGCCCGAGTACCCCGCCGCCCATCAACACAACCTGTACGCGCTCGCCCGCAGCGCCCTCGGCGTCGGGGTGACGACCGACCTGGTCGCGGTAACGGCGGGCCTCGCCGTGATCGGCCTTACGGTGTGGCGCTTTGGCGGCCCGCGGAGGCCGATGTCGCTTGAGGCGGCGGGGGCGTTCTTCGCGGCCGGGACGCTCGCGAACCCCCACGTACACCACTACGACATGTTGCCGATGTGTGTAGCGATCGCGGCGATTGCTGCAGCGTTTCCAGCGACGATGCGCGGGCGCGTGGTCGCGGGGGCGGTCGTCGCGTTCTGGTACGTGTCGTTCTTCGTCGGTGAGCAGCTCGACGCCGGGTTCTCAATCCCCGCTATCGCCAACCTTCTCGTGTGGGCGTGGCTGGTCGCGTCATCGTGGCTGGTCGCACCACCTGCGGTCGCGCGCGTTTGACGTCAGCGCGCCTGGGGGATGCGCCAATGCGCGTCGACGTCGTGGTGCGGCCACAGTCCGATGCACTCCCGAACGACGACCATCTCCCAGCGCGCCTCGAGGGCCAACTCGCGCGCCTGCCGGAACGCCGCGAGCGCCGCAGCCCGGTGATTTGGTGGGGCGGCTTCGAGTGCCACGAGCGACGCGGCACACGTAGCGACCGTGTCGTCCAGCTTGCGCCCGGCACGCCCGAGGGCGCTCGCGCGCTCGGTGGAGAGTTCGACGCCGAGCCCTCCGTCCTTGTGTCGGAGAGCCTCGAGCGCTGCGTGAGCGTCGCCCATCGTGACCTCCTGCAGATCGCGTATCCTTTCGCCCGTGAGGCAACCAGATGGCCGACGTGCTCGATACGACCTATCCGTTCAGGTTTCTCGGTCCCGACGAGAAAGCGTCCCTCCGACCACGGTTGATGCCGTTCGAGGCCTCGGACGGCGACCAGCTGTTCAACCTCGGAGATCGCGGTCGGGACGTGTTCCTGCTCGCGGCGGGAGCGGTGGACGTGGTCGAACCGTCCGGAAACGTGCGCTCCACCGTGGTGCCGGGCCACTACTTCGGAGAGCGCGCGGCCCTTTTTGACGAGCGGCGCCGGTACACGGCTCGCGCGCGCGGCGACGTGCAGGGGTCGCGCCTGCCGGGTGACGAATTCCTGGCGATCTTCGAGCGCTCACCCGGATTTGCTCAGGCGTTCGGTCGGATCCTTCGTGAAAAACATGGGTTGTTTGCGGCGTTCGATGCGTTCATGGCGAAGCTGTTCCGGGCGATCTCCGAGGGGGAGCTCGACATTGATCGCCTCGTGCCGCTGTACCTCGCGATGGAGCCCGCGCTTCACCCGGGGGCTCGCGCCGAGGCGATCGACATCGGGGCCCTCTCGTACGCGGTGCGGCGGCTGCCCGAAAACGTCGGGACGACGTTTCTCTGGTTCCTGACGGATGACGTACCGCCGATTCACGGAGCCCCCGATCGCGCGTTCAGGCCGGTCACCACCGCCGCGCGGCCGCGCTCCACCTGGGAGATGCTGCCCGGCAAGAGCATGGTGTTGCTTCGCGACGGCATCTCGGACCTGATCGACTTCCTGTCGTGCCTGTGTGTGTACGCGGTCGAGGTTCGAAAGATCCGCAACCGGCTCGAGCAGCCCGAGATGATGAACCAGCTGCTCGCGGGCGAGATCGGGTCGCTTGCGCTGTCGGTCGAGGAACGCGCCGGTCTTCAGCGGATCTGGCCCGACGACCTCGGCACCCGCCTGAAGGCGATCGCGTTTCACCACGAAGACTTCACCGTGCGCCTCAAGCGGCAGCACCACAACTACAACAGCCGCCACTCCGAGACGTGGGTGGCGCAGATCGCGGAGGCGGTCGAAGCTCTCGTAGGGCCGGATCACGCGCGGGCCGAAGTGCACGTGATCAGCAGCAACACGCACTCGGTGCGCAATTGCCTTTCGCCGTGGCTCGCCGCGCGGGCCGACGAGGTCGTCGCGTGGGGTCGGAGCACGAACCACCCGCTGATGCGCGAATCGTGGGTGGTGCCGCGCGACCTCGTCTACGCGTTGGCGCGCGACTGGATGGCCGCCGAGCCGAACCGCGCGACCGAGCGCCGCCTCGCCGAACACGCGCTCGGGCTCTCTTCGCTCGACGAGACGGCGTTTACCGGCATTCAGGTCGGGCTCGTCGACCTCGGCAAGCTCGCAGGCCAGAGCGCGGATCCGCTGCTCCCCAAGGCACCGTCGGACGGTAGGCCGCGCGTGGTCGTGAACGTCGACTTCGCGTTCGGGCAGCAGGCGAGCGAGATCCTCGGGTCGCTCATTACCCTGTTCGGTCATCGGATCCGCAGCCTTGGCGTGATCGGCAAGGCGGGCGCGCTCGTCGGCGCGCGCGGGGACGTGCTCATGCCCACCGCGTTCGTCGATCAGGCCGATGACACACTGGCGACTCTGCCTGTCTCGCTCAACATCAACCGCCTTCGCATCGCGCTCGCCGGTCGGCACGTCCACAGCGGGCCGATGTTGACGGTCCCGGGCACGTTGCTGCAGAACCGCCAGATGCTCGGCTATTATCGCCATCTCTGGCGGTGCGTGGGCCTCGAGATGGAGGGGTCGCACTACTGGCGACGCCTCGACGAGGCGCGTCGGCTCGGGCTCGTGCGGCCCGACGTGGACGTGCGGTTCTTGTACTACGTGTCGGACGTTCCGCTGGAGCCGGCTTCGAACCTTTCAGGACGCCTCGCGCCGGGCGAGGGGATCCCGCCCCTTTACGGCGTCACCCGCGTCATGCTGGACGAGGTCCTGCGGACGCTGTGAGCGCGCCGTTCGGTCCGAACGCCGTCCGGTACGCGATGAGCTGGTAGGCGGCCAGGAGCGGGAACGCGAACAGCAGCCCGATCACGGTGATTTCGAGGGCGACGAACAGCGGGACGAGCAGGATCCATACGCCTGCGTGCCAGGCCGCGTTGCGGCGCACGTGGTCCCACCCGAGCTGCAGCGCCTGGACCGGCGTCGCGTCTTCGAACACGACGATCGGGAACGCGAACGTGGTGACGGCGAACGCGATCAGGCCGGGGATGTAGAAGAACACGCCGCCAACCATGATGAGCATCTGCGACAGGATGTAGAACAGCACGATCGGCCAGGTGCGGTCGCCGCTGCCGGCAAACAGGCTACCGAAGCCGATCGCGTCTCCGCCGGTTCGTTGCGCGTGCAGCGCCCGCAGCAGGGACGCGCTCATCAACGGGAAGCCGATCCAAACGAAGGCGAAGATCAGGCCCATGTAGGGGATCATCCCGACGACGGCCCCGATGACGATCAGCGTCTCGTCCTGCTTCACGAGCCCAGGCGCGATGCACAGGCCCATCAGTCCGATCGCGACGACGACAAGGAGGGTCGTCGCGACCAGATAGGCGGTGCCGGCGAGAGCGTAGCCGACGACGTTGCTCTTCAGGTCCGCGAACACCTCGCGGGCCACGATCGTCATGTCGCTCAGCGGTGCTTCGACGAGGGGTGCTTCGGACACGGGGTCACGTCCACGCGTTGTTGATCAGCTCGCCGAGGCCGCCGGCGCCGGGGACGATGTAGTCCGTCTTGTCGAGGCCCCGCTCCTCGCTCCAGCGCGCGCCAGGAACCGTTGCGAGCACTTCCGGAGTGGAAAGTCCGCGATCGACGCGCAACGTGTAGATGACCACACCGGGGAGGTGCGTGGTGACGTACCGGATGAACTCGGGCGTGACGATGAGGTGGCACGTCACGAGGCGCGCGGGGGTCCCGGCCACGTTCTTCGCGTAGTGGTCGAGGGCGGCCACGATGGAGCGCCCGGTGGCCCCCATCGGGTCGGGCACGAAGATCGTCGCACCCCCGACCTCGCCGCCGATCTTGCTGCCGTGGAACGCGATGCCGGTGACCGCGCCCGTGACGGGGTCTGCGGCGCGATCCATGAACAGGTGGTCGACGCGCACGTTGTCGGGTTCGACGAGCTCGTGCAGCCCGAGCTGGAACAGGTGCGCGGGGATCATGCCGGCGCGCGCGACGTCGACGACGACGATCTTGTGGTCGCGATCGACGGCTCGCCCGACGAGCCTCGCCCGGGGCTCGCTCGCTGTCATGCGCGTCGGGAGATCGAAGGCCTTGGTCGGGAGCTGCTCGGACGCGGCCTGCAGCAGACGACGGTAGGCGGCGTTCAGCAGGACGTGGAGCTCTGGCGTCTTGGTGTCCGGATGGGACACGCGCGCCAGGATCGACTGCGACCAGGTGTCTGCGAGCACATGCACGTGTTCGCCGTAATGGTGCTTCAGGCGCGCTCCCGACACCGTGTCACCGACATACGCAGTCTCGGACATTGGCCCCTCCGTAGCCGCCGCGTAACGTGGAAGGCGTGTGGATTCTCGCCCTCGCAACATCGTGTTGGCAGTCGCCGCCACAAAAGCCCCATGAGGTCGTCCCCGAGGTGTCGGTTTCGGAGGCGCCGGTGCGGGAGCGCCCGACGCTGTTGGAGGTGCATGAGGTGCCTTCGCCGACGGTCGGGGAGGCGAAGCGACAGCTCGCGGCGTACCGGACCGAGGCCGCGCTCGACGACCCGATCGCGCGCGCGCGGGCGCTAGGGACCCCTGAGGCGGTGTTTTCGTTCGTGCGCGACGCGATCGTGACCGAAGCCTACCGGGGCCAGCTTCGCGGCCCTGCGGGAGCGTTGGCGAGCCGTGCTGGGAATGACGTCGACAAAGCGCTGCTGCTGATCGCGATGGAGACCGAGCTCGGCGCGCGCGCGGACCTGTGTCGGGCCGACGATGCGCCGCCGATCCACACCAGCCGTAGGATCGGGGAGCCCGACGCTTTCGCGCTCGCGAACGGCGAGGCGCTCGACGGGTGGACGACGTCGTTGACGTCGGCGATCGGCGCGTTCCCGGCGACGTCGCGCGAGGCGGGGCCGCGCTGGCGGGTTCGCCTCGACGTGGACGGGATCACCCGCGTGGTCGACCCGACGGAGCCGAGCGCCACGTTCCGCGGTGGGCAACTCGACGGTTGCACGGTGATGTCGCTGCCACCCGAGGAGGTGCATCGCGTCTTCATCCGCTCGCGGTGCGGAGCGTTGAATCTCACGAACGTCGAGCGACCGGCCGCCGAGCTGTTCGGGGCGTCCGTGCTCGTCGAGAAGGACGTGGGCGACTGTGGCCTCGACGAGCTGATCGTCGACGTGACGGTCGAATCGCCGGGTCGCCCGCCCGTCATCGTCCGTCGAAACGTTCCGCAGCCCGAGGTGGAGCTGCTCGTGGTCGTGGGGACCGGTCCTTTGGACGGTCGGGCGCGCCTGCGGGCCGAGGTCGCAAAGGTCGACGCGATCGTGCAGGGTCTCGGTCCGGAGACGGCGACCGTCGATGATCAGCTCCGCGCCCAATGGTCCGGGCTCGGCGAGCTCCGCGCCGGAGTGGGTGACCCGCGCGAGGGCCTCGCGCCGCTCGTGTTGCTCGATCGGATCGTTCGTACCGGTGACATCTTCGGCCTCCCCGTCGTCGTCGACGGTCCGAACGTGTCGTTCGTGGCGCTCGGCGTGGACGGGGATCGCTACGCAAACGTCGCGGTTGGAACGTACGCGCTTGACGCCCCCGTTCGATCGCTCGGAGCCACGGCGGCGTCGTCCGATCGGATGCGCGTCGGGAGCGCCGGGTTGTTCGTCGGGTTTGACGTGCTCTCGTATGCGGGGGGCCGGGCGGGCACGGGTGAGGCGCGTGGACGACTCGCGATCGACGCGACCAACACGGGGTCGGCGTTCGCGCGCGCCCGCGCGGAGTCGCGGACGTGGCTGCCTGTGGACATCAACGAGGTCGACCGCGTGTTCTTGACCCCGACTGCGCGGTCCGAGGCGAGGGCTGCGATCGCTGCTGGAGCGTTCGTGGTGGCCCCTGATGGCCTCGCAGACGACTTTGGCGGCGACGCGTTCCTAGCGATCGCCTCGACGGGGGACGTCGCCGAGCGACGGTTCAGTGCGGCTGGAGGCCCCACGGATCCCGCAGTTGCGGCGGCGTGTGTGCCGGTGGTCGCGCTGACGGTGGATCAGGCCGCGCGCGATGGCGCCTGCGCGGCCGAGGAGCCGCAATTCGCGGCGGCGTGTGCGCTGGTCGCGCGCGTCGTCGAGGTGGCGCTCGCCGAGCGGTCGAACGCCTGCAACGCGACGCTCGGGCTGCAAGAAGCGGCGATGGACCGAATGTTACCGCAGAGGTGACAGCCGTCAGTTGACGACCGTGTACAAAGTGTATACAAAGTCTGTATGCACACGCGGTTCGATGTCGCCATCGCTGGAACGGGCCCCGCCGGGATGCTGGCGGCCGCCGCGTGTGGGGCTGCCGGCCTTCGCGTCGCGTGTCTGGCGCCCGTTCCGCACGCAGCCTGGGGGCCGGTGTACGGCGTCTGGGTGGATGACGTCGCTGACGCCGAGCTTGCCGGGGCGATGGCCGCCGTGTGGTCGCGGGTGTCCGTCCAGACCCATCGTACCGAGTATGTACAAGGGTTGTACGGACGGGTCGATCGCGCACGGTGGCAGGCGATCCTGCGCGACCGCTGCGAGGCGACCGGCGTCACGTTCCTGACCGGGCGCCTGGACCGTGTCGAGCACGGCGCGGACGGCTCTCGCGTGATTGGACCGGACACGGACGTGACCGCTCGCGTCGTCGTGCAGGCCACCGGGTCGCCCGAAGGCGCAAGCCTGTTCCAGGTTGCGTGGGGCGAGGTGATCGAGGGCGACCTCGGCCAGGACATGCGCTGGATGGAATTCGGCGACGACGGAAGCTTCTTGTACGCGATGCCCGACGGAGAACGGGTGTTCGTCGAAGAGACGTCGCTCGCGACCCGGGTCATCGATCTCGACGGCCTGCGCGACCGCCTTCACGCCCGGCTTGCGAAGCTCGGCCTTTCCGGAGGTTCGGTTGGCGTAGAGCGGTGCGTGATCGCGCTCGACGCTCCCGTTCCGGGGCCGGATCGCCTCGTTCGGTTCGGATCGAACGCCGGCATGGTGAACCCGTCCACGGGGTACCTGCTCGCACGCCTGGTGGAGGCTGCCCCGGTACTCGCAGCCTCCCTCGCCGCGAACGTCGAGGGCCGGGTAGAGGCCGCCGGTCCGGCCGCCTGGAACGCCCTCTGGCCCGCGTCGCGGCGGGCGCAGCGGCTGCTTCACATCGCTGGCGCGCAGGTCGTGGCGCGCCTGTCCCCGTCGCAGCTCAAGACGTTCTTCGCTGCGTTCTTTCGACTTCCAGCCGGCACGCGTCGTGCATGGCTGGCCGATCACCTTGGCCCGGTCGAGCTCGCCTCGGCCATGGCCCGCATGCCCTTTCTCGTGGAGGTTTGATGGAAACCACAGCTGAAAACACCTTGTTCGTCGAGACCGCTCGCAGCGAGCCTCTGGGTCTCGCTCTGTCGACGGGGCTCGACGAGGTCGAGGCGCGCATGATCCACCTCGCGGTGGGCCATCGTCTTGACCGACTCGGCTCGATGGTGCAGGAGCACCTCGGCGCGGGCGGCAGCCGAACGCGCGCCCGCCTCGCGCTCGCCGCCGCCGACGCGCTCGGACTGCGTCGCGAACGGGTGCTCTCCTGGGCCGCCGCTTGCGAGCTCGTCCACAACGCGACGCTCGTTCACGACGATCTGCAAGACGGCGATCGCGTTCGCCGCGGGCGGCCGAGCCTGTGGGCCCGCCACGGCGCCGCCCAGGCGATCAACGCGGGCGACCTGCTGCTCATGTTGCCGTTCCGCGCCGTCGAGAGCGTCGAGGTGGACGACGCCATCCGATTCCGCTTGATGCGCGCCGTCGCCAAGGCGTGTGAAGAGACCGTGCGCGGCCAATCGTCCGAGATGACGCTGTTGGGCGGGCGCAAGCTCGACTGGTCGTCCTGGGAGGCGGTGGCCGCGGGAAAGTCGGGCGCGCTGCTCGCGCTCCCGATCGAAGGAGCCGCGCTGATCGCGCGCCTGTCGCCGACGTCGGCCGCAGCTCTCGCCGCGCCGTTCGCGACGATCGGCGTCCTGTACCAGGTGTATGACGACGTGCTCGACCTGTGGGGCGACAAGGGCCGCGATCGCCGTGGGAACGACGTTCGCGAGGGCAAGCCGAGCGCCGTGGTCGCGGCCCACCTCGAGCTGCACCCGGTCGACGAGCAGGCGCTGGTCGCCGTCCTCGAGAAGCCGCGAGAGGAGACGACCGACGACGACGTCGCGCACTGGGTTCGCCGGTTCCAAGAAGGCGGAGCTCTCGGTCGCCTGCGCCAGAAGATCGAGGCCCTTGAAACGCGCATCCTGCGCGATCCGTCGCTGTCGGCTGTGCCCGACCTCGCGGGCATCGCGCGCGATCTCGTCAGTCAACTTCGATCGACGGCGCCGACGGCGCTCGGGGTGCGCTCATGAAGCCGGTCATCGTTGTGGGTTCGGGGTTCGGTGGCCTCGCGTCAGCGGTGCGGTTGCGCGCCATGGGCTGGCCGGTGCTCGTGCTCGAAGCCAACGCAGAGGCGGGCGGGCGGGCGGCGGTGTTCCGGCAGGACGGCTTCCAGTTCGATGCCGGTCCCACCGTCATCACCGCGCCGCACCTGTTCGACGAACTGTTCACGCTGCTCGGCCGCGATCCGCGCGACTACTACGAGCTGATGCCGGTGGACCCGTTCTACCGGGTGTCCTTCCCCGATGGGTCCAAGTTCGACTACGTCGGGGACGAAGACCGCATCATCGAGCAGATCCGTCAGTTCTCACCCGACGACGTCGACGGCTACAAGCGCATGGCGGCCAAGAGCAAGGAGATCTTCGACGTCGGGTATACCCGGCTCGCCGACAAGCCGTTCGACAACCTCTCGGACATGCTGCGCATCGTTCCGGAGATGATGCGTCTGCGCAGCGATCAGTCCGTGTACACCATGGTCAGCAACTACATCAAGGACGAGCGCCTGCGTCAGGTGTTCACGTTCCAGCCGCTGCTCGTCGGCGGCAACCCGTTCAACACGCCGTCGATCTACCTGCTCATCCACTGGCTCGAGCGGAAGTGGGGCGTGTTCTTCCCGAAGGGCGGTACGGGCGCGCTCGTCCGCAGCCTGGTGAAGGTGCTCGACGAGGTTGGTGTGCAGGTCCGCTGCAACACTCCGGTGGCGAAGATCCTCGTCGAAAACGGCAAGGCCGTGGGCGTGGAGACCGAGAGCGGCGAGCGGATCGACGCGTCGGCCGTGGTGTGCAACGCGGACCCGTCAATGGTCTACACGAAGCTCGTCGACGCGAAGCACCGGTGGACCAACACGGACCGCTCGATCGCGCGCAAGACGCCGTCGATGAGCCTGTTCGTCGGCTACTTCGGAACGAAGGGCCACTACGACGACGTCGCCCATCACACGATCGTGCTCGGTCCCCGCTACAAGGGCCTGCTCGACGACATCTTCCGCAAGAAGGTGCTGGCCGACGACTTCTCCTTGTACCTGCACCGGCCGACCGCGTCCGATCCGTCGCTCGCTCCCGCGGGCCATGACGGGTTCTACGTGCTTTCGCCGGTACCGAACCAGCGCAGCGGCATCGACTGGGAAGCGAACGCCGAGCCCTACTTCGATCGCATCCTCGACAGCCTCGAGCAGCGCGGAATGCCCGGCGTGAAGAGCCGCATCGTGACGAAGAAGTTCGTCGACCCGCGCTACTTCCAGGAGCAGCTGCGGAGCGTTGATGGCGCGGCGTTCGGGCTCGAACCAAACCTCCTGCAGTCGGCGTGGTTCCGCTACCACAACCGCTCGGAGGACGTCGGCGACCTGTACTTCTGCGGGGCGAGCTCGCACCCCGGCGCAGGTCTGCCCGGTGTGCTCAACTCGGCGCGCGTGCTCGAGAAGGTGATGGAGCGACCGGCGACGCCGATCGACGTGCCGGCTCGCCTCCGGGTCGCGTCGTGAGCGACACGATCGCGGCCGCGCGAGCGTCGCTCGCCACCCACGGGCGCACGTTCGCGCTCGCGAGCCTGGCGCTGCCCGCCGACGCGCGTGACGACGCGGCGATCGTGTACGCCTTCTGTCGAGCCGCGGATGACGCGATCGACGACCGCAAGGACCCGGCCGAGCTCGCGGCGATGCGCGCAGAGCTGCTCGGTCACGAAGCTCCGAGGCCGTTGATCAACGCATTCCTCGAGATCGTGTACCGGCGCAACGTGCCGGTCGGGGCGGCGTTGGAGCTGCTGGACGGCGTGGGTTCCGACGTCGGCGCGGTGCGGATCGCCGACGAGGCTGCGCTCATCCGATACGCCCACGCTGTCGCTGGGACAGTCGGGCTGATGATGGCGCCGCTGCTCGGGGCACGCGACCCGCGCGCGGCTGAGCCCGCCGCCGAGCTGGGGCTCGCGATGCAGCTCACGAACATCGCCCGCGATGTCGGTGAAGACGCGAAGAACGACCGGGTGTACCTGCCGGCGACCTGGCTCGCGGAGGAGGGCGTGTTGTCGGACTTCGTGGTGTCCGGCAGGGCTCGACCTGATGGCGTGCACCGGGTCGTGCTGCGGCTGCTCGACCGCGCCGACGTCCACTACCGACGTGGCGAGGCCGGGTTGCGGTACCTGCCGCTTCGCGCGCGGATCAGCATCGCCATCGCGTCCCGCGTGTACCGAGCGATCGGCGGCGTGGTTCGTCGGAAGGGCGTGCTGGCGCTGCAGGAGCGCGCAGTCGTAAGTCCGCTCGGCCGGTTGTGGCACGCGGCGCAAGGTGCGATCGTCGGCTTGTTCAATGGGGAGCCGACGTGGGTTACCGCGTAAAGACCGTCTCGACGATGACCGGCATCCCGCGCGCGACGCTGCTCGCCTGGGAGCGCCGGTACGCAATTCTCGATCCCGAGCGGACGAACAGCGGCTACCGCGAGTACTCAGACGCCGACGTTTCGGTGCTCAAGCGGCTGAAGGGGCTGGTCGATCTCGGCCACCCGATCGGAGAGGCGGTGTCGCTTGCGCGCTCCGCGCCCGCGATCGTGACGGTGGCTCCCGACGCCAGCGCGGAGCCACTCGTGGAGCGTCTGCTCTCCGCGCTGCGAAACTTCGACGCGGAGGTCGCGCAGCGCGCGGCGCCTGAGCTCGATCAGCTGTCGTTCCAGCGAGCGCTGGACCAGGTGTACATGCCGCTGTTGTGGCGGGCGGGAGAGGAGTGGGCCGGTGGTCGGATGACGATCGCGCAGGAGCATTTTCTCTCGGCGTGGTGCCGCGAGCGCATGATCGGCATGCTGCACGCGATCGGGAACGGCCCGGTGGATGGCCCTCGCATCGCCTGTGCGACGGCCCCTGGTGAGCAGCACGAGCTCGGTCTGCTCGCCGTGGCGGTCAAGCTCGCGTTGTCGGGTTGGCGCGTGACGTGGTTGGGCGCCGACCTGCCGATCTCCGAGCTCGCGCGCATGGCTCGAACGGTTCGACCGCGCGCGATCGCGGTGTCGGTGATGCGCACGATGGAGGAGGCGGAGGTCCGCTCGCTCGCGTCGCGCCTGCGTTCGGCCGTTGACCCCAGCATCGTCGTGTTCCTCGGCGGTCCGGCCGTGCGGGGGCTCGAGGCGTCGTCGACCGACGATCTGGTCCTCGTTTCCACGTTCGGCGCGGCTGCAGGTCGTCTCGCGGCCCTCGCAGAAGTGAAATGAAACCCGCGTTCGACGCTCTGCGCCTGCGTGTCTCGAACGACGCGCCCGTGCGGGCCGAGCGCGAATTCGTCCTCTACTGGTGCATCGCGGCGCGTCGGACGCACGCGAACTTCGCGCTCGACCGCGCGATCGCGTGGGCGAAGGAGCTCGGGAAGGGCCTCGTCGTGCTCGAGGCGATACGCGTCGACGGTCCGTGGGCGAGCCGTCGGGTGCACGCGTTCGTGATCGAGGGCATGGCCGATCAGCGCGCGCGGTACGGGTCGAGCCCGATCGCGTACCACGCGTACGTGGAGCCGTCGGTCGGGGCCGGGCGGGGGCTGCTCGAGGCGCTCGCGCACCATGCCGCCGTGGTGGTCACCGACGAGTGGCCGTGCCTGTTCCACCCCGCGATGGTCGAGGCGGCTGGGGCGCGTCTTGACGTGCGGCTCGAGGTGGTCGATGGCAACGGGCTCGTTCCGCTCGCGGCCGCCGACAAAGACTACAAGCGCGCGTTCGACTTTCGCCGCGCCCTCCCGAAGCTGCTCGCCCACGATTCGCCGTGCGCCGATCCGCTCGCGGGACTGGACCTGCCGAGGGTCGTGGTGCCCGCAGACGTGCGCGCGACCTGGCCCGACGGCCCGACCGATCTTTCGACGCTGCCGATCGCGCAGCTGGCGCGGTGTCCGATCACGGGCGGCCATGCGGCGGGTCGTCTCGTGCTGGAAGACTTTGTCGGTCGCCTCGCGCGCTACGACGAAGGGCGTCGGCACCCGGATGAACACGCGACGAGCGGCCTGTCGCCGTGGCTTCACTTCGGGGCGATCAGCGCGCACGAGATCGTCGCTGCGGTGCGCGCCGTAGCGCCCGGCGAAACCGAGCCCTTCGGTGTGTCGACCGAGGCTTCGACCTTCCTCGACGAGCTCGTCACCTGGCGGGAGCTCGCGTTCCACACCGCCGCGCGCAACCCGCTCGCGTTCGTGTACGAAGGGCTTCCTGCGTGGGCCCGCGAGTCGCTCGAACGCGAGGTGCCCACGCCGCGCGAGGCCATCTACGACCTCGCCACCCTCGACGCCGCGGCCACCCACGACCCGATCTGGAACGCGGCCCAACGGCAGCTGCGCAGCGAGGGAAAGATCCACAACTACCTGCGCATGTTGTGGGGAAAACGTGTGCTCGCCTGGTCGGAGGACCCGCGCGACGCGTTTGCGACGCTCGTCGAGCTGAACAACCGCTACGCGATCGACGGCCGCGACCCGTGCTCCTACGCGGGAATCGCGTGGTGTTTTGGTCGCTACGATCGCCCGTGGCCACGCCAGCCCGTGTTCGGCGTCGTGCGGATGATGTCGTCGGCATCGACGCGCAAGAAGGTCCACCTCGGCCACTACCTGGAGCGTTGGGCATGATCGTGCTCCTGTTCGCGCTGGCAACTGCGTTGGGCCTCGAGCTGTGGGCGTCTTTCGTCCACGAGCGGCTGTGGCACGGCCCGCTGTGGGCGTGGCACGAGCCGCACCACCGGCCCGGCAACCGCGCGTTGAATTCGAACGATCTGCTGTCGGCGTCGCACGCGCCGCCCGCTGCGCTGCTGTGTTTTCTCGGCAGCCTTGGAATGTTGGTCAACGGCCATGCTGTGTTCCACGTCGGGTTCGGGATCGGCGTCGGCGCGACCGCGTTCGGCCTCGCCTACTTCCTCGTCCACGACGGGTTCATCCACGGGCGGCTTCCGCTTGGCGGGCTGCGTCGGTTCGCGTACTTCGAGCGCATCCGCCGCGCGCACCTCGTCCATCACGGCACGAACGCGGAGCCCTACGGCATGTTCGCGCCGACCTTCGCTCCGCGCGTTAGCTCCTCCCCCGAAGAGGAGCCATGGAACGCCCCGACGCAAACGCCCTGCTCACCCGCTTCCGAGCCGAGCTCGCCGCAGCCACCACGCCAAACGCCGTAGACGACGTTCGGCGCGCGTGGGCCGGCAAAGCGAGCCCGTTCAAGGAAGCGCTGAAGTCGCTAAAAGAGCTTCCCGCCGAACAGCGCCCGTCGTTCGCGGCGGGCTTCAATGAAGCGATGGCCGCCGCGACCGCTGAGATCGACGCCCACAAGGCGATCGTGGAAGCGGCCGCCGTCGCGGCGCGGCTGGACGCCGAGTGGCTGGACCTTTCCATGCCTGGAACGGCGCCGCTTCGCGGGGCCCGTCATCCGCTCACCGTCGTCGAAGCGCGTTGTCTGGCGGTGCTCCGTCAGCTCGGGTTCACCGTGGTGGACGGCCCTGAGGTGGAGACCGCGTACTACAACTTCGACGCGCTCAACATCCCGAAGCACCACCCCGCGCGCGACATGCAGGACACTTTCTGGGTGTCTGGGGGACTGCTGTTGCGGTCGCACACGACGACCGTGCAGGCGCGCGTGCTGCAGAGCAAGCCGCCGCTGCCGATCCGCGTCGCGTCGATGGGACGCGTGTACCGGAACGAAGCGGTCGACGCGACCCACCTCGCGATGTTCCACCAATTCGAGGGCATCTGGATCGATCGCGGCCTTACGTTCGCGCACCTCAAGGGGGTGCTCGCGTTCGTCGCGAAGTCGCTGTACGGCGATCATCGCGTCCGGTTCAAGCCAAAGTTCTACCCGTACACGGAGCCTTCCGTCGGCGTGGACCTCGCCTGCACGGTGTGCGACACGGCGGGCTGCGACGCGTGCCACGGCGCCGGCTGGGTAACGATCCTGGGCGCGGGCATGGTGCACCCGAACGTGTTCCGCGAGTTCGGCTACGACCCCGCCGAGGTGAGCGGCATCGCGTTCGGCCTCGGCACCGCTCGCATGGCGGCTCAGGCCGCGGGTGTGCACAAGATCCGCTCGCTGTACGAGACCGACCTCCGCGTCCACGCGGCCCTGCGGGGTGCCCGATGAAGATCTCCGTCGATCGTCTGCGCCAGTTCGTCGCGCTGCCCGCCGACCCGCGCGAGGTCCGCGTGTTGTTCGACGACCTCGGTCTCGAGGTCAAACGCGTCCACGCGGACGCAGCGTTCGGCACCTGCTTCACGCTCGAATTGCTCGCGAACCGCGGCGACCACCACGGCTACGCGGGCCTCGCTACCGAGGTCCGCGGGCGCACCGCCGGCGGCGTTTGCCTGCCCGAGGTCGCGTCGCTCGTCGTCGGCCCGCCTCCGGTCGAGCTGATCGACGAGGCCGGCGAGCTACTCCTCACGTACACCGCGACCCTGCTCGAACGGTCCG
Source organism: Pseudomonadota bacterium (assembly GCA_947505245.1). Lineage (GTDB taxonomy): Bacteria > Myxococcota_A > UBA796 > UBA796 > SYKL01. The sequence goes on along the minus strand of CANNIZ010000014.1, from coordinate 3,475 downwards.
GCAGCACCTCAGAGCTCGATCCCGAGGAGTTGCTCCCGATCCTCGCGTCGGGCCAGGAGGCGGTGTCGGCCCCCGTCGACGCAACCAACGTCGCGAACCTCGAGTTTGGTCAGCCAACCCACGCGTTCGACGCGGACTGCATCGATGGTGCGGTGATCATCCGCGTCGCGAAGCCCGGCGAGAAGGCGTGGCCGCTGTTCGCCAAGGAGCCGGTCACCCTGCCGCTCGGCGCGCTCGTGATCGCCGACCGCAGCAAGGTGCTCGCGATCGCCGGTGTGATCGGGTGCGAGGAGTCGAAGACCACCGCCGCGACGAAGCGCATTCTGCTCGAGTCCGCGACGTTCGATCCCGTCGCCGTGCGCAAGGCTGCGCGCGGGCTCAACGTGCACACCGACAGCTCGGCCCGCTTCGAGCGCGGCGGCGATCCTTCGGCTCCGCTCGTCGGCGCTGGGCGCGTCGTGCACCTGCTCGAGCGGCACGGGTGGAAGCGCGTCGGAACGACTGGCGTGATCGGCCAATGGCGAGACCCCGCCCGCGTCATCACCGTATCGGCCCGCGCGCTCGGCCTGTTCCTCGACCACCCGCTGACGGCCACCGAAGCCGCCGATCGCCTGCGGCGGTATGGCTTCGCCGTGGTCGAGGACGGCGACGCGCTCTCCGTGCGGGTCCCCACGCATCGCCTGTGGGACGTCGAGAACTTCGCGGATCTCGCCGAAGAGCTCGCGAAGTCGATTGGCTACAACGCCACGGCCGAGGGCCTGCCGCCGGTCGCGATGGGCTCGCAGCCGTCGGCGTCCGAGCAGGCGAAGGATCGCGTCGACGAGGTGCTCGTCGGCAATGGGTTCTTCGAGGTGTTCACCGACGGCTTCTATGCGCGCGACGTGCGGGAACGGCTCGGGCTGTCCGAGGGGCACGCCCTGTGGTCCCACGTCGAGACCGACAACGCGATCGATCGCGGCTACTCGCTGCTGAAGAACAACACGCTCGCCCAGGCGGTCGACGCCGTCGCGGTCAACCTGCGGTTGCACACCAAGGCGATCCGCGCCTTCGAATGGACGCGCACGTTCCACCCGCGAGGCGAGGGCACGGCCCCCGACGAGCGAAAGACGTTGTGGGCGATCGCGTGCGGCGCTGCTCCCGGAGCGTCGTGGGCCCACGACGATCGCGTCGCGGACGTGCACCTGGCGGTGGGCCTGGTGGCCGAGATCGCGGTCGAACTCGGGCTCGCGCTCACCGTCGGTGCACCAGACCCGACGCATTCGCTGGCGTCGCTGCTGCATCCAAACCGCCAGGCGGCCGTGCGCCTCGGTGACCAGGTCGTCGGCGTGCTCGGTGAGGTCCACCCGACGGTGCTCACGGGCTTCAAGATCAAGCGCGAGCGTCCCGTGTACCTGCAACTCGATCAGGACGCGCTGTTGCGGGCTGGCGCTCCGGCGCCGTTCGTGGAGCCGCCCGAGGTCCAGGTCGTGACGCGCGATCTCGCGTTTACGTTGCCCCATCGCTTCGCGGCCGCGGACGTGGCCGCCGTGTTGGCGACGGGACCGGGCGTCGCGAGCGTTGGCGTCGCGGACTCGTTCGCCCACGAGCAGGACGGAAAGCCCGTGCGCACGATCACGTACACCCTCGCGTTCGCGCCGGAGCGGACGCCGACGGCTGAGGAGCTCAACGAGCTCGTCGCTTCGCTGATCCAGGCGGTACACGAGCGGTTCGGGGCGCAGGGCGTGAGCCTGCGTGCCTGACGAAGACGTACTCGAGCGCCTGGCGAGCGAGCCGCTCTCCCAAACCTCGATCGACGATGTGTCGGCGTGGAAGGCGTCGCGAACGGCCCACGGAGATCCATTCGCCGACGCCGTGCTCGGTGGCCTGCACGCAGACCGCCCTTCCTGGGCCTTTGCAGCTGGCTACTTCGCGGCGACCTCGCGCTTCGCACCGAACGCAGGCCTCGCGGCGCTGTGTGCGACGGAGGACCGGCCGCCGGTGCATCCGGCGCGCATCGCGACGACGTACGTCGAAGGCCGCGTGCGGGGTCACAAAGGGTTTGTCACGCTCGGCGCCCACGCCGACACGCTGCTCGTGCTCGCCTCCGCAGGTCGGGACGGCGACCGCCACCGACTCGTGCTCGTCAACGTCGACGCGCGCGACCCTGGGGTGCGCATCACGCCAGGACCCGCCTTGTCGTTCGTACCCGAGGTCGACCACGCGAACGCCGAGTTCGACGACGCGCCTGGGGTCGCGCTCCCCGGCGATGGGTGGACGGACTTCGTGCGGCCGTTTCGCACCATCGAAGACGTCCACGTGCACCTCGCGCTGCTCGGATGGACGCTGCGGCTCGCGCGGCGAGCGGGCCTCGATGACGCGCTCGAACGGGCGCTCGCGCTGATCGCGGCCGGGGCATCCCTCGCGTCGCGGTCCCCGGACGACAAGGTCACGCACCGCGCGGTCGCGGGATTCATCGATCTCGTGCACGACTTCATCAACTCGTTTCCGTGGGATCGGGTCGATCCAGCGTCGTCGGCCGCGTGGGCGCGCGATCGACGCCTGCTGCAGGTTGCATCAAGCGCCCGCGATGCCCGGCGTCGCAACGCCCGGGCCTGAACGGCGGAGTTCGCGCAGGGACCGGCCCATCAGTTACCGTGCCGGTGGAGGGTTCATGCGCCTTACAGCGCTCGTCAAAGCCGCCGGTTGAGCCAGCAAGCTCGGCCCGGAGGTTCTGGGCCCCGCCGTGGCTCCGCTGCTCGCGCGGCCACGTGACCCTCGCCTGATCGTCGGCTTCGAAAAGGCCGACGACGCGGGGGTGGTGGCGTTGGATCGCGACCGCGCGCTCGTCCAGACGTTGGATTTCTTCACCCCCGTGGTCGACGACCCCTACATGTACGGCCAGATCGCGGCTGCCAACGCGCTGTCTGATGTCTATGCGATGGGTGGTGACGTGTTGTGCGCGATGAACATCCTCGGGGTGCCCGACAAGGTGCTCACGACGGAGGTGATCGCGGCCATCCTCCTGGGCGGGGCGGACAAGCTCGCTGAGTCCGGCGGGATGCTCGTCGGCGGGCACACCGTAAAGGCGCCTGAGCCGTTTTACGGCATGAGCGTGACCGGCCTCGTCCACCCCGAGCGGATCTGGCAGAATTCAGGCGCTCAGCCGGGTGACGGGCTGGTCCTCACGAAGCCGCTCGGCACAGGCATCCTCACCACCGCGCGTAAGCGCGACGCGATCCCCGAAGACGCCCTGTTGGTAGCCATCGCGTCGATGGCGCGCCTGAACCGGGACGCGGCCGCGGTGGGGCGTCGCTTCGCGGTCCACGCCTGCACGGACATCACCGGAAACGGCCTCGCGGGGCACGCTTGGGAGATGGCGCGCGGAAGCGGCGTCCGGCTCGTGTTCACGTTCGGAGCGTTGCCGCTGTTGCCGGGCGCCCTCGCGAACTCCGCACGGCACTGTCCCGGCGGGGCGTCGTCGAATGAGCGCTACGTC
>CANNIZ010000013.1 GCA_947505245.1 Pseudomonadota bacterium | reverse complement strand
TTCGCGAGGGAATCATGCTGTTCGTCCCCTTGCGGTTTCGATTGCATGACCCAGGCTCGTCTGTATTCTTCAGGGTGGGTACCCTTGGAACAGCCGGTTGACGAGCCCCACGGCCAAAGGCCGTGTTTTGCTTGTGACATCCCTCGAGCCTGCGTCAATCGTGGCCGATCGGCGTGGTATCGAGTCTGTCCGGAGCGGAAGTTGTTGCCAGAGTCGGTCGAAGCGATGAAATCGCGTTCCATCGTTCGTCACCGTGACAAGTCACGATGAAGGGCTCTTAGCCTACTTCCTTGGGGTTTTTGACGTTCAAAGAACACCCGAAGGTATTCCCTTCGGTCAGTCACCGGTCACCCGGCATCCGTGCCAGGGACCTCTGCAGGTACCGTGCCAAGTCTCCAGAACAGGTGAAAGCGCACAATTTGTGCGGCCGTCTGCGCTGTCAATTTCCCATCCGGATGCAGGGCGCTTCGCGATGCGCCGAACGTTCGCAAGATTAAGACGGTTACCTGACGTACTATTCGCGATTCGGATCCGACCGACACGTTGGGTAATGCATTTCTCGTCCATTAAAATGCCAAGCCGACGGCGAGTCGAATCCCGGGACCCCCGCCGACCCGTGGGAAGCCGGATCGATCCTCCAGCTCAAGGATTGCGCCGACCTCCAGCCGACCAACGAAGCCCGTGTCCGAAAGGTGTTGGGCTCCGATCATGGGGTACGCCGCGAAGCCGAGCTGCTCCCCCCGGGAGAACACGGCAGGGTGCGCGGGATTCAACGTGACGTCCAGCGCTCCGGTGGCCGACCAGCGCGGAGGGCGTCCGGAGTCGATTCGCCCGGCATGAAACCGCACCCCGGCGCCAAGCGCTGGCTGCAGGAGGGGCGCGGTCAGGCGCGCATGCACGTCGAAGCGGGGCGCGACGTAGGCGCCTACTTCGAGGTGGACCAATTCGGGGAGCCCGATGCCCGCGGTGAGGACGAGCCATGGGAGAAGCGACATCACCACGCGACCCCTGTGAGACCGGACATTGAAGCTCCGAACACGTTCAATGTACCGCGACCCGCCAATCCCTACCACGCTGGAATTGACGCGCCGGGCGACGACGAGTTACCGGGGTCGGTCAAACGTCGGACCGGTACCGCCCCCCCCTCGGCATTGTCGAATCCGCGCCCATTTTCCCGAAACCTCTCCTCAAGGAAGTTCAATGCGAATCCACCCGAAACAATCGCTCCTGTTTAGCGCGGCCCTCATTGGCGCGGCCCTCGCGCCCGAGGTCGCCCTGGCGCAGACCACGTGTACGGCAATCTCGGTCATCGACGTGCCCCATGTGATGGTCACGGGCGACACGTTCACAAACTACACAAACAACCCGGGTCCCCAGGAGTACTACGACGCGACTCCCGATGGGAACAGCTGCAGCACCGTCAATACGGCAACGATCAAGCGCGGAATCGTGATGGTGGGGCGCGACGCCGTATTCACGTTCAATCGGCCCGTGTCCCGTGTGTTCGTTTACACACAGCACCAGAATCCCCCGGGCGACGTCCTCACCGTCGCTCCCTCCGCGATCATCACGCCGGTCGGCTGCAGCAGCTACTTCCAGCTCGACTTCGCGACGCCCACGTCCACCCTGACGGTCAAGAACCTGTTCAGCAATGACGCGGGCTACTCGGTCATGCTCGCCGATTGCATCACGCCCCAGCCGCCCTCGCGGCCCGGCGTCCTGATCGACCAGTCGCCCGGCGGCCTGAACGCCGCTGAGATCACTGCGGGCGTCACCGTCACGATCACGCTCCCGCCCGACGCCAAGGCGGGAGACATCCTGAAGATCGACACGAACAAGGACGGCGTGCCCGACCACACCATCACGCTCACGTCGTCGCAGATCACCACGGGCACCGTGCAGGTCAGCGTCAACCCGACCCACGTGCCGAACACCGGTGACATGCTCGTCACCGCCACCATCACCAACGCGGCCGGCACGAGCCCCCAGGGCTCCGGCGGCGCCAAGGTGGACGGTATCGCGCCGGGCGCGCCGATCGTAACCATCCTCGACGGCGGCGACGGCATGCTCAGCCCCACCGAGATCGCCGCGGGCGTCACGGCGACGATCACCCTCCCCGCAGGTTCCGTCGCGGGCGACATCGTCCGCGTCGACACGGACGGCAACGGCCAGGCCGACACCACCGTGACGCTCACGGACGTCCAAGTCGCCGCTGGCTTCATCACCATCACCGTTGACCCCGCGGACATCCCGCCCAACGGCACCCTCACCGTGCAGTCCAACATCAAGGACGCGTTCGGCAACGTTGGCGGCGTCGGTTCGGACAGCACGATCACCGACGGCATCGCGCCTGGCGCGCCCGTCATCGCTTTCCAGGACGGCGACGGCTACGTCACCCCCGCCGAGCTCCTCGCCGGCGTGAACGTCCTCATCACGCTCCCCGCGGGCACCGTCGCGGGCGACATCCTTTACGTTGACGCCAACGGCGATGGCGTGCCCGACTACACCGTCACGATCACCTCCTCCAACGTCACGACCGGTACGGTCACCATCGTTTACCAGGTGCGCAACCCGGCTTCCGAGGGCACCATCACCCTGCAAGGCCACATCGTGGACGTGGCCGGCAACCAGGGTCCCAACGCGACCGATTCGACCATCCTCGACGGCGTGGCGCCTGGCGCGCCCGTCGTAACGATCGATGACGGCGGCGACGGAATCCTGAACGAGAGCGACACCACGGGCGGCGTCGACGTCGCGATCGACCTCCCCGCCGACGCGAAGGCTGGCGACGTGCTGCAGATCGACACGAACGGCGTCGACGGCTTCGAGTACACGGTGACGTTGACCGACACCGACATCACCGCCGGCACCTACGGCATCCTGATCGCCGAGGGCGACGTGCCGGCCGGTTCGCTGACCGTGACCGCCCACCTCGTCGACCACGTCGGCAACAGCGGCCCGAACGGCACGGACACCGCGACCGTCGAGTGCATCCCCGAGCCCGAGATCTGCGACGGCATCGACCAGGACTGCGACGGCAACATCGACGGCCTCAAGACCGAATTGGGCGTCTACGCCAGCGCGTGTATCGACGCCGACAACGATGGTCTGTCCGACTACACCGAGGTGTTCGGCACGGTCCCGACGGATCCGACGAACCCGGACACGGACGGCGACGGAATCCAGGACGGCACGGAACAGGGCCTCACCGTGCCCCAGTCCCCGAAGACGGACCTCGAGATCTTCGTCGCGGACGCCGACCCCACCACGACGACCGACCCGAACGACGACGACTCCGACGACGACGGCCTGCTCGACGGCACGGAAGACATCGACACCAACGGCAAGATCGACGTCGACGAATCGGACCCGAACGACGTCGACTCCGACACGGACGGCATCCAGGACGGCACCGAGTCCGGCCTCGACGCGCCCGAGGGCCTCGACACCAACGTCACCGTGTTCGTCGCCGACGCCGATCCCACGACGGTCACCGACCCTCTCGTGAACGACACCGACACGGGCACCGTGAACGACGGCGTCGAAGATGCCAACCACAACGGCAAGTACGAGCCCGACCTCGACGAGTGCGACCCGAACGACTCGACGGACGACCTCAACTGTATCGACACCGACGGCGACGGCCTCTCCGACGGCTTCGAAGGCACGAACGGCACCGATCCCGACGACGACGACACGGACAACGACGGGCTCGGCGACGGCACCGAGACGAACGGCGACACCGACCCGACCAACCCGGACACCGACGGTGACGGGATTCAGGACGGCACCGAGGTCGGCCTCACCACGCCCGAAGGCGACGATACCGACCTGACCACGTTCGTGGCCGACTCGGACCCGACGACGACGACGGACCCGCTCGTCGCGGACACCGACGGTGACGGCCTGACCGACGGCGAGGAAGACCAGAACCTCGACGGTGCGGTCGGCGAGACCGAGACCGATCCCAACAACCCGGACACCGACGGCGGCGGCATCAACGACGGCGACGAGGTCGATCGGGGCACCGATCCGCTCGTCGAAGCCGATGACTCCCCGGCCGATCCCGAACAGTGGATTCAGGGCGGCTGCGCCTGCGACACCAGCAGCACCACCCCCTGGCTCCTTCTCACCCTGGTCGCCGGCCTCATCGCCCGCCGCCGCTCGAACGAGGCTCGCTAATGAATCGCCCCCTCCTGACGTTCCTCGTCCTCGCCCTCCCGTCCATCGCGTTCGCCCAGGACGACGGGTTCAACGCGCACGGCTTCGAGCAGGCGCCTGGCGACAACGATCTCCAGGATCCCCTCACCTTGTTTCGCCCGGAAGCGCAGGTGAAGGGCTCGTGGTCGGCGAACGGCCTGCTCGAGTACGCGAACAAGCCGCTCGTGCTCGCCACCGCCACCGCAGACGGCGGGTACACCACAGAGCCGCTGCTCGACAACCTCGTCGGGCTCAACCTCGCTGGCATGTATTCAATCACGCAGCGCGTAGGCGTCTCGGCGTCTGTTCCGGTGTGGTTCACGTCCACCGGCCTTGACGGCGGCCAGGGCCCCGCGCTCGGCGACCTTCGCCTGCACGTGCCCGTGAGCGCGGTGGTCCCCAAGGATGACGCCGGCGGCGTCGCGGTGAGCGTCATCCCGTTCGCCGATCTCCCGGTCGGCGCAGAGGGAAAGTACCTCGGCAACGGCGGGTTCGGCGGCGGTCTCGTCGCGGCCGGCGGCTACGGCAACGAGAAGCTCGACGTCGCGATGAACGTCGGCGTCGAGGTCGACCCGTCCATGGCGGTCGAGAACCTCAACGGCGGAACCCGCCTGCTCTCCGGCGTGTCGTTCGCGTACATGCCGATGGACACGCTCGGCGTGCGCATCGAGGCCAACCTGCGCCCGACGCTGATGAGGAACGACTACAGCCTGACCGAGAGCCCGGGCGAGATCATCGCGTCCGTGCGCGGCCGCAACGACGGCGGGCTGCGCTGGACGGCGGGCGCCTCCACGGCGTTCACCCGCGGCGCCGGCGCGGCCGCGTTCCGCGTGTTCGCGGGCGCTGGCTACACGTTCGGCAAGGACATCGTGCGCGATCTGGACGGTGACGGCCTCAACGACGACGTCGACGCCTGCGTCAGCGAGCCCGAGACCGTCAACGAATACAAGGACACCGACGGGTGCCCGGACATCCTCGCGAGCCTGCTCGTGACCGTGAAGAACGAAGACGGCAAGGTCGTCAAGGACGCGACGGTCGTGCTCGGCGGCAAGACCTACACCACGGACGCCGAAGGACACGTGAAGATCGAGGGCCTCATTCCCGAGCAGGCGCTCGCCGCAGGCGACGCGACCAGCGCGTTCTACAAGCCCGCGACGATCGCCGGTCTCACGCCAGTCCCCGGCGCCAACGAGGCGTCGGCGACCCTTTCGTACCTGCCCGGCAAGGTGCGCGTGATCACGAAGAGCGAGAGCGGCGCGATCGTCGACGCGGTCGTGTCGTTCATCGGCCCCGCGGCGAAGGACCCGGTCCCCGTCGGCGACGACGGCCAGGAGGTGCTCGAGCTCCGTCCGGGCGCGTGGCGCCTGCTCGTGAGCGCCGAGATGTTCGGCACCGAGCGCCGCGAGCTCACGATCAACCCCGGTGAGACGAGCCTCGTCGTGATCGAGGTCATCATGAAGCCCACCAAGGCCATCGTGCGGGCTTCCGAGATCAAGATCCTCGAGCAGGTGCAGTTCGACTTCGACAAGGCCACGATTCAGGCCGTCAGCTTCCCGCTGCTCACGCAGGTCGCGAACATCCTGCTCGAGCACCAGGAGATCAAGAAGCTCGAAGTGCAGGGCCACACCGACGACAAGGGCAACGACAAGTACAACCTCGACCTGTCCCAGCGTCGCGTCGACTCGGTCGTGAAGTTCCTCGTCGACCAGGGCGTCGACGCGGCTCGGCTCACGCCGGTCGGGTACGGCGAGGCGAAGCCCGTGGAATCGAACAAGACCGAGAAGGGTCGTGCGCTCAACCGTCGCGTGCAGTTCGTGATCACCGATCCCGCGCCGGCCCCGGAGACGCCCGTGAACCAGACCCCCGCGAGGCCGACCAAATGATCGCAGTCCTCGGGTTGGCGCTGTCAGCGGCCTTCGCGCAGGACTGCGCGACGTCGCCGTACACGCGGGACGCGTTCGTGGCCACCTTGGGCACGATCGAGACGTCCCTGGACGGCGGGGACGTCGACACGGCGCGCACAGCGCTCGGCGAGGCCCACCGGAACCTGCTGTGCCTGAGCTCGCTCGTGAAACCGGCCGATCTTGCGCGTTTCTCGAGGGACCTCGGGCTGGCGTTCTTCTTCGACCAGGACGACGACGCTGTGCGCCGGTGGGCCCTGACCTACCGCTACGCGGCCGTGCCGTTGCCCTGGCCCGAGTCCCAACCCGAGGGTCACCCGTTTCGTGATTCGTTCGAGACCGTCGAGGACCCGATCCTCGGTGGACCGACGGACAAGGGGCTGCTCGCCCCGAAGAAGGGCGGCGCGTTCGCGAACGGGCGGCCGCTGCCGACGCCGCGCGTGCCCGCCGAGGTGCCCCTGTTGATGCAGTTCGCCGACGCGAAGGGCGCGATCCTCCGCACGTGGTGGCAGGACGGCGCCGCGTTCCCGGCGGACGCCCTCGGCCCGGCGGGCGAGATCCCGACCCCGAAGTGGTACGTCGATGACGCAGCAGCTGTCGCGGTCGTCGCGCCACCGGAGACCAGCGTCGTCGCAGCAAAGGTCGAGACGCCGAAGGTCGAGGCACCGAAGGTCATTCGCGCCCCCAAGGCGCCGATCGTCATCCCCGACGTGATCCCCGAGGCCCCCGCTCCGGGCGCGTACATCGATCCGTTCGCAGACGCCCATCGACGCGAGATCCTGCGCGAGGTGTCGGAGCGCACGTACACGACAGCGTCGGGCCAGGAGGCCACGGTCCGCACGGAGGTGACCACGTTTGTGGCCGATCCAAGCGGCGGCGCGCTCGTGACGAACAAGCACTACGGCGAGTGGCTCAAGGACTTCCCCGAGTGGGCGCCAGGCGGCTGGCAGGTGCCGAAGGGCGCGGACGCGAACTACCTGAAGGGCTGGAAAGGTGGACCTCCCCCCGCCGACGCGCTTGAAGCGCCGGTCGACTGGGTGAGCTTCGCTGCCGCGACGGCGTACTGCGGCTCGTGGGGCAACCAGGTCGCCGCGTTGGACAACCCGGCGACGGGCCCGCTGCCCGGCGAGCTGCGTCGCTCGAGCGACGGGGCCCACCAGCTTGGGCCGCAGGGCCTCGACAAGGTCGTCGCACCCACTGTCACCGCCGCGGGCGTCGGATTTCGCTGCGCACCGTAGGGGACCTCGCTAAGCTGGCGGAATGATGCGCACAGGCCTCGTTCTTACGCTCGCTCTGGCTGCTTGCCACCCCGCCTCCGACATCGTGCGGCCGCCCGACGAAACGGACGCCGACACCGACGCCGATTCGGACGCGGACTCCGACGCCGATTCGGACGCGGACTCCGACGCCGATTCGGACGCGGACTCCGATGCCGACAGCGATGCGGACACCGACGCCGACAGCGGCGTGCCGCTGCCCGATCCCGCCGTCCTCGACCTCGCCACGCTCACCGCGCTCACCGACGACGTGGACGCGATGTTGTTCGGCGAGACCTTCGGCGCGTACATCGTGGACCTCGAGAACGGCGAGGTCGTGTACACGTCCAACGCGGACGTGCCGCTCAAGCCGGCGTCGAACACAAAGCTGTACACGACCGCGACCGCGATGGGGTTGTGGGGTGAGGACGACCGGTTCCGCGTGGGCGCGTACGCGCCCGCCACCCCCGACGGCAGCGGCCGGGTGGCCAGCCTGACCGTGCTCGTCGGCCACGACTCGACCTGGTCGGGCTACTTCTACGCGGACGAGTTCTTCGCCGCGGATCGGCTGGCAGACCAGCTGTACGCCGCCGGACTGCGCCAGGTCACCGGCACGCTCACGTTCGCGGGCGAGGTGCTCGTCGACGGGCAGTCGCTCGGGACGTACGATTCGGCCTCCCATCGAACGGCTGGAGCGGCTGTGCTGGTCGACGCGCTCGTCGCACGGGGCATCACGGTGAACGCCACCACCACGAGCAGCAGCTTCGCGACGCCCTCTGGCGTGCTGCTCGCGTCGCGCCTGAGCCCGCCCCTCCACGTCGTCTGCCACCCGATCAACGTGTACTCGCACAACGAGATGGCCGACCTGTTGTCGCACTACAACGGCTACGAAGAGGCCGGCGCCAGCACGTACGCGAACGGTGAGGTCGCGGCGTTCGACTGGCTGTCGAGCCTGGGGCTGGCGACGACGTCGCTGAACTTCGAGGACGGCAGCGGCCTGTCGCACAACAACCGCGTTACCGCGCGCTCGCTCGTGGACCTGCAAATGGCGATGAAGACCGTGCCGCCCGGCCAGGCGTGGGAGCGCACGTTCTCGATCGCGGGCGTCTACGGCACGCTCGGGAGCCGCATGACCGGCCCCGACACCGCCGGCCGCGTGTTCGGAAAGACGGGCACGTTGAGCGACACGATCGCGCTCTCCGGCATGTTGTACAACCGCTGGGACGGCCACCGGTACGCGTTCTCGCTGCTGCTCAACGACGTGGTGAGCCAGACGAGCGCCCGCGCCCTGCTCGACAGCGTCGTCGAGGTGTTCGCGCAGGACCTCCGCGGCCGCGGCACGCGACCCGACGCCCCCGTGCTGCGCACAGCGCTCGCCCCCGGCGACGGCTCGTTGGTGGCCACCTGGGAGCCCGTCCCCGGCGCCACGAGCTACGCGCTGTGGGTCTCGGCCGACGGGCTCGTGTGGGACCGCGCAGACGCACGCCAGGAGGCCGGTCCCACCGCGGTCATCACCGGACGATCCACGACGCGGCCGACCTACGTCCGCGTCGCCGCCGTGAACACGCAGGGCGAGAGCGAGCCTTCTGACGTGCTCGCCGCCACCCCCGGAAACGCACCTGCCTCCGTACTGATCGTCGACGGCGAGGACCGGTGGGACGGCCAGGACGAGAACACGCTCGGCGCCGGCCACGACTTCGTCCGGTCGGTCGCCGAGGTCGTCGGCAACCGCTCGGTAGAGAGCGTCGCGAACGAGGCCGTGATCGACGGCACCGTACAGCTGTCCGATTATGATGCCGTAATCTGGCTCCTCGGCGAGGAGTCATCCATGGACGCGACGTTCGACAACGACGAGCGCGCGCTGGTCTCCACCTGGCTCGCGGGGGGCGGCAACCTGCTCGTGTCCGGCTCGGAGATCGGCTGGGACCTGTGGGAGCTCGGCGACGCCGACACGAAGGCGTTCTACACGAACGTGCTGCACGCGACGTACACGTCGGACTCGGCCGAGACGTACTCTGCGATGCCGGTCAGCGGGGGCCTGTTCAACGGCATCGGTGAGCTCGGCTTCTACACGCCCGCGCGCCTCGTCGTCGAGTACCCCGACCGCATCGGCCCCGCTGGCGGCTCCACCGCCGAACTGTCATACGTGGGCGGGCTCGGCGGCACCGCAGCCATCCGGTACACCGGCGCGTACAAGGTCGTGTACCTCGGGTTCCCCCTCGAATCCATTGACGCGATCGAGCAACGTGAACAGATCGTCGACCGGTCGCTCACCTTCTTCGGGCTGTGACCAAAGAGGTGACCTCGTGAAGATCGCAATCCTCGGCGCCGGCAACGTCGGCACCACCCTCGGCGCCGGGCTCGCACGCGCCGGCCATCACGTCGTGTACGCCGTTCGCGACCCCGCAAAGTACGCAGCGCTCGCCACGGGCAACAGCACCGTCGCCCCAGTCAGCGACGCCATCGCGTCCGCCGACGCGGTCATCCTTTCAACGCCGTGGAACGCGGCCGAGGCCGCGGTCACCTCCGCCGGAGACTTCGGCGGAAAGTTGTTGATCGACGCCACCAACCCGATCGGGGCCAAGATGGCGCTCACCCACGGCCACACCGACTCGGGCGGCGAACAGGTGCAGCGCTGGGCGAAGAACGCGAAGGTCGTGAAGGCGTTCAACACCACGGGCGTCGAGAACATGGCGAACCCGGTCTACGGCGACGCGCGGGCGCTCATGCTCCTCGCGGGCGACGACGCGGCCGCGTGTGAGGCCGCGAAGGGCCTCGCCACCGACCTTGGCTTTGAGGCCCTGGTCGCCGGCCCCCTCGACCGCGCACGGTTCCTCGAGCCGTTCGGTCGGCTGTGGATCGAGCTCGCGCTGGTTCGCGGGCAGGGCCGCAACATCGCGTTCGGCATGCTTCGACGCTGATTACTCGTAGACGACGTCGCCACTGCCCGTCGTCGTCACGTCGCGTCCCGCGGGATCGCCGTGTACGACGATGCCGCCGCTGCCCGTGAGCGTCGCCTCCACCGAGTCGGTCACGGTCACTTCGGCGTGCCCGGAGCCGCTGAGCGTGGCCTGCAGGCTCCCGACGACGAAGTCCGCTGCGTCTACGTTGCCGCTGCCCGTCTGGGTGAGCGCGAGCGTGTCCGTGGTGCCGTCGAGCACCGAGACCGATCCGGAGCCGGTGACGACGATCTCGGTCGACGCCGCGATCACGGAATCGATCGCGATGTTCGCGGAGCCCGTGTTGGTGATCGCGACGTCTTCGGCGACGGCCCTGCCAAAGATGGTCAGGCCACCGGATCCGGTGCCGGTGATGCCACCGAGCCCGCCGAGGTTGTCACCCGTCACCGTCATCGGGCCCGACCCGGTCACCATCACGTGGTTCGCGCCGTCGGTCGTGATCTCGACGCGACAGTCGACCGTCGGGTCGATCGCGACGAACCGGTTTCCATCCTGCATCGATCGGACGACCAGGTCGCCGCTGTCGACGTCGGTCACGATGAATTCGAGCAGGTTCTCGTCACAGATCACCTTCACCGCCGGCGACGGGCCGGCGAACACGTCCACCGGGATGGACATCGTCCCGATCACGCCGTCAAAGGCGTCCACGACGCGATCTTCGGTGGCGCTCACGCCATTGCCCTGGTGGACCTCTCCGATGACACAGCCGGGCATTGCGAGCAGCACGATGAGCGACAACATGAACCCTCCTACCGCACAGACACCGGACAGAGGGCAAAGCGTTACCGGGTTCGCGATCGCGCGCCACCAACGCAGCGGTCCGCCGTGATAGCGTGGCGTCCTCGGAGGTCTCATGCGTGTTCCCGCAGTCCTGCTGCCCCTCGCCGGCCTCGCGGCCGGGTTTGTCGCCTGCGACATCGCCCCCGTGACGCCTCCCCCAGCCCCCGAAGTCACCCCGACGCCCGCGGCGCCTGCAGGCCCGGCCGGGTTCGCGGGCGCGAAATTCCGCGGGACGCTGCGCATCGCCGCCGACATCGACGCGCCTCCGTTCCTTGGACGCGACCCGAGCGGCACGCTGGAGGGCTTCGAGTACGCGCTCATGACCTCGATGGCCGACCGCGCAGGCGTGCCGCTCAAGATCGTCGAGTCCAAGTTCGATGACCTCGCTGCCAAGGTGACGAGCGGCGAAGCCGACCTCGCGATCGGCCAGATGAGCCCGAGCAGCAGCTACGATGGCCTCGCGTTCTCGGTGTCCTACCTGCAGTACAGCCTCTGCCTGATCGTCCCGAAGGAGAGCAAGGTGAAGGCGTTGCCCGACCTGAAGGGCAAGCGCGTCGCGATGTACGACGACCCCGTCGCCCGCCAGCTCTCGGACGTGCTGATCGGAGCCAGCTACGATCGCCAGCTGTTCGATGACTATGGCTACTTCGAGAAGATGACCCGAGGCCAGCTCGACGCCATGGTGTACGACTGCCCCCTCGCCCGGTACGAGATGAAGGTGTACGGCGACGCCTTACGCGTCGCAGATGACGCGCTCAACGTCACGACGTACAACGTCGCCGTGCGGGCCGACGACAAGGTCATGTTGCAGGAAGTGAACGGCGTGCTCAAAGAGCTCGGGAACAACGGCCTGCTCGAGATGCTGCAGACGCGTTGGCTCGGAGCGCCCGCGACGGCGGAGGACTTCGAGACCGCCACCGGCAAGGTGTGTGTCGTGAAGAAGGGCGACACGCTCGGGCTGATCGCCGAGCGCGAGCTCGGCAGCTCCGACCGCTGGAAGGAGATCTTCGAGAAGAACACCGACGTGATCGGACCCGACCCCGACCTCGTCTACGCGGGCATGCGGCTGCGGGTGCCGAAGAAATGAGCAAGTTCGACACCTGCGAAGCCTGCGGCGGACGGGTGCCGTCCAACGCGATCAAGTGCCCGCACTGCGGCTCCACCGAGCTCAGCGAGCGTTCGCCCGCCTCGATGGCAGGCCAGCCCGCCCCGAAACGGACTGGCCTCTTCCTCGGGCTGGGGCTGTTCCTGAGCGTCGGGCTGCTCGCGGCCATCGGAGCCGTCGCGGCGGTCACCGTCCTCGTGTTCGCGAACAGCGGCCCGAGTACACCCCCCGCGGTCACCGCGGCGCCCACAACCTCCGTCAAGTCCGGCGGCTTCGCGGCAGTCAAGGCGCGCGGCAAGCTGCGCGCCGCCGTCGATCCAGACGCAGCGCCGTTCCTGTCCCGCGCCGCCTCGGGTGGCTACGAAGGCTACGAGTACGCCGTGCTCGCAGCGATCGCCGGCCAACGGGGCGTGGAGTTCGAGCTCGTCGAACGCGACTTTTCAGGGCTCATCCCGGCGGTGGCCGCCGGAGAAGCGGACCTCGCGATCGGGCAGCTGGCGCCTGTCGGGGCGATCGGCGTGACGTGGTCGGTGTCGTACCTGCAATACGAGCTGTGCCTGATCGTGCCGGTGTCGTCGCCGGCGCAGACCCTTGCCGATCTGCGCGACAAGACGATCGGTGTGTACGATGACCCCGCCGCCATCGCGGTGATCGGCGAAGACCTCGGCGGGGCGTGGACGCGAAAGACGTACGCCGACTACGGCTACTTCGACGACCTCGTCGCCGGCAGGATCGACGCCGTGGTGTACGACTGTCCGCTCGCGAAGTACGAGCTCCGCGGGTACGCGGGCAAGCTGAAGATCGCCGACGACGCGCTCGCCGTACGCTCGTACGCGGTCGCCGTCCCCGAGTCCGACCCCGAGCTGAAACACGACGTCGACGTCGTGCTGCGCGACCTCGGCGGCTCCGGCCTGCTCCAGAAGCTCGCCGTCCAGTGGCTCGACGCACCCATCCGCGACGCCTACGAGACGCGCGGGAAGCGACGCGCCGCGCTCCGCTCGGGAGAGACGCTCGCCGCGTTCGCCGAGCGCACGCTCGGGGACGCCGGCCGCGCCGGAGACGTTCACACGGCAAACCGCGACGTCATCGGTGCGGACGCCGAGGCCGTGTACGGCGGCATGCTGCTGCGCATTCCCTGACCCCCCAGCGTTCCGGAGCCGCTTTCACGCCCGCCGGGCTACCCGGCGCACGAACGACTCGAGCATCCGTCCGCGGGGCGACTCGATCACATCGTCCGCAAGCGCCTTCCGAATCGTGGCGCCGAGCGGCGTCGGCTTCCGCCCGCCCATGTGCGCCCAGTACCCCGGCGACTGCGGGACGAGATCGGACGTCAGTCCGTCCACCAATTGTCGGGCGATGGCGTGATCGCCGCGGCAGACCAGGCGTAGCCAGTGCGCCGAGAGCTTGGGCGTCAGCACCGGCACGGGGATCATCACCGGCTTGATGCCGACCTCGGCTGCGACGCGCTCCAGGATCGCCCGCGCCGTGAGCACCTCAGGACCCGGGAGGTCGAACGCCGCCGAGTCGGTGCGCGGATCTGCGACCGCCGCGGCGATCGCGTCGGCGACGTCCGCGACGTCGATCGGGCTCGACAGGGTCCGCAGCCACGACGGAAGCACCATGATCGGCAGGCGCAGCGCGAGGTCCCGCACGAGGGTCCACGACTCGCTGCCTGCGCCGACGATCATCGCCGCGCGCAGTTCGATCGTGCTGACGCGCCCCGAGCGCAGCAAGTCGCCGGTGTGCAGGCGGCTTCGCAGGTGCGGCGACGGCTCGCCTCCCGGGACCGGTCCGCCAAGGTACACGATGCGACGCACCCCGGCGCGCTCACAGGCCGCGACCACGCGCTTCGCCGCGGCCGCTTCGAGCGTCATCAGCTCGGCCCCGTGCTGGTGCTGCATGTGGTGGACGAGGTACACGAGCGCGTCGGCGCCGACGAGCGACTCGCCGAGGTCGTCCGCATCGACGTCAAATCGCACCCAGCGAAGGTCGGGTCGACGGCCGGCGGCGGCGCCCGGATCGCGGGTACCGCATCGCACGTCCGCGCCCTCGCGCAGCAAGCGCTCGACCACGTGCCGACCGACGAAGCCGGAGGCTCCCGCGACGACGACGGCGCTCACGGGCGTACCGCCGCGATCATGGCCGCCAAGGCGTCGTGGCTGAACTTCCGCTGGGCTCGAAGCGCCAGGGGTGTCGCCAGTCGGATCAAGGGGTGAACCGGACGAGAGAACTTTCGAATCTCAAACACGACGTCTCCGTTTTCAAGCTTTCGAAGGCCGAACCGCTCCTCCCCGGCCACCATGTGCCCGGCGACCGTCCCCCAGGCGAACGCGAACTCGCCGGGTTCATCGATCACGTACACGATTCGACACACGTTCAGCGCGTACATCCCGTACTGATGCGAGACAAACGGCACCGCGGAGCCAGGCTGAAAATCAAGGTAGGACCGTTCCAACTCAACCCATGGGATGTCGAACATGCGCCCGGCACGCATCGCCCTCCGCGCGCGCTCGAACACGAGGTCTCCCTCCCCGAGGATGGCGCTCTGAACGTCGTGAGCGTAGCCCTCGGGCATCGTCGCGCGCGTGCCGCCGACCTCGGCGTAGGAGAACGCGGCCTTGGCGGCGGCGCCGCGAGCGGCCTCCACGACGTCGGCCGCAGGCCGCCAGACATGCAGGACATCGGGGCGCGGGGGCTCGGGAACTTCGGCGGCTGTCATCCCCGCTCGTAACCCCGCGTCGCAGCATACGTCGGGTACGCCCCCTACGATCGACGCGATGCGTTCCGGCTTCGGCGTGGCATACTCCCCGAAACGGGGGTGGTTCATGCAGCGTGTCTTTATTGGTCTTGTCGTGATGCTCGCGGTCGCAGGCTGCCGAAAAGACTGGGCCCGTCAGGACCTCGACGGCGATGGCACGACCGAGCTCGATGGAGACTGCGGGCCGGGTGATCCGCTCACCGGACCCGACGCCGCCGAGGTGTGCAACGGGCGCGACGACAATTGCGACGGGACCGTAGACGAAGGCGTCGGCTCGACGTGGTTCGCCGACGCGGACGGCGACGGGTTCGGAGACGCGGCGTCGAGCACCCTCGGCTGCCTGCCCACCGCCGGGAACGTGGCGCAGGACGGCGACTGCGACGACGCGGACGCGCGCGTGAACCCGGCCGCGCGGGAGCTCTGCACCGACGACATCGACTGGAACTGCGATGACCAACCGGGGCGCGTAGACGGCGATGGCGATGGCGTCGCCGCGTGTGAGGACTGCGACGACGAAGCCGACAAGGTCTTCCCGGGCGCCGAAGAGCTGTGCAACGGTGTAGACGACGATTGTGACGGGGAGGTAGACGACGCGCCAACCGACGCGACTGCATTCTTCGTGGACCTCGATGGAGACGGGTTCGGCAGCGATCGCCTCATGTCGACCGCGTGTGATGCGCCGGACGGGTTCGTCGACGCCGCAGACGATTGCGATGACCTCTCGGCGGCGACGTTCCCGAACGCGCCCGAGCTGTGTGACGGACTGGACAACGACTGCAACGACACGATCGACGACGGCGCGACCGGGACGCTCCCATACTGGGCGGACGCAGACAAGGACGGCTTCGGCGATCCGAACGTGGAGGCCAACGCGTGCGCCCGTCCCGCCGGCTACACCGACAACTTCGACGACTGCAACGACGCCGACGCGACGTTCAACCCCGGCGCGACGGAGTCGTGTACCGATCTGACGGACTACAACTGCGACGGCTCGGTGGGTCAGGCCGACGGCGACGGAGACGGCACGCCCGCCTGCACCGATTGCGACGACAGCAACAAGGACGTGGAACCCGGGGCGCCCGAGATCTGCGACGGGTTCGACAACGACTGCAACGGTCAGATCGACGAGACAGCGCCCACGTGGCACGCCGACGTCGACGGCGATGGTCACGGCGGGAAGGCCCTGTTCGTCGTGTCGTGCCAAGCGCCGGGTGGCTTCGTCGCGTCCACCGACGACTGCGACGACCTCGACGCGCGCGCCTACCCAGGGGCGACCGAGGCCTGCAACGGGCGCGACGACGACTGTACTGGCGGCGTGCCCGCGAACGAATCCGACGCGGACGCCGACCATTGGAGCGCCTGCCAAGGGGACTGCAACGACACGAACAAGACCGCGTTCCCCGGCGGCGCCGAGCTTTGCGACGGCGTCGACAACGACTGCGACGGGACGCCCGATGACGCGCCGCTCGACGCGGTGAGCGCCTGGGCAGACGGCGACCTCGACGGCGTCGGCGCGGGTCCGGTGTTGCACGTGTGCGCGGTGGGAGCGGGGCAGTCGGCCGTGCAGGGAGACTGCAACGACAGCGTGGCCGCGGTGAAGCCAGGCGCCACGGAGTCGTGCAACACCGTCGACGACGATTGCGACGGTCTGGTAGACGAGGCGGGCTCGACCGGTGCGACGACGTATTACCTCGACGCGGACGGCGACGGCGTCGGCGGCGCGAAGGTGTCCGTGGCCGCGTGCGCCTCTCCAGCCGGCTACGTCGCGCTCAACACCGATTGCGACGACACGGACGCGCGCAGCTACCCGCTCGCGACCGAGCTGTGCGACGGTCTCGACAACAACTGCGACAAGGCGTCGCTGACGGGAGAGGCCGACAGCGACAAGGACAACTGGCGCGCGTGCGGCGGCGACTGCAACGACGCGAGCAAGGCCGTGAGCCCCTCGGCGGTGGAGACGTGCAACAGCGTGGACGACGACTGCGACGGCACCACCGACGTGAACGCCGTCGGGGCCGTGACGTGGTTCGCCGATGGCGACGCCGACGGCTGGGGAAACACGGCCACCACGAAGATCGCGTGTGCCGCACCGAGCGGCTACGTCGCGATTGGCGCCGACTGCAACGACGGGAGCAAAGCGATCTCGCCCTCGGCCGACGAGCTGTGCTCCACCAAGACCGAGGACGACGACTGCGACGGCTCCGCGGACGAGCAGGACGCGCGCGATGCGACGGTGTGGTTCCAGGACGCCGACGGCGACGGCCACGGCACAGCGAGCAACTTTGCGTTGGCCTGTACGCAGCCCTCAGGGCGCGTGGCGATCGCCGACGACTGCAACGACGCCAACAAGTTCGCGTACACCGGCGCCCCCGAGGTCTGGTACGACGGTGTCGACCAGAACTGCGACGCGAAGAGCGACTTCGACCAGGACGGCGACGGTCAGGGCGCGTACTCGAAGTCGGCCGGCGAAGACTGCAACGACACGGACGCGACCGAGGTGTTCTGTGGCACCTCCGCGGGGACGGCGCTGGCGTCGTGCAGCACGCTCCTCGCGGCGCGTCCGGGTCTGGCGAGCGGCGTGTACTGGGTCGACGCGGACGGCGTCGGTGTGCTGCCCTCGTTCCAGGTGTACTGCGAGAACGACACCGCCGGCGGCGGCTGGACCTTGCTGATCAAGGCGTCGGGGACGGACTTTCCGTTCGAGAGCCCGTACTGGACGGACGGAAACCTGCTCAACGCGACGTCCACCACGCCTGACTGGACCAGCGCGAAATACCGCTCGTTCCTCGACGTGCCCGTACAGGAGCTGCTGCTCAAGTCGCAGGCCGGGAACTACACCCACCTGCGCGCCCCGACGCGGTTGACGATGCAGCAGCACTTCAACGCGCCCACGACGGTGCTCACGTACCAGGCGGGCGCGGCCACCGCGCACCTGCTGGTGAACGGGCTGAACCAGCCGCTGTGTGGCCCGGCGTGGCGCATCAACACCTACGTCAGCACCTCGCGCGCGATCCGCCTCGGCAGCTGGCAGACCTACAACTGGGCCTGTGGCTACGGCAACGATGCCTCGGGCAACGACACGAGCGCCGAGTTCTTCGGCTTCGGGATCCGGGACGCCACCTGGTCGCCTTGGGTGAGCGGCGGCAAGAGCTTCGGCATCCGGCAGGCGCACGACGTCAACAACCTGCCGGGCGGCGGCCAGATCGCCACCGGCGGCCAGATCTACGGACGTTAGGCGACCCTCCCCTATCGCGGCCCGACCACGGCCTCGATTCGGGAGCGCCACGACGCGTCGATGGTGCGCAGGGTGGCCTCGTACGGCCGTTCGAAGGCATCTCCCGTGTCTTCGATCACGATGCGCTCGTCGTTCACGACGAGACCGATCGCGTCGATACGCGCGTCGTCCGTCTCCGTCACGGCGCCCACCCAGGGCGACCCCTCGAGGGCGAGCGCCAATTCCGGCGGCAGGGTCAGGTCCGGTGCGTCGCTGTGCTGCTCGATCCAATCATTTTCGAGCCGCACGAGGGCCCCCTCGGCCGCCCGTACGCCGTAGGTCTTCTCGTGTTTGTACGACCAGTCGGCGATCAGGCTGTTGTACTCGTCGACGCGTCCGTACCGAACGAAGGGATGGCGGCGCCCGTTCCCGATCAGCACGTTGTCGTGCAGCGTGACGCGGATCGTGGCGTCCATCTCCGGCGGCGCGTCGCCGTTTCCGAACAGGAACACCTTGTCGGTGTTGCGAAAGCTCGACCACGCGATCGTCACGTCCGTCGAGCCCCACACGATCGACACGAACTCGTCGGGCAGCGCGGGATCGAGCCCGGCGTTGTCGAACGAGCAGTGGACGATGGCGACGGTGTGGCTGCGCTCGATGCCGATCGCGTCGCCGGGACCGGCCACGTCGCGGAACGCGAGGTCGTGGATCACGACGTCTTCGGCGTCGAGCAGGTGGAACCCGTTCGTCGTCAGCGTCACCTGCCCGCCGCCGTCGATCGTCACGTGGGACGGCACGAACACGCTGGAGGCGAGCGGGATGTCGCCGTCCACCGCGAACGTGACCCGCGACGGTCCCGTCACGCCAGCCAGCACCGCCCGCAGCGAGCCCTCACCGTCGTCCGCGAGGCTCGTGACGACGAGGTCCACCGCGCCCGACACGTCCCCGCCCACGGCGCCGGCGCCGAACCCTTCGATCGTGTCGCCGAGCAGAGGCTCCTCGACGGTGTCCGTCTCGTCGGTATCGACGCGCGTACACGCGAGCAGCGCTGCAAGCGCGACCATCAGACGGCGGGCCACGCGCGGGGCGCCGCGAGCCGCTCGCGAAGCTTGCCGCTCTCGATCTCGGCGCGCGTCAGCTCCTGGCCGCCGATGAACACGCCCTTCACGAACACCTGCGGAAACGTCGGCCAGCCCGTCCACAGCTTGATCGCCAGCCGTTGCCGCCAGCCGGTGATGTAATTCCCGAATTCGAGGTAGTGGAACGGCACCTCAGCGCGATCGAGGTCGGCCTTTGCGTGCTTGACAGGCACGTTCCACGCCATTCCAACGACGACGACGTCATGCTTCGCGATCGCGTCGATCACCTGCTTCACGACGTCCGCGTTCCACTCCTGGTTCGCGCGCGCGACGGCCTCCGAACGCAGCGCGGGCGGATGAATCGATCGAAGGGGCGGGACGAGCGCAAGCTCAGCGGACATGAAGGCGACCTCCAACCGCTTGGATGCGCACGGATCGGCTCACCGGCAAGTCAGGCTCGGGTCCCACGACGTGGGGCTCTGAGCCGAGCTACCACACCCAGGCGCTGTGGACCTTGTTGTGGCAGGTTCCGGTGCACGAGTTCCCTGTGCGCACCATGCCCGACGGGAACGACTTGTCCGCCACGCCGTTGACGTGAAGGAGCGGGTTGGAGATGGTCGTGTTGTCGCTCACGGTGGTGGCGTGGCACTCGTCGCACGTCGCTTGGATGTCCTGGTCGAGGTGCCGCCAGTGCTGGCCCGACATCGTCGAGGTGTTCGACGCGGTGCCGTGGCAGCTTCCGCAGGTCGCCGTGGTCCCCGCGGTGACGGTGCCGAGGATCCGCGGCGCAAGCACCTTCGAGCCGTTTCCGTGGCAGTAGAGGTTGCTGCAGGTTCCGGCGCCGTCGTAATGACCGAGCGTCGACAGGCCGCTCGTGAGCCGGACCTCCGCTTTGCCGGGGGTGACGTCACCGGCGAACACGTGCCCCAGCGAGAGGACGTCGACCGGCTTGACGTGGCACTGCACGCAGTCCCATGCGGGGTGGATGGTCTCTTCGACGTGGACCGTGTGGTCCACGAACGAGAGCGCCGTGACCAGCCCGTCGATGTCGACCGGAGGCGCGCCCGTCGCGTTGTCCGTCCCGCCGTGGCAGTACGTGCAGTCGGTGCGCCAGCCCGCGGTGTGGCATTCGTCGCAGCTCTGCCCCGAGGCGCCGCCGGTGAGATCGGCGCCGTGACACACGCGACAGTCCTGCTCCTTCAGGTTCGCGGTGACGCCGTGCTGCTCGGGCTGGGCCCACCCGGGCGCGTGGAAGCCGCCGTCCGTCCACGTGGCGCTGTCGTGGCCCATCCCGTGGCAGGAGCCCGTACACGTGCCGTTTGCGAACACCATGCCCGACGGGAAGCTCGTCTCGACGTCACCGTCGACGTGCAGGGCAGGGCCCGAGATTGCGTCGCTCCCCGTCGCCGTGCCCGCGTGGCACTCCCCGCAGGTAGCCCCCTCCGCGAGGTGGTTGTCGTGTACCGTGGAGAGCGTCCCGGGAGCCGTCGCGGAGCCGTGGCAGCTGCCGCAGTCGGTCGTGATGTCAGGCGTCACCGACCCGAGCGCCGCGGCGCCGTCGCCGTGGCAGTAAAGGTTCCCGCACGAGCCGTCGGCAACGTAGACGCCGTCGGCCGAAAGCCCGTCCGCGAAGTCCACCTCGGCGGCGCCTGGCGTGGTGTCCCCGACAAAGATGTGGCCCGCCGACAACACGTCCAGCGGTGCGACGTGGCACTGGTCACAGCTCCACGCCGCATGGTTGCCCTCTTCGACGTGGACCGTGTGCGCGGCGAACGTCAGCAGCGTCACCGTCCCGTCGATGTCTACCGGCGGCGCGCCCGTCGTGTTGTCCGTTCCCCCGTGGCAATACGTGCAGTTCGTGCGCCAGCCTTCGACGTGGCAGCTGTCGCAGCTGCTCCCCGAGGTGCCCCCGGTGAGATCCGCGCCGTGGCAGGGGGTGCAGTCCTTCAGCTGCAGGTTCGCAGCGAGGCCATGCTGACCGACTGCGTTCCAGCCGACCGGGTGGAAGCCGTCGGCCGTCCACCGCGACCCCTCGTGCGGCGCGCCATGGCACGTGCCCGTGCAGGTCCCGTTTGCGTACACCATGCCGGAGGGGAAGGCGTTCTCGACCTCGCCGTCGACGTGAAGCTCCGGGCCCGTGATGGCGTCATTGCCCGTCGCCGTGTCGGCGTGGCATTCGCCGCACAACGCGCCTTTTGCAAGGTGACCGACGTGAACCGTGGACAGCGTCCCCGGCGTCGCGGCCGTTCCGTGGCAGCTGCCGCAGGTGGTGGTGGTGTCCGACGTGACCGCGCCGAGCACGTCTCCACCGTCGCCGTGGCAGTAAAGGTTGCTGCAGCTGCCGTCACCGCCGTACGCGCCCTCAGGCGACAGGCCGTCGGCGAACGCGAGCTCGGCCACGCCCGGTGAGGCGTCGCCGAGGAACAGGTGGCCCGCCGAGAGGACGTCGTCGGGCTTCGTGTGGCACTGCTCGCAGTCCCAGGCCGCGTGGTTGGCACCGTCGACGTGCACGTTGTGGGCCTGAAAGAACGGGAGGGTGTCGCTGCCGTCAATTCCGACGGGCGGGGCGCCGGTGGTGTCGTCGGTTCCGCCGTGGCAATAGGTGCAATTCGTCCGCCACCCCGCCAGGTGGCAGCTGTCACAGCCCGTGGGGGCGATCGTTCCGCCGGTGAGGTCCTGCCCGTGGCAGGTGGTGCATTCCTGGACCTGGAACTTGGCCGCCATCCCATGCTGGTCCGGGGCCTCCCACCCCGCCGGGTGGAAGGTGCCACCCGTCCAAGTGGCGCCCGTGTGGGCCACGTCGTGGCACGTCCCCGTACATGTGCCTTCCGCGTACACCATCCCGGAGGGGAACTCCGTCTCGACCTCGCCGTCGACGTGCATGGCGGGCCCGGAGATCGTGTCGCTGCCTGTGGCCGTGGCCGCGTGGCACTCCCCGCACGCGGCTCCCTGGCCGAGGTGCTGCGGGTGGACGCCCGAAAGCGTCCTCACGTCGACCGCATCGCCGTGACAACCCGCGCAGTCGAGCGTCTCGGCCATTTGCACCGCGCCGAGCTCGCCGGCACCATTGCCGTGGCAGTACAGGTTCGAGCAGGACCCGCTCCCATCGTACGTCCCTGCGGCCGAGAGCCCGCCAACAAATGCGATCTCGGCGAGGCCTGGGGTGGCGTCTCCGAGGAACAGGTGCCCGGGTGAAAGCACGTCGGTGGGCGTCGCGTGGCACTGCTCGCAGGTCCACGCGGCGTGATCGATCGCCTCGACGTGGGCGGTGTGGCCAGCGAACGCGAGGTCTGTAGACTGACCGTCGATGTCGATCGGCGGCGCGCCGGTCGCGTTGTCGTCACCCCCGTGGCAGAAGGTGCAGTCGGTGCGCCACCCCTGCGCGTGGCAGGTGTCGCAGCTCTGCCCGGCGGAGCCGCCCAACAGGTCTTCGCCGTGGCACGCCGCGCACGCCTGGTCCTGGTACTTGGCGGCCATCCCGTGCTGGGCGGGATCCGTCCACCCGTCCGGATGGTGGCGGTACGGCGCCGTGTCGTCGGGCTTTCCGTGGCAAGCGGCAAGAAGCAGCAGCACGGACAACTGGCGATTGAAAGCCAAGACCACCTCGTTTGCATCGCTCGCCCTTTGTCAGGAGCCCCGCGACGCTCTGGTAGTTTACCCTAGAACCGCACGACCGGTCCAAGGTCGACGGCGATCTCCGGCAGGATCTCGGCCTCGAACACGGCTCCAAACGCCAATGCGGCGACGAGACCCGCGTGCGGTCCGAACCAGACGTACGACCCGCCGACGGCCTCCACTTCGGGGTGTACGGCCGCCTCTTCGCCGAACAACATCGACGCGCCGCCTCCGAGGCCCACGAACGGGTGCACGCTCTTGGACGCCTTGAACGGCTTTTTGACGAACACCACGACCGGCACCTCGATCCCTTCGGTACCGGACAACACCTTCGCCTCGAGCTCCACCTCGAACCAGCCATGGGCGGCGGTCAGCGCGCCAAACAGGCCTCCGCCCTCGAGCGTGGAGGGCTCGGCCCCGAACACCTCGACCACGCTACCGGTGCCGCCATACAGCCCGTTTTCGTGCTCCTCAGGCTCTTCGGCCTCCGGCGCTTCGGCCTCCGACACCTCCCCTGCAGCTTCGGCTCCCGGAGGGGCCTCCGCATCGGAGTCGCTCGCAGAGACGTACGCAACACTGTCCATGTCTGCTCCCTGTTCGATCAGCAAAGTCGACGCTCGACGCCGGTGCCGCACCCCGGATACACGCGCGAATTGGCTCCAGGAGCGGCGTACCCCTGGATGAACAGGCGCCGCGAAACGTCGCTCTCGTTACGCGCGCTGCCGTGGACGACGAACGGCCCGAACACGAGCGCGTCGCCAGGCTCGAGCTCAGCCGCGACCGCTTTGGATTCGTCCACCAGGTTCGCGGGCAGCGCTCCAGAATCGACGTCTGCGACGAATCCGAGCTGATGCGTCCCGGGGATCACCTCGAGACCGCCGTTGTTGCGCCCCTGCGGATCGATCGCGAACGCGATCTGCACGAAGCTTCCACGTCCGTCCACGTCGCGCCACAGGTCGGTGCCGTAGCGGCGGTTCGACGCGTCCTGATGCCAGGCGAAGTCGACGCCGTCGCGCGGAAGCTTGAAGTGGGCCTGTTGGACCAGCTGGACGACGGGCTGCACCCCCAACGCCTCGACCGCGAGCCTCACGAACCGCGGATCGCCGCCGTAAGCGCCGAGCACCGGCTCGGCACCGCCGCACCACACGACGCGACGCAACCGGAAGGGGTCCGCGTCCACCACGAACCGCGATCCGTCGACGTCTTCGGTACCCGACAGCGTTCGCGCGCGCGCGAGCAGGCGATCGAAGCCGGCCGACATCTGCGCCACCTCATCGCGCGGAACGAGCCCCCGGACGATGGCGAAGCCGTCCCGGTCCAGCGCGTCTCGCAGCGAAGCAGCCATTCCCGGTCCTAGCCCGGACGTGCGGCCCGAGCGACCGGTTCGGGGACCTCGGGCATGGCGCCGACCTGCGAAGCGACGAAGCTCCCGTACTCACAGGCCTGTGCCACGAGCCGTTGCGGGGGCGTGCCGGCGAGCAGACCGAGCGTGAGCACCGCGGTGAACGCGTCCCCGCACCCGACGTTGTCCCCACCAGGTTCGGCCAGGCACCCGCCGTGATCGGCCTCGTCATCCTCGCGCACCAAGCCGGCCCCGCGCGCCCCGCGGGTGAGCGCGACGACCAGCCCGTGTTCGACGAGCTCGGCGACAGCATCCTCGACCGCGTACGCGCGGCCCACCGCGGCCGCCTCGGCCTCGTTGCACTTGACCACGTCCGTCGTCCGCAGGATGCGCGTCATGACCTCGAACGTGTCGTGCGGCGGCCGCAGGTTGAGGTCGCAAACGCGCAGGCCTCGCGTGACCGCGAGAGCGCTAACGAGGGCCCCCTCAGCGAGGGAGGTGCGCTGCGCGAGCGTACCGAACACCACGGCGTCCGCCGCCGCGAGCACCGGCAGCAGCGCGTCGTCGAGCGTCATCGCGTCCCACGCGGCCTCGGTCCCAATTCGAAACCGCGGCTCGCCGTCGACGAGGGTGACCTGAACGGTCCCCGTTGGCCGCACCGGATCGACCTGCACGAACCGCACGTCCACCCCAGCTGCGGCGAGCGCGACGACAGCCTTTCGACCGAGTTCGTCGTCCCCGACCCTGGTGACCAGCACCGGGTGCGCACCGAGCTTCGCCAAGTGGTACGCCACGTTCGCGAGCGCGCCTCCGAGCCGCGGCCCGCTCGGGAGCAGATCCCACACGAGCTCCCCCCAACAAACGATCGTCGGCTTGTGCATGCGTCACAGTAGCCGAACGGCGCCGACCACCAAACGCGAGGCCGCATCCATCAGACGTCGGGTATGCTCCCCGCGGAGGACGGATGTCGTATTTGTGGCGCTGGTTGCGCCCGCCCATGCGCTCGAGTGCCCCGAGCGCCTCACCCGGGAGGATCTCTCGGTCGAGCTCGGGAAAGCCGAGACCGCGTACGCCAACCTCGACACCATGGGGTTCCGCGACCGCATGAACGGCATGGCAGGCCTGCTCCTGCCGTGTATGGGCGATCTCGTGCCAGCCGACCTCGCGGCGCGAACGCACCGGGTGATCGCGTTTCAGCAGCTCGAGCTCGGCAACCCCGCCGCCGCCGAAGCCGCCGTGAGCGCCGTGCATCACGTCGATCCCGCTCTCACGCTTCCGGACGATTGGCTCCCGCCCGAGCATCCGCTGCGCACCGCGTTCGCCGCTGCCACACCACCATCGTATTCGAAGGTGCCCGAGCCGCGGGTCGGGACGATCGCGTTCGACGGCACCAACGGCCGCCTGCGCCCGCGCGAGGTCCCGACGGTGTTTCAGCAGTTCGACGCCTCGGGCGTCGCGCAGTCCACCGTGTACCTCGGGCCCATGGACCCGCTGCCGACGTACAGCGCCATCCCTCGTCGCCGCACCACTCTCGCGATCTCCGGCGGAGCGTCGGGCGCGCTCGGCCTCGGGCTCATGGCGGCGTCCTTCCTTCAGTACCAGAGCATGGTCGCGAGCGCGGATGACCTGTCGGTGCCAAAAGCCGACCTGATCGCGATGCGCGGGACGACCAACGCGCTGTACCTCGGTGGCGCCACGTTCCTCGGCGCCGGCGTCGGTCTCGGCGCGGCAGCGATCGCCACGGGACAGCGATGAGCGAGCTCGAGCTCGGCGACGTCGTCGACAACCGCTACATCGTCGAGCGCCTGCTCGGTCGCGGCGGCATGGCCGCGGTCTACCTCGTCCGCCACCGTACGCTCGGGTCGTTCCACGCGATCAAGGTTCTCGAGCTGGACCGCCCGAGCGTTCGCAAGCGGCTGACCCGCGAGGGCGCCGTGCAGTCGCGTCTGAAACACGCGAACCTGGTCGCCGTCACCGACGCGATCGAGATCGACGGCAAGGCCGCGCTCGTCATGGAGTACGTACACGGACCCAACCTCGCGCAGGTGCTCGAGCGCGGACGCCTCGGGCTCGACGAGGTCGACGCGGTCGTCGCGGGCATCTTCGACGGGCTCGAAGCCGCTCACCGCCAGAACATCGTGCATCGCGATCTCAAACCGCACAACGTGATGATGGCTGTCGAGGAGTACGGCATCGTCCCGAAGGTGGCCGACTTCGGGCTCGTGAAGATGCTCGACGAAGACGGCGAGGCGAGCCAGACGCGCACCGGGATGGTGTTCGGCACGCCCGAGTACATGTCGCCCGAGCAGATCAAGAACGCGAAGGGCGTAGACGCGCGCGCCGACATCTTCTCCCTCGGCGTGATGTTGTACGAGATGGTGTCCGGCGAGCGCCCGTTCGGCGGTGGCGACCTGCTCGAGACGCTCGCGCGCATCAGCACCAACGATCGCAAACCCCTGCGCGAGCTCGCCCCGGACGCTCCCGAGCGGATGGTCGCAGCCGCCGAGCGCGCCCTCGTCCCCGACCGCGAAAACCGCGTACAGACTGTCGCCGACCTGCGCGCGCTTTGGTTTCAGCAGGCCCCTCGCGCGGCTCCAAACTGGGACCGCGCGCACCTGTTGTCGCTCGTCGCGCCGCTTCCCTCCGCGAGCGAGCCCGGCCCCGCGTCGTCGCTCCCGCGCTCGAAGGTCACCGCGACGCGCTCGAACACGAACACCGACGACGACTCCTGGCAGCAAAAGCCCGCCCCCACCGCTGTTCCCGTCACCGCGCAGACGGGCATGTTCGACCCGACCAGCAAGCCGGCCGCGAACACGTCGGAGACGGTCGATCTCTCCGCGTACGACAACCCCGCCGTGACCGAGGCCGCCCGCGCCGCCGCGCCCGTCACGATGATGGCGGACATCGCCCCCCCGCTGGCGGCTCCGCACAAGATCCCCACGCTCGCACCCAAGCCCGCTCCCGCGCTGTCCGTCTCGGACTTCGAGCTGCAGCAGCGCAGCAGCCCCGTGAAGTGGCTCGTGCCCGCGCTCCTCGGCGGCGTCCTGTTCGTCGCCCTCATCGGGGTCGGTCTCGTCGGCCTGTCGGGTGTGCTGAACCGCCCTGTCGAGCCGCCCGTCGCCCCCAAGCCGCCCGTCGTCGTCGTGTCGCCGCCGAAGGATCCAGTCGCGCCGATCGCCATCGTCAAAGATCCGGTCGTCGTCGCGCCGATCGAAGCCCCCAAAGACCCGATCACGAAGCCGCCGAAGGGCCCGACAGCGATCGTGAAGCTGCCGAAAGACCCCATCGTCGACGTGGTCGTGCCGCCGAAAGACCCCGTCGTCGCCGTCGTCGTGCCGCCGAAGGACCCCGTCGTCACGCCGCCCGTGCCCACCGGACCGCCGCCGCGCGTCCGGGTCGAAGGCGCCGACCAGATGACCGTCGTGCTGCGCGACACCACGACAGGAAAGAGCATGCCCCCGCGAGACGCCGGCGTCGGCACCTACGAGGTCGTCGCGTTCTTCGAGCCCAACACCCCGACGATCGTGAAGACGGTCGAGCTCGGCTACGGCACGGTCGTCACCGTGAAGTGCTCGCTCGCCGGAACGCGCTGTGTCGTGACGCAATGATCGGAGTCGCCGTGAAGAACCTCCCCCTGCTCCTCGCGCTCTCGGGCTGCTTCTACGTCAACGACGGCCGATTTCACGACCAGGTCGAAGACGCCGACGGCGACGGCGGCGTAGGCGTCCGCTTCGACGGCCCCGACTGCGTGGACGACAACCCCGCGATCGCCGATTGTGACGTCGACGGCGACGGGTACCTCACCACGGCTGCCGGCGGCGACGACTGCGACGACGACGACGCGTCCATGGTTCCCGGCACGTTCTGGTTCCATGACGTGGACGGCGATGGGCACGGCGATCCAGACGACTTCACGACCGGCTGCGGACCGGTGCCAACAGGCTGGTCGCTGTCGGACGCCGACTGCGACGACGCCAACGCGGCGGTGAGCCCCGAGGCGGAAGAGCGCTGTGATCCCCTCGACCGCAACTGCGACGGCGATCCGTTCGCCACCGCCGCAGACGCCACCGTCGCGGTCTACGTCGACGGGGACGAAGACGGCTACGGCAAGAACGGCACGGACGCCTACACGGTCTGCGCGCCTGGCCGAGGCGAGTCACTTGATGCGGGCGATTGCGACGACGCCGATCCCACCGTGTCGCCCGGCGTCGATGAGGTGTACTACGACGGTGTAGACCAGGACTGCGACGCCCAGAACGAGTACGACGCGGACGAAGACCACCACGACGACGTCGATCACGGCGGTGACGACTGCGATGACACGCGCGACAAGGTGTTCCCGGGCGCTGTGGAGGGCTGTGACGGCATCGACAACGACTGCGATGGTCTCGTCGACGTGGCCGACCCCGGTCAACTCGCGGACCAGCTCCTTTCGTTTCATCTTGATGCCGACGGAGACGGCTTCGGCGGCGACCTGGCCCGAAAGTTCTGTCCCGGCGCGCCCGCGAAGGACTACGTCCTGGATGAGAGCGACTGCAACGACAAGTCCGACGCGATCTTCCCGGGCGCGGTCGAGTGGTGCAACGACGTCGACGACAACTGCAACGACGTCACCGACGAGGGCACCGCTATCGATGCGTTCACCGCGTACTTCGACAACGACGGGGACGGCTGGGGCGGTCAAGGCCTCACGGTCTGCGAGATCGCACCCATCGACTACGACGGCGACAAGCAGATCGACGCGCTCACGATGCGCGGAGGGGACTGCGGAAACAACGACCCCGACGTGTACCCGGGCGCCGTGGAGATCTGCGGCGACTCGGTCCGGCAGGACTGCACCACCGCCGACCCGGACGACTGCGACAGCGACGGATTCCTCGCCAACGCGTCGACCAACCCCGACTGCGACGATGACCCTTCGGGTGGTGGCACGTCCGTACATCCTGGCAGCAAAGAGATCTGCGACGGCTACGACAACGACTGTGACGGAAAGGTAGACGCCGCCGATCCAGACGTGCTGTCCACGTCCTACCCCGACTGGTACCTCGACGCGGACCACGACGGGCACGGTTCACCCGTCACCGTCGCCACCAAAACCTGCGCGCCGCCCGGCAACGCCGCCCGGGTCGCAGACGACTGCGACGACCTGCGTTCCAGCGTGCATCCGGGCGCGCTCGAGCGGTGCGACGGCTACGACAACGACTGCAACACGGTCGTCGACGACGAACCGATCGACGTCGCGATCCTCTACGAGGATAACGACGGCGACGGTTTTGGAACGCGATACTTCGAGGAGCGCTGCCCCGGTGGGGCCGGCTGGTCGAAGTTCAATGCCGACTGCGACGACGACGTCGCGACGGTGTCTCCCGCCGCCCGCGAGCTGTGTACGGACGGCATCGACAACGACTGCGACGACCTCGTCGACAGCCTCGATCCAAGCGCGTCGACCGATGACGTGTGGTACCCGGACGACGACAAAGACGGCTTTGGCACCGGGATTGGGCTCGCCGCCTGCGGCGACCCTTCGACGGGAACGCAGAAGTACGTGCTGACGACGGGCGACTGTGACGACGCGGACGCGTTGCAGAAGGGACCGGCGCTCTGGTTCGCCGATGGCGACGGCGACAAGTACGGCGGCACGGTGAACGTCAAGTACAGCTGTCGACCGACCGGGATCACCTGGTACACCTCAGCGACGGACTGCAACGATGGCCTCCCCGAGGTCCGCCCGGGCGCCGCGGAGAGCTGCAACTACCGGGACGACGACTGCGACGGCACGCTCGACAACAACCCCTCCGCTACCGACCCGAACATCCACAAGAACTACGTCGACCTCGACGGAGACACGTATGGCGCGGGTACGCCGACGTACTCGTGCTTCGTCGGCTCCGGAGCGTCCCAAGGTGGTGACTGCGACGACGCCGATGCGACCAGCAATCTGGGCCAGACGGAGTCCTGCAAGGACATGGCCGACAACAACTGCGACGGAACCGTAAACGAAGGCTGCACCATCGTGGTCCCACCGCCTTGCCAGAGTTGGACGTGGCAAGACCCCGACGGAGACACGTTCGGGTCCATGGACCTGGATCCAACGCGCGATTGCAGCGGCGCCCAATACCCCGAGGACAACAAGACGACGTTCGGAACGAACACGGCCACGTTCCCCCTCTCCACGCTCACCGACCTCACCAACTACACCAACGGCGTGGACGCGAGGATCATCCACCTCACCGGCGCCGGCCCCTACACGCTGACGACACCCATCAACGTGCAGGCCAACAACCAGATCGCCGTGTATGCGGACTCCCCCGGGACGGTCATCAAGGCGCTCTCGGGTCGTGTCATCGACGCGGCGAACAGCAACTCCACGCTGATCCTGCAGAACGTGCGCCTGGAGAGCACCTCAACCAACCCTCCCGAGATGATCCACACCAGCCCCGGCTCCCGCGTCCTCCTGGTGAACACCCAAATCGACGGCAAGAACAACATCGGCGGCATCTACGCGCAGGGCGGCTACCTGGGCCTGTTCGGCGTCACCTTCGACCACCTGAGCACGCCCGCGCTGGGCTCGGCGCTCACCGTAGACGCCTCAACGGTCCTCACAATGAAGGAGACGTCGGTGCGCGAATGCGGGGCGGGGCTCGGGGCGAGCCCTTACTCCATCCTTATCGACGCGAACGCCAACCGCACGATCGACGGGCTGACCATGACGAAGTCCAAGCCGCTCGCGTTCAACAACGGCACGGCGAACAAGGTCATCACGGTCAACAACCTCGAGGTCTGGGACTCGCTGGGCGCGGGCCTCGAATGTTCGAACCAATCCGTGAACCTCGTCGTCCAGCGCGCCCTCATCGCGCGCGCCGCCGGTAAGGGCATCAACGCCGTCGGCAGCACCGGCACCATCAAGGTCTTCAACGCGACCATCGTGAAGTCCGGGGGCGCAGGCCTTGACGGCACCACCGTAGACGTACACGACTCGTTCATCTTCGACAGCACAGGCCCCAACGACATCGCTGGCGCCGGCAGCGTCACGCGCAGCTACGTTCAATTCCCAGGCGCAACGGTCGCGACCAACCCGATCGCCGTGCCAAAGTTCGTCACCTACGACAAGAACCTTCGCAGCACCATCCCAACACTGCCTGCCCAGCTCGCAAACCTGGAGCTCTGGGACCTGCACCTCCGCACCGATTCACCGGGCAAGGCGCGAGGCGCGGACCCCGATGACGTCGGCTATTACGGCAAGAACGATTCCTACTACACGGACACCATGAACGCCAGCAACGGCGTGCCCGACGGCTGGGAGCAGCGCTGGTTCGGCGGCGCGATGTCGTTGAACGACAGTGACACTGACTTTGTGCCGAACATCGGCGAGTACGACCGCGGCACCTGCCCGCTCGTCGGCGACACCGACAACGACCTCGTCTACGACAGCAGCGACAACTCGCCGCTCGACCCGATGGCACAATGACAACCCCGCGCTCGCTCGCCCTTCTCCTCGCGCTGTCGGGGTGCTTCTACGTCGACGACGGCCGATTCGCCCGCGAGGTGGAAGACGCGGACGGTGACGGCGGGATCGGCACGCGATTCGATGGCCCCGATTGCGTCGACGACGACCCCTCCGTGGCGAATTGCGACGCGGACGGCGACGGGTACCTGACCGTCGAGGTCGGCGGCGACGACTGTAACGATACGGACGCGAGCGTCGTCCCGGGCACCCTCTGGTTCCCCGACGGCGACGGCGACGGCTACGGTGTCCCAGAGGACTCCACGACCGGCTGCGGCGACCCTCCGGAGGGCTGGTCCACCTCAGACCTCGACTGCGACGACCAGGACGCGACCATCAATCCAAACGCGCGCGAGCTTTGCGACGCGCTCGATCGGAATTGCGACGGCGACCCGATCGCCGCGGCCGACGACGGGAACGTGCAGGTCTGGGCCGACGCCGACGGCGACACCTATGGAGATGACTCGGCCAAGGCCAAAACCGTCTGCAGCGGCGCCACCGGCGTGGCGCTGCGGCAAGGCGATTGCGACGACGACCGCGCCGACGTGTCGCCCGACGCGGCCGAGGTTCCGTATGATGGCGTCGATCAAGATTGCGACGCGGGCAACGAGTGGGACGCCGATCTCGATGGGGAAGCCGCCATCGCATTCGGCGGTAGCGACTGCGACGACGCGAATGCGGACGTGAGCGAGGGCGGAACCGAGGTCTGCGACGGCCTCGACAACGACTGCGACGGACTCATCGACGCCGAAGACGACGGGCTTCCCAACGACAACCTCGTCCTCTTTTTCGCTGACCTTGACGGCGACGGGTTCGGAAGCTCGTCCTCGCTCGCGTGCCCGGGCTCGCCACCGACCGGGTTCGTACTGGCCAGCGGCGATTGCGACGACGTCGCTGAGGAGGTTCACCCCGGTGCCGTGGAGTGGTGCAACGGCCGCGACGACGACTGCAACAATGCGGTCGACGACGGAACGGCCATCGATGCGTTCACCGCGTACTTCGACGATGACCACGACGGCTACGGTTCGCAGGGCGTGACGCGCTGCGACCTTTCACCGTTCGACTATGACAAAGACGGAACTCCGGACACCTTCGTCCTCCGGGGCGCCGATTGTGTCGACACCGATCCCAACGTGTACCCAGGCGCGCTCGAGGTCTGCGGCGACCTCGTCCGCCAGGACTGCTCGGCCTTCGATGCCGACGACTGCGACAATGACGGGTACCGCGCCAAGGCCTCCACGAACGCCGACTGCGACGACGACCCGTCCTTCGGCGGCGCGGAAGTCAACCCGGGCCAGAAGGAGATCTGTGACGGCCTCGACAACGACTGCGACGGACTCTTCGACAGCGCGGACCCGGACGTGTCCCCTGCGAGCTACCCCGACTGGTACTTCGACTTTGACGGAGACGGCCACGGCGAGGACTTCCTCGCCGCCACCAGCACCTGTGATCCACCTGGTCTCGCCGCCCCCAACAAGGACGACTGCGACGACTTCAACGAGTACGCCTACCCAGGTGCGATCGAGTCGTGCGACGGCAACGACAATGACTGCGATGGCTACACCGACGAATACGCCGTGGACGCGCTCGTCCAATACGAAGACCAGGACCGCGACGGCTTTGGCTCGATGTTCGCGGAAGACCGCTGCCCCGGTGATCCAGACTTTTCGCCCGTGCCCGGCGACTGCGACGATTTCGAACGGACCGTGCACCCGACCGCGATTGAGGTCTGCGATGACACCGTCGACAACAACTGCAACGGACTCGCGGACGCGGAAGACCCGACGGCGGCGGCCGAGACGGTGTGGTACCCGGACGGCGATCGCGACGGCGTAGGGCTTTCTCCTGGCGTGTTCTCCTGTGGGGACCCGTCCACCCCGAGCGACCCGTACGTCGCCATTGGTGGCGACTGCAACGACGCCGACAAGAAGCAGCGGGGCGCGACGATCTGGTTCGGCGACGTCGACAACGACGGGTACTCCGGATCCGAGACGATCATCTTCGGGTGCAAGCCACCGGGGAGCTGGAGGCAGGCCTCGAACCTCGACTGCGACGACTCCAACGCCTCGATCAATCCTGGGCAGAAGGTCGACGGGTGCGACCTCCGCGACGATGACTGCAACGGCACGTTCGACGACAACCCCGAGCAGTCCGATCCACAGGCCAAGCCCGTCCACGACGACCTCGACCTCGACGGGTGGGGAGACGACGCGATCGCCCGCTACGCCTGCTACGACGTGCCTGCCGGATCGTTCTCCATGGGCGGGGACTGCAAAGACACGGACCCCGACACCAGCCCGGACGCCACGGAGGTCTGTGGCGACGGCTACGACAACGACTGCAACCCAAGCACCTCCGAGCTGTGCCCGTGTATCGGCTGGCAGTGGCCCGACAACGACGGGGACGGGTTCGGCTCGGCCCTCGCGGACCCCGTGTTTTCGTGCGAGGCGCAGGTTGCCTACGCACCCGCGCCAGACGATTGCGACGACGGCGACATGGGCACGCAGGGGAAGCAATACGACGTCGGTCCCGGCGAAGCCGCCAACCTCGTGGCCTACGTGCAGCCGTTTGGCTGCGCAGTCATTCGATTGGCGGAGGGGACCTACCCGACGAACACGCTGGTCCCCGGCGCCGGCTCGTCGATCCATATCCACTCAAAAGACCCCACCCACCCGGCCACGCTCGTCTCGACGGGCGGTCGCGTCATCGACCTCGCGAACACCGGCAGCGACCTCACGATCACCAACGTGAACGTCTCTGGCAACGTCAACTCGGACCTCGTCCACGTGGCCTTCGATCGGCTGGCCCTCGTCAACACCACGGTCGACGGCCAGAACGCGGCGCGCGGCATCGTCGCGGACGGCGGACGGCTCGACCTGCGCAACGTCACCGTAAAAGGCGCGAAGTACCAATCCGGGCCAACGCAGCTCGACGGCTCCGCCGTCTTTGTCTCTGAGTCTGCCGAGGTGAACGTCAGCGGCCTCGACGTCCTGGACAGCACCGGAGCGAGCTCGATCTTCATCGAGCCACGAGCAAACGCGACCCGCGTCCTGGACGACGTCCACCTCTACCGGTCCGCAGGGGTCGAAATCCGCGGAACGACAACCGGAAACGCCGAGGTAAATCACCTGGAATCGTGGGACTCACTCACGACCACCCTGCTAGCCGACATGCCCGGAGAGCTGAAGGTGAACTACGCCGTCATCGCTCGAAGTGTTGGAAACGGAATCGAGGCTGTCGGTACTTCCAAGCTGCGGGTTGACGGGGCCACCATCCTCGAGTGCCTGGGTACAGGTGTGTGGTCGAACGGAAGCGACAACGCGGTATTCAATTCGTACGTCAACTACTGCAACAAGAGCTACCGGTACAACGGCGACCTCACGCACAGTGTGGGGGGCACGGCCTCCGAGGAGGGCTACGTCACCAACGTCATGAACGAAATCACGGGCACGGTCCAGTTCGTCAGCTGGGTCTACGGATTCGATGGAAGCCACCCCGGCCTCCCAGGCCGAGAGCTTTGGGACCTGCACCTGCGCGACGAGTCTGCGGGGAAGGGCGTCCCCCACGTGGTCGAGGACGTGGGCGGCTACTCCAACTTGGACCCCTACTATGGCAAGAAGCCAGACGACGGCATCCCGGACGGCTGGGCCACGACCTGGTTCGGGAGCTCGATCGTTTCCCTCAGCGGCGACCCCGACGGGGACGGCCTCACCAACGCCGACGAATACGCGCGAGGCACCTGCCCGATCGTCAAGGACACCGACCAGGACGGCACGAACGACAATACCGACCGCGCGCTCTACTACGGAGCACCTCCGTAGTCACGGCGGTCACCCCGAGGGCGCATCCGTGACGCTCTCGCCGGGCGCCTGGTCGATCATCGCCCGTACCCGCGCCGACAATTCGGGCAGCCGAAACGGCTTGAGCAGGACGTTCTTCGCGCCGCGCTCGGTGAGCAGGTCGCGCGTGTAGCCCGACACGAACAGCGCGCGGGTCTCCGGCCGGTGCCGCGTGATCTCGGCGACGGCCTCGGGGCCGCCCATCACCGGCATCACCACGTCCGTGACCACGAGATCGACGTGCTCGCAAAGCGCGGTCGCCACGCCCTCGGCGCCGTTGCTCGCCTCCAGCACGCGGTACCCGAGGCTCGTCAGCACCCGCGCGGTCGACCGCCGCACCTGCGGGTGGTCGTCGATCAACAGGATCGTCTCCCCCGGGCGTGCACGCAGCATCTTGCCAGACGGCTTCGCGACGGCCTGCTCGGCCTGTGCGATCGGAAACGACAGCGTG
This sequence comes from Pseudomonadota bacterium, assembly GCA_947505245.1. Lineage (GTDB taxonomy): Bacteria > Myxococcota_A > UBA796 > UBA796 > SYKL01. The sequence goes on along the minus strand of CANNIZ010000013.1, from coordinate 65,996 downwards.
AACGTCGTGCCGGCCCCGACGGTGGACTCAACCCGGATGTCGCCGCTCCCCTGTTTTACGGCGCTGTACGCAATGGACAGCCCCAGCCCCGTGCCACGACCGACCTCCTTCGTCGTGAAGAACGGCTCGAACAGGCGCCGCTTGACGTCGTCGGTCATGCCCATCCCGTCGTCCTGCACGGTGATCAGCACGCGGGGCTCCGGGATGTCCGCCTGCTCGTCCGGCCCGACCCTCGCTGCAACGCGGATCTTGCCGCCCGCCTTCACTGCGTCGCGCGCGTTCGAGACCAGGTTCACGATCAATTGCTCGAACAGCGTCGGGTCCATCGGGATGCGCGCGTTTCCTACGTCGACGCTGACGTCCAGCGCGATGTCCTCGGGTACGAGGCGACGGAACAGCCCGCGGAGGCCCTGCAGCGAGGCGCCGACGTCGGCATACCCGACCACCCCTGGACGTTGACGGGCGAACGCGAGCAACTGACGCACGATGGCGGTGCCACCTGTCCAGATCTGGCGAAGCTCCTCCACCGTCGCGCGGCCGTCGACGGAGCCGCGCGCGTCGAGCTAAGCGTCGATCTCGTCGAGCCCGCCAAAGGTCGCCTGGAGCATGTTGTTCATGTCGTGGGCGACGCCGCCAGCGAGCTGTCCGAGCGTCTCCATGTGCTTGGACGACTGGAGGCGTTCGGTGATCACCCGCTCGCGCTCCTCCGCCGCGACGCGCTCGGTCACGTCGCGCAGCCACACCAGCTTGGGTTGATCACCGGCCCCGGGCGCCGACGTCGTGGTCACCTCGACGTGACGCACCGATGTGCCGCTTCCGATCACGGCGACCCCGTTCTGGATGTCACCCAGGGGCGCGAGCACCTCGCTTCCTCGCCGACCCAACATCGCGTCGCTGTCGATGCCGAGCAGCGCGCCAGCGGACGGGTTCGCCACCTCGACGGTGCCGTCGCGCGCGATCGCGATGATGCCGTCCGGAATCGAGGCGAACAACAGCGCGAGTCGGCGCTCCGTCTGCGTGAGCGACCCGATGGCCCCCTCGCGGGCATCGAGCGCGAGATCGCTCATCTGCGCGATCACGAACAACGACGCGGCGAGCGTCACGACGGTTGCGGGGTCTCCGATGCCAGGATGCGTCGGGTCGAACCATCGGCCGAGCTCCGCTGCCAGAGGCGCCGTTACCGCTGTCACCAAACCCATAGCGCGGGCCACGCGCCGCTCCCCAAGGAACGCCATCCCGGCAACAAGCGCCGGCAACGCCGACAACGAGGCGCTGTTCAGGTTTCCGACGTAGAGGAAGCTGTAGTGCATCTCCAGCCAGACCGTGACGATCATCACGATCCCGGCCGTGCGCAGGTTCGCGCCCTTGCGCGACCACACCACCACGGCCGATATGATCAGCGCCGCAAGGAGATCCGTCGGCGGCTTGGGTTTGCCGGAGATGAACCAATTCGCCAGCTGCGACAGTCCGTACCCGGTGGCAGCCCCCATCCCAGCTCGTTGAACCCAGCGAAACGCCTCGGGGTCGAGCAGGATCGAATCTTCCGGTCGGCGTTCCCGTGGCTGGAGGAGCATCGAAGCCTCGGCGTTTCAGGCGCCCCTGTCACCTTCGATCAGGGAAACCCAATCGCACGATAGCACCGTTCCGGTCAGGCCCCGGGCTGCTGATTTCGCATGTGGTCGGCCACCTTCGAAAAGCCTTCGCGCAACGCCCTGGCTGCAGGGACGTCGCTTACGCACCGGTCGATCGCGACGTCCATACAGCCGAGCCACAAATCGCGCTCGACGGTCCCGATCGGGAACGGCAGGTGGCGCGCCCGAAGCCTTGGATGTCCACGGCGTTCAACGTACATTTGGGGGCCGCCTGTCCAGCCGACGAGGAACCAGTGCAGCTTGTCGCGGCTCTCGGTCAAGTCTGGCGGGTGAAGGCTCCGCAGCAGCGCAAATCGCGGGTCCCGGTCCATCACGTCGTAGAACATGTCCACGAGCGCGCGAACCGACGCCTCACCCCCCAACGCCACGAACAGCTCCACAGGGCCTCCCTCAGTTGCAGTCGATCGGGCCGAGCGGCAGCGACGCGTCTGCAGCGAACCCGATCACGAGCGAATCGCGATGGCCGGTGCCCAGCACGTCGTGAACCTCTTCCGTCGCGCCGCCGATCGCGTCGTTCGCGCCCGGACCCGTCTCGTAGCCCCCTGACGCGACGACGACGCCTCCGGTCGCGGGGTTCCACACCAGCATGCGCGTCCCCTTGGCGGGCTTGTCGCGCCAGTACATGTTTACGTACCAGGCCTCGTCCAGCACCGGCAGCGGATCCCCGGTCGCACCCTGGCCGAATTCCGAGCCGCCTTCACCCGACGGCGCCCACGGCTCCCCACGATCCATGACGTAGCCTGTGGCCGCCTCGGACAGCGCGTAATGCGCGTCGATCTGGTCCGTGAACGACGTCGGCCAGCCGCCTCCGAAGTCGTCGGCCACCGTCACGAGGTGGGCCTCCTGCACCACAGGGCCCGCGGAGGGCGTATGCAACAGCACGTCCGCGCCGTCCATGGCGCAATCGATGCCCGGCGCGCAGTCGTCCCAGAACATCCGCAGGTCGCGCGGCGCGAACGCGCACCGGCCCGTCGGAGCCGCGGCAAACGAGATGTCCAACACGTACGCGCCCGGAAATTCCGTGCCGTTCTGCGCCCACGTATCGACGACCACGTACCAGGTGCCGGGCTCGACGATCCACGACGTCTCGCGGTTGTCGCGCGCGCGGCAGGTGTCCGGGTCCGCCGATTCGAGCAGGTGCACGTCGACGTCCACATCATCGCCCGACACGTCGTCGACCCGCACCACGAGCGCCCCTTCAGCGGGAACCTCGACGCGGTACACGAACTCGCCGCCGGACTCGTCGGTCGCAGGCGCGCACGCATACGCGTCCACCACGCTCTCGGGCGCATCGGTGGTGTCGCGTGCGTCGCTGTAGGGGAACGCTTCGACCGCGATCGGGCAGTCCCAAGCGCCCTCGGGCGCACATGGCGGCGAGGTGTCGGAGGTGTCGACGGCGGAGTCACCGGTCTCAGCCGTGTCAGCGGGACCGGAGCAGGCGGCGACCAGGACGACGAAGGCTGCAGAGCGCATGCCGCCCAGGTAGCACGGCGAGACCGCTGAACACCCTAAGGCTCCCCAGGGTAGGCTAGGCCCATGCCTGTCTGGACCTCCACCCGTGATCCGCGCCACCACGCCACCTTCGCCGAAGCTGCCGCGCGCAGCATGGCGCCAGGCGGCGGTCTGTACGTGCCCGCGTCGCTCCCCCGGCTCGACGCAGACGCGCTGCTGCCGATGCCGTTCGTCGATCGCAGCGTGCGAATCCTGCAGTCGCTGCTCGACGACGTCGACCCCGATCAGGTCGAGCAGGCGACGCGCAGCGCGCTCGACTTCCCGGTGCCGCTCGTCCGCGTCACCGATCGCATCGACGCCCTCGAGCTGTTTCACGGCCCCACGCTCGCGTTCAAGGACTTCGGCGCTCGCTTCCTCGCGCGGATCCTCGCGGCCTTCGGCGGCGAGCGCGAGCGGCTCGTGCTCACCGCCACCAGCGGAGACACCGGCGCCGCCGTCGCCCACGCGTTCTGGCGTCTCCCCGGGTTTCGCGTCGTCGTGCTGTACCCGAAGGGCCGCATCTCGCCCCTGCAAGAGAAGCAGTTCTGCACGCTAGGCGACAACGTGCGCACCTACGCGGTCGACGGGTCGTTCGATGATTGCCAGATGATGGTGAAGGCGTGCTTCGACGACGCCGAACTCCGCGCCAAACACGGCCTCGTCTCCGCCAACAGCATCCACGTCGCCCGCCTCGTCGCGCAGACCACCTACTATTGGGAGGCCGCAGCCCGACGGCCAGACGCCGTCGTCGCCGTGCCCTCGGGCAACTTCGGCAACGTGTGCGCGGGCATCATCGCCCGCCGCCAGGGCGCGCCGATAAAGAACCTCGTCGTCGCCACGAACGCAAATTCCACCGTGCCTGACTACCTCGACGGCGCCCCGTACGCGCCGCGCGAGTCGGTCACCACGCCGGCCAACGCGATGGACGTCGGTGCGCCGAGCAATTTCGAGCGCATCCGCTGGCTGTTCGCAGACGACCGCGACGCCATGCGACGCGAGCTGCGCTGGGGCTCCCTGTCCAACGAAGGCATCGCAACCGAGCTGCGCGCGACCTGGGCGACGGAGCGCTACCTGCTCGACCCCCACGGCGCCGTCGCGGCCGCGATCCTTCGCCACGTCCTCGAAGATGGCGAACATGGCGTGTTCCTCGCTACCGCCCACCCCGCAAAGTTCCTGGAGGTCGTCGAGGCCACCGTCGGCTTCAGGCCGTCGATCCCGACGTCGCTCGCGGAGCGCGCCGACCTCCCGGTGCTCTCCGAGCCCCTCGCCGCGAACGCCCGAAGCCTGTTCTCGGCCATCTGATGTAGCATCCGCCGATGTCCGCACCGATCGCCGCGCCCAAGGTCACGGCCAGCCACGAAGACGAGCTCCGACGCCTGCGCATCTGGCAGCGGTTTCACGTCGCCATCACCGCCCTGTATGGCATCCCGATCGTCGCGGTCCTCACCACGATGTGCGCCTATTTCTACGTGCGCGGCGTCGACATCGAGACCCGCGCGCTCCAGGCGCGCCTGCTCGGCATGTCCACCGCCCTCGCCGGCACCCTCGACCCCGAGCTGATCGTCGGTGACCCGAGCGAGGAGCGCGCCGGTCCCGTTCGTGACTTGCTCGGCAAGATCGCGCGCGAAGAAGACGACATTTCGAGCATCTACATCGCGCGCCGCACCCCCGACCCGGCTCAACTCGAGTTCGTCGTCGATTGGGTCGCCACCGGAGAACACGCGACGCCGGGCCAGCTGTACGAAGTCGAGCAGGCGCCAAAGATGGCGGCGGCGTTCGACGGCCCGCAGGTCGAAGACGAGATCTTCGTCGACGAGTGGGGCCCCACCCTCTCTGCGTACGCGCCGATCCGCTCCCACGGCGCCTCCATCGCCGTCGTCGGCGTGGACATCGCCGGGTGGCGCGTGGACGCCGTGAAGCGCGAGGTCCTCGTCGCCACAATGCTCGTGTACGCCGCCGCGTTGATCGTGTTGTTCGGCCTCGCGCAGATCGTCGCCTGGAGCATTCGGGAGCCGTTGGTGCGGATCCTCGCCACCACCCAGGCGATCACCGAGGGCCGATTGGACGCGCGGTCCGGCCTCAACCGCGCCGATGAATTCGGGATCCTCGGGCGCCACTTCGACGGCATGGCGGCCGGCTTGAAGGAGCGCGAATTCATCCGCGACACCTTCGGCCGCTACATGTCCGAGCGCCTCGCAAAGAAGCTCCTCGGCGACCCCACCGCCACCCAGCTCGGGGGCGAGGAGATCGAGGTCACGATCCTGTTCGCGGACCTTCGCTCGTACTCGACGATCAGCGAGCGACTGTCGCCTACCCAGGTCATCACCGTCCTCAACGAATACATGGGCGAGATGGGCAAGGTCGTCGACGAGCACCACGGCGTGGTGATCGAGTTCCTCGGCGACGCGATCCTTGCAGTGTTCGGCGCGCCCGAAGACGATCCGCTCCACCCCGAACACGCGGTTCAATGCGCGCTCGCCATGCAGCGACGACTCGACGTGCTGAACGCCCAATGGGACCAGACCGGACTCGCCGCGTTGTGGAAGCAGGCGGGCGTCGAGCGCCTCCGAGCGCGAATCGGCGTGCATACCGGCAACGTCGTCGCGGGCAACATGGGCGGCTTTCGCCGCATGAAGTACGCCGTGATCGGCGACGCCGTGAACGTCGCCACGCGCGTCGAGGCGCTGAACAACCAGACGGACACGGACATCCTCGTCACCGCCGCCACGCGCACCAAGCTGCCGGACGCGATCGCTGCGAAGCTGCTGACGAAGGGCACGCACCCCATCAAAGATCGTGCGCTGCCGGTGGAAGTGTTCTCGGTGAGCCCCACGTGAGCGCACCCACCGGCCTCGAAATGAACGCGAGCGACCTCGACGACCTGTCGATCTGGCGCAGGTTTCACGTCGTGGTAACGGCGCTGTTCGGCCTGCCGATGCTGCTCGTCGCAGGCGTCGCGATCGCACTCTGGTACCAGCGCGCCGTCGCCCGCGAGACGGACTCGCTCCAGATCCGCCTGCGTGATGGCGCGATCGCGATGTCGTACACACTCGATCCCGCCGGCTGGGTCGGCGCGCCGAGCGTCGAGCGCTGCGCCCCGTACAAGCAGACGTTCGCCGGCATCGCCTCGTCCCAGGGCGACGTCGCGAGCATCTACATGGTGCGGCATCTGGCTGGCGCCGACGCCTCGACCCTCGAATTCATGTGCGACTGGACGGCCGCAGATCGCGGTGCCGCCGCCACACCTGGCGATCACTACAACGCGAACCAGGCCGACGGCCTGCTCGACGCGTTCACCCGACCCCAGGTCACGAACCGCATCTACTCGGACGCCTGGGGCCCCACGATCTCGGGGTATGCGCCCGTGCGCGACGCGAGCGGACAGGTCGTGGGTGTCATCGGCGTCGACATGGCCGGGTCCCGCGTCGAAGCCATGCAGCGCGAGATCAAGCTCGGCGCGTTCGGGCTGTTCGCGTTCACCGCCGTCCTCCTCGCTGTCGTCGCGAGGCTCGCCGGCGCGGCCCTGCGCGATCCGATGATGCGCATCCTCCAAGCGACCACGTCCATCACCGCTGGCCGTCTCGAAGCGCGCGCCGGCCTCGATCGTCGCGACGAATTCGGGATCCTCGCCCGCCACCTCGACGACATGGCCGCTGGCCTTGAAGAGCGCGAATACTTTCGCGACACGTTCGGCCGCTATCTTTCGGACAAGCTCGCCAAGCGCCTGCTCGGCGACAAAGACGCGACGCGCCTCGGCGGCGAAGAGGTCGTCGTCACCGTGTTGTTCTGCGATCTACGCGGAACGGCACCCGTCGGCGGTCAGGTCGACGCACCCGTCGTCCTGCAGCTGATCAACGCGTACATCGGCGCCACCCACGAGGTCGTCGACAAGCACCGCGGAATGGTCGTCGAATTCCTCGGCGACGCCGTCCTCGCCGTATTCGGCGCCCCCGAAGAAGATCCGAATCACGCCGAACACGCTATCCGCGCGGCGATCGAGCTCCGCCAGCGGATCGCAGCGCTCGACGAGGACTGGCAACAGGCCGGCGCGGGCCACGTCCGCGCGCGAATCGGAGTGCACACGGGACGCGTCGTCGCCGGCAACATGGGCGGCCACAGCCGAATGAAGTACGCCGTCATCGGCGACGCCGTAAACGTCGCCTCCCGCGTCGAGAACCTGAACGATCTTCTCGGGACTGACATCCTCGCGACCAGCGCGACCCTCGATCGCGTCCCTTCGGATCTAAAGATCCTCGCTGAATCAAAAGGCGATCAAGTCGTCAAAGGGCGCGCGATCGCGGTGGCCGTCTCAGAAATTCGATGGAGACCATTGACGGCCTGAGACACCACATGTACTGTTTATTCACCGAGCGGGTTCACCCCTCTCGGCTTTGTGACTCCGGCCTGGCAAGCGCGGCAAGCCATTAGGCTCAACAGCTTCCAGAGTCCGTATCCGTGACGGGCCGCCGTTCCGGAAAACCCGAGCGTGACGAGGTTCGACTATGCCTACCGAAGAACTCTTTGGCAACTATAACTTCCTCCTCGAGATTGCTGGCATCACCGGCGACTCCAAGACGATCGTTGGTGGTTTCAAGTCGCTGAGCGGCATGGACTCCGAGACGGAAATCGTTGAGTTCAAGCAGGGCAACGACAAGGTTGTCCGCAAGAAGCCCGGTCGCACCACGTACGCCAACATCACGCTCGAGCGCGGCTACACCGCGACGGACGACCTGTGGCAGTGGCGCAAGAACATCGAGGACGGCCTGATTGACCGCCGCTCGGGTTCGATCATCATCCTCGACCAGGATGGCGAAACGGAAATCGGCCGCTACAACTTCTACGAAGCGTGGCCCTGCAAGTGGTACGTGCCCGACATGGACGCGACCCAGTCCGGCATGGCGATTGAAAAGGTCGAGCTCGCCGTCGAGAAGATCGAGCGCGCCTGATCTCGCTGTGATCGCGCTGGCTTCTGGTCAGCGCTTTCACTCTGGATTCTGCAAAACCCTTCGGGCAACCCCCGAAGGGTTTTGTGTTTCTGGCGTTTGAGGTCCACCCGAAGCGATTGGCGAACGCCTATTCCGCTCCGGGCGTCAGCTCCGCGCGTTCTTGAACGCGAAGATGTGCTCCCACCGCGTCGTGTCGCGGCCTGGATCGGCTCGCTCGACGCTCGCGCGCGCAACGGACGTCATCCCCGCCGCCGCCGCCGCCTTCTCCGTCGCATCCGACGTGTCGATCGAGCCCGCCGGGGTGAGCCCGTCGCCGATGACCACGACCAGGTGCCCGTCGCGCGTGAGCGACTTCGCGACGGCCGCCGTCCAAAGCTCGGTGTCGTTGCGCCACTTGCTGACCGCGCCGCGCGCCCCCTCGCGCCAGTCGCGCCGGGGACCGATCTCTGCCGCGTCTTCTTCGACCTCACCGAACCAGATGCGGCGGAGGTGCTGCAGCGGCAGGTAGTCGTAAGTGGACGGATAGGGCGGAGACGTGACGACGAGGTCCAGGGGTGACGGCGTCGTCCAGCGGCGCGCGTCCATCCGGGCAACATCGGGCGCGGGGGTGTTGGGCGGCACAGCCTCGCGGAGCGCCGCGATCCGACGCCCGAGCTCGCGGGCCTTCTTGTGGAACAGCACCGCCGTGGTGCCGATCGGGCGGTGGTACGGCTCACGCTTGGCCGACGTGTCCGACTTGCGGAAGCTCGCCTTCACGAGCAAGGACGAGAACACGGCCTCGAGCAGCGGCCGCTCAGGACCCTCGGAGGCGAACACGCCGCGGCGGATGTGTTCGAGCTCGGTCAGCACGTGCGGCTCGTACCAGGCCTGGATTGAGCGCAGGATCTCGTCAGGAGGCAGCTCCTTGGCCTGCGGCGCCTCGGCGGCGAGCTTCCGGGCGGTGCTGCGCATCTTGGTGAGGACGTCTTCCCCAGCCGTGGACGTGCGCGCCTTCGCGATCCGCAACGACACGCGCGACACGTCGCGGCCGAAGGCGAACCGGCCGGCCGCCATCGCCTCGACCAGGATCGTGCCTCCGCCCATGAACGGATCGCCCACGGACTTGCCCGGGAACGCGTCGATCAGCATTCGCGCGGCGTCCGGGTGGAGGCCTGCCGGCCACGTATGGAAGCCGTGGGTGTAGCGGTCGACCTCCTCACGCACCTCGAGGGCCTCGGCCAGGATGGCGCCGACGCGCTTGTCGCCGAGGACGACGCGCCCCGTCGCGGTCTTGCCTGCCGTCTTTCGCGGACCAATCGTACGCACGCCTCGCCTCCATCGTACAGAGCACCGTAACGAGGTCGCGCGATCCGCGCGCACGCTGTAAGATCGACTGCGCTTTTCACTTGTTTGCCGCTCGCGGGTCAATACGAGCGGACCCTCACGGGATCCGGATGACCATAAACGACCAGGAACTCGCCGCTCTGTACGATCGCTACGCGCACATCGTGTACCGCCGCTGCCTGTCCATCCTGCGCAACCAGGAGGACGCGCACGACGCGGTCCAGGAGACCTTCGCGCGGGTGATTCGGCACCACGACGAGTTCCAGGGCAACGCGAGTCCGCTGACCTGGATGTACAAGATCTCCACCAACTACTGCTTGAACCAGCTCCGCAACGGCAACGGCCGGCGCAACAAGCTCGATGTGAACAAACACGAGTTCGAAGCGACCGCAGCCGCCAACACCGGAAAGCTCGACGAGGCGCGCGTGCTCGTGCTCCTCGAGCAGGTCGACGAGGAGACCCGGTCCATCATCGTGCACACGTTCTTCGACGAGTGCACGCGCCAGGAAGTCGCCGAGCTTGTCGGGTTGTCCGTACCCACGGTGCGCAAGCGGATCGAGGACTTCCTCACGCTCGCTCGCTCAGAGATGAAGGTCTCCGATCCAGAGGGAGGCGTCTCATGAAACCCGACTTCGATCCATTCGCCGACGACGCCGCTCGCCCGAGCCGGCTCCAGCTTGATCGCTTCGCGGCCGGCGAGCTGACGGGCGGCGAGCGCTCCGTGGTGCAGCAGTGGATCGCGAAGAACGCGTACGCGGTGGCGCACCTCGACGAGCTGCGCAACGCGAAGAAGAACGTGCGCCCGTTCGACGCGATGCTGCTGCGCGCTCGGGCTGGCGGCATCGGCGGTGAGCGCCAGCAGTCCAGCGGAATGGAGACGTTCCCCCCCGGTGTGCTCGACGGGGTCGATCTCGCCGCGCTCGTACGCGACGACCTCGACCGTTCCACGCAGCCGTTCGCGGACGAGCGCTCGGCGGAGCCCGCACAACAGGGCTCGATCGAGGGCACCAATCCGGGCCTCGATGAAGCGCGCCGTGGCTCGTCTGAAGGGCGAGCGCCTACGGCCGCCGCTCCGGCCAACCGCCCGATGTGGATGTTCCTGGCGCCGCTCGCCGCGGTCGCAGCTGCGGCGTTGATCGCCGTGGGTGTGGGGCTCTCCGGCACCAACGAAGACGGCCCCGGCATTCGCACCCGCGGCGCGGCCGATCTGGAGGTTCGCGTGCTCGACGGCGGGACCATGCGCGCGTACGACGGCAAGCCGCTCGCCGCCGGGGCGACCGTCGGGTTCGCGGTCGCGCCCGGAGCGCACCACAGCGTCGTGATCGTGTCGGTCGACTCGGCGGGCGTCGTCAGCACCTGGGTTCCCGCTTCCGGGGCGGGCTCCACACCGATCGAGGGTTCGGATTCCGCGATCGTCGCGCTGAACGCCTCGGTGACGCTGGACGCCACGCCCGGCAAGGAAGTGTTCGTCGCGGTGTTCGACCAGCAGACGGCGGCCGTGATCGCAGACGTCGACGCGCAGTTCAAGCAGGGCGGCGCCGCTGGCGTGGCGGCCTGGGCCGACAAGGCGCCCGACGCCGACGCAGTGGTGGTGGAGAAGCGCTGATGCCCGCCCTCGCGGAGGTCGCGTTGGACGCCGATTACCGCGTCGCGTTGTTCGTCGGAAACGACCGCGGCGCCGCCGGCGAGCCGCCGCTCGTGTTCGCGACCAGCGACGCCCAGAAGATGAGCGAGCTGTTCGTCGCGAACGGCGGCGTCGACAAGGACGACGCGCTCCTGCTGCTCGATCAGAGCCGACGCGACCTTCAAGGCGCGATGGTCACCCTGAAGGAGCGCGTCACCGCCGCCGAAGCGCGGGGCGCACAGACCTCGGTGGTGTTCTTCTACTCGGGCCACGGCGACGAAGAGGGCCTCCAGCTCGGCGACACCCGCGTCGGGCACGCCGAACTTCGGTCTTGGCTCGAGGCCACCGGCGCTGACGTTCGCATCGCGTTCCTCGACTCCTGCCGCAGCGGGGCGGCAGTCCGCGGCAAAGGCGGCGTGCGCGGGCCCGGCTACGCGTTCGCCGTCGACGTCGAGCGTTCGTCGGGGACGGCGATCCTCACGTCGTCTGCCGAGACCGAGTTCTCGCAGGAGTCCGATGAGGTTGGCGGTGGCTTCTTTACCTACTACCTGCACTCGGGCCTCGCCGGCGCCGCCGACAACGATGGGGACGGCGTCGTCACGCTCGACGAGGTGTACCGCTGGGTACACACGGAGACCGCGTTCCGCACGCGCACCACGCCGGGCTCGCAGACGCCTAGCTACGACCTCGACCTCGCCGGCTCCGGTGCTGTCGCCCTCACCCAGCTGACGCCGAGCGACGCTCGCCTCGTTTTCCCCGGCGGCCTCGAGGGCACGTTGGCGGTGTGGGACGAGTCGCGCAAGCGGTACGTCGCCGAGGTGATCGGCGCGAACCGGACCGTGATCGCCGTACGCCCCGGCGTGTACGCGATCCAGCGCCGCGAGCCCGGGTGGGTCGACGAGGCCCAGGTGACCGTGCGCGGCGGCGCCACCGTGGACGTCGCCACCGCGGCGTTTCAGTCGATGCCGTACGAGGACACATCATCGCGCGGCGACATCGAACAGCAGGTGAGGCGCGCGTCGCGGCCCGATCTCGCCGTGATGGCCGTGTTCGGCAGCCGAGGCTTCGGCGCGCCGTTCCAGACCACGTACGTGCCGCAGCACTCCGTCGGCGGCATCCAGGTGGAGACGCGGTTTCACAACGGCGTGTGGGGCCAGTTCGACGCGATCGCCGGCTCCGGCACGGGGACGATCGCTCTGCCGGACCTCGACGCGATCCCGGTGAACATGGGCAGCGCGACGTTTGGCGCCACCCTCGGCATCGCGGGCGAGTGGAAGTTCCTCCACGGCGGGGTCGGCGCGCGCGCGGAGAGCGCGTGGTTCTGGCGCTCGTTCCCTGACGGCGAGCAGGACGCCCAGCGCTCGTGGGCGATCTCGCCGGGCGCATCGGCGGTCGCCGGCGTGGACGTCGGCCACCTGCGGGCCGACCTCGGGCTCTCCCTGCTGGTGTTCCCAGCGAGCTTCGATGGGAATAAATTCCCCGGGTATGGCGAGACCACGCTCCGCCTCGGGTACGTGTTTTGAGGCCCGCGCTCGCGTTCGTCGCGCTCGTCGGCTGCGCGCAGCCGATCTCGAACGCGTCGTTCTACGAAGACGCCGCGTTCGTCCGGGTCGTCCCTTCGTCCGCCGAGTTGGCGCCGCCAGCGGGCTTCGAAGCGCCCCCCGAAGGCGCGTCTCCGCTGCTCCAGTCCGCCGTCGCAGCGGCCGGCGACTTCGTCGAGGCGACCGCCCCGATCGGCGCTGTCGGTGACGCGCTGCGCGCGACGCCTCCCACCGTGCGCACCGCAGACACGCGCACCTGGGAGCGCCTCACCATCGCGTGGACCGGACGTGACGGCGTCGAGATCGCGTGGATTCGCGCCGTGATCGTCGACGGCGACGCCCTGTTCGACGTCGTGATCGACACCGCATCCGATCCCGACGGCCCGTACGCACCGATCGCGGACGGCTGGCGCCTCGAAGACGGCGAGGCTCACCTCGCCGTGGACGCGGCTGCGTTGGCCGCTGCCCTCGGTCACGAGCCCTCGCTCGCACTGTCGATCGACCTCGTCCCCACCGACGGCGGCAAGGACGTCCACGTCGCGCGCACCGACGGGACCCTCGACATCGAGGCGTGGGTCGTGCGAGGCACGTCGTTCGGCTTCTCGGCGGACCTCGCCCTGACCGAGGACGGCGAAGTGTGGCCTGGGACGACGTTCGCGCGCAACGAGCCCAGCGGTGGACGCGCCACCGGCGAGGTGCGTCCCGGCGACGCCGTGCTCGGGTTCGAAGCCTGCTGGGGACCCGACGGCGCCACGGCGTATGTCGGCGGCGACCCTGGAATCTTGTCCGAAGGTCAGGTGACGGACTGCACGCTCGCCCCGTGACGCAGGCCCGGTGTACACTCCGGGCCCGCCGGAGGGCAGATGTCGACAGCACCATCCAACGTGGCCGCGTTCCAGGGCCTCGTCGACCTCGTCTCGTCGAATGTGGGGGGGTGCGCGCTGCTGTGCTCCGACGACTTCTTCGCCGGAATGGACAACCTCACCAGGCCCGCGCCCGCCGCCTTCGACCCCGCCGCGTACACGGATCGCGGCAAGCTGATGGACGGCTGGGAGTCGCGCCGGAAGCGCGTCCCCGGGCATGACTGGTGCATCCTCAAGCTCGGTGTGCCCGGTCGGCTGCGCGGCGTGGACATCGACACGTCGTTCTTCATGGGCAACCACCCGCCGTTTGCATCGATCGACGCGATCTTCGCGCCGGACGCTTCGCTCGAGGACCTGACCGATCACCTCGCGTGGACCGAAGTGCTCGCGCAGACCGCGCTCCAGCGCGGCTCGCACAACCTCGCCGCGATCGCTTCGGACGCGGTGTACACGCACGTGCGCCTGCGAATCTTCCCCGACGGCGGCGTGGCGCGACTGCGCGTGTACGGCGATCCCGCGCCCGAGCGGCAAGCCGCCGAGATCGACCTCGCTGCGCTCGCGAACGGCGGACGGGCGGTCGCGTGCAGCGACATGTTCTTCTCGCCGATGAACAACCTGCTGCTGCCGCACCGCGCGGCGGACATGGGCGGCGGCTGGGAGACGCGACGGAGCCGCCCGCCCGGCATGGACTGGGTCATCATCGCGCTCGGGACGGCCGGAACGGTCGCGCGCGTCGAGGTCGACACGCATCACTTCAAGGGCAACTACCCGGACCGCGCAGCGATCGACGCGCTGTACTGGCCCGGCGCGCCGCCCGCGTCGCTCCCCGGCAGCCCCGAGTGGAAGGAGATCCTCGCGCCCGCCAAGCTGCGCGCCGATCACGCCCACGTGTTCGCTGTCGCGGACGGCGGCCCGTGGACGCACCTGCGCCTGCGAATCCTGCCCGACGGGGGCGTGTCCCGGCTTCGCGTGTGGGGCACCGCGACCGACGCGACCCCCGCGGATGCCCTCGTCGCCAAGCTCGCGGCGATGCCGGAGGCCGACCTGCGCGCCGCGTTGACGGCGTGCTGCGGCTCGCGACGGTGGGTGGACGGGATGGTGTCGCAGCGGCCGTTCACGAGCCGCACGCACCTGTTCGGCGCGGCCGAAGCCGTCTGGTGGGCGCTCGCAGACGCGGACTGGAAGGAGTCGTTCACCCACCACCCGCGCATCGGAGGCAGCGTCGACGCTCAGCGCGAGCGCTGGGCCGTGGCCGAGCAGTCCGGCGTCGCGAAGGCCGACGAGACAACGCTCGCCTCGCTGGCCCAGGGCAACACGATGTACGAACAGCGCTTCGGCTTCATCTTCATCGTTTGCGCCACCGGCAAGACCGCCGCCGAGATGTTGGCCGTCCTCGATGAGCGCCTCACCACCAGCGCCCCCGCCGCCGAGCTGCGCATCGCCGCCGGCGAGCAAGCAAAGATCACCCGCCTTCGCCTGGAGAAACTCGCATGAGCCACATCAGCACTCACGTCCTCGACACCGCGCGCGGCAAGCCCGCCGCCGGCGTCCCCGTCGTCCTCGCCCACGCCGTCAACGGCGTGTTCGTCGAGATCGCCCGCGCCGAGACGAACGTCGACGGCCGCATCCCCGAGCTCACCAAGCCGGGACAGCTCGCGCTCGGCACCTGGCGCATCCGGTTCGACACGGCCACGTACTTCCGCGCCACCGATCACAAGGGCTTCTACCCGCTGATCGAGATCGTGTTCGACGTGCTCGACGGGTCGCAGAACCACCACATCCCGCTGCTGTTGAGCCCGTTCGGCTACTCGACGTACCGCGGCAGCTGACGTGCGCACGAGCCTCGATCCCGCCCACGTCTTCGAGGCGCTGGACGCGCTGATCGAGCCGAACAACACGCTGCTCGCCGCGAACCCAGGTGACGCGATCGACCGGCAGCCCGTACACGTCGTGTACGGCGGCGCGCACCTGTTCAAGGCCCACACCGCGGCCCGCCTCGGCGAGCTCGCGCGCGCGCACTTTCGCGAGCACGCGCCAACACCCGAGGCCCTCGCCGCCCTGATGGGGCTCGCCCCCGCGCTCGCCGCCACCGTACACGCGAACGTCGCCGCAAAGCTCGAGCGCGAGCCCGTCGAGGACTACCGCATCGACTTCGAGGACGGCTACGGCGCGCGGCCCGGCCCCGAGGAGGACCGCGCAGCGATCGCCGCCGCGTACGAGGTGGCCGCCGGGCTCTCCGCCGGATCGTTGCCGCCGTTCATCGGCATCCGCACAAAGTCCATGGCCGACGAGACGAAGCGCCGGGCGATCCGCACGCTCGATCTGTTCGTGTCCGCCTTGATCGACCGCGGCGGCGGACGCCTGCCACCGGGCTTCGTCGTCACGCTCCCCAAGGTCCAACTCGTCGCGCACGTCGCCGTGTTCGTCGAGCTGATCGAGGCGCTCGAGCGAAGGAACGGTCTCCCGGAAGGTGCTGTCCGCCTCGAGCTGATGATCGAGACGTCGCATGCGCTCATGGCGGCGGACGGCACCTGTCCCCTGCCCGCGCTGGTGCGCGCCGGCCGCGGTCGGGTGCGGGGCGTCCACTTCGGCGCGTACGACTACACCGCGTCGCTCGGCATCGCCGCGCCCGACCAGCACCTGCATCACCCCGCGTGTGACCACGCGCGCACCTCGATGCAGCAGGCGCTCGCTGGCACCGGGGTGTTCCTCTCGGACGGCGCCACCACCCAGCTCCCCGTCGGCGGCCCCGAGGCCGTCCACGCCGCGTGGCGAAACAGCTTCCACAACATCACCCACGCGCTCCAGCACGGGTACCGGCAAGGCTGGGACCTGCATCCGGCGCAGATCCCCGTCCGCTACGTCGCTTCCCACGCGTACTACCTCGCCGGAAAGGCAGCGATGTCGGAGCGCCTGTCGAAGTTCCTCGAGAACGCCGCCCAGGCCACGCTCGTCGGCGACCAGTTCGACGACGCAGCCACCGGGCACGGCCTGCTCAACTGGTTCCGGCACGCCTACAATTGCGGCGCCGTCGACGGACGCGACCTGCACCTCGCGGGCCTGTCCACCGACGACCTCCGCACGCGCAGCTTCTCCGCGCTGCTGGCGAACCGCCGCAGACCCTGATCGGGCGGTCGGTTACACACGGGACGTGGACGCGCCCGCACCGTCCGCTCGAGAGGCCCTCGCGTGACGTTCCACCCAAAGCTCGTACCCACCGTCGCGGTCGCATTCGGAGTCGTGATCTGCCTCTCGCTTTCGGCGTGGCAGGTGAAGCGGCACCAGATCCGCAACGAGGGCGGGGTGCGCGCGATCGAGGTCCAGAACCTGCCGCCGATCGGCGCCAAAGAGCTCTCCGGCCCCCGCGACCAGGCGCTGTGGCGGCGGGTGGAGGCCCCCGGGCGCTACATCGACGATCCCGTCCTGGTGAGCGGCCGCTCCGACCGCGAGCGCGCCGGCTACAGCCTCCTCGAGCCGTTCCAGGTCGACGGCGGGCCGCTGCTCGTGGTGGACCGCGGCTGGGTGCCGGGCGACGGACTCGAGGCCGCGCTCGCGAAGACGGACACCGGCGACGCGACCGTGACGCTCATCGGACAGCTCCGACCCTTGCGCGGCGACCTCAGGGCGCTGCCGACCGAATCCAAGCTCGCCGGGCTGGTCGTGTGGTCGAAGAACGCGCACATGAACTACCGGGACATGACGTTCGGCGACAAGGCGTTCGACGGGTTCGTCGTCGCGGGCCTGCCGCTCGAGCCGGGGCGGAACGGCGCGTACGACGCGATCCCGGTGGACGGCTACGACCCGATCCCGTGGGACGACACGAGTCGCAACTACGCGATTCAGTGGGCCGCGTTCGCCGTGATCCTCGGCGTGTTGTGGGTGCGCGGGTCCGTCGGGGCCGCGACGGCCTGAACCGTCAGCGCGTCCGTTAGAACACGACCCGGTACCCCAGGATCGTCGAAAGCCCGCCCATCGGGCCGAAGAACGCGACGCTCGGCCGGTTCGACGGGCGCGACGACGCCGATAGCGCCGACGCCCGCACCTCGAGCAGGATCTCGCCCGTTCCCACGCGCCGACCGACGCCTCCGATCATGCCGATGCCCGGCCCGTACAACCCCACGCGCGTGTACCGTTCTTCGTCGGCACCGGTCACGAACGTCTCCTGGCGAACCCAGGGCGCGACGGTGCTGCTGATCCCGCCCCACAGCGCGTCTCCACGGAAATCGCCGCGGGCGAGCACGGCCACCGTAACGGGCAGGACGCGCGTGCGGTTCTCGATCGCACTGCCTGCGACCGGCGTGCGTGACAGGCCGACGCTGTACCAGCCCACGCCCATCCGAACGATGATCGGGCGCTGGAACACCTTCCGGCGCCAGTCGAAGTCCGCCGAGAGCTGCGGTGAGAACACGGCGCCGAAGTTCGTCACCAGGCCGAAGCCGAACACCGCGCTCGCCTCGATCGGACGCGGCTCCAACGTCAGGCGCGCCTGGCTCGACGCCGAGCCGGCTCGCACCACGAGGTCGACGCTGCGCGCGCGATCGCCGTCACCCGGCGTGTAGGCCGCCCGCCAACCGCCGTCCGGCAGGGCCTCCCAGTCGCCGACGGTGCCCTCGCTCACGGTGATCTCGTCAGGCCGGGTCGGCACCATCGCGCCGGCGCGGTCCCGAACGTGGACGTCGACGTGGGCGACAGCGTGGGCGCCCGTGTACAGGATCTCCGGGTCCACCGCGACGTCGATCACGTTCACGCGGCCGGCCGTGATCGCGACCTTCCGCTCCACGCGAAGATCGAACGACCCCGGTCCGCCGCGTGGGCGCGAATCGCGCAGCGCGACGACCCGACCGATCCGCCCGTTGGAGCGCGCCTCGATCGCCACCGGGTCGAGCCCGGGGGCCGCGCGCACATCGACGGCCGCCCACCCATCGGGGCCCGTGATGCCCGACACCACCGCGAAGTCGCCCGGCGTCGCGTGGACGTCCACCGGCACGCCCGCGAGCGGGAGGCCTGCGGCGTCGAGGGCGCGCACGTGCGCCCGCACCGGCCCCAATCGATCGACGAACCCGTACGCGACGGACAAGTCCGCGACGGCGCCGTGGCCCGGGGGAAGATCGAAGCGCGCCCAGATCGTGTCGTCACCGTCGCCGATCGCAGGCTTTCCGTCGTACTCGGCGCGCAGCGTCGTGCCGCCGGCGCCGGGGGCCAGCTCGATCCCGCCGCGCTCGGCGCCGAGCACGAGCCCGGCCGAGTCCATGCGATCGCCGCGCATGTCGAACAGGACCGCGCGGATCTCGGCCACCGGGAAGTCCGTGGAGAGCTCGTCGGGGACGATGCGGAGATCGATCGTCGC
Organism: Pseudomonadota bacterium; assembly: GCA_947505245.1. GTDB lineage: Bacteria > Myxococcota_A > UBA796 > UBA796 > SYKL01. Next base: position 47,209 of record CANNIZ010000013.1, on the reverse strand, counting down.
GGGCACGTTGCCGGACACCGGCAGGCGAACGTTCGTCTCGGCCGCCGCCCCGACGGTGCAGCGCACGCGCACCTCCTGGGGTCGCTCCGCCGAGGGCAACGCGGCGCGCCACTCGCCGGGCGCCAACGGCTTGACCACCAGGTTCGCTGACGGGGTCTTGCACGTGGGCGCCGCGCCGTCCCAGGTGTGACCGTCTCCGTGGACCCCGTACACGAACACGTCCGGAGGCTGGCGTCCGGGCACCTGCTGCCCAGCGGCCATCGCGACGAACGACGCCTGCGCAGAAGCCGTGAGCGTGAGCGTGGTGTGGGTCTCGTTGCCGACGTCGTCGACGAGCAACGCCTGGGCGGACAACTCCCCCGGGTACTGCTCGATCACAGGGCGCACGACGCCGACCGCGTCGGCGATGAACGGCCCGTACACGCGGCGCCCGACGGTGAGCGTGAGCTTGGCGCCGGGCTCGGTGTAGAGGTCGATGGACGTGCGAGTGTGCAGGCGAATCCCACCCCAGGAAGGCTGCACCTCCTGGCGCTCGTCGCGCACGCCGAACGGGATCACCCGCGGGAACGTGGTCTCGGGCAGCGCGACGTGGACGACGAGCCCCTCGGGGGTGCTGTCGACGCCCAGCACGCTGCCGTCCGCGATCACGACGTCCAGCGCGTCCGCAGGCGGCAGATCCGCGCCCGTGACCAGGATGTCGACGGTCTTGTCGCCGGCGGCGAAGTCGAGCTTTGCGGGCAACTTCAGGGACGACGGGGCGACCTCTTCGACCACGAAGTCGGTCGTCGTGGTGTGGCCGAACGCGGTGATCGACACCTGCAGCGGCCCCGCGACATCGGGCGGGACGATGTTCACCTCGTACACGCCAAGCCGCAACGGGGTCGCCGCGACAGCCGCCAACCCCGCCGACATCGTCACCGTCGGCGCGGACGGCGACGGAAACCCGAGGTCGTCCACCACGGCGACCTGCAGGTGCGTGGGCTTGCCGGGCCGGATCGGGCCGTCGGGCGCCACCACGGCCACGTTCGCCGCGAGGGCCGCGCCGACCAGCCAGGTGATCACGGCGGCACCGTGCCGCCGACGTAGCTGTTGAACGCGGCGCCCTTGGTCTTGAGCAGCACCGTGACGCCCTCGACGGAGGCGACGTTTCCGAGCACGTCGGTGGCCTCGACGGACAGCGGGTTGTCGCCTTCGAGAAGCGGCACCTCGGCCTCGAACCGCCCCGTGCGATCGGCGCGGACCTGGACCACCTTCCCGCCGCCGCGAACGTTTACGGTGGCGCTCGGGACGGTCATGCCGGTGACGCGCGTCGTCGGCTCCTTCGTCCGACGTGCTTCGGGCCACGTCACGGCGAGCAACAGGTCGGACGACACGGGGCTCACCACGCCCGTGCCGTCACCTGCGATGGTCACGCGCTCGCCCGAGCGCACCTCAGCCACCCCTGAGATGCCCGACGTCGCGGCCGCGCCCTCGGTGACCTCGACCACGAGCGTCCCGTCGTCGCCGACGCCCATCTCGAACGCGGCGTCGGTGGCCAGGACTTCGCGACCGTTGCTGCCGATGCGCAGCGCCGTCGGGCCGGGGCGGACGGTGGCCTGCAGCGCGCCCCCCTCGAGCTCGAGCGTGACCGCCTGTTCATCGTGCCCGACGACGCGAACGGTCGACTGCGGACCCAGTCGAATCCGCGACGTCGGACCCATCGCCAGCACGGCGCGCGAGGAGAGGCCCGTGGTCACGCGATCTTTCGGATCCAGCGCCAGCCCCGCGATGACGGCCTCGGGCTTCCCGTCGCCTCCGATGACCTTGACCTCGCCGTCGATCTCCATCAGCACAAGATCGGATTGGACCGTCTCGTCGCGGGTGTACGACAAGATCGCGAACGCCGCGGCGACGAGCACCACGACCGCGAGCACCGGCGCGAGCCAGCGCTTCACGCGGCCCCCGCGGGCAACGACAACACCCACGCCGTCTGGCCCGTACCGGGCTCGTCCAGACGCCCGCTCATCGTCTCGAGCTGCCGCCGCGCCACCCACAGCGACAAGCCCGACGCCATCCAGTCGTCGCGCGCGGAGCCCTTCGCGATCGGGCGATCCGGCTCGAACAGCACCGACGCGCGCCCGTCGATCAAGGCGGCCCGAACCACCAGACGCGCGCCGTCCGGGAGCCCCGAACGAAACGACTGCAGGACCTGGGCGAGGACGCGGCTCGTCGCCACCGGGTTCGCAGAGGCTTCCACAGCTTGATCGGACGACTCCACCACGAGCGTGACACCCCGCTGCCGGAACGGTGCCGCGACCAGCGCCGCCACCTCCGCCAGCATTCCCCTCAAATCTACCACATCGACGGAACCCGGCTCATTACCACCTTCGGAGCTCCCTTCCGACAGCTTGAGCATGGACGCGACCACCTCCCGGCACCGCGTGGCCTGCTCCTCGATGCGCGCGACCCGCTCCTCCTCCGGCGTCCCGCGCAGGCGCATGCGCACGACCTGAGCCGTGCCGAGGATCGCCGCGATCGGGTTGTTGAGCTCGTGAGCGAGCCCGGCACCCATCTCGGCGACGGCCGCGAGCTGCCCGGATTGCACAAGACGGACCTGCGCTTCCACCAATTCGCGCGTGCGCTCGTCCACCCGCGCCTGCAGCTCGCGGTTGAACCCCTCGATCTCGGCGCGCTGACGCGCGATCTCGTCCCGCCCGCTCGCGAGCCGCGACGACAGGTGGTTGAACGCGCGCTGGAGATCGCCGATCTCGTCACCGCGATCCTCCGCCACTTTCCTTCCATAATCGCCGTCCGCCACCCGCAGCGCGCCGTCGGACAGCTCGCGCACCGGCTCCGACAGCGACCGCGCGAGCACCGCTCCGACGCCCAACGCGAGCAACAGCGACACCACCAGCACCTGAGCCGTGCGCGCCCGAATCGCGCTACCCGACGCCTCGGCCGCCGCTGCGGGCTCGATCGTGATGACGCGCCAGTCTGGAGTCGCTACGACGGCGATAGCACCCCGCACCGCCGTCCCGTCCGGCAGGACGAACGCCACCGTCGCGTCCGAGCCCAGCGTCGCGAGGCTCTCCGCACCGGTACCGTCCCCGAGGATCACCGCCCCCTCGTTGTCCACCACCGACACACGGTGGTCCGGCGTGGACTGCGTCGCGATCAGCTTCGCGACCTCCGACAACGACAGCTCGGCCCCGAACACGAGCCCTGGATCGCGCGGACCGACGACCGCTATCGGCACCGAAGGCGCCTGGCCCTGCGCGAACCTCCACGAACTGCCGACGGCGCCCCCGATCGGCAGCGCGTCGTCGCGCGCCACGCCTGCGTCATGCGCTTCGATCGCCGCAGACGAAGGCAGCTTCGACACCAACGCCCGTGCGCGCTCCGCCGACCCGACCGTGCGACGAACATCCACGCCCGCGAGGGCCGCGTCCACCCAGACCGGCTCGACCACGACGACGTTGTCGCGGTCGACCAGCACGACCGACACGAACGAGGGGTTCGCCTGGAGGATCGCCGCCAGCAAACCCCGTTGCAACGACGCGTTTTCGCCGATCGCAAACGGGACGGTCCAACCTTCGAGCGCGTCACGCTGCGCCACCACCCAGCTGTCCACCACCTGAGCGATCGCCGAAGCATCGCGCAACAGGCGCTCGTCGCTGCTCCGCTGGTTCTCGGTCACCGCGATGTCCGTCGCGAACCAGCCGGTGAGCAGCAGCGGCAGGAGCGCCACGATCGTCATGGCGACGACCAGCCTCAGCCGAAGGCGCATCGCGGGCTAATCAACCGGGAAGCGGAGCAGGAACGCCGCTCCCTGGCCTGGAAGCGATTCGACGCCGATGGTGCTGCGGTACTTGGTGAGGATGCGGTAGACGATGTTCAAGCCAAGCCCGGTGCCCTTGCCCGGGGGCTTGGTCGTGTAGAACGGATCGAAGATCACGGCCTGCTTGTCGGCTGGGATGCCCGCGCCATCGTCTTCGACGCGCACCCAGACCGTGGCGCCGCCTTCGCGCGGCACCTGTCCCCCCGTGACGCGCACCGTGCCGTGCCCAACGCCGTGGCGCTCCTGCACAGCTTCCACCGCGTTCTTCACCAGGTTGACGAACACCTGCTGGATCTCGTTCGTGCGCGCGTGCACGAACAGCGCGGGGGGGACGTCGCAAAGCACCTTCACGCCCTCAGCCACGAGACCGGACCGCTGCACGAGGCGCACGGAGTCGTCGATCGCCCGCGCGAGGTCCACCGTCGTCAGGTATTCGTGATCGGCGGTGCGCGAGTAGCCCGAAAGCTCGACGACGATGTCCTTGATCGTCCTGCTGTATTCGACGATGTCCGTCGCGTATTGGCGTACGAGCTTCGGGTCGTCTTCGTCGCGGATCGCCTCGGCGAGGCCCATCACCCCGAACAGCGGCGAGCTGATCTCGTGAGCGATCCCCGCCGCCAAGGTACCGATTCCAGCGAGCTTCTCGGCCTGGACGAGCTCGGCCTGCGTCGCCTTCAGCGCGTCGAGCGCCTGCTCGAGCTCGGCGTTCTTCGCTGAAAGATCCCGAACGAGGCGTCGATTCACCCGCGCGAGGTCCTGCTTTTCGAACGCCTGGAACACCTTGCGCTTGACGTCGAAGATGTCGCGCGGCGGCTTCACGATGTAGTCGTAGACCCCGAGCTCCATCGCTCGCAGCGCGGTGTCGAGCGACGCGTAGCCCGTAATGACGATCGCCTCGGCGTCCGGCGTGATCCGCCGCGCGTGACGCACGAGATCGAGCCCGCCGCCTGCAAAGTCGGGCAGGTTCTTGTCGGTTAGGAGCACGTCGACGCCGCCCTGCTCCATGCGTTCGAGCGCCTCTTTGCCCGAACGACACGCGATGACGTCGACGTCACCGTCGGTGAACAAGCTCGCCAGCAGGTCGAGAATCACGGGCTCATCGTCGACGATGACGAGCCTCGGACGCGGCAGTGGACGCTCTGCGGACACGGCACCTCCGACCCGACCTTACCCCGGAGTGGCCTCCCACGTCGCCTGCCACCGAATACGCCCTCGGCGCGTCGCGTCAACTTGGGTTATCGTGCCAAAGGTTTCATCATGAAGAACACGCTCCTGCCATTGTTGATCCTGCTCGCCGCCTGCCCCAAACAGCAGCCGGTAGCACCTGCGGCAGAAGCCGCGGCGCCCGCCGTCAAGCACCCGCCCATCGGCGCCGGGTTGAACGACTCGGGCTGGAACAAGCAGGTGATCGACTTCAACGCAGACGGAAAGCCCGAGATCGTCAATTGGACGGCCGGCAACAACGTCCGCAAGAAGGAGGCCGACCTCAACAACGACGGCCAGATGGACATTGTCACCTGGTTCGACTCCTCGGGCACGATCGAGGCCGAAGAAATGGACGGCGACTTCGATGGACGCATCGACTGGGTAGACCACTACGCGAACGGGTTGCGCGTCACGGCGGAGGCCGACACGGACTTTGATGGACGCGTAGACGTCGTGTTCTCCTACGCACCCGACGGCACCGTCGCCGGCCGGGAGCGCCTGTGAACGTCTCCTTCACGCGTCCCGGCACCCTCCGAACGCTCCTCCTCGGCGGCCTGATCGCGGTCGCGTGTGCGCCGGGCTGCAAGAAGAAGGTCACCAATACGGTCGTGCACGAGGCCCCCAGCCAGGAAGAGTTCAAGATCGTCGAAAAGGTCCTGGCGGACGGAATGATCCTGCAAGAGATCGACCTGAACGAAGACAACAAGCCGGACGTCTTCAACACGTACCAGCCGCGGGCCAACGCGGCTCGGCTGCTGGTCCGCAAGGAGGTCGACCTCAACCTGGACGGCGAAGTCGATAAGATCACGTACTTCAACGAGAAGGGTGAGCTCGAACGCGAAGAGATGGATGGCAACTTCGACGGCCACTTCGACTGGACGGACCACTACCAGAACAACCTGCGCGTGATGTCCGAGGTCGATTCGGACGGAAACGGCAAGATGGACCAGTTCAGCTATTATGAGGGCGTGCCGCCGCGGATCACCCGCAAAGAGCGCGACACGAACGGCGACTCATTGATCGACATCTGGGAGAGGTTCGACGAGAACGGGCTCGTGAACCGCACCGGCCGCGACACCAACGGTGACGGCAAGATGGACGAGCGCGACGAGTGATCGCACTCGCCGCCACGCTCGCCAGCATCGCCCACGCCGAGCCAGTCGAGCAGCGTCACGTCGAGCACCTTGGAGACGGCTACACCGTCGTCACCGTCGACCTGCAGACTGCCGAGCTTCGAATGTTCGGCGGGGCGGGCGGCATCTCCATGGGGGAGGCAAAGGCCGCCGCCGAACGGAACGGCGCGACCGCACGGGCCCTGATGAACGGGGGAATGTACGGCCACGATGACGGCCCGATCGGCCTGTTCGTGCTGAACGGACAGGTGCGCCACACGCTCAACACGAACGAAGGCGACGGCAACTTCCACCTGATGCCGAACGGCGTGTTCTACGTCGACACGCTCGGGAAGGCCCACGTCGACGTCACCAGCGTCGTCGCGACCTTGGATCTCGCCACAGTCCGGGACGCCACCCAGTCCGGTCCGATGCTGTTGATCGACGGCGCCGTGCACCCGGAATTCCGAGCGGAGTCCACGAACAAGCTGCCGCGCAACGGCGTGGGCGTGTCGCCAGACGGGAACACCGTCTACCTCGCGATCAGCGACGGCAGCGTGCGTTTCCACGACTTCGCGACGATGTTCCGCGACGAGCTTCATTGCGAAGACGCGCTGTTCCTCGACGGCGTCGTCTCCCTGCTCTGGGATGGCGGCGAAACGGACTTCGGCGGGTCGAGCGTGCGCTTCGGCGTCGTGATCACCGCGTCCATCCCGGCTCCCTCCGGGTTACGTGAGGACGATGCGTATCGTGGTCGCCATGAGCGGAGGGGTCGATAGTTCCGTTGCTGCGGGCCTGCTCGTGGAGCAAGGGCACGAGGTGATCGGTCTGCACACCCGGCAGCACGACGCCACCACGAAGACGGCGGGCCGCTGCTGCGGCGAAGACGACGCGCTCGACGCGCGCGCCGTGGCGGACCAGCTCGGGATCCCGTTCTACGTCGTGAACCTGAAGGAAGCGTTCCAGGAGGCCGTCGTCGACGACTTCGTCGCCGAATTCGCGCGCGGACGCACACCGAACCCCTGCGTACGCTGCAACGGGCTGCTCCGGTTTCGCGTGTTGTTGGCGCGCGCCCGGGCCCTCGGCGCCGAAGCGATGGCCACCGGGCACTACGCCCGGGTCCTGGACGGCCGGCTCATGACCGCGCGCGAGACGGGCAAGGACCAATCGTATTTCCTGTGGCAGATCCCCGCGACCGCGCTGCCCTACACGCGGTTTCCCCTCGGGGACATGACCAAGGACGAGGTCCGCGCCCACGCCGCGCGCCTGGGCCTGTCGGTGGCCGAGAAGGCCGAGTCCCAGGAGATCTGCTTCGTGCCTGATGACGATCACGTCCGCGTCGTGCGCGAAGCGCGTCCCGACCTCGACGCTTCCGGCACCATCGTCGACGAGTCCGGCGCGGTCGTCGGCAAACACGACGCGTACTACCGCTTCACCGTGGGCCAGCGCCGGGGCATCGGCGTCGGGCTCGGGAAGCCGCGGTACGTGCGGTCGATCGACCCGGTCACGCGCACCGTCACGATCGGCGATGACCCGCTCCACCGCGGCGTCCTCGCGAGCGGGGCGAAATTCTTCGAACGGCCCGCAAAGAACGACCTCGTGTACGCGCGTCTGCGCCATCGCGGGGCGCTCGTGCCGTGTGCAATCGAAGGCGACGAGCCCCTGCACGTGCGGTTTCTCGCTCCTGCCCGAGCCGCCACGCCCGGCCAGAGCATCGTGTTCTACGCGGGTGATCGCGCCACGGTGCTCGGCGGCGCGCTCGTCGATCGGTCCATCGACCCCGTCGCGGAAGAGCGTGCGTGAGCGACGAGTCGGACATCGCAACCCTCGAAGGGGCGCTCGTCCACACGTTCGCCGACAGGGCCCTCGCGCTGCAGGCCCTCACCCGCAAGAGCTACGCCCACGAGGCGCGGGTGCCCCACAACGAGCGCCTCGAGTTCCTCGGCGACGCCATCCTCCAGGCGTCGACGACCATGCTGCTGTTCGAGCGCTTCCCCGACGTGCCCGAAGGAACGCTCCATTGGCTGCGCACCGAGCTCGTGCGCACCGAACGTGTCGCCCGGATGGCGCGCACCCTCGGCCTCGGTCCGCTGCTGCGCCTCGGCCGCGGCGAAGAGAAGTCGGGAGGCCGCGAGCTCGAGTCGGTGCTCGCCGACGCCCTCGAGGCCGTGCTCGGAGCGCTGTTCCTGGAGGCGGGCCTGCCCGCGTGCCGAGCGCGCGTCGCCCAATGGATCGACGCCGATCTCCAACAGTTCGCCGCGGACATCGCCGAAAAAGGTCACGGCGACGCCTCGAAGAACGCGCGCAACCGCCTGCAGGAGCTCGCCCTCGAGCGGCAGCTGCCCGAGCCACGGTACGAAGAGGTCTCGGCCACCGGTCCGGCCCATCAGCGCGTGTTCGAGTTCGCCGTCCACCTCGGCGAACGGCACCTCGCCACGGGGCAAGGCGTCTCCAAGAAGAGCGCCGCCCACGACGCCGCGCTGCGCGCCCTCGCCGTGCTCCGCGAGATCGACGACGAGTCCACCTCGTGAAGGGGCCTGTGGTCGCGCCGATCAACCTCGGCTGCTGTCCGCACGAGCCGCGCTGCGTGTTGTGTCCGCCCACCAGCCATACCCAAGAACCCGAGACCATCAAGGCCCTGTTGGACGCGATCCGACGCGACCGCAGCCCCGAAGGGGCGCTCACGGTCGGCTTCTTCGGCGGGCCACCACCCACGCCGGAGCAGGTCGACGCGATCGGCGGCCTGCCGTTCGTCGCTCGGGTGCGGCCCGATCTGCTGACGCGCGCGGACGCGGCCCGGCTCGTCGACGCGGGCGCGACGAGCATCGAGCTCGATCTGCTCTCGTTCGACGACACGCTCACGAAGGCCGCGGGACGCCACTACCGGAGCGATCTCGTCGACCTGATGTGCGCCGGGCTGTCGGGCAAGGTCCGCGTCGTCGGCGTGTTGGCCCCAGGACTTCCCGGGTCTTCGTTCGACCACGCCCTGCGTGACGCGGTTCACGCGTGCGAGCGGCTCGACGCGGTCCGCATCCACCCGGTCCTCGTGCTCGAAGGCTCCCGACTCGCGCGGCTTTACGCGTCGGGCGGTTACCTTCCGCTGACAGTGCCCGACGCCGTGACCGTCTGTCGGGCGATGCTGGACGTGCTGGAGGCGAACGGAGTGGACGTGATTCGTGTCGGCGTACAAGCGGGCCCCGATGAGGCTGGAAGGCCCATCGCAGGCCCCGTACACAGCTCGCTTCGCGAGCTCGTCGAAGCGCGACGCACGCTCGACCGCCTGCGCGGACTGCTCGAACAGGTCCCGGCCGGCGCGCGCGTCGACCTCCGCATCGCCCCCGCTGACGAGACGCGCACGCGCGGCCCGCTCAACCTCTCTCTCCGCACGCTCCGGGCCGAATTTGGCTTCGAAGAGGTGCGCGTCGTGATCGACCCCGAACTACCACGCGGCACCGTCGAGATCGGCTGGACCGTCGGAGCAATTCAATGACTACGCCCCCCTTCCGCTGCGGCTATGCCGCGCTCATCGGCCGCCCGAACGCTGGCAAGAGCACCCTGCTCAACGCCATCCTCGGGCAGAAGCTCGCCATCACCTCGGACAAGCCGCAAACGACGCGTAATCGCATCGCAGGCATCCACACGGCCGACGACTTCCAGGTCGTGCTGGTGGACACGCCGGGCATCCACGAAGCGCGCACGGAGCTGAACCGCGCGATGGTGCGCGCCGCGACGTCCGCGACGTCCGACGTGGATGTGATCGTGTGGCTCGGCGACATGGTCACGCTCGCGAACCGCATCGAACGCGGCGAACCCGTGCTCAGTCGCGAAGACGAGAACGTCGCCCAGGTGATCGAGCGCTCGGAAAAGCCGCTGATCTTCGTCGCGAACAAGCTCGACCTCGTTCCGCACCCGCTCGTCCTTCCGGTCATCGACGCGATCCGGACGCGCATGCCGACGATGAAGGCCGCAGTTCCGATCTCGGCGCTCAAAGGCGACGGCGTCACCGCGGTGCTCAACGAGATCAAGGCGCTGCTCCCCGAGCACCCGGCGCTGTACCCGAAGGACGCGTTCACCGAATTGTCCGAGCGCTTCCTCGTCGCCGAGATCGTGCGCGAGAAGATCTTCCACTTCACCGAGCAGGAGGTCCCGTACTCCTGCGCCGTAGACGTCGTGAAGTTCGACGAGAGCGAGCGCACCTCGCGCGGCCTCGTCAAGGTGTTCGCGGACATCGTCGTGGAGCGCCCCTCGCAGAAGGCGATCGTGATCGGCAAAGGTGGGGAGATGCTCAAGCGCATCGGCACCCAGGCGCGCCTCGAATCCGAGTCGCTGCTCGGGTGCAAGGTCCACCTCGCGCTGTTCGTGAAGGTCGAAGCGCAGTGGAGTCGCTCCCAGAACGGCCTCAAGCGCGTCGGATTCCAATAGGAAATGGCCAAGGTCCTGCTCGTCGACGCGAACCCCGCGGTAACCGCCTCGCCGGTCGCGCCGTACGGCATGGAGCGCGTGGCCCACGCGTTCAAGTGGGCCGGCTGCCAGGTGCGCATGGAGGCGCCGTTCATCGAGGCCGATCCGCTCTCGGCGCTGCGCGTCGCGCTGGCGTGGGGCCCCGATCTCGTCGGGTTCTCGGTGCCAGGCATCGATGACGGGCTGACGGTCCGCAGCCCCGAAGGCCCCGGCGACGTCGACACCACGTTCCACCTCGACGCGATCAAGCCGCTCGTGGTGGAAGCCATCGCCCACATGGGCGGCGATCGCGTGCTCATCGGCGGCACCGCGCTGTCGTCGGGCCCGGACGGCGTGCTCGCGTACCTCGGCGGTCGCATCGGCATCACCGGCCCCGCAGACGATCTCTGCTGGAAGATCGGACGCGAGCTCGCCAAAGGCCGCCTCGAGATCCCCGAGGACCCGCGGGTGATCCTCCTCGGCGACCCCCACCCGCTGCCGCGCGGCTTCGCAGACCCATGGAGGCCCGCTCCGGGGCCGACGCCGCGGATGCCGACGTGGCAGGGCCTGGCGCTCGCGCGGGGCGGCCGCGTCGCGGTGCAGATCTCGGCGGGGTGCGATCGCCGCTGCGCGTTCTGCGCCGAGGCGCACTTCCTCGGGTTTCGCGTCACCCCGAGGCCCGTCGACGAGATCGCGACCGAGATCGAAGCGCTTCGCCGATCCGGGGTGCGACGGTTCTGGCTCGGTGCGAGCGAGCTGAACGTGCCCGATACACGGCACGCGCTGCGCGTCCTCGCGAAGCTCGCTCCGATGAAGCTCGACCTCCGCGCCACGCTCCAGGCAGCACCCGTCACCGACGCCCTGCTCGACGGCATGATCGCGGCGGGCGTGGACCCGGCCACCACGTCGTTCCGCCTCGGACACCTCGACGATGACGTGCTGCGCGCCGGCGGCGGCCCCACGAATCGCGCCTCCATCGATCGGCTCGTGTCGACCTGGCTCCGTCGCGGGATCCGTCGCCTCACCGCTTCGGTCTGGCTCGGCGCGCACCCCTCGGAGACCGAAGAGACGCTGTCCCGCGCGCTCGCCGCCATCGTCGAGATCGACCATGCCCTGCCCGAAGGCCTTCACCTGCAGGTATCGGCGGGCGCCCGCGTGTATCCGCAGACCGCGCTCGCCCGCTACGTCACTGCCCACCGCGAGGCCGCAGAACCCTACCTGTTCGGCGCCGTGGAAGACCCCACCTTCGTGCGTCCGGTCGTGTTCTCCCGCCCGCGGCCGCCGCGTTCGCTGCTGACGCGGGTGACCAGCGCGCTCGCGGGCCTGCGCGGCTCCGTGCACGTGTTGAACGGCGACGGCCCGTCCGACGTCGATCACCGGCGCGCCGAGGCGCTCGTCAACCGGGGCCTGTGGCGACAGTTCGAAGACCGGGACGATCTCGCCGAGGCCTGCCTCGTCGACGCGCTCGAGGCGGCGCCGCTTCATGTCGACGCGCTCTGGCAGCTTGGGATGTCGCGTGCGAACCGCACGTTCAACCCCACGGGGGCGATCGACGTGCTGCGAAAGCTCGCGGCCGCGCTCCCTCCTGGCGACCCCCGCCGACCCGAGGTCGAAAGCACGCTGACCACGCTCGGCACGTGCTAACGTCGCCCTGATGGATATCGAACCCGGCACGATCGTGGATCGCTATACGATCGATGGCCGCCTCGGTGAAGGCGGAATGGCCGTCGTCTACAAGGCCCGGCACAACCAGCTGGGGACGATGCACGCCATCAAAGTGCTCACCATCCCTGGCAAGTCCATCCGGCAGCGTCTGCTCCAGGAAGGCCGTGTCCAGGCCCTCCTCCGCCATCCAAACATCGTCACCGTGACGGACGTGATCGACGTCGAGGGGCAGCCCGGGCTCGTCATGGAGATGATCGACGGGATGTCGCTCGAGACCATGATCGAGAAGGTTCCGCTCAACGTCGACCAGGTCGACGCGCTCGCGCGCGGAATCATCGACGGGGTCGGTGAGGCGCATCGTCAGGGGCTGATCCACCGCGATCTGAAGCCCGGCAACGTGATGGTGCAGTTCACGAGTCGCGGGCCCGTCCCCAAGGTCACGGACTTCGGCCTCGCGAAGGTGCTGGCGGCCGACGAATTCAGCGGCACCAAGACGCGCAGCGGCATGGCCATGGGCACCCCCTGCTACATGGCCCCGGAGCAGATCCGCGACGCCAAGAGCGTCGATCGTCGCGCAGATATCTGGGCGCTCGGCTGCATGCTGTACGAGATGCTCACGCAGCGCCGCGCGTTCGATGGCCCCGACATGTTCGCGATCTTCACCGCCGTAACGTCCGGCGAATACGTGAAGGTCCGCGCGTTGCTGCCGGACCTGCCCGAGCGGATGGTGCGCGCGATCGAGGGCTGCCTCGTCGTCGATCGCGAGCGACGCTACGCCGACTGCGACGCCCTCCTCGCCGATTGGACAGGCAAGGCCGCCGAACCCGCCAACGCTGCTGGCAGCGCTGGAGCGCTCTGGGGCTCCGACCTGCTCAAGAGCCCCTCCACGAGCCAGACGCCGTCAAAGGTCGCGGGCACGTGGTCAGGCGAGGGCGAGGTCACCGGGAGCCTTCACGCGGTGCCGAGCCCGATGGCCGTCGACAGCCTCGTCCCCGAAAATGACGGGGACATGGCGATCGGCACGAAACCGACGCGCCCGCGGACGGCACCGACCGGAATCGTCGCGGCGCCCGTCAGCGCCGTTCACGATCCGGCGCCTCCTGCCTCGACCTCGAAGGCGCCGTACGTCGCTGCGGGGGTCGGCGTGCTCGCCCTGCTCCTCGTCGCCGGGTTGGGCCTGGTCGGGCTCGGCGTGGCCGGCAACCTCCTCGCGGCGCCCAGCGCCGAAGCCCCCGCCGCGACGCAGGTGACGCAGGTCACCACCGCCGCCCCCCTCGTTCACGAGCCTGACGCCCCCGCTCCGGACGCCCCGACGCCCGAAGACCCGCCGGCGGCGCCAACATCCGTCGCGCCCGACCCGATCGTCTCCGTCGTCACCCCGATCAAGTCCGTTCCAAAGGTCCCGCAGACCCCAAAGCCGCCGCCCGAGAAGATCGTCGTCACGGTCGCCACGCCCGACGTCCCGAAGGTCACCGCGAAGGGCCTGCTGATCGTGAACAGCCGCCCGTGGTCGAACATCACGCTGGACGGTGTCGCGGCGCAGCGGACCGGCGGGTGGAAGCGCGAGGTCAGCGCCGGCAAACACGTGCTCGAACTGCAGACCGCCGACGGCCTCACGGCGCACCAGACCGTCGACGTGCGGGCCACCGGGGAGACCGTGTTTTGCTGGGACTTCAACCTCAGCGCCCCGTGCCCGAAGTAGGATCACGGTCCCGGTGAGGGCCTGAGCACGAACGGGTAGGTGTAGGTTCCAGCGGGCACACCCACAAACGACCACCGCCGGATCTTGCCGGCGACACATTCGCCAAGATCGCGGTTGCCGGTCGTGTCCGACGCAATGACCGCGGACGTGACGCGCTCATCGGCCACCGTGATGTCCACCTCGAGGCGACCCGCCACGGTCGGATCGCTCTTGAGCGCCGACTCGTAGCAGTACTTGATCTGGCCCTGGTTCTTCGCGACCGCGGCCTTGAACGATGAGGCGACGCGGCCTTGCGGCTCCTCGGTCGGCGCGACCCCCTCGGAAACCGGGGACGCCGAACCGATCGTGCAAGCCGTGCCGGAAGGCAGCATCGCGCAGCGCGTGAGCAGATCCTGAAGCGTCCATTGCGAGCCCGGCACCAGCACCACCGTCAGGCCAGCGGTGCTCGCCAGCCCAGCCTTCCAGCCACCCGGCTCCCCCGGCAGCCCTGTCGTGGCACCCCCGGGCATGACGAGCCGCTCCCCGGTCGCCTCGTCGAACACCAGAGCCGCGTCCGCTGGCGCCTCTGGAACCCACGCAACCCGCACCGTCGAGAGCACGCCCGATCCGTCCGCCGTCGGCGTACGCGCGAGCACCACCAGCTCCGTCGGATCCGATCCGCGCGCGATCAGGCTCGCCGCAGGGGTGGCGGCGGAGAGCGCGATTAGCGGCTCCGGCGCCGGCAACGTCGGGGGACAGTCACCCTGCCCGAGGCCCTCCACCGCGAACCCGTCACCGTTGGCGACGACGAGGCAGCGCCCCTCGAGGCGCCCTCCGAGCCCCTTCGGATTCGGCAGCGGGATCGTTCGCACCCGCGCCTCGAACGGCGAGGGCGCCGTGAACGGCAACAGCGAGCTCATCGACACCAGCGCGCCCGTCAGGGCCACAAACGCCGCGAGTCCGCTGCCGATGAGCCCGATCACACCGCGCGCGTTCGGCAGCAGCGTGCCGACGCTCCCGATCGCGGGGAGGCCCGACAGCGCCACCAGCACGGAGGCTCCGACACCGATCGCGAGCGTCCCGTCCCGCTGCCGCAGCACCGAGGCCAACAGCGCGCCGAGCTGCTCGGCGTCCACCTGCGCCGAGGCGCGCCAGGCCTCAGCCTGGGCCAGCGCCGCGGCACCAAGCGCTGAAGCGAGCACGCCACCCACCGCGAGCGCCAGAACGAGCGGGCGCGCGGCCGCCGAGCGCGGGGCGTCTTCGACGTCCTCGGGCAGGCGCACCGCCGCGAGGCCGATCCCGAGCGCGCCGGTCAGCGCGACCCCGCCGATCAGGAACGGAAAGACCGGCTCCAGCCCCGTCGCAAACGCCGCCGCCGGCGCGACGAGGAACACCGCGAGACCCGTCGTCCACGCGATCGCCGACGCACTCCAGCTCGCATTGGCCTCGCGGCCCGCTCCGATCGCAGCCGCGATGCCGAGCAGCAGCCCGGAGAACGCGGACACCGCGCCCGCGAACGCCAACCCGACCGCGACCGGGACCAGGGACTCTCCCGCGCCCGCTGCGCCGATCACCTCGCGTTGCCACGGATCGACGTAGGCGAGGGCCGCCGCCACGCTCTTTCCGCCGGACCAGGTGCCCAGGGCGCCCACCAGCACCACCACAGCCGGCCACAGGGTCCACAGGAACGCCGGCGGACGAAACTTCAACGCCACCAGCACAGTCAGGATCGCGGCGACGCCGACCGCGATCGAAGCGACCGTGGGAAGGATGAGCGCGTACGGGCCAAGGGTGTTGATCACCGCAGGCGGTCCTTCAACGAGAGCAATTCCTGGTACACCACGTTGCGCGGCACGCCCCACCGCTCGGCGAGCGCGCGCGCGACGTCCTTCACACCGGCATCGGCGGCGACCTCGGACTGCACCTCGACGAGCGGCTCTCCGGGGCCGATCACCAACACCACCTCGCCCCGAATCGACTCGCGTCCACCGAGCTCGGCGGCGAGCGCAGCGAGCGGCATCCGGCGGATTTCCTCGAACTTCTTCGAGATCTCGCGGCACATACACGCCTCGCGATCGGGCTGCAGCGCGGCGAGGTCGGCCACCAGCCCCGCGACGCGATCGGGCGCCTCGTACAACACGAGCGTCTCCCCGTGGGCGAGGATCTCGCGGGCGAACCCCTCGCGTCCCTTTCGCGGCGGAAACCCGAGAAACACCGACGGCGCCGCAGGAAAGCCCGACGCCGCGAGCGCTGCGGCCAATGCGCTCGGACCCGGCACGCTGCGGATCTCGACCCCGGCGCGATGTGCGCGCTCCACCAGCACCCGCCCCGGGTCCGAGATGCAGGGCGTGCCCGCGTCGGAGACGATCGCGACGTCCGCGGTGGCCGCGAGCGCCACGAGCTGATCCGCGCGGTCGTCCTCGTTGTGCGCATGCAGCGCCGTCAGCCGCGGCCCCGCGATGCCGTGGTGCTCGAACAACACCATCGTGTGCCGCGTGTCTTCCGCCGCCACGACCGACGACGACGCGAGCACCTGCCGCGCGCGAACTCCGAGGTCATCGAGGGAGCCGATCGGCGTCGCAACGATCCAAAGCGCCATGCGGGCCTCCCCTAGAAAGCGTCGTCATACCAGACGACGGACGATGACCCGTCGGATCCGAGCGTAACCAACGCGACGAGGAACGCGATGTCCCGGGCGTCTCCGCGCGCCTGGAGCCACGCCTCGGCCGCGAGGCGCAGGCGCCGCTGCTTCTCGGGACCCACGGACTCTTCAGGAGCCGGATCGTCCGCGGAGCGCGCCTTCACCTCGACAAACCGCAACGCGGGCCCGCGCTCGACCACCACGTCGAGCTCATGCCCACCGCCACGCCAGTTTCGACCGAGCACACGCCAGCCGTCCGCCTCGAGGCGTTCAGCGACCCAGCTCTCCGCCAACAGACCGCGCTCCCGCGCAGCCCGGCGGCCGTCTGCGTCCACTGACGTCTTGACGCTACTTCTTGAGAATGGGCTTCAGGCGCGCGGCCTTGCCCTGCACTTCCCGGAGGAAGGTGAGCTTGGCGCGGCGGACCTTGTGGCGAGCCATCACGTCGATCTTCGCCACGTTGGGCGAGGACGCCGGGAAGATGCGCTCGACGCCAACACCCGAGGAAACCTTGCGCACGGTGAACGTGCTGCGGAAGCCCTTGTTGTGGATCGAGATCACAGTCCCTTCGAACGCCTGGAGGCGCGACTTGTCGCCTTCCTGGATGCGGACCCACACCTTGACGGTGTCGCCGGGGCGGACATCGACCGACTTGCGCTCGCGTGCCGCGAGAAGCTCGCTTTCGATCGTTTGAAGAAGGTTCATCGGTGACCTCATAGAGACTGGATGAAACGGAGGGCCCATCGCGCAGCGACGACCGACACGGGTAGAGGCCTCGCGCTTATCGGGTCGACGTCACGGCGTCAACGATCCCGATCCGAGCGCGCGACGAACCGCGCCCACAGGTCCGGGCGCGACACCCGCGTCCGCTCGCAGGATTGGGCGAACCGCCACGCCGCAATCTTTGCGTGATTTCCCGACACGAGCACCTCGGGGACCGCCACGCCGTCCCACACGGCTGGCCGTGTGTACTGCGGGTACTCGAGCAAGTCGGTGGAGAACGACTCATCGGAGGCCGACGCCGCGTTTCCGAGCACACCCGGCACCAGCCGGGCCGAGGCGTCCACGATCGCGAGCGCGGCGATCTCGCCGCCCGTCAGCACGAAGTCGCCGAGCGAGATCTGCTCGTCGACGATCGTCTCGATTCGCGCGTCGATCCCCTCGTAGTGCCCGCACACGATCACGAGGTGGGACAGGCCGGCCAGGCGCCGGGCCACGTCCTGCGACAAGGGGGTTCCGGCCGCAGACGTCAGGATCACGTGGCTCTCGGGCGTCCGCACGGCGGCGATCGCGCGCGCGACCACGTCCACCTTCATGACCATGCCGGCGCCGCCCCCATACGGGTTGTCGTCGGCGATCTTGTGTTTCCCCTCCGCGTACTCGCGGATGTCGTGCACACCCACAGCGATGCGACCGTCCACCTGGGCGCGGCCGAGAATCGAGGTGGACAGGGGAGCCTTCACGAGATCTACGTGCAGCGTGAGCACGTCGTACCGGATCACGGCTCCACCAGCGCGTCCTCCGCGAGCACCACCCGCTGCTTCTCGAAGTCGACGTCGAGCACGTAGCGCTCGTTCATTCCCACGAACAGAGGCTCGGCTCCGCCGCCGACCTCGAGCACGTCGTCGCCGTCCGTCGCGTGAATACCGGTCACCGTCCCGACCTTGTGATCGCCGACGAACACCGGCCAACCGAGCACGTCCGAGACGTAGAAACCGTCGTCCGGCTCCGGCAGATCGGAGCGCGCGACGAGGATCGTCCACTCCATCAGCGCCTTGGCCGCGTCTTCACCTTCGACACCTTCGACCCAGCCGAGGAGCCGTTTGCCCGCACCGGGCCGAACCGACAGCGTGGCCTCGAAGCGCGCGCCGTCGGGGCGCAGCAACACCACCCGCCGCGGCTCGTCGAACGAGTCCGTCTCCGGGTTGTGCAGGAACAACCGCAACTCGCCCTTGAACCCGAACACGCCCGAAACCCGGCCGAGCTCGAGCTCGCCGGGTTCGGCACCGTTGCCGGTCAATGGGCGGAGCGGTCCACGCGCAGCAGGCGCGCTGCGACCCGACCGCCCCTGATCAGGATTCCGGGCTTTCTTCACGGGCGGCGTCGGCCGCGAGGCGCGCGCCACTCGGGTCGAGCACGTCGAGCGTCGCCTTCTTCCGGCCCGCAGCTGCGGACAGGATGTTCCGGATGGAACGAATGGTGCGCCCGTTTTCCCCAATGACCGCGTCCTTGTCGTCCGCGTTCACGGTGAGATCGAGTTGGACGGCGGCTTCGCCATCCACCACGGCGACCTTGACGTCGTCAGGGTGAGCGACGATCGGCTTGACCAGGTGAAGGACGAGGTCCGTCATCAGGCCTTGACCTCGGCCGGGGTCTCGCGGACCTTCTTGATCAGGCGCGCCACCGTCTCGGAGGGCTGAGCGCCGACCGAAATCCAGTGATCGACCCGAGCGAGGTCAAGCTTCAGGTTCTTGGGCTCGCTACGCGGATCGTAGTGACCGACCTGCTCGATGATGCAACCGCTGGTGGCCTTGCGGCTATCAGCGACCATGATGCGGTAGAAGGGCTTCTTCGTCGTACCAAGGCGAGTCATACGGATGCGGACCATGAATTTCCTCGTTTCAGAAGCCCGGCACGTAGCCCGGTGCCGCAGGTGAGTCAACGTGACCGGTCACAGGCAGCCTCCATACCAGCCGCCGATCGGATCCCAGTGGTACGTGCAGACGCGCCCCGCGGCCACGGACACCGCCGACATCTGGCCGTCGACCAGCGTCGTATACCGGCCCTGGGGCAACGAGACCGGCTTCGAAGCGCCCTGAAACAACAAATCCGCGTGCTCGCCGTGCGCAAATACGTGGTCGCCTGACAGCAGCAACTTCCCTTCGCGTGGCGCCGAGTCTGCCGCGATCGAGACGCCTCCCAGGTCTTCAAACCGCCCCATGCGCACAGGGAACAGGATGGACGCCCCATCGATGGGGACAAGGCTCGGCGCGATCTCCCGCAGTGCCCGCCGAAGACAGTCCGACGCTCCGGTCGACGCCTCCGGAAAGGCCCCGGTCCGTCCGTCCACAGCAAGGATGAGCTCGCCCCGAAAGGACCCGCTTCCAAGGCACCGTTGAACCTCCGGATCGGTGATTCGCTCCTCGTACCACAACAAGGCGTGGCTCGACGTGGTGATCCCCTCCCCTGGCAGGACGACCAGGGGCCGATCAACAGCGGGGGGCCTGAATTCAGGCTCGACCGTCGGAGGTGGCGGAGGGATGACGGCCTCGATCGGCGGGCGCTCGGACGCGAGCCACCAGACCTGTACCGCCAGAGCGCCGATGAACACGCCGATCGCGACGCCGAGCCCGCCCGAAACCACACCCACGACCGCTTCGACCGCCGCCCGGGACCGTTCGGGCGCAGTCGGCGGAAAGAACCGGGGGTCTTCGATCGCGGGCCGCTCGGCGACCCGAGCGACGGGACCCTTGAGCGGCGGAGGGGCGGCGGGAGCGGCCTGCGGTGCGCGAGGCAGCTCGGACCAGCCCTTCGCGCGGATCGTGACCAACAGCGACCGCGCCGAGGCCGCGTCACACGGGCGAAGCGCGGGGTCCTGGGCGAGCATCTGCTCGAGCAGCGCGGCGATCGGGGGCGGAACGCGCGCAAACCCGCGCCAGTTGAGGCCACCCTGACGGTCGAGCAGGGCCGACGGGTCCTTCCGGGCCAGCAGGGCCACGGCCAGCGCGGCGGCGCCATACACATCGGTCGCCGGCGAGGCGTCCCCGTGGAACTGCTCGGGCGCCATGTACCCGAACGTCCCCGCCACCGTGGACCCGCCGAGGGTCCCCTTCCACGCGTCGCGTACGGCGCCAAAGTCGACCAAAGCGACGCGACCGTCTGGCCTCAGGATGACGTTCGCCGGCTTCAGATCGCGGTGAACAACCGGCGGCGAACGCGCGTGCATGTACGCCAGCGGCTCGAGGATCCGCTCCAGCACGTCGAGGACGTCGTCGACGGTGAACCGCCGGTCCACGAGCTCCTCGGCGAGCGTGCGGCCGGCGACGTACTCCTGCACGACGCAGTGCACGCGGCGGCGGCCCGTCCCCCACGCGAAGTCCGCGAGGTAGCGTGGAATCGCGGGATGATTCAGCTCCCGAAGGACGCGCACCTCCCGCACCAGCAGCTCACGGGCCTTGGCCTCGCCATGCACGGCGAGCTCTTTGACCGCGACCTCGCCGCCATCGGCGTCCAGCGCGAGCCAGGTCGTGCCCGTCGTTCCATGACCGAGCGCGCGAACCAGGGCGTAGGCCCCCAGCCGTGGCGCGCCCCCGCAGGGCAGGCACGGCTCGACGGCCGTCGCGTTTCCGCACGAAGCGCAGATCATGAACGCCCTCATGCAATTAGACTGCCCACGCCATGACAGGTTCCGACCAACCGACGCTCCTCACCGCAATCCCCGGACCCCGTTCGCGGGAGCGCGTCGACGTGCTCGCACGCCACGAGTGTCCCGCGATCACCGCGCGACGCGCCCGACGCGCCGCAGCGCTCGGCGCCGCGGATGACGATCCGGTCGTGTGGGCCGAGGCCGTCGGCGCCAACGTCAAGGACGTCGATGGGAACTTGTTCGTCGACCTCACCGCCGGCTTCGGCGTGGCGCTCATCGGGCACCGGCACCCGCGCGTGGTCGACGCCGCGGCGGCCCAGGGTCACACGCTCCTGCACGCGATGGGTGACGCGTTCCCCGACGTGACGCGCATCGCGCTGCTCGAGCGGCTCGCTGGCCTCGCACCTGCCGGCCTCGAGGTTGCGATCCTCGGGCTCTCCGGGGCCGATGCCGTCGAGGCAGCCGTGAAGACGGCGGTCATCGCGACGGGCCGCGACGGGGTGCTCGTATTCGAAGGTGCCTACCACGGCCTGGCCCTCGGCGCGCTCGGACTGCAGGCGTACAATGCCGGCTTCACCGCCCCGTTCCGCCGCATCACGCACCCGGCCGTGCGCGTGCTGCCGTACGGCTGTCCGGCCACCGACGTCGCCAACGCGCTCGCTGACGGAACGATCGGCATGGTGCTCGTCGAGCCCGTGCAGGGCCGCGGAGGGATGCGGGCACCTCCCGACGGGTGGCTGGCCGAGGTCGCTTCGCTCACGCGGCGCTCAGGCGCACTGTTCGCGTGCGACGAGATCCTCACCGGGCTCGGTCGCACCGGGTCGATGTGGGCCCACGGCGAGGCCGTTCCCGACCTGCTCTGCACGGGGAAAGCCCTCGCAGGAGGCTTTCCGCTCTCGGCCTGCCTCGGCACCCGCGCGGCGATGGACGCGTGGGGCGCGTCGACCGGCGAGGCGATCCACACGCAGACGTTCCTCGGGCACCCGGTCGGTTGCGCAGCCGCGCTCGCCGCCCTCGACGTGATCACCGAAGACGACGTCCCGCTGCGCGCCGCGTCCATCGCGGCTCGGCTGTCGGATCACCTGGGTGCGATCGGCCTCGCGACGACAGGTCGGGGGCTGGTGCTCGGCATCGAGCTCCCGAACACGCTCGCCGCCTCCCGGAAGCTGTTGCAGCGGGGCTACATCGCGTTCCCCGCGGGCCGACGCGGCGAGGTCCTCGGACTGACGCCTTCCGCGTTCTTGACAGACGAACAGGTCGACGCGTTCGTCGCCACCCTTGCGGAGATCGCGTGACCCGAGACCTGCTCGCACAACGGATCCACCGGTTCATCGGCGACAGCCTCGTCGGGCGTGCCGAACCACTCGAGCCGCTGATGCTCGAGGTGCACCGGTGGCAGCGCCGCCACGACCCGGTGCTGAACTCGCTCACCGCGGAGGACCCGCAGGAGATCGCACAGATCCCTGCAATTCCGGTCGGAATCTGGAAGGACCTCCCCGTCGGGACGGTGGGCGCCGACGAGCCCTCGCTCGTGTTTCACACGTCGGGCACCACCGGCGGGGGCCGCGGCGCCCACCGGCTCCGCACCAGCGCCCTCTACGACCACAACGCGCTCACGTGGGCGCGCGTGTGCTTGAAGCAATGGCCCACGCTGATCGTGGCGCTCCTCGACGACGCGCCCGACTCCTCGCTCGGGCACATGACGCGCCTGTTCGGCGACGTCTCCTGGTACGCCAAGGGAGGCGTCGTCGACGTCGCGGGCGCCCGCACCCACCTCGCAGTTGATTGGCCCCTGTTCGTCGCGACCACCGCGTTCGCGCTCGCCGAATACCTGGAGTCCGCGCCCCCGCCGCTGCCCGCCGGCTCGCTGCTCATGGTGACGGGAGGCTTCAAAGGGCGCGTTCATCGGCTCGACGGCGATGAGCTGCTCGCTGCGACCCGCGCGGTCCTGAAGCCGGATCGCCTCGTCACCGAATACGGCATGACCGAGCTTTCGAGCCAGCTCTGGGGCACTGCGGGCGCCGCGTTCCTGCCCGCGCCGTGGCTCGTCGCGGTGGCCGCCGACCCGCTGTCCGGCCGACCGCTCCCCCGCGGTGAGCGCGGTCAACTGCGGTTCTACGACCTGTGCAACCTCGACAGCACGCTCGGCGTGGAGACGATGGACGAGGGCACCGTCACCGATGAGGGCGTGTGGCTGCACGGTCGCCTGCCCGGCGCGCCCGCGCGCGGCTGTTCGCTCACGGTCGAAGAGGCGTGGGAGAAGCGATGATCGCGCGCGTTCGTGCGTGGCGCGATCACCTTCGAACGCTCGCGCCCGACGGAACGTCGCTGTCGCCCGCCGGGGCCCAGGCCGCCTGGGACGTCGCTCTCGACGCCCTCACCGATGACGCGCTCGCCACGGCTGCGGCGATCCCCGGTGCTCCGTTCGCGACGGCGTGTGTCGTCGTCGCAGGCACCGTGCCGACGGCCGCGATCGAGTGGTGCGCCGCGCTCGCGCTGCGCGGGACGCAGGTCACCGTGAAGCACCCGACCAGCCACCCCGGCCTGTTGCCCCTGCTCGTGGACGCCGCCCGTTCTGTCGGGCTGCCGATCCGGATCACCGACGATCGGAGCGCGGTGGCGGACGCCGATCTCGTCGCGGTCATGGGCTCGGACGAGACCGTGCGGGCGATCCGAACCGCCGCGCGCGCGGACGCGCGTGTGCTCGCCCACGGCCACCGGTTCTCGGTCGCGTGGGTCACCGGAGATGACGCGTTTCACGGCCTCGCCGAGGATGCGGCGCTCCAGGACGGGCGCGGCTGCCTGTCGCCGGTGATCGCGTTCTCTCCCCGTGAAGACGCCCTCGAGCGACTCGCCGAAGCCTGCGCCGCGGTGGCCGCGCGGTGGCCCACGGGAGACGTCGACGCCATCGAAGGCGCCGAGATCCGCACCCGCGAGGCCCTCGCCCGCGTCACGGGCGCTGTTCGCGCAGGTCCGGGGTGGTCGATTCACCTGCTCCCCCTCGATCGCGTCGTACCGATAGCGCTCCCCCGCAGCGTGCTCCTTGTACGCTGTGACGATCCGGCCGCCGCCGCACAGGCACTCGGCTTGTGGGGCCGCCACCTTTCGACCGTCGGGACCGACGATGACGCCGCCGCAGAGGCCTTCGTCACCGCCGGCGCCAGCCGCGTGTGCCGCCCCGGCCAGATGCAGCGACCGCCGCTCGTGCGTGTTCACGACGGCGAGGCCTGGCTGCATACGCTCGTTCGCGCGATCGGGCGCGAACGCTGATCAGTGCGCGGGCTCTTCCTCGGGGGGCGCCTTGAACTCTTTGGTCATCGACAGGACGAGGATCATCACCGCGATCACCACGTACCCGATGGCCCACTCCACCGGCAGCGTCGAGGTGATCTTCCACGGAAGGTAGATCCCACCAAACGGATCGGCCGAGTGAATGATGCCGAACAGCGTGAGTGTGGCCGCTACGAACAGCGTCCCAGCCGCGTGCCACGCCTTGCGATCCGCGAGGAACGCGAGCGCGCCGCCCCACAACATTCCGGTGAGGATGAACCCGTTCGCCAACATCAGGAACACCGCCGCCATCGACACGACCTCGGGCGAGGCCTTGCTCGCTTCGAGTGCAAGCTTTGGGTCGGTGGCCGAGAACACGAGCATGAAGTTCGTCTGCTTGATGATGATCAACACGAGCTGCGCGATGTTCGGGAAGAACGCGAACGCGACGGCCATCGCGTGTTTCTTCGGCACCGCGTGGAAGCTCTGCGAGACGATGTCCACGCCCACGAACAGCAGGATCGGGATCAGCGCCGACTTCGGCAGGATCGCGGCCATCAGCGGGATGTAGCCGAGGATGCCGCCGAGCCCGACGAACAGGCCCGTCGCGAGCGTGTACGCCGCCCGACCGCCCATCGCCTTGTAAGCGGGCTGGCCAATGTACGGCGTGGACTGCGAAACGCCGCCACAGATGCCGGCGAGCAACGTCGCGGCGGCCTCCGTGAGGAGGATCTCGCGCGTGTCGTAGTCATCGCCGCCGAGCCGCGCCGACTCGGTGACGTTGATACCGCCGATCACGGTGAGGAGCGCGAACGGCACGGCGAGCGGCAAGTACGTTCCGAGCGCCTCGGGCATGCCTTCGAGGAAGCCGAGCGACGGGAGCGGGAGCCCGAGGTGCAGCGTGACGTCCTTCAGCTCGATCGGCGTGTGCGCGAACCCACCGGCCATCAACCCGTAATAAAGCACCGTCCCGACCAGCGCAGACGCGCCCACTTCAGGAACACCAAACGGGAGTTTGATCTTCGAGATCAGCGAATACCAGAGGACGCCCATCGCGGCGAAGCCGACGATCGGCTCGTGGAACAATTCGCCGAACTGCAGGCAGCCGATGAGCGCGATCCCGATGCCACCGAGCGTGCCAAGCAAGCCCGCCGCGGGGATCAAGCGCTGGATGTAGCCGCCGATGAACGACGTTCCGAACTTGATGATCCCCATGATCACCATCACGGCCATGCCGACCTTCCAGGCGTGCATGCCCGCTTCGTAGTCACACGCGGCGTTGCACACGCCCGCCGCGTCAGCCCCCGCCTTCTGGGCCGCGACGAAGGCCGGTCCGAGCACGGTGAACGCCATGCCGATGGTCGACGGCGAGTCAAGCCCCAACGGCATCGCCGTCACGTCCTTGCCTGTCTTCTTTGCGAGCCGGAAAGCGAGCCACGTGTAGACGAGGTCACCGAACAGCACCCCGAGCGCGGTCCCGGGGAACATCCGCGTGAAAACGATCTCGGCCGGGAACTTGAACGCGCCGATCAAGATGCCCGACAGCAGCACCAGGTTCACCACGTTGTCGAGCATCAGCCCAAAGAACGCGTTCACATCACCCATGCCGGCCCAACGATACTTCACGGATCCTCCGCGTTTCGCGGGCCGTCCTAGCACATAGCTGCGCTCGGCGCCCGCTCACCCCCCCCTTGCGGTACAGTGCCGGCCTACGGAGGGTACGGTGCGAATCCGCGAGTCGGTGGCCGCGACACACAAGGGCAACCGCGGCCACAACGAAGATGCCGTGCTCAGGCTGCCGAAGGTCCCCGCCTTCGCGGTGGCTGACGGCATGGGTGGACCCGGCGCTGGGGACATCGCCGCCGGGATCGTGCTCGATCTCGTGAAGCAGCGCTCCGAGCTGCTTCATGTGGCGAACACGAAGGTCTCGGACGATCGCAGCACGAACGCGCGCCTCGGCCTTGGGCGCGTGTTCGACGACCTGTTCAACGCGAGCAGTCGTGAAGTCCAGCGCGAGTCCACCCGTCTGCAACGGCCTGGAATGGGCTCGACGCTGTGCGTGGCGACGATCGTGCGCAACTACGCGTACGTCGCCCACGTCGGCGATTCACGCGCGTATCTGTGGCGCGAGGGTCGGCTTACCAAGCTCACGGAAGACCACACCATCGCCGAGCTCCACCTCCGGCGCGGAAAGATCACGCGCGAGGAGTACGAACAGAGCCCGGATCGGCGCGTGCTGTACCAGGTGCTCGGCGCCGGCATCGAAGTCGACAGCGACCTCGCCGAAGTCCGCCTCGCTGGCGGCGACCTGCTGCTGCTCACGTCCGACGGCATCCCGCGCGCGATCTCAGACGACCTCATCAGCACCTCGATCAAGCCGGACGACCTGAAGGGCACGCTTCAGCGGATGTTCGAAGCCGCCCTCGCTGCGGGCGCGCCCGACAACCTCGCCGCGGTGCTGCTCGCCCTCGAGTCCGAAGTTGGCGACGAGCCGATCGAAGCCGTCCTCGACGTCATCCGCGACGTGTTCCTGTTCAAGGACATGACCCAGCCCGAGCTGCTCACCGTGGCGCCGTACCTCGAAGAGATCGTTTACGACACCGGCGCCACGATCGTCACCGAAGGTGAGGTCGGTCAGGGGCTCTACATCGTCGTATCCGGGGCCGTGCGCATGAGCCGCGCCAAGACGACCCTGATGGATCTGAAGCCCGGAGGGTACTTCGGCGAGCTCTCCCTCGCGCGCCAGCCCGCGAAGCTCGCGACCGTTCGAGCGATGTCCGCTACGCGCGTGTTCATGCTCACGCGCGAACGCTTCCACGAGCTGCTTCGCCAGAAACCCGAGCTCGGCGCTCGCGTCGCCGTCGCGTTGCTCGAGGCCGTCGGAGAACGACTCCGCGACCTCACCGACCGCATCTCAGCCGTCGAACGCGCCGCTCGCGGCGAGCTAAAGGGTTGATGTCGACCCAGCGCGACCAGCTCACCGCAGCAGCGTTCGCGACGGGCTTGATCCTGCTCGTCGGTGCGATCGCGTTCTGGCAGGCTGGGCAGGCCGTACGCGCCGAACATGAGGCGATCACGGGGCGTGCGCAGGCCACGGCTGCGGCACTCGCGGATGGCCTCGCGTTGGACGCCGAAGATCCTGCAAAGCTCACCGAGCGATTTGCCACGCTCGGTGCCGACGACGCGGCCACCTCCGCGATCACGCTGCTCGTTCCGGGTGCAGCTCCAGGCAGCCTCCGGGTGGTGGCCGATTGGGCCCGGGATCGCGCCCCACAGCCCGCAGGCGTCGAGATCGACGCTGCACGCTCGCCCAAGCTCGTACGCGGCCTCCGCGAAGGGTCGTTTTCTACCGAGACAGGCATCGAGGCGTATTCGCCGGTCCCCGCCACCATCGGAAACGACGGCGGCGTCATCGTCGTGCGCATGGACGAGAAAACACTCACCGACGTGCGGCGTCGGGCGTTCGTTTCCGCGACGGCGATCGCCGGCATCGTGGCCGTCGGCATCGCCGTGCTCGCCTGGCTGCTGTCGTTTCCGCAGGTCGAACGCCGCTCTACCGAGCCTCCGCCCGCCGCCGGGGATGCCTCTGTCCGTCGACTCGATCACCTCGCAAAGGGAATGCACGAGCGCCACTACGTAAAGCAGACGTTCGGGCGCTACGTCTCCCAGCGCGTCGCAGACGTGCTCACGACCGAACACGGGACGCTCGCCGCAGCTGCCGAGGTTCGCGACGTCACCCTGATCAGCGGCAACCTGGACGCAGGGCGACTCGCGACTACGGCCCAACCCGACGAACTGCTCCTGCTCGCCAACGAGTGGATGGGCACCATGACGGACGTCGTGGACGGCCACGGGGGAATGATCCTCAACCAGCACGGCGTCGGGTTTGTCGCCGTGTTCGGAGCGCCGGGCCTGCAGAACGACCACGCGCTCCGCGCCGTGCGCGCCGCCCAGACGATCCGCCGTCGCTTCACGGACCTCCAGCGCGACTGGGAGAAGAACGGCCGAACACGCGTGTGGAGCGCGTCCGGAAAGCCGCCAGCCACGCAGATCGGCGTGCACAGTGGCCGCGTCGTCGTCGGCAACCTCGGCACGCCGATGCGCGTTCGCTACGGGGCCCTTGGCGAAGACGTCGACCGCGCCGTAGCCGTCGAACGATACGCCCGCGAGACCGGCGCCGACGTGCTGATCTCGGACACCGTCTTCAAGCAGCTCCCCGCCGGGCTCGTCCTCACCGAAGAGCGCGGAAGCTGCGGCGACCTGAAGGTCTACAGCCTGGGCTGAAGGCCGCCCGGAGCGAACACACCCCGCTCTGTGATGATGCCCGTGATCAGCGCCGCAGGCGTCACATCGAACGCAGGGTTCCGTGCGCCTGCGCCAGGCGCGGTGACCCGCACCGTGTGCAGCGCGCCCTGCGCATCGGGGCCGTGCACGAGGTGGACCTCGTCCGTCGAGCGCTCCTCGATCGGGATCGCGTCCCCGTTCGGGCAGGCCCAATCGATGGTTGCGCTCGGCGCGGCGACGTAGAACGGCACCCCGTGATGCTTCGCAAGGACGGCGAGCGCGTAGGTGCCGACCTTGTTGGCGACGTCACCGTTCGCCGCGATGCGATCGGACCCGACGATCACGAGATCCACCTCGCCGCGCTTCATGATCGAGCCGATCACGCCATCGGTCACGATCGCGTGCGGGACGCCCTCCTGGCCGAGCTCCCACGCGGTGAGGCGCGCTCCCTGCTGCCGAGGACGTGTCTCGTCGACCCACACGTGGAGCCGCAGCCCGTCGCGATGAGCGGCGTAGATCGGTGACAGGGCGCTGCCCCAATCAACGAACGCCAGCCAGCCCGCGTTGCAGTGCGTTGAGATGCGCATGCCATCGCGGATCAACGCCCGGCCATGCTCGCCGATCGCCTTGCAGGCGGACGCGTCGTCGTCGGCCACCGCTCGCGCCTCGAAGAAAGCCCGCTCACGCGCCTCCGCCGGGGACGACGCTCCGTCCATTGCGCGACGAACGCGCTCGATGCCGGCGAACAGGTTCTGCGCCGTCGGCCGCGTCGCGCGCAGGCCCGCGACCGCGACGTCCACCGCAGCGAAGAAGCCCTCGTCGGGAGCGGTGATCGCCGCCTGCGCTACACCTGCGGCGCCCGTCGCGCCGATCGCACCCGCCCCGCGGACCGTCATGTCGACGATGCACCGCGCCGTGTCGCGCCAGTCCACCGTCTCGACCGTCGCGAACGCGAACGGGATCTGCTTCTGGTCGATCAACACGAGCCGTCCGTCCCGACCAAGCTCCACCGTACGCCACGAAACGCCGCCTACCTTCACGTCCGCACCTCGTTTGCCGTTTCATCGTTTGGCGCCTCGGGCGCCTGTTTCCCAGCGTCAGCGAGCGTGCCGATCGAGGAATCTGCCGTGTCGTCGACGAGACCCGCCTCCACAGCGGTCCGGTCGAGCAACGGCTTCATGCCCGGCTCCAGGCGCGCGAGGTACTGCGTGTCCCGAACGTAGCTTTCCCACCCTCGAAGGCGACCTCTTCGCTCCTCTCCTTCGCGGAAACGCAGCAGCCCCATGTAGTTCTCGCGCCACCACTGCCAGAAGTCCTTCTCGTCGATGCTGCCGTCCAACACGGGTCCGTAGAACTCGTCACCAAAGCCGCGCCGCGTGATCCAGTCGTTGACGACGAAGCTCTCGCCGTCCCAGATCACGTAATGCGACGACGCGAACGACCAGCTTCCGGTGTTGACGTAGGCGCGATCAGGCCGAAGGGCGTCGCGCACGAGTCCTGGCAGGTGGCTGTGCCCACAAAGAATGTTCGGCCAACGATCCTCGCGAAGCCGCTGCAACACCGGCCGCAACATGCACATCGGGTCGCCCATGTTGCTGCGCGCCCAATAATCGATGTGGCGATTCAGCGTGTCTTCCCCGCCCGGGAAGCCCGCCTTTCGCATGCCGGCCGCGAGCGCCCAGCTGCCGAGCGCGAGCTTGTGGGCGAGCCAGAACAGGAGCCGGTTGCCAAGCGTGTAGAACTCGCCGAGGGGTACGCGCAGCCAGGTATTGAGCACCCGTTCGGCGGTGTGGTGCACCTTCGTCGCGACGTGGCTCCCTTCCAGCGAATTGCCGATGTACGGATCGTACTGGTAGCCGTGCTGGACGAGGATCCGGTCGCCGACGTGGAGCTCGTCGCACACGCGGAAATTCAGCACCTGCCGGTACAAGCTGATGTCGTAGTCGTGATTCCCGACCACGTAGATCAGCTTTCCAGCGCGGCCGATGCGGCTCATCGCCGACAGCAACTCCTGGTGGGCGCGTAGGATGCGCGTGAACGTCCACGCTTGGTGGAAGTCCATCGCGTCGCCGACGATCACGAGCATGCAGCCTTCGCGCTCGACCTGGTTCAGCAGCGCGATGAGCGGCTTGTCCTTGCCGAAGAACACGTCGGACGGCGTGCCGTCACCCATGTGAAGATCGCTCACGAACCAGATCTTCTGGTTCGCGGGGATGGTCTCAATCACGATCGGACGGTTCCAACCGGACACAGCGGGCCTCACCATCCAGCGTAGTCCAGGTGGGCCGCCGTTGCGCTACTCTTTGGTCTGGGCCCGCTCGCGGAGCTTGCGACGCAGCGCTTCGCGGGGATCTTCTGCCGCCGGGGCTGGAGCCGCCGCTGGAGCTTCGACCGAAGCCGCCGCCGGTGCGGCCTCCGAAGCGGCCGCAGGGGCGGTCTCCACGGCCGCGGGAGGCGCCGCCGGGACCGGCGCCGAAGGTGTGCCCGTCGGCTGCTCGCCAGCGCGTTGACGCAGCTTCTCGCGCAGCGCGGCGCGTGGATCGACCGGCGCGGCCGGCGCAGGAGCGACCTCGGGCGGAGCCGGAGCCTCGACCGCGGGGGCCGCCGGAGCCTCGGGCGCCTTCGCTTCGGACGCAGGCGCTTCGGCCGCACCGCCGCTGCTGCGCGCCTTGAGCCGCTCGCGAAGGGCCTCGCGAGGGTCGGCGGGTGGCGTAGGGGCCGCGTCCGCCGGCGCGGCGTCGGTCGGGACCACCACCTCTGCGGGAGCCTCGGCCGCGGGTGCCACCGCCGAGCCTGGCTTGAGTCGACCACGAAGGCGCGCGCGCGCGTCGTCCGTCGCGATCGGGGCCGCCGCCGCCTCGGCCGCAGGTGCCGCGGCCTTGACGTCTTCCTTGCCCTTCAGGCGGTTGCGCAGGCGCTCCCGCGCGTCTTCGACGCTGCCCGAACCCGTGGGGGCCTCTGCGGGTGCAGCGTCCTTGCCGTCGCCCTTGCGAAGGCGCGCACGCAGCTTGTCGCGCGCGTCCCCATCGTCCTTCGCTCCACCACCGCGGGCGGGCTTGCCCCAGCGGCTGCCGGCCTCGGGGGCCACGACGTCACCTGGAGGTGCTGCGCCCGGAGCCCCTGGAGGGCCTCCCGGTCCACGCGCCACGACCCCGATCGACATCGACATGATTCCCGCGCCGGCCGCGAGCAGCTGACCCTTGGGTACCGACGTCGGGCCGACCGGGCGTCCACGACCCCCAACAGCCTCGGCGCCCTTTGGCGGCGCGGCGAGCGAACGGCCGCGCTTGCTGCCCTCGCGGACCTTGTCCATGACCTGCTCGAGCGTGACCCCATCAGGGTTCTCGGTCATCAATTTCTCGATGCCCTGCACGAACTCGAGCGGAGTCGGGCGCGCGTCCGGGTCCGGGTTCAACGCGCGAACAAACAGGTCCGCGAGCCCGTCCGGCACCTTTCGCTGTTTGGGGGCGGATCGTGTCACGCGCTTGTCGGCGTCGCCGCGCTTCGCCATCTCCCGCATCTCGTCGATCGTACCGTCGTATACGGGCTCGCCCGACAACAGCTCCCACAGCACGAGGCACAGCGTGTAGATGTCGCTGTCGCCGTCTTCGGCGAGGCCGGCCATCCGCTCGGGCGGGGCATACCGGAACGTGTCCTCGTTCGGGACGTTGTCCGCGTCTTCCAGGTACATCATCAGATCGACGGCGGGCAGACCGTAGCCGATGATCTGCACCTGACCGTCGGCCTTGAACAACACGCGCGACGGCGTCATCGACCCGTGCGCGAAAACCCCCTGCTGCGGCCCCGTCTCTGACGCTTCCTGCAAGATCATCGCAGACAGGTAGGCCGCCTCGAGGATGGAGCGCGACGGCACCGTGACGCCACCGGAGTCGCGCAACGTCCGGAGGACCTCCGTCGCCGTCCACGCCGTACCCGTCGGGTAGATGAACGTACCTTGCTCCGGGAGCCAGTGGCTCAGCTCGACAAGGCCGGACACCATCGGGAATTCCATGAACCCACGCGCGATCTCGATACCGGTCCGCAGCGCATCGTGTTCGCGGTACCGCTCGTGAAACACGAGCGCTGTGTGTCGGAGGCCCTCGTCAGCCCCGTCATCGAGCTCGACGAGGTCCGCCGTACCGCCTGCGATGCGACGCCCCGTGGGCTGCATGCCCGCAAAGTCTGGGCCCGTCGACTGTGTCGTGGTGGAATCGCTCATGCCGTTCTCCCTGCGCCGCCACCCTAACAAGCGCGGGGGAGGAACGGCTATGATCCTCAGCTGACGGTCAGCACCAACGAATTTCCACGCGCCGCGACGTCGTGAAACAGCGCGCGGAATGCAGCGAGCGTCTCCGACCAGTCGCCTTCCAAATCCGCGAGCGCCGAGCGGTCCAGTTCGTCGATCTCGCGCACCATCTCGTTCAACTCGTCGGCCGCCGCCACCGCGGCCCCGTCCGAGTAGCCCTCGATGAACAGCGGGAACGACCAATCGTCCGCTTCTTCACCGAAGGCCTCGCCGATGAGCTCGGCGAGCTGGTAGGCCTTGTGGAAGTCCGTCGTGCGTAGCGCCACCGCACGAACTTCCTTATCGGCCGCGCCCTCTTCGACCGTCCCCGCGGGTACCTCGTGCGCGAAAAGATGGGAACGCAATCACGCCTCCGCTGGCTTCGGAGCCTCAGCCGTCGTTGCGTCCCGCGACTTGCGGGCCGCGAGCTCGGAACGAACCCGGACGAGGTTGTCGGCGCCGAGGATCTCGTTCAGCACGTCTTCCATCCGTCCGCAGAACACGAACGAAAGATCCTTCCGGATCTCTTCCGGAACCTCGACAAGATCCTTGCGGTTCTTCTCCGGCATGATGACCTTCTTGATGCCCGCCCGATGTGCAGCAAGAACCTTCTCTTTGATGCCACCTACGGGCAGGACCGCCCCGCGGAGCGTGATCTCGCCCGTCATCGCGACGGCCGGGTCCACGCAGAGCCCCGTCAACAAGCTCGTGATCGCGGTGATCATGGTGACGCCCGCCGACGGACCGTCCTTCGGGATCGCTCCGCTCGGGACGTGGACGTGGATGTCCGTGTTCTCGAACGCGTCCTGGTCGATTCCGAGATCGGTCACCATGCTGCGCACGTAGCTGCGCGCGACGGACACGGACTCCTTCATCACGTCACCGAGCGAGCCGGTAAGCGTGAGGTTGCCCTTTCCCTTCATCTTCGTGGCTTCGATGAACAGGATGTCGCCACCCGTCGCCGTCCAGGCGAGACCCGTCGCTACGCCCGGCACGCTGGTGCGCTCGGCGACTTCCTTGAAGTAGTGGATGGGGCCGCGGATCTCCTCGACGAGCGCCACGTCCACGATCACCTTGCCGGTCCGCTTTCCGGACGCGATCTCCTTGGCCGTCCACCGGTAGCACGCGCCGAGCTCGCGCTTCAAGTTGCGGACGCCCGCTTCGCGCGTGTAGCTCTCGATCACGAAGTCCAAGGCTTCGGAGGTGATCTCGATCATCTCGGTGGTGAGGCCGTGATCCTCGAGGTTCTCGGGCATCAGGTACTTGCGGGCGATCTGGACCTTCTCCTGGTGCGTGTAGCCAGGGATGCGGATGATCTCCATGCGGTCGCGGAGCGGGCCCGGGATCGTGTCCTGCACGTTCGCGGTAGCGATGAACAGGACCTTCGAGAGGTCGAAGTTGACGTCCAGGTAGTGGTCCTGGAAGGTGTCGTTCTGCTCCGGGTCGAGCACCTCGAGCAGCGCCGAGGCGGGGTCGCCGCGGTAGTCGTTGCCGAGCTTGTCGATCTCGTCGAGCACGAACACGGGGTTGTTCGTCCCTGCGCGCTTGAGACCCTTGATGATCTTGCCGGGCATCGAGCCGATGTACGTGCGGCGGTGGCCGCGAATTTCGGCTTCATCGCGCACGCCGCCGAGCGAAACGCGCACCATCTTGCGGCCGAGCGCGCGCGCCACGGACTTGGCGAGCGACGTCTTTCCGACGCCGGGGGGGCCGACGAGGCACAGGATGGGCCCCTTCATGTCGTTCTTGAGCTTGCGAACCGCGAGGAACTCGAGGATGCGCTGCTTCACCTTCTCGAGGCCGTAGTGGTCTTCTTCGAAGATGTCCGACGCCTCGTTCACGTCGAGGCGGTCTTTGCTGGTGGTGGTCCAGGGCAATTCCACGAGCCAATCGAGGTAGGTGCGCGAGACCGTGTACTCGGCGCTGCCCGGGCTCATCCGCGCCATGCGCTTGAGCTCTTTGAAGGCGGCCTTCTCAGTCTCCTTCGGCATCTTTGCCTTCTTGATGTTCCGCTTGAGCTCTTCGAACTCCTCCTGGCGGTCGTCCACCTCACCGAGCTCTTTCTGGATGGCCTTGAGCTGCTCGCGCAGGAAGTACTCCCGCTGAGCCTTGTCCATCTCGCCTTTGACTTCGGTCTGGATCTTGTTCGAAAGCTCGAGGACCTGAATCTCCTTGTTGAGGAGAGCGATCACCTTCTCCATCCGCTCGCGTGTGCCGAACGTCTCCAGGAGATCCTGCTTCTCTTCGGGCGGGATGTTCAGGTTGCTCGCCACGATGTCAGCGAGCACACCCGGCTCGTCGATGCTGCGGACGAGGAAGCTCGCTTCGGCCGGGATCTGGGGCGAAAGATCGATGATCTTCTGCGCGAGCTCGCGCAGCGTGCCCATCAGCGCCTCGACTTCCGCCGTCGGGATCTCGTCCTTTGGCACCACCGTCATGCGGGCAGAAAGGTGGGACTCACCGTCGGACCAGTGATCAACCTTCACCCGGGAGATCCCCTGGATGATGACGTTGAGCTTGTTCCCGGGCACCTTCACCGACTTGAGGATCTTTACGACCGTGCCCACCTGATACAGCTCACCCGTGGACGGGCTCTCGGTCTTCGGGTCCTTCTGCGCGACGATGCCGAGCAGCTTGTCTGCGCTGTTCAGCGCCTCCTCAACGGCCCGGACGCTCTTGTTTCGGCCGACGTTGATCGGGAACGCGAGCACCGGAAAAATTACAGTGTTTCGAATCGCCAGCACCGGCACGTCGAGCACGGGCGGGAGGTTCGGGATTTCGGCGTCGGGTGGGGTTTCGAAGGCCATGGGTGCCTCGGGTCCCGCCAAGGGCGGGCGTGGGGAAGCTGAAGTTGCCGTTGACGTAGTCACGCGGGTGGGTCGGACAAGCGACCCGGCCGGAGACTACACAAGGGCAGCCAGGATGGGAATGCGATAGGGGGGAGGATGGAGTCTCGATGACCGTAGATACCGTCGGCACGCCCGCTTGGTGGGGCGGTTTCATGCTGCTCATCTTCGGCCTCCTCGCGCTCGACCTCGGCGTACTTCAGCGCCGCGCGCAGGAGCTTTCATTCGCGAAGGCCGCAGCGTGGACCGCGATGTGGGTGTCGATCGCCGCCGCCTTTGGCGGCTTCGTGTGGGTCGCGATCGGCCGGCAATCAGCGGCGTTGTACGCGCAGGGCTACGTCGTAGAACAGGCGTTATCGGTCGACAACGTGTTCGTGTTCGGCGTGTTGTTCGACCAGTTCCGCGTGCCGCGCAACGTTCAACATCGCGTGTTGTTCTGGGGAATCCTCGGCGCGCTGCTGCTGCGCGGCGTGTTCATCGGGCTCGGGACCGCGGCGGTACAACGCTTCGAGTGGCTCCTCTACATCTTCGGAGCGCTGCTGATCTACACCGGCATCAAGCTGCTGTTTTCTGGCGAAGACGAGTCGGCCAACGTCGAAGATTCGCGCTTGATCAAGTACGCCCGTCGCCTGCTTCCGATCACGAAAGACTACCACGGCGAGCACTTCTTCGTGAAGGAAGGCGCGCGAAATATGGTGACGCCGCTGTTCCTCGTCCTCCTCGCAGTCGAGGCTTCGGACCTTCTTTTTGCGGTGGACTCGATCCCGGCCGTGATCGGCATCACGTCGGATCCGTTCATCGTCTACACGTCGAACATCTTCGCCATCTTGGGCTTGCGCTCGCTTTACTTCCTGGTTGCAGCCCTGATGGGGGCGTTCCACTACCTGAAGGTCGCGCTGTCGGTGATCCTGTCGTTCATTGGATTCAAGATGATCGGCCAACACTGGGTCGAAGTTCCAACGTACCTGTCGCTGGCCGTCATCTTCGGAACGCTCACCGTCGCCATCCTGGCGTCCGTGGTGCGCACCCGCATCGTGGGCGCGGAGCAGAAATAGCCCTGTCAACGGTGTATGCTCGATGGAAACCGGCAGGGGGAGCGTCCCGATGAAGCCCGTACCCCAACTCTTCCAGGGCCTCAACGACGTCGACCTCTACACGGCGCGACGCCGTTTCAGGGAGCGCGCCCTCGCGCCGGGGGAGCGCGTCATCGCCGCCGGTGAACCTGCCGAAGGCGTCGTCATCGTCGTAGAGGGCAGGCTCGAGGTGGTGCGCGACGGGGTGGTCATCGGCTCTGCGGGCCCGAACGACCTCGTCGGCGAAACCGGGCTGTTCGACACGGGCTTCCGGGGCGCCGACGTCGTCGCCGCCGAGCCGTCGCACATCCTCGAGTTGGACCGCGCCGGCTATGAAGAGCTGCGCGACACGGTCCACCCTGCGGCCGCCGAGCTCGAGCGCCGAACGCTCATCAACCAGGTCGGGCGACTGCGGGCCGTCGGCGACCGAATCGCCGAGCTCTCGGACGGCCGCGTCCGAACCCCCGTCCCGCCAAGCGAGCGCTTCTTCGGAGCCGTATCGGCGATGTTCGGCCCAGGTGGCTCGTTCTCGAGCCGTCCAATCGATGCCCTGATCACCTTGAGGCAGAGCCCTGCGTTCGCAGACGCGCCCGACGAGGCGCTCGCGGGGATCGCGCCCTACCTGCATGCCACCGCCTACGGACCAGGCGCTTTGTTGTGCACCGAGGGCCAGCCCGGCGACACCATGTTCCTCATCCACGAAGGTCAGGTCGAAGTCATCGTCGCGGTGGAAGGCGATCGCGTGCAGGCGCTCGCGACGCTCGGCCCCGGCGCCGCGTTCGGAATGGTGGCGCTCGCCGAAGGGGGCGTCCGCATGTGCTCCTGCCTCGCGAAGGATCAGGTCGTCGCGCAGTCGCTCGACCGCACCGGTTACACCGCTCTGATGAACGACGGAACCTGGGCTGGAACCATCTTCAGGCGCGGCCTGATCAGCATGTTGCTTCAGCAACTCGCGGCGGCAAACGCCCAGCTCGCCCAGTTTCAGGAAAAGCGCTCCACCGATCTCGGACCGCTACGGCGGGCGACGATCGCGCGCGAAGTCGTGGAGGGCCCCACATGATCGCCCTGTTTGCCCTGTTCGCATGCAAAGCGCCGCCACCCGCCCCGGTCGGCCTGGACGACGCGTCCCGTTACCTGCTGCGCGAGTTCTACTCTGACGACGCGACGATCGGCGCAGGGCTCACGGGCTTCATGGACTGGTTCGACACCGAAGGCGCAGCCCTGGCCGAGCAGGACGCCACGACCAGCAACGTCGACGGCTACCAGCTGGCGCAGCTCACGCCCGAAGACGTGGCCCTGCTGCCGTTCGCCGACGATGGACGCCAACTCGAGCGCGCCCACGGCGTGATCGCGATGGTGGACATGGACTGCCCGTGGGCCGAAGCCGAGGCTCTGCTCGTCCGCACCGATCAGAACGTGGTGTTCGAGGGCGATTTACTGACGTACCAGCGCGATTTTCTCACGTCCCGGACGGAATTCGAGGGCGCGAGCGCGACGCGAGACTTCCAGGGCATCGACGAGCCGATTCCAGCGCTCGACACGGCCTTCGACCCGTCACCGCTATCGACGGATCTCATGTGGACCGTGAATCACGACGTCAGCGCGCGCAACCTCGGGGTC
This sequence comes from Pseudomonadota bacterium, assembly GCA_947505245.1. Taxonomy (GTDB): domain Bacteria; phylum Myxococcota_A; class UBA796; order UBA796; genus SYKL01. Next base: position 8,903 of record CANNIZ010000013.1, on the reverse strand, counting down.
ACGGTCACGTACGACCTCGTACTCAACCTCAGGCACGGGATCTACCAGGTGCAGGGCGAAGACCGCGTCGCCACCGTAATCGCGACGTCCATCCCAGAGCGCGCGACGAGCTCGGACGCCTCGACGCTCGCCCAGAGCTACAGCATCGAAGTTGACCTTGACCGGGACGGCCGCACGTTCCGCATGCTCGCTGTGTGGACCGAGCTCGACTCGCCGATGATGGAACCCGACTCGCCCCTCGTGCTTTCTTCGGCGGTGAACCAGATCCGTCGCTCGGCCGAGCACATGACCGCGATTTGCCAAGGGGAAATTGAAATCCCGCCGGAGCCCGCCCCCTGATGGACGTACCTTTCGGCATGCGCGCCACAGGGCGCATGATTGCCGGACCCGACGCGAATCTGATCGAGGTTGCATCCGACGACGGGGGGGTGCTCCTCGCGCTCGTGTTCATTGACGCCTACCGCGAGCACCCCGCGCTCGGCGAAGCCATCGACGTAGTCATCGCCTTTCTCGGCGAACCACCTGTGGGAACGATCGCCCCGTTGCTTGGCCGTGAGGGTCCAGCGTTCCTCTACGAGGCTCGCGCTGGAATCACCGTCGCGGAGCTCATCGCGGCACACCCCGAGGGCATCGGCGCCAACGCTGCGCTCGAGCTGTTGTGCGCCGCCGCCGCCGCGCTGCAGGAAGCCGTAGATGCGGGCGCACCCCACGGACTCGTGTCGCACGGCTCGCTCCTGCCCCAGCGAATTGTCGTCACGCCGGCCGGTGCTGTGCAGTTCATCGGCTACGGCATCATCGCGATCGAGATCTTCGACTTCCTACAAGACGACTCCCTGGTCCCCTCGGTCACTGCGTTCCGCTACGCGCCGCCCGAACGGCTCAAGGCCCAGGCCGAGGACGTCCGTAGCGACGTGTTCGCCCTCGCGCTCATCGCAGCCGAGGCCGCCACCGGCCGAAGCGTGTACGACGGCGCCCTGGACGACGTGTTTGCGCAAGCCGATTCCGGGGAGGCCCTCGACCGGATCCGCCACCTTGGCCTGCCCGACCTGCTCGTGGACGTGCTCACGCCCGCGCTCGACCCGAGCCCCGACAACCGCTACCGCGACGCGCGCGAGCTCGCGGAGATCGCTGCTGAGGCTCTGGCAGCGGGCCTGGACGGTCCCTCGCTGGTCGACATCGTCGCAGCGAAGCCCGCCGCAGGCCCAGTGGATGACGGTCGAGGCGCGCTGATCGACGTCGCACGTGCGGAGGCCCAGGACGCCCGCTCGGCCGCCGACGAGCTCGGGAGCGCTGTGCGGGCGGCCGCCGTGGAGCTCACCGGCGCCTCAGACGACCTCAAGGCCATGTTCGCAGAGATCGAAGCCGCCGCCGTTGCGGCCGCAACCGACGCGGCTGACGCCGAACACGCCCGAACAGAAGCCGAGCACGCCGCGGACGCCCGTGGCGCCGAACACGCCGTCGAACGCGTCGTGGAGGCGACGCGTCGCGCGATCGACACTGCGACTGGCGCGATCAACGCGCTCGACGCGCTGCTGGTGGACGCCCGTGAGGCCCGGAACCAGCGAAAAGAGGCTGATCAGCGAGCCATCGCCGAGGCCAAACGGGCGGCACACGCTGCCTCCGAAGGTGCGCGCGAGGCGGCGAACGCTGCACTCGACGCGGCAGGCCGCGCGGCCGCAGTCGCCACGGCGAGCACGGGGGACGCCGCCGCTGCGCGCGACCGCGCGCGGACCGCCGCGGACCGTGCAGAGACGGCCGCTGTCGAGGCGAGCCGCGCCGCCAACCGTTGCGACTTCTCCGATACCGCGGAGGAAGCCCGAACCGAAGCCGCAGGCGCTGACGGCGCGCGGTCGCAGGCCGACGCCGCACGCGAGCGCGCCCTCGCCGCCGCCGAAGAGGCCACCGCGGCCGCCGAACGGGAACTTGCCGAAGAAGCCGACCGCGCCGCGAACGAACAGCGAACGATGGCGATCGGGGTCGCGGCGGCCAATGCCGCGTCGGCCGCTGACGAGGCCGAGCGGCGGGTCGAGAACGCGCGACGTGCCACCCGGGAAGTCGATCTGAGCCTGTCGGCGCGGGGACTCGCCCTCACGGTCGATGCCTCTGCCCTCGAGCAGGCTGAGGCCGCAGCCGAACAGGCGCGGAGCGCGGCCGAAACGGCGGCGGCCGCAGCCGACGTCGAGGGCGCCGAGCGTGCAAGCGAACAAGCGCGCACGGCCGCAGCCGAAGCGGTGCGGGCCGCTGCGGTGGCCGAAGACGTCGCGCGCACGACGGCCGAACGCGGCGACGTCCTCGTGCGCGAGCAGCAACGCGAACAGCACCGCGCCGCGATCGACGCCCTGAGGGCCGACCTGGAAGTCGCGCTGGCGCCCGCTCGCAGCGCCGTCGAAGGTTCGCGCGTGTCGTCGCTCTCCGTGCGCGAGACGCTCACACGCCTGGGCGCCACCAGCCCCGAAGCCCGCGCGGCCGCCGAACGAGCAGCCACCGAGGCAGGCCGCGCAGGGTCGGCGCTCGGGCGCGCGGAGGCGTTGCTCGCCAACCTTCCTGACGACCCCGAGGCCGCACGGGCCACCGCCGAGGAGGCGCGACGAGCGGCAGGCGACGCGCGCGCCGCAGCGGACGCCGCCCTTGCCGCCGTGGACGAAGGCACCCGCGTTGCGGAGGCGGAATCCCGAGACCGCGAGGAGGCCAGCCAAAGAGCTGCGGCGAGGGAAGCCGCGATTCGGCGCCTTCGCGACGCACGCGCGCGCGCACTCACCGCGACACGCACAGCGGCCGAGGCCCTGGCGGCGGCACACGCGAGCATCGCCGAGCACGACGCATACACCGAAGCCGGGCCCTCGCTCGCCCGTTGTCGGGGCGCCGTCGATCGGTGTAGCGCCCCCGGTGACGACGAGCCCTCGGACGCCTTCGCCGCCGAAGCCGCTGCCACCGAAGCCGAGCGCCAGGCGGACACCGCGGAGAGCTCGGCGCGGGACGCCCAGGGCGCCGCGGACGACGTACGCGCGGCCTCCGTTCAGGCAGCCCGCGACCGTGGTGTTCGCGAGGAGCAGGCCGAGGAGCTGCGACGCTCGGCGGTCGCGAGCGCGGTCTCAGAACTGACCCGGTTGACGGACCTCGCTCGCGTCGTCGAGCGCACCGGGCAGGTAGTCGTAGGAAAGGCCGCCGACCTGATCGCCGTGCACGGGGCCTCCGGTGACGACGTGGCCACCGCCCGCGGACATCTCGAGCGCGACGTCGCCGCGGCCAACGAGATCATCGTCGCCCTGGAGCTGTTGCCCGCGACCGTCGTGGACCAGCCGACCGCCAACGCCGCCGTCGAGCAGGCAAAGGGGCTCGGCCTCCGCGCAGACGCAATCGCTGCCGCGTTCGACGACCACGTGCGCGCGATCGACGCCGCTGCCCAGTCCGAAGCGGGCGCGCGCGAAGTCACGCGCCAGAATGCCGTTCGCGACGCCGGTGTGCGCGCTGCGGCTGCCGCCAACGCCGCGGCATCGGCGGCTGAACGTGCGAGCGCCGCATCGAGCGGCACCGACGGTGACCCCTCGCCCGACGTCGCCTCCGCGCGCGACCGGGCCCGCGCCGCCGCAGCCGAGACGGCCGAGGCGTCGCGCCGCGCGAAGGCCGCCGCCGACCGCGCGATGGCAGCGCACGATCCGACCGAAGCGATCGACGCCTCGGACCAGGCCGTCAGCGCGAACGCGGCTGCAGACGCAGCGCTCGCAGCCACCATTGCAGCCGCCACCGACGCCTCCGACGCGGGTGCCCGCGCCCGCGCCGCGCGCGATTCCGCAGCCCAGGCCGACATCGATCGGCAGGTCCGCAAGACCGCTGTCATCGCTGCCGGCCGCCACCTGCGCGATCGCGCGGCCGCCGCCGCGGAGCGCGCACGCGCTTCCGTCGCCCGCCTCGCGGCCCAGATCGAGGCCGACGACGTCGCGGTCGAATGTGCTCAGATCGCGGAGCAGTCCCGAGGAATCGCGCAGCAGGCCGCCGACGCCCACACAACCGTTCAGTCGGGTCTGACCACCGCAGAGGCGGAAGCCGATCCCGCAATGCTCGACGAGTCGTACGTGCGCCAGGCCGAAGACGCTGCGCATCGAGCCGACGATGTCGCCGTTCAGGGGCTTGCCCTCGTCGAACGAGCGCGCAACGAGCGCGCCGCCCGACGAGCCGTCGCGTCCCGGGCCGTCGCAGAGCTTGCCGCGACCGCGCGCACGTTCGCTCAGGAGGCCGACGCCGCAATCGACAGCCGGCGAGCCCGCGTGGTAGGGACGAAGTCGTCGGAGTCCCAAGGGTCCTGGGACAGGGCGATCAACCGCGCCTCGGACGCGCGACGCGCGGCTGACGAGGTCGACCTGATTGCCGCTCAGGCCGCACGCGCGCAGCGAATCGGCGAAATCGACAGCGCACGCGACCGCGCGGACACGTTGGCCGCCCTCGCCCGGCGCGCGTCGGAAGACACCGTGACGGCCGCGGCCGAAGCGGTTTCCCTAAACGATCGCCACGTCGAGCAGGAGGCCGCCGCGCGAGCGCGCGCGGACCTCGAAGCCTCCTCTACCTCTGGTCGGAGCAGCGCACGCACCGCGACCGAACACCTGACGCGCCTCACCGACGACGTCGCCCGGAACCGCGCCGTCGGCCACGAAGCGTCGGACGCGCTGCGTCGCGCGCGCGAACTCGAGACGCGGCTGAACTCCGATCTCGGCGAACTTGACCGCGCTAACGCGACAACGGGCGGTTCGGGGACCCTTCGGGACGCCGCCAGCGCCGCGGCCGCGGCCGCAGCGCGTCTCGAGCGCCTCCGCGATGAACTCGGCGCCATCGCTTCCGCAGGACGATCGGCCGCAGAGCGCGAAGCCGCAGAACGGGAAGAGGCCACGCGCCGAGCCGAAGAAGCTCGCCGCGCGGAAGAGCTCAGGCACCGAGAACAGGACGCCCGCGACGCCGCAGCCCGCGACGCTGCCGCGCTCGCCGCAGCCCGCCAGGAGGCCGAGACCGCGTCACGCATCGCGCGCGAGGCCGCCGACGCCTCGGACGCGGCGCAGAAGCGCCTGGACGCCGCCGTGCGACGCACCAACGCCACGGGTGACGCCGTCACGTCCGCCGTGCGAGCCGTGGAAGACGCCGCGAGCCGGGCGTCCGCTGGGGCCACGCGGGCAGAGAACGCCCGCGACCTCGCACGGCGAGCCACCACCGCATCGGCAGCACGCGAAGCCGCGGACATCGCGCGCGAAGCTGCGGCAGACGCAGAGATTGCCCGCCGCGACGCGCTGGCAGCAGAGCCGGCGGGCACCACGGCCGCCGACAAGGAGTCGCGCGAACGGGAGGACAACCGACGACGCTCCCGCGCGCTCGCCCTGGCCGAAGCCCGCATCGATATTGACACGTGCCGTGACCAGATCCGCGACGCGCTCGCGCAGGCGGAACGCACCCGCAAGGAGGCCCTCGCGCGCGCCACAGGGCTGACGCTCGAGGGTCGCGCGCACGACACGTTCGCGCTGTTCGAGGCGGCCGTCGCACGCATGGACGCGCTGCGTCGAAACGTCATCGAAGCCACCGAGCCCGACGAAGCGCGCTCCTCGACCGAGGAAGGCGTTCGGCTCGTCGCGGAGCGCACCTCCTCGCTCGGCCCGCTGGCGCGCGAATTCGCCGACGCCGTCGACCGCGCCCAGGCCACCGAGCGCGAACGGAAGCGCGTCGAAGCCGAGCGTCTTGCCGCGGCGCGCGTTCGCGCAGATGCGGCTGCCACACGGGCGCGAGCGTTCATTCCAAAGGTTGAACAACTCGTCGACAACGGTCTGTCCGAGACGCGCGGCTGGGACGGGGGACGCCTTCCCGATGCGCGCGCCGCGCTCCGGCGGTTTGGCGATGACGTTCGAACCTCGTCCGACGCAGCCGCTGCTGCCGCGCGCAACGCCAACGAAGCCGCCACCGCAGCAGCCGCCGACGAGGCGGCCGATCGCGCCGACGACGCCGCCTACAAGGCGGACCGGACGCGGACCGAGGCCGAAGACGCCCTCAAGGACTTGCGTGCGGCGCTGCGCGAAGAGGAGTCGGCGTTCGAGGAGATCGAGCGCAAGGCTACGCGCCACATCACCGGCGCGCGCGCCGCCGTGGACCGCGCCACCTCCGAGGTCTCGGACCTCGAAAAGGAGATCGCGAAGTGGGCGGCCGTCGGGTCCGACGTACAGCGTTGCCTCGAGGCGGCACGGGAGTCCGCGCGCGGCGCACTCGCAGCGATCGAGACGGCCGAGGGCCGCCTGAAGGACATCCCGAACGCGTACGCCTCGTCTGCGGCCGAGTCCGTCGAGCGCGCGATCCGCTCCCTCTGCGACGACGTCGATCGTGCGTTCGACGAGGTCCAGCGGGCCGCTCGCGAGGGCAGCCGACTCGCAGAGCGCGAATCTGATCTCCGCGAAGAAGCCCGCCAGGCCGAGCTCAAGCGCATCGCCGAGGAAGCCGCGCGCGAAGCCGCCTCGCTCGGGCAGGCTGTTGGAGACGCCGCGGTCCACGCCGATCGCGCGCGAGCGGGCTGTGACCGAATCCGAAAGATGCTCGCCGAAGCCGAGATTGAGATCCGAAGCGCGGGGTGGGCCCCGCTCGTCCCGGTTCGAGCCGAGCTCGCGCCGACGCTCCTCGCCATGGAGAAGGCCGAGTCCGAGGCCGTTGGTGGGTCGCAACGCGCCCGCGCGGCGACGCGGTCCACAGACGCGCGCGAACAAGCCGTCTCCGCGCTCGTCGCCAGCGAGCGCATCGCCGACCTTGCAAACGACGTCGATCGCCACCTCGCCGACGCCCGCGAGCGGGTCACCCGGCTGATTGAAGAGGCCGAGCGCAAGGCCCGCGAGGAAGCCGACCGCAAGGCCCGCGAGGAAGCCGAACGGCTGTTCGACGCGAAGAGCCGCGCCCGCGTGCGGTTGTCAGAGGGCTCGCCGCTCCCGGATCGCCTCGCGGCCCACGCGGCCACCGCGCGAAGCGAGACGGCCGGATGGGAAGGGTACCCCCGAGTGGTCGCCTCGGCGGTTGCCGTGGCAAGCCTCGAAGACGTCGTGAAACAGTCGCTCGTCGAGGCCGGAGCCGCCGCGAGGGAGGTCGAAGACGCCACGGACGCTCCGGCCGCGATGGCCGCGCTCATTCGCCTGGACGCAGCGATCGGCCGCGCAGACCGCGCCGTACGCGACGGAGAGCAGGCTCTCGCCGTGGTGCGCGAGACCATGGTGTGGGCCAACGCCGAATGGGCCCTGTTCGCCGCCGCGCGTGACGAGGCCGGCGTCGTCGGCGCGGCCGCGCGCGAGCAGGCGAAGCTCGCCTGGACGATGTCCGAGCAGGTCGACGCCCTGCTCGCCGAGGGAACCGCCACGGGCGACCCCGTTCAACAGGCCGCCGCTGCCACCCGGGCCGCCGGGTGGGAAGCCTGGTACGCGGCTGATCGCGCCGAATACGCGGCCGGCGAAGCCGCAAACGCTGTGGGCATCGCAGCAGACGCGCAAGCGGCGCTCGAACGCGCGAAGGTCGCGCGCACCGAAGCGGAAGCGGGTCGCGAAGCCACCGAAAAGGCGCTGCAAACGACCCGCGACGCGATCGCCGCCGAGGTCGGCGAGAAGGCCCGTCAGGCCGCGCTCGTCGAGGCCAGGAATCGGATCCGCGAGGCGGCGACGAAGGTGCGCGACGCGCTCGCTCGCGCCGAAGCTGCCGCCAACGAGGCCGCTCCAGAGCTCGACCAGTACCCGCTCGAGACCGTCGCCATCGCGCGTTCGCTCGCCCGCGAGCAGACCGACGCCGCCCGTACCACCGCGGCGACCATGGAGGTCGAGCTTCTCGCGCTCGAGGGCGTAAAAGAAGCCGGCAGCATCAAGGTGAGCACCGACGGGATGCTCGAGCGCGCGAAGGTGGCGGCCGCGGGTGCCGAGGAGGCCATCTTCGCCGTCGACGAAGCGCGCAGGATGGTTCGGGAGGAGCGGAAGCGCCGCGAGGCCGAAGAGCGCGCCCGCGAGGAGGCCGATCGACGCGCCCGCGCTGAGGCCGAGCGCCGGGCCCGTGAAGATGAGCTGCGCCGGCTGCGAGACGACCAGGAGATGGTCGAGTACCGCAACCGCACCGAGTCGTCGCTGCGACAAGCCGAACAGGCCAATGATCGCGCTGCTGCTGCTTTCCGGCAGGGCCTGGCCGTCACCGCCGGACGGAGCGGTGAGGACGCGCTTCGAGCCGCCCTCGAACGCCTCGAGAGCGCGAGTGGACGCGCCTCGGCCGCGCTTCGCGAGGCCCAGTCCGCACTTCGCTTGGGCGAAGAAGATGGCACACCCATCGAAGCAGCCGACACGTGGGCGGGCGTCCGTGGGGCCGCCCAACGCGCCGAACAGGCAGCGACCGACGCCGAACAGGCGAAGGTCGACCTCGAGGTCGCGACCCGTCCGGTGCCCAAGGCGCCCGAACCCGCCCCGGTCGAGCCCCCTCGCGGCGAGCGAATCTCCCGCCTGCGACGAACCGTCGAGGAGCGACTGCCTGACGAATCGGTCGCCGACTATTACCGGCGAATTCGCGCCGGCATCGCCGCCGCAGCCCCGGCCGCAACCCCCGGGCCCGCGCCGCAACGGTCGGCCACACCCGGGCCTGCGCCACAACGGTCGGCCACGCCCGGGCCCGCGGCACAGCGCTCCTCCGCGCCTCCCGAGCGGACCTCGGCGCCACCAGAGGGCGGCGCACGTCGCGATCCCGCGGCTGGCCCCCGGCGCCTCGAACGTGGCCCGCTCCGGCGGCCCGATCCGTCCGCAGCGGCCCCCGCAGCCGCAGCCCCAACCGGGCCCGAGGCCGCGCCGTCCGATGCTGTCGCCGCCAGGCTCGCCCGGGGTCCTGTTCGGCAACTCCGCCGCAGCACTGAGGCCGCTCCCGCGGCGCCGCCC